>JBEKRO010000009.1:0-103909 GCA_049518655.1 Bryobacteraceae bacterium | reverse complement strand
CGCACCCCCTACTTTCCTCACTCTGGTTGGCCAGTTGAGTTTCGCGAACGGCGCGGCGAGTAGCATCGTGGTGTACGGAAACACCACTTACATCTGTGGACCGAATCGGATTAACATTATCGACACCAGCAGCGTGACCGCACCTACTTATGTGGGCGAGTTTGGCGATGCCGATCTGGCGGGCAATGGTGGTAAATGCGCCATCAATACCAACACGTCGCAGCCAATTCTGGTGGACATCGTGGGGCCCGGCAGCGCGCCCACTTTCGCCGTGTATAGCCTGAGCGCGCCGGAAACGCCCGTGAAATTGTCGCAACTATCCACGACACCCTATACCTATATCAGCGACATTAGCTTCCTGGGTACCGTCGGGTACGTCAGCACCAGTTGGTTCCAGACCAGCGGCAACTCCATCAGCGCGCAACACGGCGACTTTGCGGCTTACGACTTCAGCAGTTTATTTCCGGTCCTCGTGTCGGCGATTGTTCCGAACGGCTCGGCTGCTTCGAGCAACTTAAGCGTGAAGCCGAACGCGTTAGTGTTACAGGCGGGAAGTTACCCCAATACCGCTTACGCCACCACCACAACGTCGGCGGGTGGCGGCACTACCGGCTCTGCCGCACTGGATGTGATCAATGTCAGTAGCGTGCAAAGCATGCAAGCCATCGAACAGGTGACGGTGTCGAATGCGGCTATATTTCTTGGCTTTGGCTACGATGATAATCTGCTGTTGGTCACGGGAAATACCACCAGCTTTCGTAATCCGGGCGTCCCCGATTTCAGCTTCACAGGCAACCTGACGCTTTCCACCATGAACATCGCGAACGTTCAGAACCCGGTGGGAATCGCGAATGTGACAACCGATATCGCAACCACGGGCACTTATGTAGTGCAACCCTTAGGGTCTGATCTTTTCGCCATCATCAACAATCCTCCGTCCACGGACCCCACCGGCCCGGCCAGCCTCATGATTGTGGACGCCAGCACGCCCAGTGCGCCGGTGCTGTATCCCTTTGTGACGCAATTCGGCATGAGCGATATCGCCGCGGCCGGCAGCTATCTCTTAGTTCCGAATGTGAACGGCCTGATGATTTACACTATTCAAACACCCTGAAGCACTCATGCCGTGTCACATACCGTGGCGGCGTGTCTCGCGCCGGGTGACGGGTGATTGGGTCGTGAGAGATGCGATCAACTCCAGCAATTGCTCTTCTTTCTCGACGTGAACGCCGATCTTGAGCCACTGCAGCTCCACACCGGCCCGTTCCAGGGCCGCCACCGTACTGTCGGGCAAATTCATCGCGTCTTTCTCCGTGGTGAGCAGAAGATTCGATCCATGCATTTGCGCTTGTGCCGCCAGGCGCTCCACCTGCGCGCACGCGTAGTGATGATGATCGCCGAAAGCCCAATGGAACACCGGCTGAAGGCCGAGGGATCGGAGTGTTCCCCAGAAGCTGGCGGGATTCGCGAGGCCGCAGAACGCGGCTACCGGCGCCTGCGGGGAATGATGCGGCTGGCGCGTGCGGTAATCCACCCAGTAACGATGTTCCAGTCGCGCGCGGAAGACCGGTGCGCGTGGGTTGAGCGCCCGTAGCTGCCGCAGGATTCCTTCGTACTCCCGCTCCGGCGACGCCCGCATGATCACAAAAGCACCCGCCCGCGAAAGCGCGCTCAGAGGCTCGCGCAAATTCCCCAACGGGAAAACCGCGCCGCCGCCGAATGGATTCAAGGCATCGATCAGCACGAGATCCAGATCGCGGCGGAGCCGGGTGTGCTGAAAACCATCATCCAGCAGGAAAATATCCGGCCGGTATCTTTCTTCGAGCAGGCGGCCAGTGGCAAAACGATCGGCGCCAATGCCCGCGTGCGCGTAGCCGGATTGCACGAAGATCTGCGCTTCATCTCCGGTAACGCTCACGGGTGCGGGCTCGCCCGCCTCCACCAGAATCGTGGTTTCGATGGAGCGCCGGCGATATCCGCGCGTCAGGATCGCGGGATGATGCCCGCCCTCGCGCAACCGTTCGGCGAGGTGATCCACCATGGGAGTTTTCCCCGCCCCGCCCATGCTGATGCCGCCGATGCTGACCACCGGCGTATCGAGTCCACGCGCGTGCTCTATCTTGCTGCGCTGCGACCAAGCGCTCACCGCGGCCCAAATCTGAGCCAGCGGCCAGAGCAGGAATCGCGTTGGGCTCAACTGATACCAGCAGGGAACGGCCAAGTCCTGCCAGCGGAGAATTTCGGACACGGCTTTTTTTGTGACGCCGCGCTTCCCCGCCGCCAGAGCCGCCGCACGAGCGCCCAAATCATGGCGCAATCGGGGATCGTCGAGCAGCCTGGCGACGGCTCCTGCTAATTCATTTGCGGTCCGGATTTCAAGAAATGCGCGCTGTTCGCGAAATTCAGCCGCAATCGCGGCGAAATTCTCCATATGCGGACCAGTGACGATCGCGCGACCGAACGCCGCCGGTTCCAGGACATTGTGCCCGCCGCGACGCGCGAGAGAGCCTCCCATGAAGACCACACCCGCGAGATGAAACAGGCTGGCCAACTCGCCGATGGAATCGAGCAGCACAACACAGGGCAGCTTCAAGTTGGGGGGGAGGGTATCTTGCGAGCGGCGAACGTAATCCACGCCGGCATCGCACAGCTTCATCTCGGCTTCGTCAAAGCGTTCCGGCTTACGGGGAACCAGGATCAGCAAAAGTCCTGGGTGACTACGCGCCAGTTCCTGAAATGCGCTCAACACCGCATCGTCTTCGTCGAGGTCCTGGCGATCCGCGCCTGGCATGGTGCTGGCCGCGATCCAAATTGCCGTAGGATGCAGGTTCGCGATCAGGTCCGTGACCACTCGCGGCGGCTCGACGCGGGATGGCTCGGCGTCGTACTTCAGATTGCCGATCGCTTGCACCGCATGCCGCGGAGCCCCCACTTCCAGATAGCGCGCGGCATCCTGGTCGCTTTGCGTCAGGATCGCGTCCGGACGCCGCAAAGCGTCTTCAAAGAAAACCCGCCAGCGGCGATAACGCGGAAAAGCCCGGTCCGAAATCCGGCCATTGACGATCAACAGGCTGCAGCACGCGCGCTTGGTCTCGCGGTAGAGCACGGGCCAAATCTCGGTCTCGAGAATCACCACCGCTGACGGACGAATCCGCGCCAGCACGCGCCGCACGGCAAAGGCGTAGTCGATGGGAGCGTAAAAGATCCCATCCACCAGCCCGTTCAATCGATCGTCGGCTATCGCGCGACCCGCCACCGTAGTTACGGACACATAAAGCGGAATGCTGGGACTGCGCTCGCGAATTTCACGCAATAATCCAGCCGCGGAAACCACTTCCCCCACCGAAACCGCGTGCAACCAAATGGCGCCCGGAGGCGTCGGGTGAAAGGACAAAGGCTCGCCGCCCAGACGCTCGGAAAAACGGCGGGAATAACGCGCATCGCGGACCGAGCGGTAAACGAAATAGAATACAAGCAGCGGAAATGCGGCGATGCGGATCGCCCAGTAAAGGATTTGAATGAGAGCGCTCTTAATCTGCCTGATACTGTTCATGGCCGTGCTTTTCGTGGGCGCAGGCACGCTCGCTGCCGACAACAACAAGGACGCGGCCAAATTTTCGCCCGGGCCGGCTTCGTCTTATCCAGCCAGACAAACCAACGATCATGTAACCGTGGCGGCGGTTGCTTACGATACCGAAGAGCTGGCTCACACGGCATTCGGGAAATTGAACCCCAATCAGTATGGCGTTCTGCCCGTTCTTGTCATTATCCAGAATGACACGGACCAGGCGCTCAAGCTAGAACACCTGGATGCCGAGTACACGGGCGTTAACGGCCACCAGGTGGAAGCCACGCCCGCAGGCGAAGTGCAAACGCTGGGTGGAACAGACCGGCCCAATGTGCCGGTGGCCTCGCCAATACCGATCCATCGAAAGCACAAGAACCCGCTGGACGTGTGGGAAATCGACGGACGGTCGTTCGCGGCCAAGCTGCTGCCGCCGCATGAATCGGCGAATGGCTTCTTCTATTTTCAGACCACGCACCGGCCGGGTTCGAAGTTCTATTTATCCGGCATCAAGGTAGCGGCGACAGGCCAGGAGATCTTTTACTTCGAGTTCCCGCTCGAGAATCCGAAGTAAAGATCTACTTCTTGTCGGCGGGTGCGGCGGCTGGCTCAGCCGGAAGAATCTTGGCTATCTTGATCTTGTCGATCATGGGGAAATTCTTCATGATGTACGCGTCACCCTCGTTGGTAATTTTGTCCTGCTCGGGGCGCTCGCCGTAGCCAGCGTATATTTTGTCGACGACATCCATCCCCTCCACCACACTGCCGATGGGAGCGAATCCTTGGGAATCGAGCCCGGCGTTGTCACCGAAGTTTATATAGAGCTGCGTGGATCGTGAATTGGGCAGAGAAGTCTTCGCGAAGGTCAGCATTCCGCGCTTGTTGCTCTGCTTCACCGGATCGTCCTTGATGTTCGCGCTCTGCCAGGCTTGGTTCACTGCCGGATTCGCGGCCAAGCCGAACTGCACCATGAAACCAGGGACCACCCGAAAGAATGCGGTGTTGTTAAAGAAGCCGCCCTTCACCAGGTTGTAGAAGCGGTCGGCGCCCAGTGGCGCCCAATCGCGATGCACTTCCAGCACGACATCGCCCTTGGTTGTCATGAATTGCGCCTTGAACACTTCGGGCGCTCGGGCATGCAACGAGGCAGGATTCAACAAGGACGGGCGCGCCGCGCCAGTCTTTGATGCCGTTCCCTTGGAGGTTGCGCTCTTGGAGTCCGCGCTCTTTGAGGCGGGCGTCTGGGCCAGCAGCGCTGAACACAAAGCAATACACGTGAACAGTGATTTCATTTAGCTCGATTATACTGAAACTGTTGTTGCGATGGGCACTCTGCGCGCGTTCTTTGCGGCTGTGATTCTGGCGTCGCTGGCTTCGGGCGCGGAGGTGAAGATCACCCTGCTTGCAACCACGGATCTGCACGGCAATCTTTTTCCTTACGACTATTACACGGCGCAACCGGCCGCGCGCGGCTTGGCCAAAATCGCGACGCTGATTCAAGCGGCCCGCGCCGGAAATCCGAACAACTTGTTGATCGATTGCGGAGACACCATCCAGGGAACAGCGCTCGAGGCGGTGTATCAAGAGTATGCCGAGAAGGGCCAATTACCCTGGAAACTCTCGTTCGCGGGTGCGCCGTTGGATCATGACCCCATGATGCTTGGAATGAACGCGATCGGCTACGACGTCATGGTGGTGGGCAATCATGAATTCAACTTCGGGTTGAGGAATCTGGCGAAGGCCCGCGCGGATGCGCACTTCCCCTGGATCTCATCGAATATCGCCGTTACGCCGGGCGCGCCGGTCCAGGTCTTCGCACCGTACTTCCTGAAAACCATCGCAGGCGTGAAGATCGCCGTCGTTGGCGTCACAACACCTATGATTCCTGCTTGGGAAGCAGAGGAGCATTATCGCGGATATCGTTTCGAATCGGGCATCGATGCGGTAAGGCGCAGCATCGCGAAACTCCGTGAGCGCGAGCATCCCGACATCTTGATCGTCGCGGCGCATGCCGGCCTCGATCGCGATCCGCGCTCGGATACGGGACCGGCCGGAGACGCCAGGGAGAACATGGTGCGGCAAATCGCAACCGAAATTCCCGGCATCGACGCCATCGTCTTCGGCCACAGCCACCAGCAGCTCCCGAGCCTGCAACTCGGCGACGTTCTGCTGATGCAGCCGAAGAACTGGGGAATTTCGCTCGGCGAAATGGATTTCGTGCTGCAGCCGAGAGAAACCTCCGGATGGAAGATTGTTTCAAAGTCCAGCCGGCTGATTCCGGTGACGCGCGATACTCCCGCCGATGCGAAAATCCTCGAAATCGGCCGGCCCTATCACGAACTGGCCGAGCGCTACCTGAGTACGCCGGTGGCCGAAGCGCCAGTATCGCTTGATTCGAGGCTCGCTCGCGTGGAAGACTCGGCGCTTATCGACGCCGTTCAGCAAGTCCAGCTCTTTTACTCCAAAGCCGACGTTTCTTTCGCATCGTCGTTCAATTCGCGTGTCAGCGTGCCCCAGGGCCCGGTGACGATTCGCCAGATCGCCGCGCTCTATGTCTACGAGAACCAGCTCTACGTGGTGGAGGGCGATGGCAAGATGGTGCGCGATGCGCTCGAAAACTCGGCGCGCTATTACAACACTTGTGCCAGTGACTGTTCGCACGGTCCGCTCATCAATCCGCACGTCATCGGCTACAACTACGACATGGCGCAGGGGGTGGACTACGAAATCGATTTGACGCAACCGGCGGGCCAGCGTATCCGCAATCTTCGCTGGCACGGCAAGACTCTGGACGACAATCAGCCGTTGCGCATCGCGGTGAATAATTATCGCGCGGGAGGCAGCGCGGGATACTCCATGTTTCATGGTGCGAAGATTGTCTGGCGATCTCCGGATGAGATCCGTGACCTGGTGATTCAGTACTACAGCCAGCATAAGACGCTGCCAGCGCAGCCGGACAACAACTGGCGAGTAGTACCGGAAACCGCTCTTCGCACGTTGGAACGAGAAGCGCTGGCCGGCGCGCAAACGGTTCCGCAGCAGTAAGCGCGGTTTCACCGCCGGCCTAAGAAAACGGAGCGGCTAGATATTCAACCTCCGACCATCGTTCGCAACTCTCCGGCAATGTTCTGCAGAGCTTCGGCCTGAGCCGACATTTCCTCGCTGGCCGATGCGCTCTGTTCGGCGCTGGCCGCGTTGGCCTGGGTGACACGATCCATCTCGGCGATCGATTTGGAGATCTCGGAGATGCCGCGCTTGCTCCTGGCTGCCGAGGTTCACCTCGTCCACCAGCGTCTTTACCTTGGCCGCGCTCTCGGTAATGGCATGGATTACTTTCGCTACGTGCTCCAGCCGGCGGCTGCCTTCGTTGGACTTCCCGATGGACTCCTCGATGAGAGCGGAGGTGTCTTTGGCCGCTTGAGCCGAGCGTTGCGCCAGGCTGCGGACTTCGTCGGCCACCACCGCGAACCCCATGCCGGCCTCTCCGGCACGCGCCGCTTCCACGGCGGCATTCAGCGCGAGGATATTCGTTTGGAAGGCGATTTCATCGATCACCTTGATGATCTTGGAGATTTTGTCGCTCGACCCGGTGATCTCTTGCATCGATTGCAGCATCTCACCCAGAGTTCGATTGCCTTCGGCGACGCGTTGATCCACTTCCGCCATCACGACTGCAGCCTCTTGCGAGTTCTCGGCGTTTTTCCGCGTCATGGAAGTGATCTCTTCGCTCGATGACGAGGTTTCTTCAAGCGACGCGGCTTGCTCAGAGGCGCCCTGCGCCAGGGTTTGGCTGGAGGAAGCCACTTGTGAGGAAGCGCTCGTAATCTGTTCGGCGCCCTCGGCCAGATGGGACGCCACGCCGCGCAGCTCGCGGGTGGTGCGTGCGACCATCAGCAGAATGAACGGCGCAATCGCAAGAGCCGCAAAGAGAAGTATGTAATTCATCCAATGCGCCTGGGAAGAATCGCGAGCGCCTTGGTCGGAACTTGCTTGAATGTTTTGCTTCTGCACTTCCGTGAGGTTATGCACGGCGGTTTCGAGCGAGTCCAAAGACTTTGACGAACTGTTGATATAAACCTGCAACGCGCCCTTGGCATCGCCCGCCAGCGCAGCCGCAGCCACCTGTTCAAAGTAGGCTTTGAAGTTGGGGAGCTCGGTTTCGAGTGTGGCGAGATCTTTCCGCCCTGTTCTTGATTGAGCAAGGGCTTGATTTGGCCGAGCAGTTGCTCCACGCGCCGGCGGAGCGCGTTTCAAATTCCTCCTGGTTGCTTTTGGCCTTCTCGGGAAGGTTTTCCAGCATAAACAACATGACGCCTCTCTGGCAACTCCGCATCCTGAACAGTTGCGCTTGCAATTCAGACGCGAGGAAGATCTTCTTCGCGGTTATATCGGTCGCCGTTTTTAGCGCTCCCGCCAGGCTTCGGACCGAATACAAGTAACCGCCTGCCAAGGCGAGCGCTGCGAATAGCACCGCAGCGAACCCCATCGTCAACTTCTTGCCAATTGTCATTTGAGACATTTGAAACTGTTCCTTTCAGCTTTCTCAATGCGTAACCATGGCGCTGAGCGCGGCCAATTCCGCGGCCACGCGATGGAGAGGGACTATGTGGTCCACCGCCCCCATGCGGATCGCCTCGCGCGGCATCCCGAAAACCACGCAACTGGCTTCGTCTTGCGCCAGCGTCCGGGCCCCGGCTCGCTTCATCTTGAGCAGCCCTTGCGCACCGTCGGAACCCATGCCCGTGAGAATCGCGCCGATGGCGTCGCCTTTGGCGACCTCAGCGACCGAGTCAAACAGTACATCCACCGAGGGACGTTGATAGCAGACGCGCGGGCCATCCTGAATCGAAACCTGGTATCCAGGACCCGCTTTGCGCAGCGTCATGTGAAAATTTCCGGGAGCGATCAACACCAGCCCGGCCGTGAGCCGGTCGCCATCGGCGGCCTCTTTGACGCGCAGCCGGCACAGATCATTTAAGCGGTTCGCGAACGCGAGCGAGAATACCGGGGGAATGTGCTGCACAATCAGGATACCCGGCATGTTCGCCGGTAGCCCGGTCAGCACTTCGCGTAGCGCCTCCGTTCCGCCCGTGGAAGCACCGATCGCGATCACTGTGGAACTGCAGGCGCCCGAGAGTACCAGTGGGGGCGCCGGGGTGGGAGTGGCGACTTGCGGTTTGGCTTTGCCCACCCGCGCCTGAGCCGCCGCGCGGACCTTGAGCGGAAGATCCTGCTTGAGCTCGCCCACCGAATAAGGGCCACCGGGCTTAGCCAGCACATCCACCGCGCCGCATTGCAAAGCTTCGAGTGCCGTGTGGCTGGAAGACTGGGCGAGTGAACTGATGATGATCACCGGCAACGGATGAAACTTCATCAGCTTCTTCAAGAACGTGAGCCCGTCCATGCGCGGCATTTCGACATCCAGCGTCACTACGTCCGGACGCAGGCTCAGGATCTTATCGCGTGCGACAAAAGGATCCGGAGCGGTACCCACCACTTCCAGATCGGGCTCCGAGGATAAGGCCTCGGCCAGCATCTTGCGGACAATCGCGGAATCGTCGACGATCAGCACTCGGATTTTGCGCCCGGCATCCATCGGATACGTCCCTCCGCCTTATCCTGGTCCCGGCGCCCGCGGGTCTGGGGTAGGGGCTATCAGGCGGATCGAGATCGCCAGCATCCCTTCTGGAATTACGAAGCAGCGATGCAACGCTCCCCCCTCGCGCCACTCCTGCCACCCTGTTAACTCGGGAGACGACAGCGCCAGTTTGGATTCCGGCCACAATTTGCTGAGCATTGCCCCGCACAGAATATTGGATAGCTCTTCGATCACCTGGCCGCGCTCGGCATCGGTGAGCTCCATCGGTTCCAGACCCAGGAATGACGCCGCGATAGGATCGGTGGCCTCCACCGAGACACCCAACAGCATTTCTCCGAAGTGCGACCCTTCAAATCGAATGCGGGCGCAGCGAGCCGAGCCTAGCCAGCCGTGCTCACAGGCCGCCAATTCGTCCTCGGTGAAGAACATCGCCTCCAGCACTTCGGCCGCCACTTGGCGGATGGTGTCCGCCGCCGTGGGCTCTTGATCCATCGTGGATGGTTTTTGAAGCGCCGATAGCTGGTCAAGCTCTGGAGGCATCTCGATCTCCTAGTACCCGCTCTAACTCATCCCGCAATGTCTCCGGCGTGAACGGCTTGGACATGTAGCCCTGAGCGCCCAGCTCGATCATCCGCACGATCCGTTCGTTGGTGGCATCGGTGGAAATGACCACGGCGGGCGTGGTCTTCAAAGTTCCGTCGGCGCCCAGGCGGCGTAATAGTTCCTCGCCGTTCATCCCCGGCATGTTGATGTCGGTGAGGATAATATCCACCGGATGGGCGCTCAACTGCGCCAGGGCCTCTATGCCGTTGCCGGCTTCCGTGCATTCGCCCACTTCGAACCCGGACAGCCGCAGCACGCGCCGGATAAAACTGCGCATCACCGGCGAATCGTCCACGATCAGTACCGAGTAAGCCATCGATTGCTTCCCCCCTGCCTTGTCAACCGCATTGCTGTTCCACCTTTCGGCGCCGCAGTTTTCTCATTCGCTGCCGTTCCGTCCTTTTGCGGTATTGCGCACCAGTTCCCGCTCGATACCGCCTCCCTCACGAACCCATAAGCGGCCTGAGCCCACCTCGAGACGGGTGGTCCGGGATACTTCTCCGCCCACTGCTTCGGCCGCCACCAGAATCCCCGCCTTCCACAGAATCTTCCGCGCCGCCAGGTAATTGCGCTTGCCGATTTGGAAGACGCCTTGGCTGTCCAGCACCTGTGCGCCGCCGGTGAGCCGCACCACCATCCGCTTGCCATCGCCGCCAGCCGACTGCAACACGTCCATCAGGCGCGGAATCCCGGTGTCGGCGAACATGAACGGGTTCAGCTCGGCTTTCTTGGCATCGATGGTCGATTCTGGAAGCATGTAGTGCAGCAGACCGCTCACTTTGGTGACCGGATCGTGCATCGCCACCGCGATACACGAGCCAAGCGCGTAGGTCACCAGCACTGAGTTGGAGTCCCGTGTCACCTTGCAATCGGAAATGCCCACGATCAACGCACTTACCGCCATGATTTTTTCACCGCCCGCTTTTTTCATCGCCAGAGTTTCGATCCCCCTCCGGCTTCTGGTTGCGATAAGTAGCCGGCCGGACATAATGCAAAGCATGCTGGACGCCGGTGAGCGACTCGGAATGACCCACAAAAAGATAGCCTCCGCGCTCCAGGCAGACGCTCAGCCTTTGCACGATATCCTGCTGGGTGGGTTTATCGAAATACATCATGACGTTGCGGCAAAAGATCACGTGGAACAGCCCGCGTCCAGAAAACGGATCGATCAAGTTGAAGCGGTCGAATTCAATGCGTTTCCCGAGCTCCGGTTTGACTTTGTAAAAACCGTCCGACTCGCCACGCCCGCGCAACAGATAAGCGCGCCGCAACGGCTCCGGCACGTCGTCGAACCGCGCTACCGGATAGACGCCCCGCCGCGCCGTGTCGAGCACCCGGGTGGAGATATCGGTGGCCAGGATGCGGAAATCCCGCCGCGGCGATTTGGCCAGGGCCTGGGCCAGACACATGGCGATCGAATAGGGCTCTTCGCCGCTCGAACAAGCCGCGCTCCACACGCGCAGCGGGGAGACCTCGCGAAATTCTTCGTTCGCCGCCCGAGCGAGAAATTCGAAATGCGCGCGTTCTCGAAGAAAGCTCGTATGGTTGGTGGTCAGAGCGTCAATCAGCTCGATTAACGCATCGCCGGTGGTATCGGCCAGGATATGGCGATGGTACTCGGCGAAGGTCGCAAAACCCAGCTTCCGTAGCTTCTTGCCCAGCCGGGCCGCCACCAGGGCCTCTTTGCCGCGTTTCAGATCCAGCCCAAAGCGCTGATAGGCCAGGTCGCTGATCTGGCGAAACTCGTTGGCGGTCAGCTTCAGCTCGGCGCCGGCCGAATCCACTCCAGACGATGGCACCACATTATTCGCCATGACTGGCTCCGTTGCTCGATCCAAACAAACCCTCGGGATCCAGAATCAACCCCACCAGGCCATCTCCGAGAATCGCGCCGCCCGCCACTCCGGCGATGTTGCGCATTCCCTCGCCCAGGCTCTTGATCACCACCTCCTGCTTGCCGATCAGCTCGTCCACCATCAGGCAGAACACTTTGCTTCCGCTCTCGGTCACCACTAGCAGGCTCTCCCAGGCGTGCTGATTTGTCGGCTTCACGTGAAACCGCTGATGCAGCCGGATCACCGGAAGCAGCGTCCCGCGCACCATGGCCATTTCCTGGCGGCCATGGATGGTGGAGATCGCTTTCTCGGCCGGCCGCAGCATTTCGCGCACCGCGAAGATCGGAACAATGTAGCGCTGGTCGCCCACGCCCACCACCAGGCCGTCAATGATGGCGAGCGTTAGCGGCAGCTTGAGCAGGAACGTGGTTCCTTCACCGGGTTTGGAAATCACGTCGATGCGCCCGCGCAGTTTCTGCACTTGTTTGCGCACCACGTCCATCCCCACGCCGCGCCCGGAGACGTCGGTGATCGTGTCGGCAGTCGAAAAACCGGGATGAAAGATCAAGGCGAAGATTTCGCTCTCGCTCGGCTCCACGCCGGGTTCAATCAGATTTTTCTCCCGCGCCTTGCGCAGAATCTTCTCGCGCGCCAAGCCCCGGCCGTCGTCCGAGATCTGGATCACGATGTGGCCGGCCTGGTGCCCGGCCTTGAGCGTTACATGAGCCTGCGCCGGCTTGCCCGCCGCCACCCGATCGGCGGGGAGCTCAATGCCGTGATCCACCGAATTGCGCACCATGTGCATCAGCGGATCGGCCAGCTCCTCGACAATGTTCCGGTCAAGCTCGGTCTCTTCGCCGGCCAGCTCGAGTTCCACCAGTTTGCCTGCTTTGCGCGACAGATCGCGCACCAGGCGCGAAGTTTTCTGAAACAACTGTCCTACCGGAATCATGCGCATCGACATGGCGGTGCGCTGAATGTCGTCGGTGATACGCGCCAGTTGCGAGAGATTGCGCGCCAGGCGCGGCTTTATGCCGGTCGCCAGGTCGGGGTCGTGCCGCACCAGCGACTGCGAGATCACCATCTCGCCCACCATATCCACCAAATAGTCGAGCTTGGCCGTCTCTACCTTGATGGATCGCGCGCCAGCGGGCCGAGCCTCGGTGGCCTTGGCTGCCTCCATCATCTCGGTGGAGGCGGTTTCAGGGGGATTGTCCGGAGCCTGGGAAGCCGCAACTTCGCGCGCCAATTCCTGCAGGCCGGCCGTTGCGGGCTCGGGCGAACGGGGAGCTTCCGCTAATGCAGCTGGGACCGCCGGCTCGCCGGTCACCAACGCGCGGATCGATTCCAGCAGCCCGGCTGCCTCCGGACCCGCCGGCGTCTTGCCGGTTCGGAGCATCTCTTCGAGCTCCGTCATCCAGACGTTCAGATAATCTTTGCTTTCAAGAATCCGGTCGATGATCGTGGAATTGATCGTCAGCTTGGCGTTGCGGGCCAGATCGAGCACCGTCTCCACTTCATGAGCCAGGTCGCGCACCGGGTCCAGGTCCAGGAAACCAGCCATCCCCTTGATGGTGTGAAACCCGCGGAAGATCGCGTTAATCGCTTCCGCGTTGGCCGGGTCTTGATCGAGCGTGAGTAACTGCAGCTCGATGGCGGTCAGGTGCTCGCGCGATTCCATAATGAAATCGCCAATCAGCTCGGGATCGCTGGCTAACGGATTGACCGAGGCCCCGGCTTCCCCCCGCATTTCTGGTCGGCATCCACACTCATCTCGGACCGCTCCTTTCCGGGCTCTCATTCCAGACACCCATCCACCAAACACTTCACAGCGATCCTAGGCCGTCGGCTTCCTGCGCCGACAAGACACGGTTGATATCCAGCAGGATCTTCACCTTGCCCTTGACCTTGGCCATTCCGAGCAAATACGGGATGGCCACCCCGCTGCCGAAATCGGGCGTATTTTCGATATCGCTCGCCTGCAGCGTGAGCACTTCCGACACCGCGTCCACGAGGGACTCCGATCTCCAGGTGCGCACTCCGGCCGTCGTCGGCCGCCACTCGACTTGCACCACGATGATGCAGGTTCGTTGGGTGTATTCCTGTTCCATCAAACCGAATTTCAGGCGGAGATCCACCACCGGAATCACCTTCCCCCGCAGATTGATCACGCCCTTGACGTAGACCGGCGTTTGCGGCACCGTATTGATTTCCCGCACGCCCATAATTTCTCGAACGCGCAGCACCTGAATCGCGAACTGTTCGGCGCCCAAGCAGAACGTGAGATATTTGCAAGAGCGCGGATCCGCCTTCGGCTGGTTCAAGGTCGCTAGCGGTGTGGCTGTCATTATTTCCATCGCTCGGATCAAGTGCGCAGCAGATGCGGGAACGGAAAGCCGGTTCGAGTGGTCTTCTTGGCGTCGTCATTCGGAGCGATGCATACCTGCACACACATCCGGTCGTCGTCCAAAGCAAAGGGAACCACGGTCCACTTTTGGCTGCCCGAGCTGCGGGTCTGAAAGTTGCGGCCATAGATTACCGTGGGGGTGCTCAAACCCATCGCGCCCAGGCGGCTTTCCAGCGCCGTTTTCACGTTGCCGATAATCATGTTGGTCACTTCCGCCACCGCGTCCAGCACGTCTTCATCGATAGCCGTATAGGGCGCCATTAACAGAGCCGACGCGATCTTCGCCGCGCAGGCCGCCGAGCACGCCATGCTCCCCGATCCCACCCAAGACCCCGCCAGGCCGATCAGCGACACCACGCCCGAGTTCGGGACAGCCTCTTCTTTTTCGACGAACACCTCGCCTGCCGTGACCGCAAGATTCAGCATGGTGGTGAACACCTCTTCGGTAGCCGTCCGGATGGCCTCCACCAATTCTTCCTGCGATATGGTTTGCTCCCCCGCAGTGTCGGTAGTCATCGTTTCCTCGGTTTCTCAATCGGCGGTCTTAAATCAACCCGACCAGCTTTTCCTTGATCTGTTCGGCGGTGAACGGCTTGCGGACGTAGCCGGAAGCGCCGCGCTCCAACGCTTCCAGCACCTTGGCCTGGGTCCCTTCGGTACTGACCATCAAAACGGGTATGCCGTTCCAGACCTGTTCGGCACGCATCTTCGTCAGGAACTCCAGCCCGTCCATGTTCGGCATGTTGATGTCGGAAAGAACCAGCCCGATGGTCTGCCGACACATCGTTTCCAGCGCCTCCACTCCGTCGCCGGCTTCGTATACCGTGCCGATCGGAATTTCGGTTTGCCGAAGCACTCGCTGCAGGATCTTCCGGATCGCAGCCGAATCATCCACAATAAGAACGTCTAACACAGGTGCTTTCGCCTCCCTTGTCTCTTAGCGGCCTGCCTTTCTTATCGGATTGAGTGGTAGTTCTTTAGGAAAAAGCGCGAGTTAGCAAGGAAGATCAGGCCATGCGGCCCAGGGCACCCTCAGCTGGCGGAGGTTCCCACCACAATGATGGCGATCGGGATATCGCCCACTTTGCATTGCAGCACCCAGTCGGTGTCGCTTTGCTGGCTGAATCCAGGGGAGTCCGCGTCGGCCTTCCAAAAACTCAGCACTGCCGGGTGAGGCGTGCGCGAGGCTTTTCGGCTCATGGCTACCAGGGCGTCGAGGTTGGGGGTGGCGTTCAAGTCCCGATCCTCCGCGGCCGGCGTCAGGAGCAGGAAATCGCGCTGCGGCGCGGCGCCCTCGTGGTTGCCGTTCATCGGCATGATGCCGTAGCGCAGGGTGTAGACGCCTGGCTGAATGCGCTGCCCGCGCCGGTCCGATCCCTGGCCGTCGAAACGAATCACTCCGAGCAGCGCGCCCTGGGGTATATTCGGCAACGTCACATTGGGCAGCGTCACGTTTTGTTTATTCGATCGAGCGCCGGACGGCAGATTGACGCGCAGCCACAGCTCGCAATATGCGTCGCCGCCGTTGGTGATTTGAAACCCCTTCGGATCGAGCGCTTGCGAGATCCCGGATGCTACCTCGGGCGGAGGCGGTCCAGCTTTGTCGGCTTTGTATTGCTGCCCGCATAACGTGGCGGACGCGAGTAGCAACGGCCAAGTGCAGCGAGTGACAGCGAGTGCGCGGCCCATGGTTTCATCGTAACCACTTTTGGCAGGTGCGCAGGCGCCGCTATTGCACCAGCGTTTTCAACTGCTCAAACATCATCATGCAGGCCGGACCGAGCGTCACCAGAAGTACGGACGGAAAGATCAGGAAGAAGACCGGAAAGATCAGTTTGACACCGACCTTTCGGGCTCTCTCTTGGGCTTGCTGACGAAACCGGGTGCGCAGATACTTGGCATGCGAGCGTAGCGCCGGGCCGATGCTAACGCCAAAGCGGTCGCTATCGATCAGTAGATTCGCCAGCTTGCGCAATTCGGGTTCTTTATTGCGCGCGCCCAGAGCGCGGAACGAGTCCACGCGCGTACCGCCGGTTCTCAACTCCATGTAGAGCTGCGCAAACTCCCCGCTTAAGTCCGGATGGGTGCGCTTCAATCCGCGGCTGGCGTCGGCGATAGATTGATCCAGCGCTTGCCCCGCTTCCATTGCGAGCACCATGAGATCCAGCGCCGGCGGGATGGCGCTGCGTAGCCGTTGAGCCCGCGCGTGCACGCGCGAACTGAGCACGCGATCCGGTAATAGGAACCCGATTCCCAGTCCGCAAATCATCGGAAGCGGGGTGATCGAAGGATCGTGCTGATAGAGCAACGCCACGATTCCGAGTAATCCGGCGAAGAACAGCGCGCTGCCGCATTTGATCCCGTAGAAGATAGGCAACGCAGATGCCCAACGGTATCCGGCCGCGGTGAGCCGTACGCGGTAGGGATTTTGTTCGCTCTTGGCCGCGGGAAAATTTTCGCCGATGGACTCAAACAGTTTCGCGAAGGCCGCGTTCCACGTCGCTTGTTGCCCGCCCGCCAGCAACTGCCCGGAACCTTCCAGATCCCGCCGCTCCGCCAGGCGCTGGTAACAATAGCCCGCCAGCGCGACCGCGGTCAAAACGAACGCGAAGAATGCCGCCCCGACCCAAATTCCAGTCATATTTTGATGTCCACAATCCGCCGGATCACGAAGTGCGCCACAACCAGGCAGGCCACCGCCGCGGCAATCAGATACTTACCATTGGGATGATGGATCAAGATGGTGAGATAGGAAGGATTCACCGCGGTCATGACCAAGGCGATGGCGATGGGAAGAACCGTCAGCACGGCGCCAGTGAGTTTGCCGTGCGCGGCCAGGGCCCGCACTTCGCCCTTCAATGCCACCGACTCCCGCATATTCTCGGCCAGCTTTCCCAAGACTTCATTTAATTTTCCGCCGGTCCGGTTTTGCAGTTGGACCGCGGATGCGAACATGCTGACTTCGAGCAGCGGCATCCGCTCGGCCAGATTGTTCAGCGCCTGCTCCCAGGACGTTCCCAAATTTCCTTCCACCGCAGTCTGATGCATTTCGGCCGCGACGGGCTGCTCGCATTCTTCAGCCAGGATGTCCATCGCCGCGGGGAAGGGATGTCCGGCGCGCAACGAACGCGCCAAGGAGTCGAGAGCGTCGGGGAAATTTTCTTCAAATTGGCGGAAGCGCTTGGCGCGGCAGCGAAGAATGTAGAGATACGGCAGCGCCCCCACGGCCACTGCGATCAGCAGATCGGCCCAGCCGGGAAGCCAGTCAAATTGCATCGCGAACCCTAGCGCAACACTGCTGGCTAGCAGCATGAGCAACGTGACGCGTCCCACCGACCAGGTGAGCCCCGCCTGCAGCAGATGGCGGTGCATGATTCGAACGAAATCGGATTTTTCAAGCAGCCGGGCCCATGGGGAAATGCTGCTCAGGGATTCGTCTTTGAGCAGCTGCGGGCTGTCATCCAGGAGGTGTGCGGACATGTCTTCCGCCAGCGCCTCGGCGCCCATGCGCTGCAGCGCAAACCATCCAATGAGCACGGCTAGGCCGGCCGCCAGGAAGGTTGTGAAAAAAACTAGAACGGAAGAAAGCGCCAGCATTTAACGCCCCCGATCGGTGTGCTGCGCAACGGCTACGGACGAAGTCTGATGGATGGTTCGTGTCGAAACCAGGATCACAATATGTTTGTGCTCCCAGGACCGCCCAGGAAATAGTTGGGCCGCCAGGTTCTGCGCGGCAGGGTCGCTGGCCCGGCTCTCGATGAGGAAGGTGGACGTGTCGGGCAACTGGGACTGCGGTCCGTCGGAGGTGCCCATCCGGGGCTTCACCTGCAGGCCGAGTTTCCCGCTGGCCAGCCAGTCCGGGGAGAATTGCACGCGCAGCGGATAGGGCTTGGTGCCCAGATGGTAGCTAATAGGCCGTCCCACGCCCACCATCAGCCTTTCGCTCGCAACGATTTCCATCTGCTTTTTCTGTTCCAGGCTCTGGATTAGCTTTCGGCCGTCAACGCCAGAGCGAAACGTAGCCACTCGCAAGGAGCCATCGGAAGCAACTTCGGCGGATTGCGCCTGCAACTCTTGGAGAGCCGCGTCGTCCGCGCTCAGTACCCGGACGTGCAGTTGAATGGGATGATCCCAGAGCGTGCTGGCCGGGCGCGAGGATCCCGCGTCCTCTGCCTCCAGCTTCGCGTTACCCGAAAATAAAGCAGCCAGCTCCAGAGCATGGCGCGGCGTTGTTCCTTCGTCCAGAGGATTTCGAAGCGCCACGCGGACCCGGCTGCCGGCATCTGCCAACGCCACCATGTCGGTGTCCTGGGCCCGTATCAAAACCGTCACCACCGCGCCGGCCGGGCGATTCCCATTTGCATCTGCCGCACTCACCGCGAGAACTTGCACGTTCTCGAGCACCGTCCGAAGCTCGGCACCGCCGTTTTTCTCCGACACCGCTTGCAAGTCTACGCGCGATCCAGGCCGCAACAAGTTGAGCAAGCTTTCAGATTGAAATACATGCATGGAGACCGCGCGCATTCCAGTTGGCACGGACACTCCTGGACCTGCGGCATCGGAAGCCCGCGGCGCCAGGCGTTCCTGAAGCAACGGTTCGTTGGCCTTCATGGCAGTCAAAAGCGTTGCCCCCGCGGCTTCCTCTGGCTTCGAGAAAGCGCCGCTTAATACACCTTGCATTTCGGACACGCGCAAGTCGCTGGGCTGGATTACCGTTCCGCGATCCAGATCCCGCGCTGCCACTACGATGGCATGTCCCGGAAGGTCGCTCGAAGACCGCAGCTTACCAGCGAACAGTCCGTAAAAGACGCCGGTGGAAATGATCGCCACGACAAAGGCAATCGCCAGCAGTGGAACCATGTTTCTCTTCATCTTGCTCTTGCTCTCCCTCTCAATCCGCAGCCACGGGCGCATCCTGCTTGCCGGAGCACACCTGGGACTCCCTGCCAGATAAACGGCCGAGTTCGCAACAGAAAGTATCGAGTTTTGCCCTAAGGTTCTGGCCTTAATTGCCTTAGCCTTCTGTACCGCGTAGGGGGTTAGCGTGACGCAACTCGATCCGAAGGCGCCAGCCGCTCAAGGCCCACTGTACGCCCGGAGCAATTTGCGATCTGAATGTGAGGCCGAAGCCAGCATGCAGTCGGCCCGGAATATCTTTGTAGGCGGAGGCGCCTACTGGGATGGACCCGGTTGGTATTGGAATCCCTATTGGGACCTGTATGGATTTATCCCAGGCGATGGAATCTGGTACAGTCCTTTTGGCTGGCCGTTCTACTCGCCGTGGGTGGCCTATGGATATGGATACGGCTATGGTTTCCGTGGATACGGTCACGGGTTCGGCCATGGTTACGTGGGGCGTTACGTGGGGCACGGACACGTGAGCGGTAACGCAATCGCCGCTGGCGGTCACTTCGGTGGGGCCGCGCGCATGGGAGGCGGCGGATTCGGCGGACGTGGGTTCGCTGGTGGAATGCACGGTGGATCCGGCGGTGGTGGCCGCCGCTAGCCGCGGATTGAGGCGAAGGCTCAGTACTGTCGAACGAAGGTATCGACACCTTCGGACTCGAGCTGCGCCTTTCGCTCCTTAAGGGCGTCCCGATTATCGAAAGGTCCGATGAGTACACGCATCAGGTCCGGCGTTGGCCCAGGGGCAACATGGGGATCCAGCTTCTCACGGCGCAAGCGCGCAACCAAGCGCAGGGTAGCTGCCGGATTCAACGCTCCCACTTGAATATATAGCTCTCCTCGGCGTGGGGCGACCATGGGAATGCCGTCTTCCCGACTGAGGCTGCTTGGAAGTTCAGGTCCGACGAATTGCTGCGCGGGCTTAGGAGTTTCTGGCTTGGTCGCTGGCTTTAAGATTGCCTGTGGCGTCACTACCGGTGGGGCGGGCGCCGGAACGGGCCGGGCAATTGCGGGAGCCGCCATCTGCACCGCAGCAGGCTTCGGATGTGGATGCACCAGAACGATTCGGCCTCTGAGATAGATGGCCGCGATCAGCAGCCCGACGCCGAGCGTAGCGGGTATCCAGACCAGAGGAATTCGTTTCTTATGATCTTCCAAATCGGACGCTACACTTGTCGGCGACGTAGCGGCATCGTCGGAAATGGTGGAAGGTCTGATCGTGATCATCCGCGGCGTCTCCTGGGGCGCCTCACCTTATCTATCGGCCAAAGCCGCAGAAACAGCAGAGTCGTGCTAAAGACTGCGGACTCCACCGCCGAACTGTCTTGCTAGGAGACGTGAATACTTGATTCGATCAGCAATCGCCTGCTCCACGCTGCTCTTGTCGGGCCTGCTTGCCCAAGGTCACGAAGCGGTAATACATCACAATCCACATCCGGCCGAATCGCGTAAACCTCACGAGACCATCTCCCGTCAACCACACGCGGCAACGTCTCACGCCCAACCCAAGAAGCCTCTGACACATGGGACGGCGCTTCACGCCAAAGGTCCGAAGGTTCCGAAGCATTAACTGCGGCGGGTGTAGCAGGGCTAAGTACCAGCGAGTAAAGGTGCTAGTCACAGCGTCGCGCGAGTACTCAGGTCCATTCTTTCCAATAACGCGCCGATTACTCCATTACTTTCCCCTCTCTCTCCACTCATACTCAGGTAGGCGGCATGAACCTCTGGACGCATCTCCGCAGACTTTTCGCCTACCTGTGGCCGGAGCCTTTGTTGGTCTCTCCTCGCTACGTTGCGCGAAAACACATCGCTCTGGTGACCGCTCTTCTCGGAGTAGCGGCTATCGGCGGCGCGGTTGTATTGACGCCGTCGCATCGTGGCAAGCTGGGCCGGACCGAGCCGGATGTTTGGGAAAGCCTGCGCCAGCGCGTATCCAAACGGGCGCAAGTGGATCTGTTCGACGATTTCAGCGAGGGCTTAGATGCCTGGCAAAGTGGCGGAAAGGATCTTCGAAGCGGGTGGTGGTATGACAAAAACGGCTTCGTCAATCCCGGCGCACTTTCGCTCTTTGGACCGAGTATGCAGCTGACGAATTACGACCTGGATGCCCTGGTGCAGATTGATGCCAAGGGGCTGGGACTGGTTTTTCGCGCCGCCTCCTCTCATACCTATCAAGTTGCCAAGCTCGTGGTCGTCGGTTCAGGTCCGATGCCTTCCCTCGCCGTGGCCAGATACACAATGATCGCGGGGCGCGCCTCGCGGTCCGTTCTCACTCAATATCCCGAACGCTTTCAGTCAGATACGCTCTACCGCGTGCATTTGGTGGCGCGCGGCGATGCCTTTTCGCTTTACATTCAAGGGAACCTGGTGGACTACTGGACCGATTCTCGTCTGCCTGCCGGTGGGGTGGGGCTGTTCTGCTCCCCGGGCGAACGTGCTCGCGTGGCTTGGATCCGCGTTTCGCACAATACGGATTCCTTAGGACGGATGTGCTCCTTGTTGTCCTCCGTCCTCTAGGCAAAAGACCCGGGATTCTGGCACTATCGGACTACAGTCATTGCAGGGTTCGGCCGATGCATCTAAGATGGGACCGTCAACCCTTCCGGACAACTTCTACTTGTACCTCTGGCGATCACCAAATTCGCCGGGCACGCTCTATTTGGCCAAGGGCTTTCAGACCGCCGAAGCTCTATGCCGGGGATTGGCGGAGGATGGCTACATCGTCAAGGTGATCCATATGGCCACCGACACAGAGTTTGAATTGTGCGACGGAAAGCTTCGTCCTACGAATTCCAGGTCTGACGATCCATCCGGCCCAAGCGGCTCAGGCCAAGGCATGACTCAGGCCTTCGCTTAGACCGAGTTTGGGCCCTCCGGCTCAGGACGAGGATTTCGCTATCAGTGAACGAGGTTCTGAATCCGCGCTCCCGTAACTTGGAGAAACTCTCTCCGGCATCTGGGTGACATTGAACGACCGTGCACGGGCCATGGTTCGGAACTGATAGCTCTCAAACACGAGGGAGACGCCGATCTTGGTACAGCGGACCACTGTACCAACGGTGATAAGTTGCAAAGGCGTAGTGCCATTCAGAAGGCTGGGCCACTCGATGAATAACTTCAGCCGCGTACCCTCCGGAATGCTCCTGTTGCATGAGATGAGCATGCCGCTACTGCTCATATTGACCGTCTGTCCAACTCCGGCAACCGGGTCGGCCGCTCCCATTGTTTGGTAACGGACATTCAACTCAATCGGATATCTCGATTTAACCCGGCGTTCGTTGTACATACTCTACCGCCCACTCCTCAGACCGCTTGACTTACTGACAGCCACCCGACTCTTAGGCACCGAGCAGTGCAAGTGATTGACCAATTTAACTTCAGGCCGTAAACGAAAGCAATTTAGCCGCAAGTGGCTCCTTCCGCAAGCGATCGTGTGTGTTCGATTTGGTAAGAATTTTCAATGCCTGGCGAAGACCGAGAACCATTTGCTTAGTACCCATAGCCTTTCGGTTAGAGTGAATCCGGGGGGGAAACTAGGGTGAGCACCTAGAGGATCAGCGGTCTAACTTAACACAGGTAGTGAGTCAAACTATAGAGTTACAAGGGGTTAGACCGCAATCCCGATTTTCCAGAGCAGATAACCAACCGCCTGCCGAAGATCCTGCCAGCGCGCTTGCCACTCCCCAGCGGGGAGAGACGGCCGAGGCGACCCGTAGACCTTGAGACCGCTCGATTCCAGCATCTTCTTTACGCGAAAGATATGGTAGCCATCGCTCACCACGATAGCGCTTCTCAAATTCATACGGCGCATAATTTCCACCACGGCGGTTACGCTTTGCACGGTACTTTCGCCCTCACGTTCCACGACAATGGCTTCGGGAGGCACACCGTGTTTGGTAAGGTACGCTCGACCAACGGAGCCTTCGGTAAAAACCGGATCTCCACCCGCTCCGCCGGTGGTGATTACACGCGGCGCCATCCCCTTGAGATACAAGATCAAGGCGTGGTTCAAGCGCGCTTCGAGCACCGGCGATGGGTGCCCGCGATACTCTGCCGCGCCCAGCACGATGATCGCATCGGCTGGCTGCGCTTCATCCACCCGGGATTCCTGCTGGATCTCACGGGACACGCGCGCCACATTCAGCGACAGGATTGCCGCGGCTGCTACTAGCGCAATCGCTACGATCCATTTCATGATAGTCATGATAGATTTGGCGGGTGGACCGGAAACGTCCTCACAGTTTACAGTATGCCAATGCTGCTTAGCGCGCGAAATCCGTTGCTGAAGGATGTTCGCAAAGCGATCGCCCGTGGCACCGTCACGGACGAGGGGCTGGCTGTAGCTGAAAGCTTTCATTTGCTCGAAGAAGCGCTGCGCAGCGACTGCGAGATTCCAGTGGTGTTCGCAGCCGAATCGGTGCGGGCCGCTGTGGAAAGCCATGTACGCGGGCTGAAAAAGACCCGCATCCATGTGCTCCCCGACGATGTGTTCCGCGGTATGTCCGCGACTGAGTCGAGCCAAGGTGTGATGGCATTGGTCCGGCCTCCGCAGTGGAGCGTCGATCAGCTATTTCGGGGCCATTCGCTTACCGTTGTGCTGGACGGATTGCAGGATCCGGGCAATGCCGGCGCGATACTGCGGGCCGCCGAGGCATTCGGCGCCACGGGAGTGGCATTCCTCAAGGGCACCGTCAGTCCCTACAATCCGAAATGCCTGCGCGCTTCAGCCGGTTCCATCTTCCGCGTTCCGGTGGCGGCAGCGCTCGATCAGCAGCTCTTTCTAGCCGCGGCCGAGCAACGCAAGATCGCGGTTTTTGCGCTGATGCCCAAGGGCACTACCGACGTCGGTGAAGTGGAGTTGGGCAAGAAGTGCGCGATCATCGTCGGCAGCGAGGGGCGCGGCGTAAGCGAACGGCTGCGCGACAAAGCCACGGCCATCCGGATTCCGACAGTGGGCGTGGAATCGCTGAATGCGGCGCTGGCCGCGGGCATCGCGCTGTTTGTGGCACGCAAGCAAAGGATGGCCGCGGGTTAAGTTCGGTATGAGCCTGTTTGAACCGGATCCACTCGCCAGCCTGAAGAACGATGGCCAGCGGCCATTGGCCGAGCGAATGCGTCCGGAGACGTTGGAAGAATTTGTCGGGCAGCAGCACATCCTGGGCTCGGGCAAGCCGCTGCGCATGCAAATTGAGCGCGATCAGCTGGGTTCGATCATCCTTTGGGGGCCTCCGGGCGTCGGCAAGACTACGCTGGCGCGCATTATCGCCCGCCTGACGCATTGCGACTACATCCCATTCAGCGCCGTGTTGAGCGGGATTAAGGAAATCAAAGCGGTGATGGCGGATGCCGAACGCAACCGCCGCGTGGGACGGCGCACGCTGATCTTTATCGACGAAATCCACCGCTTCAACAAAGCGCAGCAGGACGCCTTTCTGCCTTATGTGGAGCGCGGCGATATCAGCTTGATCGGCGCCACCACGGAAAACCCGTCGTTTGAAGTGATCTCGGCGTTGCTTTCACGCACCAAGGTTTACATGCTGAAGCCGCTGACCGAGGAGGAGATCTTCGGTTTGCTGGAGCGCGCCTTGCCGGTAATGAAGATCGGCGCGCCGGCAGATTTACTGCGGCAAATCGCGACCTACGCCAACGGTGACGCCCGTACAGCCCTCAACATCCTGGAGCTTGCGTCGGCGGCGGCAAAAGACGGCCAACTCACTCCAGAAGCTATCGAAGACACCCTGCAGCGTAAGACTTTGCTTTACGACAAATCCGGAGAAGAGCACTTTAACCTGATTTCAGCGCTCCACAAGTCCGTACGGTCGAGCGATGTGGATGCCGCCTTGTATTGGCTGGGCCGCATGCTGGAATCGGGCGAGGACCGCATGTATATCGCCCGGCGCCTGGTTCGCATGGCGATTGAAGACATCGGGCTAGCCGATCCCCGGGCCCTGGAACAATCCATCGCCGCGATGCAGACCGTCCACTTTCTGGGGATCCCGGAGGGGGATCTGGCGCTGGCCCAGGTGGCTATCTACCTTTCGGTGGCGCCCAAATCCGACGCTTCTTACCAGGCTTTGAACCGGGTGATGGAGGCGGTGGAGAAGCGAGTGGCCGAGCCGGTGCCCTTTCACCTTCGAAATGCTCCCACGGGAGCGATGAAGCAATGGGGTTACGGTGCCGGGTACCAGCATGCCCATAAGGTACAAGATGCTCTGCCAGACATGGAATGTCTGCCGGAATCCCTTGTAGGCACAAGATTCTACGAGCCAACCAATCGTGGTTTGGAGCAGCGAATCGCAGAGCGGCTGGAAGAAATCCGCAGCCGGAAGAAGCAAACCCCTCCCAAGTAACGCTCCCCGGGTACTAACCCTTGCAGGCACAGTACCACACCAAATTAGGAAGACTCCGCTATAGGAGCACTCACCCCGGCATTGCAATCTAGGGATGCAAGAACGAAAGCGAGTTCAAAAGCATGTTAGTGCCGGGAGCGACCATGAGCTTGGATAAAGACAAAGACGATCGCCGGGGCGCGGACCGTTTCCCCATCGAGCGGGAAGTCCGCTACAAGATCCTGAGCCGCAAAACGAGCTCGGAAGGCGAAAGCGGCACTGGCGTAACGGTCAACATGAGCAGCAATGGTGTTCTGTTCACCACCGATCGTTATCTGCTCCCAGGCCGACGGCTCGAAGTTTCCATCAGCTGGCCCGCCCAGTTGAACAGTAAAGTTGCTTTAAAGCTGGTGGCGCGAGGCCGCGTGGTTCGCTCCGAAGAGGGACGCGCCGCAATTGAAATCCACCAGTACGAGTTCCGGACCCAAGCAAGCCAAGGTTCTTCGGTGGTTCAATAATAAATTCCTTTCATACACCATCGATCACGCGCCGTTCGGAAAGGTAAACTATGAGGGAGACGGGCCCGAGCTCGTCCACGCTCTGAGGAGGCCCTCTCTACCCGGATGCGAAACCTGGTTGTAGTTCTTTGTCTTGGGTCCGGCTTTTCCCTAGCCGGTGCTACCAAACCTCCCACGTTGGCTGACGCCAGAGCCTTTATCGAACGCGCACAATCGAAACTGCTGGAGCTTTCGGTTCAGGATGCGCGCGCCGATTGGGTAAAGTCCACATTCATCACTTACGACACGGAGATTCTTGCCGCCAAGGCCGATCAAGATGCGATTGAGGCCACCATGCAACTGGCCAAGGACTCTACGCGCTTCAGTCATCTGAAGATGCCGGAGGACCTGGCGCGCCAGTTTCTGTTGCTGCGCCTTTCCTTGACCCTGGCCGCACCCTCCGATCCGAAGGAAGCCGAAGAGTTGACGCAGGTGGCCAGCCAGATGGAAGGCATCTACGGTAGCGGCAAGTATTGTCCCCATGAGGCCGGCTGTCTGGATCTGGATCAATTGAGCGACATTCTGCGAACCAGCACCGATCCGGCGAGATTGCTGGACGCATGGCGCAGATGGCACACCATTTCACCTCCACTGCGGCCATTGTTCCAAAAGTATGTGGAACTGGGTAACAAAGGCGCTCGGGAATTGGATTTTGCCGACATGGGCGCGATGTGGCGTTCGAACTACGACATGCCGGCGGACGCGTTCCCGGCCGAGATGGACAGGCTTTGGGAGCAGGTGAAGCCGCTGTACCTTTCTCTGCACGCCTATGTGCGCTGGAAGCTGCGAGAAAAATACGGCGATCTTGTTCCAGCGAACGGACCTATCCCCGCGCATTTGCTTGGCAATATGTGGGCGCAGGAATGGGAGAACGTCTACCCCTTGGTGGCCCCGAAAGACGCCGATCCAGGCTATGATCTGACCGCGATTCTCAAGGGGCGGGACACCCAGCCAACGGACATGGTGAAGTACGCGGAACGCTTTTTTACTTCACTTGGGTTTGCGCCGCTGCCGAAGACTTTTTGGGAGCGGTCGCTGTTCGTCAAGCCGCACGATCGCGAGGTGGTTTGTCACGCCAGTTCGTGGGATATCGATTCCGTCGACGATCTGCGACTCAAGATGTGCATCCAGATCAATGCCGAGGATTTCTCCACGGTCCATCATGAGCTGGGGCACAATTTCTACCAGCGAGCTTACGACCAGCAGCCCTTCCTGTTCCGCAGCGGCGCCAACGACGGATTTCACGAAGCGATTGGCGATACCATCGCTTTGTCAGTGACGCCTGAGTACTTGAAGAAAATTGGCCTGCTGCCCACGGTTCCGGACAGTTCCAAGGATATCGGGCTGCTGCTCTACAAAGCGCTCGTGAAGGTGGCGTTCCTGCCGTTCGGTTTGATGATTGACAAGTGGCGCTGGCAGGTATTTTCGGGAGAGATTCCGCCGGACAAATACAACGAGAGCTGGTGGAAACTGCGTTTGCAGTACCAAGGCATTGCGCCACCGGTTCCTCGCAGCGAAGCGGATTTCGATCCGGGCGCGAAGTATCATGTGCCGGCGAACATGCCCTACGCACGCTATTTCCTGGCGGACATTTTACAGTTCCAGTTTCATCGGGCGCTGGCGAAGACCGCAAGGTGCACCGCTCCGTTGAATCGCTGCTCGATCTACGAAAGCAAAGCCGCGGGAGACCGTCTCAACACCATGCTCGCCATGGGCGCCAGCCAGCCGTGGCCGAAGGCGCTGGCAGCATTGACCGGACAGGAGCAGATGGATGCGACGGCGATTCTGGATTATTTCGCTCCGCTGCAGAAGTGGCTGGATGAACAGAACCGCGGGAAACCACTCGGCTGGTAAAGTAGACACAATGAACGCTGTTGACACGTGCCCCATCTGCGGCGGCTCGGGCTGGAAAATCACCGAGCGCGAAGGAATTTCCGGCGCCGAGAAGTGCCAGTGCGCCGATGTGGGCCGCGAGCAACGGATCGAGCAGCGTGCGGGAATTCCTCCGCTCTACCATAGCGCTTCGGTGGATAACTTTATTTTGCCCTCGGGCAATCCACAGTCCCGCTCGGCGCTGGCCAGTGTGGTTCTTACGGTACGAGGTTACGTGCGCGAGTATCCGAATGGCCCTAAGCCCGGACTTTTGTTCCTGGGCGCGCCGGGCACGGGCAAAACGCATTTGGCGGTGGCAGCGCTACGCGGCTTGATCGGGCGCGGGTTCGAGGGAATCTTCTATGATTTCCAGTCGCTGCTCACGCGCATTCACAAGGGCTACGACAAGTCATCGGGATCGAGCGATCGCGAGGCTTTTCAAGCCGCGCTGGACGTCGAAATCCTTTTGCTCGACGATGTGGGCGCCAGCCGCATTAACGACTGGGTGGAAGATACGGTGACGTCCATCGTGACGCACCGCTGCAACTCGCGGAAGGCGACGATTGTCACCACGAACCTGCGCGATCCCGAGGCAGGCGATAAACGCGGCTCCGGCTTGCAGGAGGACATCCATAGCAAGTTCTTTCTTGAGGAGCGCATTGGGATGCGCGCGCGATCGCGTTTGTTTGAAATGTGCCGGCTGATCCCGATGCCGGACGTGGAAGATTACCGCTTGAAGAAGAAGTAAATCTATTTGGTCACAGATGAACACGGATAAACACGGATCTGCGTTCATCTGTGTTCATCGGTGGCCATTACTCCGGCAAAACCCCGCGCGCTAGGATGAAGGAGATGACCACCGCGAACCCTCTCGGATACCTTACCGAGCAGTTAGAAGCCTGGCGCAAAGCTGGTTCTTTCCAGCGTCTGCGAGTGCTGGAATCGCCCTGCGAACCCATATCCCGCTTCGACGGCCGGGAGGTGATCAATCTGGCGAGCAACAACTATCTGGGGCTTGCCAATCATCCAAAACTCATTGAGGCGCAAGTAGAGGCGGCGAAGAAGTTCGGCGCGGGATCGGGCGCTGTCCGCACCATTTCCGGGACCATGAGCATCCACATGCAACTGGAGGAGCGGATCGCCGATTTCAAAAGAACCGAAGCTTGCGTCGTGTTTCAGTCCGGATTCGCTGCGAACGCGGGGACCGTGTCGGCGATCCTGGGTCCGGAGGATCACATTATTTCCGACGCGCTGAATCACGCCAGCATTATCGACGGCTGCCGGTTATCGAAAGCCAAGATTCATGTGTTCCCGCATAAAGACGCCGGCCGCGCAGGAGAGATTCTCAAAGAGCTGGACGGCGCCAGCGGTCACAAATTGCTGATCACCGATGGGGTGTTCTCCATGGATGGCGACATCGGACCATTACCCGCATTGGTGGAAATCGCCGAGCGGCACGGCGCCATCATGATGATCGACGATGCGCACTCCTCGGGCGTGCTGGGGCGCAATGGGCGCGGCACGGTGGATCATTTCGGATTGCATGGCCGCGTGGACGTCCAGGTGGGTACGCTGTCGAAAGCCATCGGCGTGCTCGGCGGATATGTATGCGGGACCCGCGATCTGATCGACTTCTTGTATCATCGCGCACGGCCCTTTCTTTTCTCCACCTCGCATCCTCCGGCGGTTGCCGCAGCATGCCTGGCGGCATTCGATATTCTGGAGCGCGAGCCGGAACGCATCGAGAAACTGTGGGATAACACGCGATACTTCAAGTCAGCACTCAAGAACGCCGGGTTCGATACGGGCGCGAGTGAAACTCCCATCACGCCGATTATGGTGGGCGAGGCAAGAGCGGCTCACGCCTATTCTGCAGCTCTGTTTGAGAACGGATTGCTCGCAACCGGAATTGGCTTTCCGACGGTGCCCGAAGGTAAAGCGCGGATTCGCACGATTGTAACTGCCACTCACACGCGCGATATGCTCGACCGTGCATCAGACATCCTGAGCAAGGTGGCAAAGAAAGTGGGCATTCTCGCATGACCCCAACTGAGATTGCTCACTCCCGCGCCAGATTTCGCAGCCAGCGGACATCGCAATTCACCGAATCCGTGATCCGCGAGATGACGCGGCTGGCCATCCAGCATGACGCGGTCAACTTGGCCCAAGGCTTTCCGGATTTTGGCGCGCCGGAAGAGATCAAGCGCGCGGCCCAGGATGCCATCGCGGCCGACTTTAATCAATACGCGATCACGTGGGGTGCCAAACCGTTCCGCGAGGCGATCTCAACGAAATATCGAAAGTGGTACGGGATCGATTACGATCCGGAGCGAGAAATTACGGTTTGTTGCGGGGCCACGGAAGGCATGATCGCGGCTCTGTTGGCGGTTACCAATCCGGGTGACGAGATTATCATTTTCGAGCCATACTACGAAAATTACGGTCCTGATGCATTGTTGTGCGACGCCAAGTGTAAGTTTGTTCCGCTTTCGCCTCCGGACTGGACCTTCGATCCGGATGAACTACGCCGCGCGTTCTCTTCGAAGACCAAGGCGATCGTTTTGAACTCGCCGAATAATCCCACGGGCAAGGTATTTACTCGCGCCGAGCTGCAAGTGATCGCCGATCTCTGCCAGGAGTTCGACGCCCTTGCAATTACTGACGAAATTTATGAACACATAATTTATGAGGGCGCGTCTCATATCCCGATAGCGACGTTACCGGGAATGCGCGACAGGACTGTGTTAGTGAACAGCATGAGCAAGACCTATTCGGTCACTGGTTGGCGAGTAGGTTTTGTTTTGGCCCCGCCGGATCTTACGGATTCCATTCGAAAGGTCCACGACTTTCTAACGGTTGGCGCGGCGGCTCCGTTGCAGCAGGCTGGCGTGGTGGCTTTGAACCTACCGGATTCATACTACGAAAAACTAAGCGTGGAATATCAGAAGCGAAGAGATTTCTTATTGCAGCGCCTGGAGCAGGCAGGATTCCGCTGTTATCGTCCGAACGGGGCGTACTACATCATGACGGATATCAGCGGCTTCGGTTTTGACGACGATCTCTCTTTCGTTCGTCACATGATCGAAAACATAGGTGTCGCGGCGGTGCCGGGCTCGAGTTTTTTTTCAGATTCTAATGCCGGCGCCACATTAATTCGCTTTTGTTTTTGCAAGAAGTATGAGACTCTGGAAAAGGCGGCCGACCGCCTCCGTAGAATCTAGAGTTACCCTGTAGGTACACCTGCCAGGTAGCACACAAGAAGCAGTTCCCGGCATGTCCCCCGGTTGGAGGAAATTATGCTGCGTAACTTTCTGTTGCCTGAAAGCATCGCCCGAGCAGATGGCGCTGGACCGGAGATTGATCTCGGTTCCAAGCGAGGTAAGTTGTTGGTGCTTACTCTCGGGATCACACGAATACTAGAACAAGAGAGCCTGGAAGTAACCGTCTGGGGTTCGCCCGATGGTGAAAAATGGGATGCAAAGCCGCTGGCTAAGTTTCCCCCAAAGTTCTATTGCGGTCTCTATTCCATATTGCTGAATCTGGGATCACGAGCCGATGTTCGATTTCTGCGCATCCATTGGAAGATGAGCCGGTGGAGCAAGCGCGAGAGCATGCCCATGTTCGGGTTCTACGTTTACGCCGAAGAATCCGGTGCGCGAGTCAGTATTGCGGTCGCGTAGGAGAGTGGGGCGTTACAAACGGTTAATTAGGCTAGCGACGTAACCGGCGCCAAATCCGTTATCGATATTGACGACAGTTACGTTACTGGCGCAACTGTTCAACATGCCTAGAAGCGCCGCCAACCCGTTGAAGCTGGCGCCATAGCCCACGCTGGTAGGCACGGCGATCACCGGTACCGAGACAATTCCTCCCACCGCGCTCGGCAGCGCTCCTTCCATGCCGGCCGCCACCACCACCACGCGCGCTTCCATCAATCTCTCGCTCTGCGCGATCAAACGATGGATCCCTGCCACGCCGACGTCATAAATGGATTCCACTTCGTTGCCCATCACCTCGGCTGTAACCTGCGCTTCTTCGGCGACGGGAATGTCGCTGGTGCCGGCGCAAACCACGGCCAGTTTCCCCTTACCGCGGATGGTACGGTCGCGCCAGATTCGCACGGCGCCGGAAAGCGGAAAGTGCTCGGCATCGGGAAAGTCCGCCTTCAGCAGCGACGCCGCGTGCCGGTCGGCGCGGGTTATCAGCAAGTTTGGCGACTTATCGAGCAGCCGGGCGGCGATCGCGCCGATCTGCTCCGGCGTCTTGCCCTTGCCGAAGATGACTTCGGTGAGTCCGTGCCGCAACGCGCGATGGTGATCCAGTTTGGCGTAACCCAGATCCTCGAACGGCAAGTGGCGAATGCGGTCCAGCGCCGCGTCTACGTTCACCGCGCCTGAGGACACTTGCTCCAACAGCCCGCGTAATTGATCGGAATCCATCTCAACTTGAGGGTAACAGGCGGCGCATCATTCAGGACACATCACCATTGGATTCTTTGGCCAAGTTGCAATCCGAATTTCCTCGCCATTCCGCCAGGGATCTCAAGCACGTACGACGAGATCTGTTTGCCACCATATTGTTCGCACTTGCTCGCTTGCGTCTTGCAAGGCTCCGCATTCTGGACCATCTCGACGATGTCGCGGCTGGAATCCAGCCAAACGATATCGAGCGGAACCAGCGTTTGATACATCCAATATGTATAGTGGTCGGGTTTGGCGTGGACAAACAGCATGCCGCGATCGTACGCCAGAGACGTTCGGAACATCATCCCGCGTAGCAGCTCGAAATTGCTGATCATCGTCTCCACCCGAATCACCTGGCCGCCGGGAAGCGTGACTGGCCGTGTGGGAAAGTCTTCGAGAGTGGTGGCTGGGGGCCCGCAGGAGATGAGAGAGACCAAAGCGGCGAGGACGATGTACCTCATGAATTAGAATGGTAGCGAACTGCAGGGGGCAGAATTCAGAATTCAAGAATTCAGAAGCCAGAATTCAGGAGCCAGAATTCAGAAGTCAGAATTCAGAATACAACGGATGGCATTTTGGAAACGGTTGCGGCTGACGCTCGAAATGATCAAGTTCGAGCATTCCGTGTTCGCGTTGCCCTTTGCCCTCACTGGCGCTTTGCTTGCATTCCGGGAGAGCCATTTCGACACCCACGGATTCGGTTACAAGTTGCTCTGGATTGCCATCGCCATGGTGGGCGCCCGGTCTGCGGCAATGGCGTTCAATCGGATTCTGGATGCCGATATGGACGCCCGCAATCCGCGAACGCGTATGCGCCACATCCCAGCAGGAATCTTGAGCGTGCGTTTCGCCTGGGGCTTCGTTCTTTTTTCCGTTCTGGTTTTCTTGCTCGCGGCGCGCGCGCTCAATCCGCTTTGCCTGAAGCTGGCGCCCGTGGCGCTGGCCGTGGTCTTCTTTTACTCGTTTACCAAGCGCTTCACCACGTTCTCGCACTTGATTCTCGGGCTTTCGCTGGGTATCGCTCCGGCGGCGGCGTGGATCGCGGTCCGAGGATCGCTCGATCCTCGCATCCTGTGGCTGACGGCTGCCGTGATGTTCTGGACGGCGGGCTTTGACATCATTTACTCTTGCCAGGACTATGAGTTCGATTCCCAGGCTGGGCTCTTCAGTTTGCCCCGGCGGTTCGGCGTGCCTGGCGCGCTTTGGATCGCGCGGCTGTTCCACATCGCAATGATCGCTTGCCTGATGCTGCTTTCGTTCTTCTTCGGGCTCGGAGCCCTGAGCTGGGCGGGCATTGGGGCCATCGTTTTGCTGCTCCTTTATGAGCACCGCTTGGTGAAGGCCGACGACCTGTCGCGGGTGGACGCCGCCTTCTTCACCGTGAACGGGTATGTGAGCGTGCTATTCTTTCTTTTTTGGGCCGCCGACATGTATTTCTTCGGCCTAAGGGCCTGAGGACCAATGCAGATCCACATAGAAGACAAGCGCTTACGGCCAATTCTGGAGAAAGTGGAGGCGGATGTCCGCCTGGATGCCGAGGACGGCATCGCGCTTTTCCGCAGCTCAGATATTCTCGCGGTGGGCTACATGGCCAACCTGGTGCGCGAGCGCAAACACGGCAACGTCACTTGGTTTAACGTCAATCGCCACATCAATCCCACGGACGTTTGCGTGGCGAGCTGTAAGCTGTGCGCCTTCGGTAAGCGCGCCAAGGATCCGAAGGCTTACACCTGGTCGCTCGACGAAGTGTGGCACCGCGCGGGCGAGGGTTGGAGCGAAGCAGTCACCGAGTTCCACATTGTAGGCGGCCTGCATCCCGAGCTGACGCTCGATTGGTACTGCGAGATGCTACGCGGACTGAAGCAGCGTTTCTCTGAGGTGCACCTGAAAGCGTTCACCATGGTGGAGATCGCGTACCTGGCGCAGCGGAGCAAGCTTTCGATTCGCGAGACGCTCACCAAGCTGATAGACGCCGGCGTGGATTCGCTGCCGGGCGGCGGCGCGGAGATCTTTAGCGACCGAGTGCGGCGGATCATCTGCGATCACAAGATCGATGGCAACCAGTGGCTGGATGTGGCGCGGAGCGCGCACCAGTTGGGATTGAAATCGAATTGCACCATGCTGTACGGGCACATCGAGACCGAGGAAGATCGCGTGGATCACCTGGTGAAGCTGCGCGAGCTGCAGGACGAGACCGAGGGCTTCCAGACCTTTATTCCGCTGGCGTTTCATCCGGCGAATACCGCGCTAGAGCACATTGCCACCACTACCGGCTTTCTGGATCTGAAGATGATCGCAGTGTCGCGTCTGATGCTGGACAACATCAGCCACATCAAAGCTTACTGGATCATGATGACGCCCCGGATCGCGCAAATCGCGCAGCGCTTTGGCGCCGACGATCTGGACGGAACAGTGGTGGAAGAGAAGATCTACCACGAAGCGGGCGCCACCACTAGTCAAGGTATGCGGCGGAGCGAACTGCTGCGGCTGATTCGTGAAGCCGGGCGCGAGCCGATGGAGCGCGACACGCTATACCGGCCTGTAACGCGCACCGAGACCGCGTTCACCGTTCTGGTTTAGTACTGCAAGTACCTTCGCATCAGCGTCAAGTACAGACGCGGCGACTATCGTGGAACCATGAAGTTCGCGCCGGCCACGGTTGCGCTCGCCTTCTTGTTTGCGGGTGCGGTCTTTGCCGAAGAACGAACCGCCGGCCAATTCCGTGCCGACGCCAACCTCGTTCTGATCAACGCCACGGTGCTCGATCGTCACGATCGGCCGGTCCGCGGCCTCCTGCGTGACGACTTTCGAATCTTTGAGGATAAGGCCGAGCAGCACATCGCTTATTTCTCCGAAGAGGAAACACCGCTATCGCTCGCCGTCATCTTTGATGTCAGCGGAAGCATGGACTCCAAAATGGCAGGCATGCGCTCGGCTTTGGACGAGGTTCTCAAAAGCGCGAATGCATCGGACGAATTCTCGCTGATCACCTTTGCCAACCGGCCCGAGGTTGCAGTTGGCTGGAGCGCCAATCCGGAAGAGATCCAGAACCGGCTACTTCAGGTGACCGCGCACGGCGAAACATCGCTTCTGGACGCACTGGCGGCCGGGCTGACGTACCTGAAAAAGGCCAAGAATGCGCGCAAAGCCCTGCTGATCTTTTCCGATGGAGGCGACAACCACAGCCGCTCAACGGAACGCGGCTTCACGCGGACCCTGGAGGAATCAGGTGTGCAGATCTTCGCTGTAGACAGCGCGGAGCCGTTGGTCTTGCGGACGCGTTCACCGGAAGAAATCTTAGGACCCGGCTTACTGGAACGGCTTTGCGATCGCGCCGGCGGGCGTTATTTCCGGGTGGAGAGCAAGCGCGAGGTGGCTGCAGCCGCCCAGCAGATCTCGCGAGAACTGCGCTCGCAGTATCTCATTGGATACGTGCCTTGGAACAACTCCACCGACGGTCGCTTTCACCACGTTCGTCTGCAACTGAACCACCGGTTAGGATTGCCCAAAGTCTCGGTTCTCTGGCGGCGTGGCTATCGCGCTTCCGGCGATTGAGGACGACTTTCCGCAAGCACCTACGCACGGGTGGTGCTATTCTGGTAACTCTGCGAACATTCCCTCGCGGAAATCCTTATGGCGAAGTTGAGCTACACCACACCGGGCGGAATCAACGTAACCCGCTTGACCTCCGCCATCCCATTCAAAAAAGGGCTCGGTCACCTGCTGCACAAGCTGGACCGCTATCGGGGTATCTACCTGTCATCGGGCTACGAATACCCGGAGCGCTATTCACGCTGGGATGTGGCTTCTGTCTGTCCCCCGATCGAGATGGTTTCCGCCGGCCGGGAAATCGAGTTCCGTCCGCTCAATGCGCGCGGGGAAGTCCTGAACCGGATGCTGCATCGATTGCTCGAACGCCATCCGCAATGGGAAGCGTTCGGCTTTCAAGGCGCGGTGTTGCATGGCCGATTGAAGCCGCTGCCCGAACTGTTCCCGGAAGAAGAACGCAGCAAACAGCCTTCGGCCTTTTCGATTCTGCGAGCGGTCATCGGCGAATTCCAGAGCGAGCAAGATTCCAGGCTCGCGCTGGTAGGCGCGTTTGGATACGATCTGTTGTTCCAATTCGATCCGATCGATCTGAAGCTTCCTCGTCAAAAACATCATAAGGATCTGCATCTCTTTCTGTGCGACGACATTTACTATATGGATCGCAAGAAGGAGCAGATCGAGCGGTTTCGTTACGACTTTGAGCTGGGCGATCTTTCCACCGTGGGTCTGGCGCGTACGGGCGCTCCAGCGACCCGCTCGCCTAAGCGACCCGACAACGAAATCGAGAGTGACCACCAGCCCGAAGAGTACATGGCCAAAGTGGAAGCGGTGCGCGAAGGCATGCGGCAGGGCGAATACTACGAAGTGGTGCTGCGGCAAACCTTCCAGGCCAATTATTCCGAGAGCGCGTCGGCCCTGTTCCAGCGGATTCAGAAGGGCAGCCCCAGCCCCTATGAATTTCTGCTGCAGCTTGGCGACGAGCAACTGATTGGGGCGTCGCCCGAGATGTTCGTGCGCGTGGAAGGTAACCGCGTGGAAACCTGCCCGATCTCGGGGACCGCTCGCCGCACGGGCGATCCGTTGCGCGACGCCGACAACATCCGGGAGTTGCTCAACTCCACCAAGGAAGAATCCGAGCTGACCATGTGTACCGACGTGGATCGCAACGACAAATCGCGCGTGTCGATCCCAGGCACGGTGAAGGTGATCGGCCGACGGTTGATCGAATCCTACGCAGGTGTGTTCCATACCGTGGATCACGTGGAAGGCCTGCTGCAGCCGGGCTTCGATTCACTCGACGCTTTTCTCACGCACATGTGGGCGGTGACTGTTATCGGCGCGCCGAAAAAGGCGGCCGCGCAGGCCATTGAGGATCTTGAAAAAGACGCCCGCGGCTGGTATGGCGGCGCGGTGGGGATGCTGTCGTTGAACGGCGACATCAATACCGGTATTCTGATCCGCACGGTGCATCTGCGCGACGGAATCGCGCGCTACAGCGCGGGAGCAACTCTACTCTACGATTCGGTTCCCGAACTGGAAGAACAGGAGACGCGCCTGAAGGCCACCGGATTTTTCCGTTCATTGCGAGGGGCCAAGAAGGCGGAGGTATCCGACAGCGTTCCGCAGCAACGCGGCCAAGGTGTCAAATTGCTGCTGGTCGATAACGACGACTGCTTCATCCACACCCTGTCCAACTACGCGCGCCAGACCGGCGCTGAGGTGGTGACTTATCGCGCCGGAGTTCCGCACCGGTTGATCCTGGATTTAGCTCCGCACCTGATGCTTATCTCACCCGGGCCGGGGCGTCCCTCCGACTTCGGCGTTCCCGATCTGGTGAAGTTTGCCGCCCACGCGGGCATTCCAGTTTTTGGAGTTTGCCTCGGCTTGCAGGGTATCGTAGAGGCGTTCGGAGGAGAACTGGGCGTGCTGGATTATCCAATGCACGGGAAGCCCTCCACTGTTGTTCATCGGAACGTGGGGATATTCGAAGGACTCCCGGAGCGCTTCAAAGTGGGGCGCTACCACTCGCTGTTTGCGCGCAAAGAAACGTTTCCGGCATGCCTGGAAGTGACCGCGGAATCCGAGGATGGCGTCATCATGGGGATCCGGCATCGGGAACTACCGATTGAAGCGGTGCAGTTTCACCCGGAATCGATCCTCACCTTAGATGGCAACTGCGGTCTTCGATTGATCGAAAACGTAGTGGCCCAGGCGTCGGGATCGCGCGCAGCGAGTCCTGCATAAGGATAGCCCTCCCAGTACGGCTCGGGCAAATGGCCTACTATGCTAATCTGAAAGCTGATTTCATAATTACTCATTGGGCTCGCTGAACCTGTGAAGATCTGGGCCCCAGGAAAAGATTAGTGCAATTCGATTTATCGGATATTGTATTTCTTGTGGTTGTGCTATCCATCGCCGTGTTGCTGATCAATAGTAACGGGGGCGGCGGAGGCCATCGCGCGCGAGTGCCGGTGCGCTGTTAAGACTGTGGTCCCACAGCTCCGTTTTTCCTGCTAGTTCTTCATGCCCTCAGCAATTGTGATCGGCGGAGGTCTGGCTGGCCTTGCCTCGGCCGCCGCGCTGGGCCAATCCGGATTTCAAGTAGATCTGTTTGAGGCACGAGGATTCCTGGGTGGCCGCGCCACTTCCTATCCTGTACCGGGCGACAACTCTGAAGTAATCGACAATTGCCAGCACGTTTTGCTGCGCTGCTGCGTCAATCTGATGGATTTTTATCGGCGCCTGGGCGTCGCGGATCGGATCCAATTTCACCAGCAATTCTTCTTTATCGAACCCGGCGGCCGAACCTCGGTTTTGCAAGCCGGAGGCCTGCCAGCACCGCTGCATTTCACGGGAAGCTTCTGGGATTTGAAGTTTCTTGGGCTGCCCGACAAACTGGCGATCGCCCGCGCGCTGTTGGCCATACGACGCGAGCATGGGCGACGCCAGGATCTGGACCGAATTACGATGCTCGAGTGGCTGTTAGAGAAGGGCCAAACCGAGCGGGCGATCCAGCGTTTCTGGAACCAGGTTCTGGTGAGCGCGGTGAACGAGGATCTGGATCGCATGGCGGCGAGTCACGGTTTTCAGGTGTTCTGGCTGGGGTTTCTCGCTCGCGCAGATTCGTACGAGATGGGGATTCCGGCGGTCCCGCTGGGGGATTTGTATGGCCCGGAAGGCTGGCGACGCATCCCCGATGTCCACTTCCATCTTCGTTCGCCGATAGAGCGCGTGAATGTGGAGAATGGCGCCATTCGCGGAGTAATCGCGGCAGGCGAACGGCACTCGGCTGACTGCTACGTCTGCGCATTGCCATTCGAGCGCCTGCCGGCAGTGATTCCGGAGCTGGATTTGAAACTGGATGGTTTCGAGCACTCACCGATCACGGGCATTCACTTGTGGTTCGATCGCAGCATCACCGAACTACCCCACGCCACCCTGCTGGATCGCACGATGCAGTGGATGTTCAACAAATCCGGCGGCCGATATTTGCAATTGGTAGTGAGCGCGTCGCGAAGCCTGGTGGAGATGCCGCGCGCGGAAGTGATCGCGCTGGCGGTGCGAGAATTGGCTGAGTTTTTCCCGGGGGCGAAAGAAGCGAAGCTCGAAAAAGCGCACGTGGTGAAGGAAATACGCGCGACATTTTCGGCGCGCCCTGGCCTGGAGCAAGCTCGACCGCTGAGCGCCACCAAGTTCGGAAACCTTTTCCTGGCGGGCGATTGGACCCGGTCGGGCTGGCCGCCCATCATGGAAGGCGCAGTTCGCAGCGGCTATCTGGCGGCTGAGGCGGTGACGCGCGCGGCCGGGCACGGGCGACAGTTTCTGCTGCCTGATATCGCGTGAAAACCTGCAGGGCTTATGATGTACCTATGCGCGCACTGATTCTTTCGCTCGCCCTGATGTTGCCCGGCCTGGTATTGCCGACACGGGCAGCGGACATGACCACATTGACGATTTCGGTGAAAAGCCCCGGGGGCAAACCTGTGGAAGGCGCCAGTGTAATCGTCAAGTTCGTTAAAGGACACTCGGTAACGAAACTAGGGAAAAAGATCCGCAAAGAGTGGGAGCTGCGCACCAATCAAGAAGGCTTGGTGAAAATTCCGCCTATCCCGCAAGGAACCATCCTGGTGCAGATCATTGCGAAGGACTACCAGACGTTTGGGCAGAACTTCGAAGTGGACGAAGAGCAGAAGACGCTGGATATCAGGCTGAATTCGCCCCAGCCGCAATACTCGGCGCACTAGTCGCCGGCTTGAGCAATCACCGCGGCGATCACATCAATCTCCACACCGACGTCTCGCGGCAATTTGGCCGCTTGCACCGTCGATCGCGCGGGCGGATTCTTCGTGAAGTAGCGCTCGTAGGTTTGATTCATCGGCGCGAAGTCCGCCATGTCCTTGAGGAACACGGTGGTTTTCAGGACAGAATCCAGCGAAGCGCCGCAGGCTTGGAGAACTGCCTTGATATTCTCCAAAACGCGTTCGGTTTGCGCCGAGATGCCGCCTTCTATCACCTTGTTGTTCGCAGGATCGAGCGCGATCTGCCCGCTCAAGTAAGCCAATCCGCCGTACACCACGGCCTGCGAATAAGGGCCAATGGCTTTGGGCGCGTTAACGGTCGAAATCGTTTGTTTCATATCTGCAAAGTCCCCACCAGTTGTTGGACGTCGTGAATGTTTTCTTTTTCTAGATACTGGTTCAGTTCGCGCGCGATACGGCAAGGCGCTTCAGGGTCCCAGAAGTTCGCAGTGCCCACCTGGACCGCCGCTGCGCCGGCCACCAGAAATTCGGCCGCATCCTCGCCGCTGCGAATCCCTCCCAGCCCAATCACCGGAATTCGAACCGACTTGGATGCTTCATAGACCAAGCGGAGCGCGATGGGTTTGATGGCCGGCCCCGATAATCCTCCGAAGCCGGCTCCAATCCGCGGCCGCCGGGTGTGTGCATCGATGGCCAGTGAAACGAAGGTATTCACCAGGCTGATGGCATCTGCGCCGGCCTGTTCCGCCGCCTGCGCCAAGGGCTCAATGCGTGCCACGTTCGGCGACAATTTGACAATCAATGGGCGGCGCGCCAGCGGCCGGACCAGCGCGACCAATTCACCCAGTAGCGCGGGATCGCTCGAAAAATAGATCCCTCCATGCTTCGTATTGGGACAGGAGACATTCAGTTCATAGCCTGCGATGCCTTCGGCGTCTTCCAAAATGCGGATCACTTCGGCGTAGTCCTCAGGCTGATATCCGAAGACATTCGCAAAAATCGCGGTTCGAAAATGACGCAAGCCGGGGAGTTTTTCCGCTACAAAGGCTCGCGCGCCGATGTTCTGGAGCCCGACGGAGTTGATCATGCCGGACTCGGCCTCCCACAAGCGCGGGGGTGGATTGCCGGCGATTGGCTCGCGGGAGAGTCCTTTTACCACCAGTCCGCCCATCCCGTTCAGGTCGGCGACACTCGATAACTCCACACCATAACCGTAAGTCCCGGATGCGGCGATGACAGGGTTTTCGAGTTGGATGCCGCACAGGTTGATCCGCAGGCTACCCATTTCGTCCAAGAATAGCATTGCGGTCCCCTAGGGCTAATCCCTTATGCAGCACACCTTAGGAAAGCCGATCAACGAGTATGGCCGAGCCATCGACAGGCGACCGCACGCTCTTGCGTCCCGGGACGTTGCGCTCGCTGGCCTCGAAATTCGCGCTCTTTACGGCTGCGCTGGTCTTTTGGGTGGTGGCCACCATTCTGGCTTACGATCTGCGGCAGGACACTTTCGACATCCCAAAAGCGTTTCTGTTATTGCTGATCGTGACGTTGGTGACGGCTGCCATCTCACGCTTCACCATTCGGTTGCTGGCACGGCCATTGGGACAGCTTCAGGCCGGCATCATATCCGCTCGTAACGGGCGCCTACAACCCATTCAGGTGAGCAAGACAGGCGATGAGGTGGAGTTTCTGGGTGAAAGCTTCAATGGAATGATCGAAGCGTTGGCCGCGTCGCAGACGGCGCTGCTGGAGCACCAGGAGTCGCTCGAAAAACGAATCAAGGACCGTACCGATCAATTGGAAGAAGCCATGCGTACTGCGCAGGCCGCCAGCCAGGCCAAGAGTGACTTCCTGGCAAATATTTCCCACGAGCTGCGGACGCCGATGAACGGCATCATCGGGATGCTGGATATGGCGCTGGATCGCGCGCTGGGTCCGGAGCTGGCCGAACAGGTGCAAACCGCGCAGAGCTGCGCATATTCTTTGCTCTCATTGCTGAATGACATTCTAGATCTCTCGAAGATCGAAGCGGGGATGATGACATTGGAAAAGCTGCCATTCGATTTCCGAGCGCTACTGGCGGATTGTATTAAGGCCCATCAGCCCAAGGCCACTGAGAATTCGGTTTCGTTGCGCGCGGAAGTTTCGCCCGCTGTGCCCCAACAGATCGCCGGCGATCCGCTGCGCATCCGCCAGATCATCGCCAATCTGGTCAGCAATGCAGTGAAATTTACGGAGCATGGATCGGTTACGGTGAAAGTGGATGGGGAATTCGCGCAGCCGGGCGTGTTCACACTGCGCATCACGGTGGAGCACAGCGGAACGGGAATTCCAGCCGACAAGCTGCTCTCCATTTTCGACAAGTTCACCCAAGCGGACGGTAGCGTGAGCCGCCGGTTCGGCGGAACCGGATTGGGGTTGGCAATCACCCGCAGCCTGGTGGCTTTGCACGGCGGCGATATCCAAGTTCAGAGCGAACTGGGCAGGGGAAGCACTTTCGCCGTTACGCTCAAATGCGAAGCCGAAGCGGCCGGAAAAACGCCGCAAAAACCAAATATGTCGGAACATGTTCCAACCACGCCCGCCGCGGCCGGAAGTCCCGCTCGCATTCTGGTGGTGGAGGATAATCACGTGAACCAGAAAGTAGTGACAGCCGTATTACGCAAGCGCGGCTTTTCCATCGAACTGGCCAATGACGGACAAGAGGCTCTGAACAAGCTGGAAAACAGCCCCGCCTTCGATCTGGTGTTAATGGATGTGCAAATGCCCGTGCTGGACGGATTGGAAGCCACGCGGCTGATCCGGAAGGAAGCGCGCTGGAACCGGCTGCCCATCATCGCGATGACGGCGCACGCCATGAACGGCGATAAGGAGCGGTGCCTGGAGGCTGGCATGAACGGCTATATTTCCAAGCCCGTTCATCCCTCGCTGTTGCTCAGCACGGTGGATGAATTTCTTCTGCTAAGAACTATTTAAGAACCGAGTTCTTGGCGCTCTGGCGCACCAGATTCCACGTCTCCTCCAGGTCTTCCCACTGCGTGGCGATGTTTCCGATTGCCAGCCGCAAGACGAACCGGCCGTTCAACACGGTGTGAGATAAGAAAGCCTTCCCCGAGGCGTTGACTGCCTCCAGCAAGGCGCGATTGTCGTCATCGGAGCCGCGATAGCGGAAACAGATCAGCGAGAAAGGCGTGGGAGCGGCAATCTCGAAATCGGGATGCTCGCGAATCAAACCAGCCAGCCGTTGCGCGTAATCCATGTGCTTGCGTATCAGCTCGGCGATCCCTTCGTGTCCGTAGTAGCGCATGATAAACCACAGCTTCAGTGCGCGGAAGCGGCGGCCGAGTTGCACTCCGTAATCCATGTAATTCACGGCGCGCGGGTCTTCGTCAGTTCGCAAGTACACCGGCACCAGCGAGAAGGCTTGGCGCAATATCTCGGGCTTGCGCGTGTAGAACGCGCTGAGGTCGAAAGGCGTGAACAGCCATTTGTGCGGATTCACCCCCAGCGAATGCGCGCGCTCGGCTCCGTGCAGGATGGATTGCAACTCGGGGACCACCGCCGCCGCACCGCCATACGCCGCGTCCACGTGGAGCCAGGCGCCGCATTCTTCGGCCACATCGGCGATCGCATCCACAGGATCGATGCTGGATGTTGAAGTGGTACCGATGGTTGGAATAATACAAAACGGCCGCTTGCCCGCGCGCCGATCCGCTGCCACCGTCTGGCGCAAGACATCCACGCGCATGCGAAACGCGTCGTCCACCGGAATTTTGCGAATGTTGTCCTGTCCGATGCCGAGCGTGATGCCGGCCTTTTCCACGGATGAATTCGCATGCTCGGAGGTGTACATCACCAGGCCCGGAGGGTTCCCGCGCGTGCGCGATTCAGGATCGGCCATTTCGCGCGCCGCCGCGATGGCGTGCAGAGTACCGATGGAAGCGGTGTCATAGATGATCCCGAAAAACTCCGACGGCAGGCCCATCCATTGGCGCAGCCATCCCAGCGTCACTTGTTCCAGCTCGGTGAGCGCGGGGCAGCTCTTCCACAGCATGCCGTTGACGTTCAAGGCCGCTGCCAGCATCTCCGCGAGAATGCCCGGGTGGGACGCTGAGATCGCAAAGTAGGCGTAGAAGCGGGGATGATTCCAATGCGTCAGCGCGGGAACAATGGAGCGCTGAAAATCCTCGAGGATGGCGTCCATCGGCTCACCGTGGTCGGGCGCGTGCGCTGGCAGGGAATCCACCAAATCGCCCGGCTTCACGTGCGGCAACACCGGATACTGGCGGATGTCTTCCAGGTAGTCGCCGATCCAGTCCACCACCTGGTGCCCGTAACGCTTGAATTCTTCGTTGTCCATTGAGTTTAGATTACTGGACTTTCGATTACCGTGAACGCCGTTCGGCCTCTGCTAAAATCACCATGCATGTTTGGTAGAGTCCTGGTGGCCAATCGTGGCGAGATCGCCGTGCGCATCATCCGCGCGCTGCGTGAGATAAAGATTCGCAGCATCGCGGTGTTCTCGGATGCCGACCGGGGCGCTCTGCATGTTCGCTTGGCCGATGAGGCCGAGCATATAGGACCCGCGCCGTCCCCGGACAGCTATCTGCGTTTGGATCGCATCCTCGAAGCAGCGAAAAAGCATGGAGCGGAGGCAATCCATCCCGGTTACGGCTTCTTGAGCGAGAACGCCGGATTCGCCGCGGCGTGCGCCGAAGCGGGCATCGTCTTCATTGGACCGTCCGCTGAATCGATTCGGCGCCTGGGTTCGAAGACTGCCGCGCGCACTCTAGCGAAACAAGCTGGAGCGCCGGTGGTGCCCGGCAGCGAAGAGGCGGCCACAAATATCGAACGTGCTCGTGCACTGGCGCGCGAGATTGGCTATCCGGTTCTGCTGAAGGCGGCGGCGGGCGGTGGTGGCAAGGGGATGCGGCGCGTTAACGCGGAGAATGAGCTGGAATCCGCCATCCGGGACGCGTCCAGCGAAGCGGAGCGGGCGTTTCAGAACGGCGAGGTTTACATCGAGAAAGTGATCGAAAAACCTCGCCACATCGAGATTCAGATCGCGGGCGATCATTACGGAAACCTGGTGCATTTGGGCGAACGGGAGTGCTCGCTGCAACGGCGTCATCAGAAGATCATCGAGGAGTGTCCGTCGCCCTGGGTGGCACGGCACCCCGAGATGCGGGAGGCCATGGGCGAAGCAGCGTTGAAGATCGCTCGCGCCGCGGGGTACGACAACCTGGGGACAGTTGAGTTCCTGGCTGACAATCGCGGGAACTTTTATTTCCTGGAAGTGAACACCCGCCTGCAAGTGGAGCATCCCGTGACGGAGTTGGTCACCGGACACGATCTGGTTCACCTGCAATTGCGCATCGCCGCCGGTGAGGCGCTGCCGTTCACGCAGAAGGAAATCTCCTGGCGCGGGTGGGCCATGGAATGCCGCGTGTGCGCCGAGGATCCAGAGAACCAGTTCTTTCCTTCGCCCGGTAAAATCGCTCAACTGCGCGAACCCAGCGGACCCGGCGTTCGGCTGGATTCGGGCGTATATCCAGGGTGGACCGTTCCGCTGGAGTATGACCCACTACTCGCGAAGCTGGTGACCCGGGGACCGGACCGCAACACCGCGATCCAGCGACTGCAGCGCGCCCTCAGTGAGTACGCTGTCGCCGGCATCCAGACGAATATCGCCTTCCTTCGAGAAATCCTGGACGATTCAGAGTTTCTGGCCGGCAACCTCTCCACCGAGTTTGTGGCCGATTTTCTGGCCAGACGAAAACCTCGGACCGCGCCGCCACCCGAACTCGACAGTGCTGTGGCGCTGGCCGCTCTCGCGCACTACCAGACCGCACGCCAGCGCGGGACAGTCGCCGCAGAGGTGGAAGGTTCCCGCTGGCTGAACGAAGGGCGGGGCCAGCTACTTCGATGAAGTGGCAAGTGGCGGTGGATGACCGCACGATCGAAATTGATTCCGGGCAACTCGCTTCCGTCACAGAAGTAGAACCCGGCGTCTATGCCGTGCTGCTGGATGGCGCAAGCTTCGAGATTCGACTGACCGAAACATCGCAAGGGCTGAGCGCGGAGGCGGGCGGCCGGCGGTTCACGGTAGAAGTGCGAGATCCTCGCGACACCAGCCGAGGCTTCCGCGGGTCTGTTGGGTCAGGGCGTCAGAATGTCGCAGCGCCGATACCCGGCAAGGTGGTCCGCGTGCTGGTGAAGGTAGGAGACGTGGTGGATGCGGGGCAAGGCCTGGTGGTGGTGGAAGCGATGAAGATGCAAAACGAGATGAAGGCGGCGCGCCCCGGCCGTGTTATCGAAATTCGCGCGCACGCCGGAGACACGGTGGCCGCAGGCGACACGCTGGCGGTGTTGGAATAGATTCTGGGAGAATGGAAATTGACCCCTTTGCGAGGACCCACCCGTGAGCCGTAGTCGAAGCTGGCTCGCCATTCTTCTGGTAGGCGCGGCAGTGATCATAGCCTGGGTTGCCACCAAGAAGGCGGCTCCTCCGGAGGTCGAGTTTGTCAAAATCACACGCGAAACACTGATCAGTTCGCTGAGCACCAACGGAAAGGTAGAACCGATTGAGTGGATGCCCGTGCGCTCAGAACGCGCCGGTCTGCTTGCGCGGGTCTATATTAGCCGCGGCCAGCAGGTGACAAAAGACCAGCCGCTAGTGGAACTCGACACCCGAGTTGCGGGGGCCGATCTGGCAAAAGCCCAAGCCGCGATTCAAGAGGCCAAGGCGCAGGAACAAGTTTTGACGCAAGGCGGACGCATAGCGGAGCGGCAGCAGATCGATTCCGATCTCGCGCGGGCGAAGCTGGATCTGGATGCGGCGCAGAAGAGTTACCAGGCCCTGGACCGGCTAGTAGCCAAACAGGCCGCAACGCGTCAAGAGTTGGATGCGGCTCGCCAGCTTGTGGATCAGCTCCAATTGAGAATTCAGTCTCTTGAAAAAAGTAAGACGGCGCTGGTTACCGGCACCGACAAGGAAATCGCCAAGGCTCGGCTGCAGGAAGCGCAGTCCGCCGCCCAGGTGGCGCAAGGCACTCTCGATCTCAGCATCCTTCGAGCGCCCATGAACGGGACGGTTTACGATTTCGATTTGAAGCAAGGCTCGTACGTCAACCCCGGAGACGCGATTGCAAAGGTGGGCAAGCTGGATAGGGTCCGAGTGACCGTGTACGTGGACGAGCCAGACCTTGGCAAAGTTCACGAAGGAGAGCTGGTGGTCATTACCTGGGACGCGTTGCCGGGCCATCAATGGAAGGGCGTAGTGGACAAGCTGCCGACCCAGATTGTGCCGCTCGGGACGCGCCAGGTGGGCGAGGTGGGATGCATTATCGAAAACCCGGATCGCGATCTGCTGCCGAACGCCAACATTAACGCGGACATTCAAGCGACTGTAGCGGAAAACGTTCTCGCCATTCCGAAGGAGGCCATCCGCCGGCAGGACTCGCAGACCGGCGTCTTGCTGCTTCAAGTTGATCGAGTGGTGTGGCGCAAGGTGAATTTGGGCATTTCGAGCTACACCAAGTCGCAGGTGCTTTCAGGCCTCAGTGAAGGCGACGCCGCCGCGCTGCCATCGGAGAAGCAGATTCAGAGCGGATCGCGGGTGCAGCCGGTGTTTCAGTAGACAGTTATCGGCGTTGATCCGTGTTCATCGGCGGCTAACATATTTTTTTGGCCGCTGATGAACGCCGATGAACACGGATAAATTCTACTGGTACAACCTGCGCTCCCGGCGCATGAACGCGGGAACCTCAATATCATCCACCACGGGCATCGACATAGCCGCGGGTTCCTCCATCTCAGATTCCTCGACCGGCTCCGGCTCGGGCGACATCTCGCGGAAGAGTGACGATCCCGCGCTCAAACCAGTGCTGAAGAGCGGCTCTGCCACAGGGGCCGGCATGGGCGCGTGCGGGGGAGGTGCAGGCGCCGGGGCGTTCTCGAAGAAAATGGGCTCGACGGAGGCCGACGCAGTGGCGCGGCGAGCGAGTTGTGGCAGGTTGTCGCGCTGGAATCCGGTGGCGATCACCGTAATCTTCACGGTGTCCTTCAACGACTCGTTCATCACCACACCGAAGTTGATCTGAGCGTCTTCGTTGGCCGTTGCGCCGCGGATCAGCGAGCAAGCTTCGTTTACGTCGTGCAGGCTCAGTTTGCTTGAACCGGTGATGTTAATCAGGACGCCGCGCGCACCCTTCACTCCGCCCTCTTCCATGAGCGGCGAGCTGATGGCCTGGCGAGCGGCTTCAATGGACGCATTTTCGCCCGAGGCCGACGCGGTGCCCATCATCGCGTAGCCCATACCCAGCATAATGGCGCGAATATCCGAGAAGTCGCGATTGATCAGGCCAGGCGTGGTGATGATATCGCTGATGCCTTGCACGGCCTGCCTCAGAATATCGTCGGCGATGCGAAACGCTTCAAAGAAGCTGGTGCCGCGCGGGACTAGCTCGAGCAGACGATCGTTGGGAACCGTGATCACGGTGTCCACCGTGCCGCCGAGTTCAGAGAGCCCGCGGTCGGCCTGCTTCATCCGGCGCGGTCCTTCAAAGGCGAAGGGTTTCGTCACCACAGCGACAGTGAGCGCGTTCAACTCCTTAGCAAGCGAAGCAACTACGGGCGCAGCTCCCGTACCCGTGCCCCCTCCCAGCCCGGCGGTCACAAATACCATGTCGGCGCCTTCCAGAACCTCGATGATGCGCTCGGTGTCTTCGAGCGCGGCCTGTCTGCCGAGGCCGGGATCTGAGCCCGCGCCGAGACCATTGGTCACTTTGGAGCCGATGGCAAGCTTGTTGGGAACTTGCGACGCGTTCAGCGCCTGGACGTCGGTGTTCAAAATGTGAAATTCGACGCCCTGCAAGCCTTCGTTCATCATTCTGGCGACGGCATTCGAGCCGCCTCCACCCACGCCCACCACTTTGATTTTGGTGCCAGCGAGAACTTCCTCTTGTATGGCGAACTTTAATGCGTCCATTCAAAGCCTCCTGTCGCGATCGTGTTGGAAATCACATGGATAATCATCGGAACAACATCCCTATCAGCCCGGGAGCCCGGCGTTTGGTCTCTCGATTGGTTTTCAGCCGCGCCGAATAGCGGGCCAATCCCGAGGCGGTGGCCCACATGGGATTGCAAAGATCGTCCGGCAAATCCTGGATGCCCTCGGGAATTGCGTTGCGCGCTGGACAATTCAGTACTCGTTCGGCCATGTCGCACATGCCGTTCAACATCGCTCCGCCGCCGGCCAGGATAACGCCTTCCAGAAGTTTTTGATCCATGCCGATGGTCACCAACTCCGATCCCACGTGGATGAAGAGCTCCTCGGCGCGCGCTTCCAGAATCTCGTTCAACTGTTTGCGTGGGGCTTCGCGAGGCGTACGACCCTCGTTCGATGGAACTTCGATGTAACTGTTGTCGGAAGTCAGACCCAGCATCGCGCACCCGTATTCCAATTTCAGGCGTTCGGCGTCGTTGTATTGCACCGTCAACCCCACCGCCACGTCGCGCGTGAAATGATCCGCGGAAACCGCCAGGCTCCGCGCCAGCAACACCGCTTCACCGTCGTACACCACCAGGTCCGTGGAATGCTTGCCGATGTCCACCACGGCAACTCCGCGATTGCGATCGTCGCGGTTCACCGATGAATAAGCGGTGGCCACGGGCTCAAACATGGACTCCTCAATGGCATACGATGCCTGCTGCACGGCGTGCAGGATGGCGTAGTGTTCCTGCTCGGAGCAGGTGGTGATGTGGACGTTCGCTTCCAGGCGAGAACAGATGGAGCCGCGCGGATAGCGCTTGCCGGCGCGCCCGTCCAGAGTGAAATCCTGAGGGAACAAGTGCAGGATAATGCGATCTTCTTCCAGCCGCACTTGCTCGCTGCGCTCCACCGCGTAGGCCATGTCGTCGATGGTCACCGGACGCGGCCTGCCGAATTCATAGATGCCTCGGGCGTTGCAACCTTCGACACTGGAGCCTCCGATACCCAGCACCAGAGTGTCCACCGAGACGCGTGCTTGCGCCTCGGCTTCGTGCACGGCCGCGCGCACAGACGCAGTCACCGCCTGCTGATCGGCCAACCGGCCTTTGCTCCAGCCGTCGGAAGGGACCTCGCTGTGCCCGGCGTAGCGCACGCGGCCGCCCTCCATGCGCAGGATGAGACAGCGAGTGGACGAGCTTCCGAGATCGAGCCCTACTGCCAGTTCAGATTTATCGGGCATCGCGAGAGGCCTCCAAACCTGTAATACGATCGTCGAGCCGAAGATCGAACGACGTCGCCTGGGGCATCTTCCGGTGAATGTCCGAATAGTGGTCCAGAAAGTTCCGCAGCCTGCTAGAAAAGTTGCGGTCGCCCAGCATGAGCGACACGACGACGCCGCCGGCCTGTTCGGTAATTTTCAAATCGTCCAGATCGGTGGCGTCTACTTCCGACACGTTGTCGGCGAGCGGCCCCAGCTCCTTCATCAGCCGCTGCATGCGCCGCACTCGAACTCCGCGCTTTTCCTGGTTCTCGCCTCCCATCACTCCCGCCAGAACAGGGAGCTGGAACGATGCCTTGGGTGGGGGATCCAGAATGACGCCTTCGTCGTCGATGAGCGCCCAACGGACCATGCTCTCGGCGGGCAGCTTGATGAATGCCACGGGCTTTCGCTCCCAGATCTGCACGACCAATCGATCCGGCCAGATCCTGGCGATGGAAGCCTCATGCACCCATCGGACGCCGAGCAACGCCTTGCGTCGCGTGGCGAGCGGAAACAGATACAGGCTGCGTCCATAGTCTGGCTCAAAGAGCCGCAGAATCTGCTGGCGCGATGCGTATTTCAGGCCGTGCAGCTCCAGGTTCGGGCTTTCCAACCCGTAGTCGGCGGGGCCCGGCAGGAAGAAGCGTGGATCTCGAATCAAAAAACGCTCGAAGCTCTCCGAAGCGTAAATGCAGCTACTGAGCACAACTCCCACCGCAACAGCAATGCCGCCGTAGCGGAGCAAAAGCCGCGTGGCCGGGGTACGCCGGTTCTTCGATCCCGATTTCGCGCTGGATTCGGCCACCTACGCAGCCTCCCGGAGTTTTTCCAAAATACGATCGCCCGCCTGCCAAACATTGCCGGCGCCGAGGGTGAGCACTGCATCCTGATCGCGCACTTTTTCAAGGACGGCAGCCACGGTCTGCGGGATAGTCCCCGTATAGTGCACGCAGCGATGCCCGAAATCCCGAATGCGATCGGCCAGCGCCTGGCCTGTAATCCCTTCGATCGGCGCTTCGGAGGCGGCGTAGATGTCGAGCACGTAGACCACGTCGGCCTGATGAAAACTCTTCGCAAACTCGTCCATCAGGTGCTGTGTGCGCGTGTAGCGATGCGGCTGGAACACGGCGTGAACGCGTCGGAACTTGCAGAGCTGCGCGGCGGCCAGAGTAGCGCGGATCTCGGTTGGATGATGGCCGTAATCGTCAATTACCGTCACACCGCGGGCTTGGCCGCGCATCTGAAACCTGCGATCGACGCCGGAATAGCTGGCGATGGCTTCGCGAATCGACTCGATCTGGATGTCGAGCTCTAATCCCACCGCGATGGCCGCCGTCGCATTCAGTACGTTGTGAACACCCGGCACGCGCAGATGAAACGTTCCCAAGTTGTGCCCACGCGTTCGAACCGAGAAGCGGCTTTCGAAGGCGCCGCAATCGGTATCCACGATGTGCAGGGTGGCTTGTGGGCTCCGCCCGTAAGTAACGGTGCGGCGATTCACCAAGGGAAGAAGCTGCTGGACGTTCTCGTCGTCCAGACACAGGATGGCCGCGCCGTAGAATGGAACCTTTTGAATGAATTCGAGGAACGCGGCGCGAATCTCGACGATGGACGGATAGTGATCCAGGTGTTCGCGGTCGACGTTAGTAACCACCGCCAGGATCGGGCTGAGCTTGAGAAACGATCCATCGCTTTCGTCCGATTCCACCACCAGAAAATCGCTCCGCCCCACGCGCGCATTGGAGCCGCCCATGGATGCGGCCTTCCCGCCAACCACCACGGTGGGATCGAGCCCGGCCACGTTCAGCACCGTCGCGGTCATGGAGGTTGTCGTGGTTTTACCGTGGCTCCCGGCGATCGCGATACCATACTTCAGCCGCATCAACTCGGCCAGCAGCTCGCCGCGTGGAATGATGGGAATCAGCAGTCGGCGCGCTTCCTGGACCTCGGGATTAGCTGCATCCACCGCCGAGCTCACCACAATGGCCTTGGCGCCCGTAACGTTCGCCGCCGCGTGACCCTCATAAATACGCGCTCCGAGCGACGCCAGCCGTTCGGTGGTCAGGCTCAGCTTTAAATCCGATCCGCTAATCTGATAACCCAGGTTCAGCAACACCTCGGCGATGCCGCTCATGCCGATGCCGCCGATTCCGACGAAGTGCATGTGCTGCGGCTTAAAAAACATTTTTATATTGTATTGTTTCGGCTTTCCATAGCAATGTCAATGGGCGATTGCCTCTTCCAGCACATTTGCCGCGCGACGAGCCGCATCGGGATGCGCAAACGCCCGGGCCCGCTGTCCCATGCGCTGTAACAATTCAGGCCGGGTGCGTAACTTTTGAACTTCTTCAAAGAGCCGGCCGCCATCCATTTCACGATCGAGTACCAGCACAGACGCCCCGGCCTTCTGGAACGCTTCCGCGTTGCGCAGCTGATGCTCGTCGGCCGCAGCCGGCAACGGGACCAGGATAGACGGCTTGCCTGCAGCCGCTAATTCCGCTACCGCGCCCGCGCCCGCGCGGCAAATCACTAGGTCGGCACGCGCAAACGCCGCGGGCATATCGTCGATGAACGGCGCTACCTCGCCCTCCATTCCGCTTTCGGCGAACTTTTGCGCCAGCACGGCATGGGCTGCTGTCCCGGTTTGATGGATGAACCGGACCGGAAACCGAGCCTCGCGAAAATAGCTCCAACTGCCGCGGGCGGCTTCGTTCAAAGTTCGCGACCCCTGGCTGCCACCGGTGATCAAGATAGTCAGTTTGGCATCGCGCTGTTTCGGCGCAAGGTTGAAGAATTCCGGACGCACCGGCAGGCCCGTAATTTCCGATTTCCCGGGCGGGAAGAAGCGCGCGGCATCGGGGAAACCCAACAGCGCGCGGTGCACGAACCGGCCGATCTTGCGGTTAGTGAGGCCGGGCATCGCGTTCGGCTCCATGACCACCAGCGGCGAACGCTTCCAGATCGCCGCCAGCACCACCGGCCCGGCAGCATAGCCGCCCAAGCTGAAGACTGCCGAAGCCTGATGCTGATGGAGCAACTGCCTGGAACGCCAAACGCTGAACGGCAACTGGGCAAGCGAGCGCACGGTCCGCAGCATCCCGACGCGGTTCAACCCGCCGATCTCGATAAACTCGAGCGGAAATCCGGCCGCCGGCACGAGCTTGGCCTCAAAGCCCTTGCGAGTGCCAATGAAGACAGATTGATGACCATCCTTTTCGAGCTCTCGCGCCACGGCGAGCAGCGGCATCACATGCCCGCCCGTTCCTCCGCCGGCCATCACGATGGTTGCCACACCTTTTCCATCCTCAGTATCCGGAGTGCTCGCTGACACTGAGCAACATCCCGAGACAAATGAGAGTGCTCATCAATGAACTGCCGCCCGCGCTGATCATCGGCAATGGGATGCCCTTGGTGGGTCCCATGCCGAGCACCACGCTCATGTTGATCAACGCCTGAATGACAATGGACGAAGTCACTCCGAGCGCGAGATAGCGTCCGAAGTCGTCGTTCGCCACCCAATACAGTTGGAAGCCGCGCCACAGAATGACCAGAAATCCCGCCAGGATCGCGCCGCAACCCCACAGCCCCAGCTCTTCGCCGACCACCGCATAAATGAAATCCGTGTGTGCTTCGGGCAGGTACAGGATTTTTTGTCTGCCTTGCATGAGGCCGAGACCGAGCGGTCCGCCGCTGCCGATCGCAATCTTCGATTGCCGCACCTGATAGCCCGCGTCGCGCGTGGTCACCGATTGGCTGATGTATTTCTTGACCTTGCCGTCTGGATCCAGCATGCCGATGAACTTGTAGTCGGGGTCGAAGAAGCCCACCATGCGCGCCATGCGGTACGGTTTGGAAGCAACGAATCCGACGGCGACCAGGGCGCCCACGGCGAGCGCCGCGACAACGAATTTCCGCTCGAGTCCAGCGATGTAAAAGACCACTGCAGCGGGAACAATCAGCACAATCGCGGTACCGAGATCGCCCAGACCCACCGTCGCCGCCAGCACGGCCAACGCCAGCGACGCTGCGACGATAGTACGCCGCGTATTAATGGCTTCTCGCTTTTGAGTAACGAAGTAGGCGAAAAAGATGATGAGCGCGGGTTTGGCGAATTCCGAAGGTTGCAATGTCCCGACGCCTTGCAGCCGGAACCAGCGGTGCGTTTTGCTGTCGAGAAAGAAAACGAGAAGCTGAAGAAACAGAACCATCCCGAGCGATCCGAACGCCCAAGCGGGGCTCTGCAGCATGCGATAGTCGCGCCTTTTGAAGAACATCAAAGCGAGGAAGGAAACCGCCGCCCATACCAGTTGGTGTGCCGCGTAGTAATAACTGGAATTGATCCGTGGGTTGAGCTGCGCCACCATGGACGAAGCGCTGTAGACCATCACCAAACCGGCGCCCACCATGGCGACAACGGTCCCAAACAGCAACCAATCGGATTTCATCTGTTGCGCCATTACCGGTTTCCCTTCGCCAAAGCGTTCACCAAGTCCTTAAACACGCGGCCGCGATGCTCGAAATTGTCGAACTGATCGAAACTCGCGCACGCCGGAGCCAGCAGTACAGTATGGCCGGGGACGGCCGAGCGCGAGGCCTTGTCGATAGCTGCAGCCAATGTCCCGCATTGAATGACGGGTAGGGTGTCGTCGCCCAACTGCCGCGCAATCTTGGGAGCGGCGGCGCCGATTAACAACGCGGCGCGAGCTTTCGCCCGCAAAGGCTCACGCAGAGCCGTAAAGTCGCTATCTTTGTCTTTTCCGCCCAGGATGATCCACAGGCCGCCCGGAAACGCGTCGATGGCTTTGAGCGTGGCATCCACGCTGGTGGCTTTCGAATCGTTGTAATAAGCGACTCCGTCGATCTCTCGTACAAATTCGAGGCGGTGCTCCACGGGCGCGAAGGTGGCGGCAGCACTGGCGATTTGCTGGAGCCGCGCTCCCGCCCGATCCGCCATGAGCGCCGCTGCCATCACGTTTTCGAAGTTGTGACGCCCGCGCAGGCGCAGCTCGTGGACGTTCAAAAGTTCCCCGCTGTTCATTCGAATCACTTCGCCATCCAGCCAGGCCCCGGATACGTGATGGGTGCCGCTGAACCAAACGGTTGGGGCTGGCGTGCGACGGGCGAAGGTGACTGTGACGGGATCGTCGGCATTCAGCACCGCGAGATCTTCCGGCCCCTGTTTCTCGAACAGACGAGCCTTGGCGTTCGCGTAGTTTTCGAAAGTGCGATGGCGGTCCAGATGATTCTGCGTCACGTTTAGGCATGCCGCGATGGGAGCGTGAAAAGTTTCGATCGTTTCCAGTTGAAAACTCGAGAGCTCTAGAACGTTCCACTGCCCGGGCCGCGACGTTCCCACCATCTCAGCGGGAGCCGTTCCGATATTGCCGCCCACCTGGCACGCGATCCCGCTCTCGCGCAAGATATGTCCCGTCAACGCGGTCGTTGTGGTCTTGCCGTTGGTACCCGTGATGCCGATGTTCGGTCCTTCCAGAAACGGCGCGGCCAGTTCCAGTTCGCCGATCACCGGAACTCCGCGCGCGCGCACCGGCGCCAGAAGATCCAGATCGGCCGGCACGCCTGGCGAAATCACTACCAGCTCCGCGTCGCGAAAGGCCGCTTCAGTTTGAGGTTCTATAGTCACACCGTCTATTTCGCCCATTGGCTTTTCATCCACCGCCCGAACCATGGCGCCGTGCTGGCGCAGAAGCCGTATGGCCGCCACGCCAGAACGCGCCATTCCCACCACAACAACCCTTGTACCTTCCAGCTTCCGCATCGCCGTTACCGCAACTTCAACGTCGTCAGCGCGAACAGCGCCATTACCAATCCGGCGATCCAGAACCTGGTGATGATCTTCGATTCCTCCCAACCCAGCTGTTCAAAATGATGATGGATCGGAGCCATCTTGAAGATCCTCTTCTTGCGAAGCTTGTAACTGCCCACTTGTAAAATCACCGATAGCGCCTCAATCACATAGACGCCGCCGATGAAGATCAGCAGAATCTCCTGTTTGATCAAGACCGCAACCACTCCCAGCGCCCCGCCCAGCGCGAGTGACCCCACGTCTCCCATGAAAATCTCGGCCGGATGCGCGTTGTACCAGAGGAACCCGAGCGACGCTCCCACCATGGAGCTGCAGAAAATGGTGAGCTCCGCCGCGCCCGGCAACCGCGCCAAATCGAGATATTCGGCGAACTGCGCGTGTCCGGTAACGTAGGTCAAGGCCGTCATCGCGAACGATGCGATCAGCATCAGGCCGATCGCCAGGCCGTCCAATCCGTCGGTGAGATTCACGGCGTCCGACGAACCCACGATCACCAGCACCATGAAGGCAAAGAAGAACACGAAGGCCAGCGGGTAGGTGTACCAATTGCGCAGCAGCGAGTCGATGAGCAGATCCGGCTTGAAGGATTTGAAAAACGGCACGTTCATACTGGTGGAGTACGCCTTTTGAGCGTGCAGCGTCAGCAGCATGAAGCCGACCATGAGGGCAGCCAGGATTTGCAGCCCGAATTTTTGTTTCACCGTCAAGCCTTGATTTTGTTTGCGGCGGACCTTGGCATAGTCGTCCCAGAAGCCAATCAGCCCGAAACTCACGAGGCCGAACATCGCGATCCACACGTAGGGATTCGCCAGATTGGCCCACAGGAGCGTGGGAATCAAGATGGAGATGATGATCAAAATGCCGCCCATGGTTGGCGTGCCGGCCTTTTTCATGTGCGACTTCGGACCTTCCTCGCGAATGTATTGGCCGATTTGAAACTCGCGCAGTTTGGCGATCAGCCAGGGTCCCAGGGCCAGGCACAGAAATAGGGCTGTCAGCGCTGCGAATGCAGTGCGGAATGTGGCGTACCCAAACACGCGAAAAGGCGTGAAGTGGCGAAACAGCTTTTCGTAGAACAGCCAATAGAGCATCGTCTAGGTAACAACCCGCAAAACGGAGCGCGGCGGCATAGTGTTTTAGTGAATCGCGGGTGCCTCCGCACCCTTTGCGGGTTCGTTCGGCCGCGCGAGGAACCTCTCCAGGGCAAGCTCGACGTGGGTGCCTCGCGAACCCTTGAACAAAATCACATCGCCCGGTTGCGCGATTCGCCGCAGGTGATCGCCTGCCGCGCCGGAATCGGGGGAAAAAAACGCGGCGTCAACTGCCAGGCCTGCCTGCCTAGCTGCGTCGACAAGGTGACAGGCCTCGCCGCGTATCCCTACAAGCACATCAATTCCACTCCTCGCGACATAGCTGCCCACGTCACGATGAAGGGACTCAGACCAGCGTCCGAGCTCGAGCATCTCCCCCAGCACGGCAATGCGCCGTTTGGCTGGCGTCTCCCGCAGCACGTCGATCATCACGCGTGCCGCATCGGGGTTGGAGTTATAGCAATCGTTCAAAATCACAACGCCGTCATGGACCAGGCGTTGGCCACGCATGGAAGGCGCGACAAGATTCTTCACCACTTCGATCAGTTGCGCGGGACGGATGCCATAGAGCGAGGCCACCGCAAATCCCGCAAGTATGTTCAAGACACTGTGGCGTCCCACCAGCGTGCTCTCAAATTGCACACCGTCTACCGTGAAACTCACGCCGCGATCGGTGAGCTGCACCTGTTCGGCACGGATGCCGGCGGGTGAGTTGATTCCAAACGTTAGCGTGCGGCCGCGATGCCCGACGCTAAACTTGCTGACCAAAGGATCGTCCGCATTCAGCACGGCTACGCCATCGTGTGGCAGCGATTCGATCAACTCCCGCTTGGCCGCGGCGACGCCCTCAATGGAATCGAAAGCCTCCATGTGCGCATATCCGACGTTGGTCACTACGCCTATGCGGGGCTTCGCAATCGCGCACAACGCGCGGATCTCGCCCGCGTGGTTCATCCCCATTTCGAGTACCGCAACACGCGCCTCACAGGGCAAACGCAGAATCGATAGCGGCACACCCACGTGATTGTTCAGGTTGCCGATGGTTTTGCCCACTTTCAATTTGGATGCGAGCATAGCGGCGATTACATCTTTCGTGGACGTTTTGCCCGCGCTGCCGGTCACTCCAATCACTTCTCCACCCCATTGCCCGAGAGCCCAAATGGCCGTACTCTGCAGCGCTTCCAGTGTGTCAGGCACGGTCAAGACCGCGCCCGGCCGCGCTTCGTTTGCAATTGCAGCCACGGCGCCTTGGCGCAAAACTTCGTCCACATACGCATTTCCGTCGTGATTCGGACCGCGTAACGCGAAGAACAGATCGCCGGGCGCGATGGTCCGGGAGTCAATACTCCAGCCCGTAATGCGTGCGTCGCTTTCGACGGTGAATCCTAACGCTTGCGCCACGTCGGTGAACCTAAACTCCATCGGCTACTTGTGATACCCCAGCTCCCGCAGCACGTCCCGTGCCACCTCGCGATCGTCAAAATGGATGACTCGATCTTTCAGAACCTGATAGGTTTCGTGCCCTTTCCCGGCCAAAATCACGATGTCCCCGGGCCGGGCCTCCACCAGCGCGGCGCGGATGGCCTTGGAGCGGTCGGGCTCAATGGTGTGCGGTGTGTCAAAACGGCGAAGCCCCACCAGCGCGTCGTTCATGATCCCGAGGGGATCTTCCGAGCGCGGATTATCGGACGTCAGCACCACGTAATCGCTGGCCTGCGCGGCGGCCTGCGCCATCAGCGGGCGTTTCGAGCGGTCGCGATCGCCACCGCAGCCAAACAGCGTGATCACACGCTTCCCTCGCAGCTCACGGGCTACCGAGATAACGTTGCGCAACGCGTCGTCAGTGTGCGCGTAGTCCACAATAATCAAAAACGGCTGGCCTTGCTGAACGCTTTCAAACCGTCCTGGAACGCGGGGCGCGTTGGCAATGGCTTTGGAGATCGTGGTCCAATCCAGACCGTAACTGAGCGCCGCGCCGCACGCCGCCAGGATGTTGTAAGCGTTAAATTTGCCTACTAACGGCGAAGTCAACGGAACGCGCGCGCCGGCATGTTCCACCGTGAATCGCAAACCATCGAAGTTCATTTCCAGCGATGAACCGCGCAGATCGGCACCCTCTTCGAATCCGTAGCGTAGCGTATGCGGCGAGGGGCCGATCTGCCGTCCATACTCGTCGTCAAAGTTGATCACGGCCCACTCGGGCGCATGCGTGCCTTGCGGCGCGAACAGTAGCCGCTTGGCCGCGAAATAGTCCTCCATCGTATGGTGGAAATCCAGGTGATCTCGCGTGAGGTTCGTAAATACCGCGGTGTGAAACGTAAGGCCGTAAACCCGTCCCAACGCCAGCGCGTGGGATGAAACTTCCATTGTGACATGGGTTCCACCGGCCTGTTCCAGCTCTTCAAACAAGCGATAGAGGTCCAGAGACTCCGGTGTCGTGTTGACGGCTGGACGTACTTCACCGGCGAGCCGATACTCGATGGTACCCACCAACGCTGTCGTCATTCCGGCGGCGCGCAATACCGCATCGATCAGAAAGGTGGTCGTCGTTTTGCCGTTCGTCCCCGTTACGCCCGTCAGCTTCAGCCTCTCAGCAGGGTTGCCATAAAAATTTCGCGCGGCCAGCGCCAGGGCTTCCCTGCCATGCTCCACTTCAATCCAGTTGCCGTGAAATTCCCGCGTCGCCGGAAGCTCACTGACAACCGCTACCGCACCCTTGTCGACGGCCTGCTGCGCAAACGCGCGGCCATCGGCTCGCGCTCCTGGAAACGCAAAAAACAGGAACCCCGGTTGAACGCGCCGCGAGTCATACTCCAATCCCGCCACGGACGCTTTACCCCAATCGCCCTGCACGCCCTGCCGGAGCTTAATGCCCTGGAGGATCTCTTCAATTGTCATGAGGTCCGCTAACGGCCGAATTGCACGCGAACCCATCGTCCCGAAGGCAAGATAGCGCCTGGCTCGGGAACTTGCGCTCGCGCGATCCCACTGCCGGTAAACTCCACCGGAATGCCAAGCGCTGAGGCCTGCTCGATCACGTTTCTTACGGTCTTCCCTTGAAAATTCGGCACACGCGGACCGGCCAGATCCTGTAAAGAGCTTCCACCCTGGGCTAAAAAAATCCGCTGGTCCAAAGCGCTATTTGCGGAAGCCACCGGTCGGTCGTCGGCGGCAACGGCATTTCCCGCTTGGACCAGCGGGGGAGGGATGGAAGAACCCAGATCGGCGATCGCAACATCGTTTTCGTCGGCCGGACTGTTACCGTCTGAAGGAACCATTTCGGGCAGATCCTTCGGCACGTCCATGACGCGCAGTCCGGCGGCGGCCACTTCACGGAACACGGGGGCGGATGTCGGGCCGCCGTAACCCACCGTGCCTTCGGTTCCATTGATCGTGACTACAATCACGATCCTCGGATTGGTCACCGGGGCGAAACCCATGAACGACGCGTTGTACATGTGAGTGTACTGACGAATGCGCGGGTCGTAAATCTGCGCCGTACCGGTCTTGCCAGCCGACGTATAGCCGATCAGCCGCGCGTACTTATGTCCGGTTCCATAGGGCTTGATGACCACGCCTTCCATCATGCTGCGCATGGTGATGGCGGTTTCGGGCCGCAGGACGCGAACGGGATCCACTTTGGGCTCGTCCATTCGTAGCCGGGGCTTCAGGAGGAATCCGCCGCTCGCGATCACCGTGCAGGCCTGCGCCAGTTGCACCGCGGTGACGCCGATCTCGTGTCCCATGGCGACGGAGCCGATGGAGCTCTTCTGCCACATACGCAGCGGCCGGACCATTCCGGAGGATTCTCCGGGAAGCGGCAAACCCGTCTTCTTGCCGAAACCAAAGCGGCGAATGTATTGGTACAGATTCTTGTCGCCTACTTGCAGCCCGATGTTGATGGCGCCGATATTGCTGGAGCGTGCCAGCACGTCGGCCATCGACAGCGACGCATAACGGCTGTGATCGTGAATAATGCGGCCAAACAAGTTGATGCTTCCGTTGCCGCAGTTGATCATCGACTCGGGATGCAAATGCGTGGTCTCCAGCGCCGAGGAAAGCGTGATCACTTTGTACACCGACCCCGGCTCAAACGGCGCTGAGACGGCCAGGTTCTCGCGCGCTGCCACGGCGCCTGGCTTGGGCGGCTCATTGGGATCGAAAGTAGGCACGTTCGCCATCGCCAAGATGTCGCCGGTGCGCGGGTCCATGGCCACCAGGCTGCCGGACTTGGCGTGGTGGATGGCCACCATCTTCGCCAGTTCCTGCTCGGCCACGAATTGAATCCGCGAATCGATGGTGAGTTGAACGTCCTGTCCGGGCTGCGCCTCGGTCTCCATTTTCGATGCGAATCCGTGCCGCTGAACGTCCTCGGTGACCAGCAGTTCGCCGGCATGTCCGGACAGTTGATCGTTCAAGCTCTGCTCTATTCCGCCGTTGCCATCCTCTTCGAAATCGACGCTGCCGATGACATGCGCGGCGAGCGACCGGTTCGGGTAATAGCGCTGGGTCTCGGTACGGAACTCGATCCACTCCAGGTTCAGATCGCGCAGGCGTTTGGCTTCTTCCCGAGTGATCTTCCGCTTCACCCAAAGGAAGCCGCGGTGATCGTCGACCGCGGTTTTGAGCTTGGCCAGCAAGTCGACCGCATCCAAGTTCAGAACCTTGGAAAGAACGTCGGCAGCCACAGACACATCGGGCACGCGCAAAGGATCTACGCACACGGACTCCGCCGGCAAGCTCATGGCCAGGCGCTGGCCATAGCGATCCAGAATCGCACCGCGCGGCGCTTTGATCTCTTCCACTCTCTGTTGCTGCTCACGCGCCATCTCCGCGAATTGCGGGTGCTGGATCACTTGCAGTTGAATCAGACGGGCGACGATTAGCGCAGCCCATACAAAGGCCACGCGGACCAACACGTGCACACGTTTTGTCGCCAGCGGATCCATATTTGCCGTTGAGATTCGCTACTTCTTCGCCAGGATCTGATCGCTCTTGTTGGCGTCGAGATAGACCACCGCTTCGGGCGCTGGATCGACGAAGCGCTGCATTCGCGCCAGTTGTTCCAGGCGGGCCGGGCTGAGCAGCTTCGTCTCTTCGAGTTCGAGCGAAGCGCGGTCCAGTTCCAGACGCTGCCGCTCCTGGCGCAGGGCTTCCATTTTGTAGCCTGCCATCAGACGGTTCACCGTGGGAAGCAGCAACGCGATCACCACCACCGCGAAAGCAAAGGACGACCCGATCAGGCGCCAGCAGATTTGGCGCGCCGCCGGGTCCGCTTCGCGCAGGACGCGCGAATTGTCGATGTGCTTCACGTATAGATACACATCTTCGTTCGGAAACGCGGGAACCTCGTAGAGGTCCTGGTTGCCCAGAAAACGTGGCCGATCATCGCCCGCGGCATGCGGCGTTGTGAAGCGGTCCAGCATAGTTGCGAGAGTTGCCATTATTTATTTGCTCTCAATCACTTCATCTCCAATGCCCGGAGCTTGGCGCTCCTGGAAGGAGGGTTATTTTTTGTTTCTTCCACCGACGGCCTGACCACGTGCTTGGTGAGTATGTCTGCTCGCCGCTCGCGCGCCAAGGCCTGAAAGCTCTGCTTCACTTTTCGATCTTCCAGCGACATGAACGACAGGACGACGACGCGCCCACCGCTCTTCACTAAATCCGGCAGCGCCGCGAGCAACCGGTCCAACTCCCCTTGCTCGTCGTTCACCGCCATGCGCAGTGCCTGGAACGTCTGCGTGGCCGGATGAATTTTGCTCGTCCGGGGCACGGCCACTTCGATCACATGCGACAGTCGCTGTGTCGAATGGATCGGCCGCGCCCGAACGATTGCTCTGCTGATTCTCCGCGACCTCCTTTCCTCGCCAAGCTGATAAATTAAGTCGGCGAGTTCCTTTTCTGGGGTAAAATTCACAATCTCGTCCGCGGTCAGCTCCTGCCCGCGATTTTGCCGCATGTCCAACGGACCGTCGGCCATCAACGAAAACCCGCGCTCGGGCTCCGTCAGTTGATAGCGGCTGACACCCAAGTCGGCCAGCAGTCCGTCCACACGCTCTACGCCCTGGGCCGCCAGGGCGGCTGGCAGTTCCGAAAATGCTCCGTGATGAAATCGGATCCGATGGGCCCATTGCGCCGTATTCTGCTTCGCCAGCTCCAAAGATTCCGCATCGCGATCGTTTGCGATCACAAACCCGCTCGTGAGACGTTCGGCGATCGCGCCGGTATGCCCGCCCAATCCGGCCGTCGCGTCCAGGTAAATGCCTTCCGGCCGTATCGCCAGATACTCCAGACATTCGCCGAGCATGACCGGCACGTGCATACATGACCGCTATTTGAACCCCTTCGGCATTACTTGAAACCTTTCAGCTTCGCGGTCTTCAGTTTCTCCGCCAAGCTATCTTTTGCTTTCTGCTTGCGAGCTTCATACTCGGCTTTGGAGTAAACGTTGATCGCCCCCTGCGAACAATCCAGCCGGACTTCCTGATTCTCCAGCGCAAACGCCCGGCGCAAATCGGTGGGCAAGGTCATGCGTCCCTGCGGATCCACCTTCGCCTCGGCACCGTAATCGTTCGCGACAAACGCCAGAGCCTCGGCCGCGTCGGGATCCTGGGTTGCCAGCTCCTCCAAAACTTTTTCGTTTCCCTTCCACACCGAAATCGGGTAGATTCGAGCTATGCGGTCGTCTACGCTGGTCACGAAATACTTCTCATCTCCGATGGCCGTTAAGTACTGCTGCAACTCGACTGGAAGTTTGAGCCTGCCCTTATCGTCCACATGGGCCGAAAAGAACCCACGAGGAGAGTCCACGGGCGTTGCTTGAGGCTGTTCTTCCACTTTTGTCCAGATTGGGCCACTTTCGGCCTTGAATGGATTTTGCCACGACTCTAAAAAGGAATGCAAGCACTATTTCTGCTTACCCTCGGATAACGAAGGGCTTGGCGATGCCACCACTAAGCGTGGGGGGCTTCATTCGATGAGCCCCTCCCTGTACGATCTCGACCCCGGACCCGCCTTTCCAGAGGTGGTGCGCATGGTTGTGGAAATCCCCAAAGGCTCCAGCAACAAGTACGAATACGACCGGGAGCTGGGCGCTTTCCGCCTGGATCGCGTTTTGTATTCTCCCGTACACTACCCGGGAGATTACGGGTTCATCCCCGGAACACTGGCTTCCGATGGCGATCCTATGGATGTCCTGGCGCTGGTGGAAGAGCCTTCCTTCTCAGGCTGCGTGGTAGAGGTCCGGCCGATTGGAGTGCTCAACATGGTGGATCAAAAGCAAAAGGACCAGAAGATTGTCGCGGTTCTCAACCGCGATCCTCTTTACCAGCAGGTCCACACGCTGGACCAGATCTTTCCGCACCTGCGGCGCGCGATCGAGCACTTCTTCAATATTTATAAGGAGCTGGAGGGTCGCGAGACCAGCACGCTGGGATGGGGCGATCCGATTGAGGCTCGCAACGTGATCGCGGAGAGTCGAAAGACTTATTTAGCGGCCAAGGGAAGCTGATGTTGCGTGGCTGAGCCGAATAATAGCGGCAGCGGACATAAATCTCACCGCCGCATTTGAATCCGCCAAGTTCCGTTCCAGTTTTGGAATCGCATCGGGGTTGCCGCATCTTCCCAGGGCTTTGGCTGCCGCCGCTTTCTCCGCCCAGGTTTTATCATCGGTGGAAGCCGCTTCCAGCAGCTTGAACGTCTGCGCGTCGCAATCTTCGGCCAGCAAATTCAGGGCTTGCATTCGAGCAGCTTCGGCGCCACCCTTGAAGACCTGCTCGGCGGCGATTACGCCGATGTTAAACGGCCCCAGCAGCGCGCCTGACGCTGACTTGGCGCCGATCACTGCCATCTTCTTGGGATCGTAACGCAGGCGGTCCGCGCGGCGCAGCGCGCCTTTGACGCCGCCATCGGTAGCGTTTTGCTGGCCCGCGACCACATCTTCGATGAAACCGCGGCCAGTTTTGTCCCCCATGTCCCACAAGGACTTCGCTGCCGCAAAACCAACTTCACCCGACGGATCGTCGAGCGCGGCCTTTAGCGCCGGAAATGACTGACGTGATTTCATCTCGCCCAACTCGGCTGCCGCGGTGGCGCGGATGAGCGGGTCGGTATCCTTTTGGAGGGCCCACTCTACTTGCCGGATCGCCTCCGTATCCAGCCCGATAGATCCTGTGGCTGTCACGGCTTGCCGGCGGTTCAAAGGATTGGTGTCCACCAAGCCGGGCTTCAGCACATCCCAGGCCGTCTTTTCCGGTTGAGCCTGCAGGCATGCCGCCGGCAGCAGTAATGCGATTGTGAGCTGGGTCAGCCGCCCCATACGACTTTGCTTACTTAACGACGATATTGACCAGTTTATCGGGTACGACGATCACTTTCACCACTTGCTTGCCATCCAGCAGCGGCTGCACCTTGGTGTCGGCGAGCGCCAGCTTCTCCAGCGCCTCGCGCGGCGTGCCAAACGCGACGTTGAGGCGCCCTCGCAGCTTGCCGTTCACTTGGATTACGACCTCGGCTTCTTCTTCGCGTGCGAGCTCCGGATCGTATTCGGGCCAGGAGTGATGGAACACAGGACCCGGCCGGCCTTGCTCCTCCCAAAGCTCTTCGGCCAAGTAAGGCGCGAAGGGCTCCAGCATCAGCGCCAGCTTCTCCACGAGCTCGGCAATCACGGACGCGGATAAATCCTTCTCCAAATCCGTGAGCACGTTCATGAGGCCCATTAACGCAGCGATGGAGGTATTGAAATGCCAGCGGCCTTCGAAATCATCGGTGATCAGCTTCAGCGTCTGATGCAGCTTGCGCAGTGCTTTCCGGTCGGCCTCGGTGGGCTCCGCCGCGCCTTGCCCGGCGTTCCGGGTAACGAAACGATAAACGCGGCTCAGGAAACTGTACGCGCCATTCGCGCCGGAGTCGGTCCAATCCATCTCCTTTTCGGGCGAGGTGGCGAAGAGCTCAAAGACACGGCCCGTATCGGCGCCGAAACGTTCGATCATTTCATCGGCGCTCACGACATTGCCCTTCGATTTCGACATCTTCGCGCCGTCTTTGATCACCATGCCTTGCGTGAATAGCCGGTTGGTCGGCTCGTCGTTGGCGATGAGCCCCAGATCGCGCATCATTTTGGTCCAGAAGCGCGAGTAGATCAGATGCAGGATGGCGTGCTCCACGCCGCCAATGTACTGATCGATGGGAAACCAATAGGCGATCTTTTTTGAATCGAAAGGCGCGTTCGAATTGTGCGGATCGCAGTAGCGATAGAAATACCAGGACGAATCGATGAAGGTGTCCATCGTGTCGGTCTCGCGGCGCGCCGGCTGGCCGCACTTCGGACAAGGAACATTTACAAACTCAGGCACGTTTTCGAGCGGTGATCGGCCCTTGCCTCCAATGGGAACCTTCAGCGGCAGAACCACGGGGAGTTCGCTCTCCGGCACCGGAACCATACCGCACTTCGGGCAATAAATTACGGGAATCGGCGTGCCCCAATAGCGCTGGCGCGAGATACCCCAATCCTTAATGCGGAATGTGACCGCGCCTTTTCCGAAACCCTCCGCTTCGGCTTTCGCGGTCATCACGCGGCGAGCTTCTTCGCTCGGAAGGCCGGTATAGGGTCCGGAATCTTCGACAATGCCGTCGTCGCCCCAGGCTTCTTTCATGGTGGCCGCATCCGCGAGAGTCCCATCGATAGGCCGGACCACGGGGCGAATCAGGATGCCATATTGTTTGCAAAATTCGAAGTCGCGCTGATCGTGTGCGGGCACCGCCATGATGGCGCCGGTGCCATAGCCCATTAATACGAAGTTACCGATCCAGATAGGCACGCGTTCGCCGCTGAAGGGATTGACAGCGAACTTGCCCGTGGGCAAGCCCTCCTTTTCAATGTCGCCTGGGCCCTTCGCGGCCCTCGAATCGATCATCTGCTTCACTTCAGCGCGCGCTTCGGCGGAGATTAACTGCGCCACGAGCGGATGTTCAGGGGCAAGAATCACGCACGCGGCCCCGAAGATAGTGTCGATACGCGTCGTGAACACGCGAATCTTCTCACCGGTTCCTTCGACCGTGAAATCTACCTCCGCGCCCTCTGACCGCCCGATCCAGTTGCGCTGCATCAGCAGCACGCGCTCGGGCCAGCCCTCCTCCAACCCGCTTATGGACGCGAGCAATTCGTCGGCATAATCGGTGATGCGCAAAAACCATTGCTCGATGGCGCGCTGCTCCACCGGCGTGGATTCGTGACGCCAGCAGCATCCATCCACTACCTGCTCATTCGCCAGCACCGTTCCACACTCGTTGCACCAATTGACCAAGGCGTTCTTGCGATAGGCCAGGCCGCGCTCCAACATCTTGAGGAAGAACCACTGGTTCCAGCGGTAATACTCGGGATCGCAAGTGGCTATCTCACGCGACCAGTCGTAACTGAAGCCCATGCGCCGGTGCTGCCGCTTCATGTTCTCGATGTTGTGCATGGTCCATTCGTAGGGATCGCGCTTGTTCGCGATGGCCGCGTTTTCCGCCGGAAGACCGAACGCGTCCCAGCCCATGGGATGCAGCACGTTGAAGCCGCGCATGCGTTTGTAGCGCGCCAGCGCATCGCCAATGGTGTAGTTGCGGATGTGCCCGATGTGCAGCGTTCCGCTCGGGTAAGGCAGCATTTCGAGCACATAGAACTTGGGCTTGCTCGAATTCTCTTCGGCCTCAAAAAGCGATGCGTTGGCCCACCGCTCGCTCCATTTCAATTCGATCTGGTTGTGGTCATACTGCTTTTCCGGCATAGTCTCTTCAACGTTTCCATGTTCCTCAACTCGTCGCCCTCTTCGTCGACTGGAGTCTCGAGAATAAAGGCCTTGGCGCGGAGCTTCGGATGGTTGAGGATGCGGCGAAACCCGTCCTCTCCAATATAGCCGTGTCCGATATGTTGGTGCCGGTCGACGTGCGATCCGAGGGGTGTTTTCGAATCGTTGGAGTGGATCACGCGCACATTCTCGATGCCCAGCACGCGATCCATCTCGGCCACGGTTTGCTTCAATCCAGCCGCGGAGCTGACATCGTAACCGGACGCCAGGCAATGACACGTGTCGATGCAAAATCCGATCTTCAAAGCGGTCAACTCGGCTGCGAATTGCCGCATCACGCCCAGTTCTTCAAACCGGCTTCCCAGCGCGGCGCCCGACCCAGCGGTGTTTTCGAGCAGCACCATCAGTCTCGTGGTATCCAGACCCTGGGCCGCTTCGGCCAGCGATCGGATCACGGCGTAGATGCCCTGCTCCATTGAATGTCCCTTGCAATTGCCGGGATGCGCCACCAGATAATCGGCCCCGATGGCGAGAGCTCGTTCGATCTCACCGCGAAACGCCGCCGTCGATTGCAGGCGCAGCGCCTCATTGCACGACGCCAAATTGATCAGATAGTTATCGTGGATCACCAGCGGCGCAAGATCGTGACGCTCCCGGGCGCGCTGCAGCAACTGGACTGCGCTGGGGGCGGGCGGCGACGCTCGCCACATCCTGGGGCTGGCCGAAAAGATCTGGAACGTGTTGGCCCCCACCTCCGCGGCTTTGAGCGCAGCATTTTCAAGCGACTTGGAGATGGAAGTGTGGAGCCCGAGGCGCAAGGAAATCCGATGGTAGCAGGCGCTAAGGCCGCCAGGCTGGTATGCCGATATACGGCCATGCGATGCTTTGCGATTTTGAGCGCCCTAGCCGCAGTGATCCTGCTCAGCGGTTGCGCGCGCGCCCGAGTCACCACTCGAATTCAATCCGACGGTTCCTGGACACGGACGATCGCGCTGACGGGCCAGCAGAAAAGGGATGGCGTTCAGGCCACTCCAACGCTCGAAGACACGTTCGTAGTTCCTACGGGCCCCGGCTGGAAATCGTCGGAAGAAACCAAGGACAACAATCTTAGCGTGACGCTGGAACGCTCCTTGTCCGCAGGCGCAACTCTAGACGGCGATCTTTCGATCAAGAGCTCCGAACCCGGCAAGCTGCGGCTGGTGAATCATGTCGCGGTCAAAACGGTGGGACCCCATCGATTGGAATACCGCGAGACGCTCCACTGGACGGGCCCGCCAAGCAAGCTCCTAAGCGACATTCAGCCGGGGAACCTGGCTGGATTGAAATCGCATCTTCCCAAGGCGCTGGCCACCGATACCAATGCGCGGGCGCTAGTGGACAAGATGGCCGAGCTCTCGGTCCCCGTGCTGTTCGGCCCAGGCGACCCGTTGCTCGCCATGGGGATGTTGCATCCGGACCTGGCGCTGTATCGTGCGAACCAACGGATCGGCGCGGTGATGGTGAAAGCACTCGAGCAGCAATTCGGCGACAAGATGCAGCCCGCGGAACGCCGTGAGGTCGCGCGGCAGCTGATTCAAGAAACCTTCGGATCCAACACATTGGCGCAACCCGATCCGGCCGTCGCCGCGGCAGCTTCCGGGAATGACACCGGGCTCACGCCTCTCATGTTCATCGTGCAGCCGCCGGGCAACGTGATATCCACCAACGGCGAAATCGATGAGTTCAGCGGAGAAATCTTCTGGGCGTTGTTTGAAGACGCGGCGTCCTATAACGACGTTGTCATGACAGCAGTGCTAGAAACGAATTGACGCCGATAGGAGTACAATTCTCCAATGTTCGTCCCGCTGACACCCATCCGGTGTCTCCACCGCGCCGTGGATTTGTTCCCGAATAAGATTGGGGTTGTTTCGGGCGAACGGCAATTCACCTACCGCGAATTCGGCGAGCGTTGCGAGCGGCTGGGATCGGCCCTCCGCAAACACGGGATCGCTCCCGGCGACCGGATAGCTTATCTCAGCTTCAACACGCATCAATTGCTCGAGGGCTATTACGGAGTGGTGCTGGCGCACGCCGTCGTCATGCCGCTGAATGTGCGTCTATCGCCACTGGAGCTCAAAAACATCCTGAATCATTCCGGCGCGCGCATGTTGTTATTTGAGAATGACTTCGCACCTCTGGTGGAGCAGCTCAAACCCGAGTGTCCCGGGATTCAGCGATACGTGGCGCTCGATGAAAAAGGCCCTGGAGCCGACATTGGCTACGAGGAATTGCTCCATCAAGGCCAGCCTGACCGCGCCGATATATTCAGCTTCGACGAAAATTCCATCGCCGAGCTGTTCTATACCACCGGCAGCACTGGCACTCCCAAAGGCGTCACGCTGTCCCACCGCACGCTGTATATGCACGCCCTGGCGGTGGCAAACATTTACCGTGAGCCCGAGACCGTGGTCGATCTTCACACCATTCCTCTGTTCCACGCCAACGGGTGGGGCCGCCCGCAGGCATCCACGATGCTGGGCACCAAGCAAATCATGATCCGGCGATTCGATCCTGTGGCGGTTTTCCGGCTCATCGAAGCGCATCGCGCGACGGATATGGCGCTGGTGCCCACCATGGCCAACGCGCTGCTCAACTGTGCCGATCTCACGGCCCACGATCTTTCCAGCCTGCGCAACATCGTGCTGGGCGGCGCGGCTTCCTCACCCGAGTTGATCGAACGCATGGAAAACGCGTTCCACTGCGAAGTTTACGCCGGCTACGGCCTGACGGAGACGGCTCCGCTGCTCACCACAGCTAGCTCCAAGCCGGGTCTTAGCTACGCCTCCGACGCGGACCGTTATCGACGCCGGGCCATGACCGGGTGGCCCGTAATCGGCATGCAGGTGCGCGTGGTGGACTCTGAAATGAACGACGTTCCGCACGACATGCAGACCATCGGCGAAATAGTCACCTGCGGCGATCACGTGATGGAGGGCTACTTCCGCGAGCCCGAGGCCACGGCGTCCGTCATGACCGGACCTTGGTTTCATACCGGCGATATGGCCGTGTGGGACGAAGAGATGTTCATTCAGATTGTCGACCGCAAGAAGGAGATCATCATCAGCGGCGGCGAGAACATCTCGTCCATTGAAGTGGAGAGGGCCATTTTCGCCCATCCGGAAGTATTCGAATGCGCCGTGGTGGCGGCTCCCGACGAAACCTGGGGCGAAATTCCAGCCGCGATCGTGGTGCGGAAACCCGGTTCTACGGTGACATCGGAGGATCTGATCGAATTTTTGAAGGCGCGCTTGGGCAAATTCAAGCTGCCGCGGATCATCGCGTTCAGCGACGAACCCCTTCCGAAAACTGGGACCGGAAAGATCCGCAAACTGGTGCTACGGGAGCAATTTTGGCAGGGTAAGGCGAAAAGGGTGCAAGGCTAGCCCCCACTGTACCCGTCCGACATGGTATTCCGTCTATAGAGGAACTTCCCGATAAGGAGGAAACTCCGGGAAAAGGAGGACGCATGAAGCCCGCGTTTCTGCTCGCCATCACCACATTCAGCGCAACGTTTATCCTAAACGCTCAGTTCGGCCAGATACCCGGAACCTATCCGCCTGGCCAGGGGCGCTATCCGGGGTCAGGCTCACCCAATGGCGGCTCCGGTGTTCCAGGACGCGGCTCCCGGCGAACCACTCGCGAGGAGAAGCCAGCCACCCATACCGAAGTGGTGAGCGGCGTGGTGCGAAAAGTGGATGCCGATTCGTTCGAATTGGAAGCGGAAGACACGCGGTTTCTGATCATTCAGTTCTCAACCAGCGCCCCGAAACCGTCTGACTTTCGCGTGGGCGATGGCCTGGATGTCACGGCGAGCATGGACGAGGACGGCATGTTCCACTTGGTTAGCATGAAACCGAACAAGGAGATCGCGGCGACGATCAACGAAAACGATGACCTTGGTCCTGGGTCGGCGCCCGAGGAAGCAAGAACCGGACCGCCGCCCACTATTCTTGTTCGTCCTGACGCCACACCGGATAGCGACGATTCGGGTCCGCCAAAACTGAAGCGCGGCAAACCGGTGGAGCGCGCCTCTAGCTCCATCCCCGACGACAATCCTCCCAGCAGGCCCGCGAGAGCGACGCCGGCCGTGGCTCCAAATCCTCGCCTGGCGCTGATCGAACAAGCGCGCGAAGCGGCTGCCACGTTCCTGGAGACCCTGCCGAACTACGTCTGCCAGGAGCAGACCACGCGCTATGTCAGCGAAACTCGCCAGCCGAGTTGGAACGTAGTGGACATTGTCTCGGCGGAAGTGGTCTACGACGATCACCAGGAGAGCTATCGCAACCTGCAGATCAACGGGAAACCGACCAAGAAGTCTCCGGAAGACTCGGGTGCCTGGTCCACCGGTGAATTCGGCACCATCCTGGGGAATCTTTTCGCGCCGCAGTCGGCCACCGATTTCAAGTACGTGCAAGAGGACACCATCGCGCATCGCGCCGCTTCCGTGTTCGATTTCAAGGTGCAACGGGTGCGTTCCAGCTGGAAGATCTGGGTGCCCGGCCAATACGTAGTGCCCACCTACAAGGGCTCAGTCTGGATCGACAAGCAAACGGGGCAGGCGCTGCGAATCGAAATGCAGGCCAAAGAGATTCCAGAGGCGTTCCCCGAGATTACCGTTGAGACTGCGGTGGACTACGACACCATCAGCTTGGGAGCCGCGAACAAGTTCCTCTTGCCGGTTCACGCGGAAGCTTTGAGCTGCTGGCGCAACTCCAATGAATGCCAGCGCAACGTCATCGAGTTCCGCAACTATCACAAGTTCGAAGGCGAGTCCGTAATCAAGTTCGATCAGGAACAGAAGTAATCCCGAAGAACGGCAAATACTTCTCTGGAAGTTTCAACGGCCGCATGTCCGAGCCCAGGAACAGGTGTTTCGTTTCGCCCGAGGCGAGTACACGGTCGCTCTCCGCGTTCCGAATCTCGTATTGAAACTCCACCATGCGAAGGTTTGCTTTCGTCACCCAGGTCTTCACAGCGATCTCTTCGTCGTAGCGCGCCGGACGCACATACCGGCAGTGTGCCTCCACAACCGCCAGCAAGACCCCATCGTCCACCTCCATGTCGCGATATCGAATGCCGGCCGCGCGGCAATATTCGGCGCGCCCCAGCTCCATCCAGACCAGGTAGTTGGCGTAGTAGACAACGCCCATCTGATCGGTCTCGGAATAGCGGACCCGGAAGCGCGTCTCATAAGAGCGAGTGTCAGGCATTGGTCTTGTTCTTACGGAGCTGCTTCATTTCTTTTGCGGAAAACAGCATGTCGTTGGGAGCGATCCGGCGCTCGCGGCAGTAAGCCAGATAAAGATAGCCGTAACTGCGGGTGATATAGTCTGCGGTGGAAAAGCCGAGCAGCCGGGCAGTATTGTCGATCCATCGCGGGCTACCTTCAATCTCCAGATAATTGCCGATCGGCGTTTCATCCAGCAACACCTTGCCGCTGCTGGGAGCCTTCGCGTACTCGGTGCGGAACTTCTCGTAGCGGAAGATGGGACGATAGCCGATCTCGTCGAAGATCTGCTCCACTTTGAAGGCGTCCGGCAAAACGACTTCGATCTCGTGGCGCTTTTTATACCGTCCTTGCTCCGATGGACCTTTGTAAGTGAGCAGCGAGTGCGTGCCCACGCGGCGTACGCGAATCAGCTTGCCATGGCTGCGCAACGCACGGCTGGATGTATCCAGCAGCACGTTGTACTCGTGCAGCCGGCTCTTGGACACACGGAATCCCCCATCGCGCAGGGCGCGCCGGATTTTACCCAAGTTTCCAGGCAGACGGAGTTTGATTTCGATTTCGAAGTTCACAGCTTTGAACTCATGTGTTGGGGCTCAGCTTTCTATGAAAGCAGAAGCGGGGCCACTCTCACAAGCCGCAATAATTGTTTTGGAGACGAGTCTCATGGCAGGGGGTAGCTATACTGAGGTTATGGCGGGTCTGGTGAAACTGGCAGCCGCGTCAAAGCTCGACCTAGGTCTCCTGAAGGCGAAGCAAGACCGGTTGTTCTCGATTCTGAAGCCGATGCGGCGCGTCATCATCGCGTATTCCGGCGGCGCCGATTCGGCGTACCTGGCCTGGGCCGCGCATCACGTCCTGGGTGACAACGCGCTCGCCATCACCGCCAATTCGGCTTCCATTCCCGAATCGCACAAGACCGATGCCGAGGCCTTCGCGCGCGAGGTCGGCTTCCAGCATGAATATATCGAAACCCGCGAATTCGACAATCCGGACTACATAAAAAACGACGCTAACCGCTGTTTCCATTGCAAGGACGAACTCTTCACGCGCCTGGAAGTCGTAGCGCGCGAACGCGGCATCCAGCACATCGCCTATGGTGTAAATGTGGATGATCTCGGCGACTACCGGCCCGGGCAGCATGCCGCAAAGCTGCACCAAGCCGAAGCGCCGCTGGTGGACGCCGGCTTGACCAAAGCAGAAATCCGCGAGTTGTCGCGCCTCACCGGCTTATCCACGTGGGATCGTCCCGCGGCAGCCTGCCTCAGCTCGCGCATTCCCTATGGAACACCTGTGACCCTCGAAAACGTCAAGACTGTCGAACGCGGCGAAGAAGCCATCCGCACTCTAGGCTTCCGCCAATTCCGCGTGCGGTTCCACGGCAAACTGGTCCGCATAGAAATCGCGAAGGATGAACTCTCGGTCGCGCTCACTCCAGAAATGGCCCTAAGATTCGTCGAAATCTTCAAGCCACTGGGCTTCCATTACGTGACCATCGATCTGGAAGGCTACCGGCAGGGCTCTTTAAACGCCGTTTTGGCCGACGAGGCCGTCGAGCCGCATTAATTTCGCGTCCCGATGCTTTCGGTGCGCCCGGCCAGTGGCTTCACGATCGATCCGCCGCATACGCCTACGCCCGTGTTCAGCAGCGCATTGAGCAGGTTGTAGAGAACGGCGTAGACCATCTGTTCGGTCACGGGCTGTTTGCCGGGCATCCGAAACGACGCGGGAAGTTCCTTGGTTATTTGCAGCCGCACCGAATCCGGCAGCATGCGCCCCGCCCGATCCTTCTGGTTTGCGAGGGACATGGGGGTTTGCAATACCGCTCCGCTCTTGCCGTCTACATAAAACTGGCAGCGCGAAAACCAGCCCAGGTTGCCCGGATCGGCGGCGTCGAACAGCAGCAGCGGCGCCTGGCGATCGACGGCCGAAAGATGCAGGTTCATGGATCGCTGGCTTTCTTCAATCCGGTACTCGAAGCCAGCTTGCTTGGCGATGTTCGCCACGAAGTCGGGATCCAGTTCAAGCAAGAGGAACTTGTGTCCTCCCGCCAGCAACACCTGCATAAGGCCATTGTAGCCGTTCCCGCGATGAAAGCCCCTCCCGTATTCGCGATATAATGACAAAGGAGTTTCCCTCTTGTCCATCCGAAGCTTTTTGCGCTTGAGCGCCCATATTCAAATGCTGCCCGTGCTCGAAAGCGGCGAAGAGACGCTGGTGGGCGGCCAGGCCGTCATGGAAGGCGTCATGATGCGCGCGCCCCACAGCTACTGCGTGGCGGTGCGCAAGCCGAATGGCGAGATCGTTACCGAACAGAGCCCCTTACCGCGCATCTCGGAGAAGTATCCAATTTTCAAGCTGCCCATTCTGCGCGGACTGGGAACGCTCGGCCATGCGATGACACTGGGCGTGAGGGCGCTGCAATTCTCGGCCAACGTGGCACTGGGCGAAGAAGCGGCGAAAAGTGGTGAGAAGCCGCCGGAGCTGAACGGCTGGATGATGGCCGCTCCGCTGGCGTTTTCGCTGCTGTTTTTCCTGTTCATGTACAAATTCGTGCCTCTGTTCCTGGCAACGCAGCTCGGCAAAGCTGTCCCATCGCTACACGGCCGTTTCGCGATAAACATGATGGACGGCGTCATCCGCCTGGTCCTCTTTCTCGGGTTTCTGTTCATTATTTCGCGCATGAAGGACATCCGCCGGATGTTCCAATATCATGGCGCGGAGCACAAAGTGGTCTTCAATTTCGAATCCGGCCAGCCGGTGACAGTAGAAAACGCTCAGAAATTTGTCACGTTCCATCCGCGTTGCGGCACCAGTTTTCTGCTGTTGGTGATGGTGTTGGCGATTTTGGTCTACCCGCTCGTGCCCTTCGATGGCTTCGCGGCCAAGCTGATCGCGCGCATTGTGCTGCTCCCGCTTATTGTTGGTGTTAGCTATGAACTGATTCGCTACGCCGCCCGGCACCAGCAAGGCTTAATGGCCACGCTCACCGCACCTGGCCTTTGGCTGCAGCGGCTGACCACGCAGCCGCCATCCGATGAGCAGGCCAGTGTCGCCATCCATGCGCTCGACGGCGCCATGCAGCTCGAAGAAGCGCAAGGCGGCGAGTTGGTGATCGCGTAAGCGCGATTGGCTTACGCCGGAGTCCGTCATGCAATTTTCGCAAAGGCTCAACGATATCGAAGCACGGTTTGACGCCGTCACCCGCCAGATGGCGGACCCGGCGGTGATCGCCGATGGCGAAGCCTATCGCAAGATCGCCAAGACGCGTTCTGAGCTCGAAGACGTGGTCGCCAAGTACGGCGAATATAAGCAAGCCAAGCGCAACTACGACGAAGCACGCTCCATGGTGGAGGACCCCGATCCGGAGCTGCGGCAGATGGCCAACGATGAAATCGCGCGGCTGGAACCGGAGTTGATTCGGTTCGAAGAAGAGCTGAAAGTCCTGCTGCTTCCCAAAGACCCACTGGATGAAAAGAACATCGTGCTCGAAATCCGCGCAGGCACCGGTGGCGATGAAGCCACGCTGTTCGCGGCTGAGGTTTTCCGCATGTACACGCGCTACGCCGAAACGCAGCGCTGGCGCGTGGAAGTGACGTCGGCCAGCGAATCCGCGGTCGGCGGCCTGAAAGAAGTGATCGCGCTCATCAGCGGCAACAAGGTTTACAGCCATTTGAAATACGAGAGCGGCGTGCATCGCGTGCAGCGCGTGCCGGCCACCGAGCAGCAAGGCCGCGTGCATACCTCAGCCATTACTGTTGCGGTGCTGCCCGAAGCCGACGATGTCGAAATTAAGCTCGAAGCCAAGGACGTCCGCATCGATACGTTCTGTTCCTCGGGGCCCGGCGGCCAGTCCGTCAACACGACCTATTCGGCCGTGCGCCTCACGCACCTGCCCACGGGCTTGGTTGTCTCGTGCCAGGACGAAAAATCGCAGATCAAAAATCGCGCCAAAGCCGAGCGCGTCCTGCGCTCGCGGCTCTATGAAATCGAGCTCGAAAAACAGCAACAAGCGATCGGCGCCGAGCGGCGTAGCATGGTGGGCTCGGGCGATCGCAGCGAAAAGATCCGCACCTACAATTTCCCGCAGAACCGCGTCACCGACCATCGCATCGGCCTTACGCTTCATCAATTGGACTTAGTGATGGAAGGCCGCCTGGATCCGCTGATCTCCGCGCTCACGAACTACTATCAAGCTGAGAAGTTGAAAGAGCAAGGCGAAGCGGCGTAGCCCGCATGACCGTTCTCACCGCTCTCCTCCAGGGCACCAAGCTCTTGGAAGAGGAGGCTATCGCGGCGCCACGGCTTACTGCCGAAGTTCTTCTTACCCACGCATTGCAGCGCGAGCGCAGCTATCTTTACGCGCATCCCGAGGAACAACTGAGCGAGATCGCATGGATTCACTACGGCCGCTATCTGCACGAGCGGATGAAAGGCAAGCCGACCCAATACATCACGGGCCATCAGGAGTTTTATGGCCGCGATTTCCGCGTGACGCCGGACGTCTTGATCCCTCGGCCGGAGACCGAGCACTTGGTGGAAGCTGCAATGGCCCGCATTCAACCACGCGATGTTGTTGTTGATGTCGGCACCGGCTCCGGCGCAATCGCGATCAGTCTGGCGCTTGAAACCACCGCGCGTGTTTTCGCAACGGATATTTCGACCACTGCATTGACTGTCGCCCAAGCCAACGCTCAGCAGCTCTCGGCGCACGTCGGTTTTCTCGCCTGCGATCTTGTCGACGCCTTCCGCGATCACAGCATCAACGTCCTGGTCTCAAATCCCCCGTATGTACCGCGGACCGATCAACCGAGCCTGCAACGCGAAGTCCGAGATTACGAGCCGCACGTCGCCCTCTTCGCCGGGCCCACAGGCCTTGAAGTCTACGAGAAGTTAATAGCCGCCGCGGCGCGAGTGCTGCGTCCCCACGGTTGGCTGCTGCTCGAACTCGGCTACAATTCTTTAGACCCGGTGCGCGCGATGCTGGAACAGGGCTGGAGCGACCTCGACGTTATCCCCGACTTGGCCGGTTTCCCGCGCGTCCTCGCCGCCCGCCTGCTCCCCCATCCCTAGGATGCATCGCTCATGAAGATCACGTACTACCGAATCAATGTATTCTTTGCGATCGTTACTGGGATCAATGTGATGGGGGTGTTCGTCTCTCGCATGCTATGGCCGAGTCTGTCATCATTCCCGCAACTGCTACCAGGGCATCCTGTGTTGTCGCTTCTGGTTTACGGCGTGCTCATCGCGTTTGGTTTAGTGATTCGAATCCGATTGAAGGGCCGATCGCAGGGCGGAAAGATCGACATGGTAGTGTATGCCCTAACGCTTGGAATAGCGTTGTGCGCCGTTTTCACTGTCGTGGGTTTGACCTTGAGTTCTCATTTCACCAAATGAAGACCTACTTCCACGTCGACATGGACGCCTTCTTCGTCTCCGTCGAAGAGCTCTTCGATCCCTCGCTCAAAGGCAAGCCCGTGGTCGTCGGGGGACAGGCCAATCAACGTGGAGTTGTCTCGGCCGCGTCTTACGCCGCCCGAAAATTCGGCGTCCATTCCGCGATGCCGCTCCGCACCGCCGCCCGCCTCTGCCCGCAAGCCATCTTCGTGGACGGCCACCCCACCCGCTATCGCGAATACTCGGGTAAGGTTTATGAAATCCTGAAAAGCTTCTCACCGCAAGTGGACATGGCGTCGGTTGACGAAGCCTACATGGATCTCACCGGCACCGAGCGCCTGCATGGGCCGCCGCTCTCCGCCGCGCATCGCCTGCACAACGCAGTGAAGCGCGACACCGATCTCAACTGCTCCATCGGCATCTCGACTTCGCGCATGGTGGCCAAAGTCGCGTCCGACCAGGCCAAGCCCAACGGCGTCCTCTGGGTGCTGCCGGGCGAAGAGGCGCGATTCCTTGCGCCGCTCGATGTTCGCAAAATCCCTGGCGTTGGCAAGGTCACCGAGAAGAATTTGCAAACCTGGGGCGTTCGCAAGGTGGGCGACCTGGCCGCGCTGGATGAAGATTTCCTGCGCCAGCATCTCGGCCAATGGGGCTTGGCGCTGGCGGGAAAATCGCGCGGCATGGACGCGGGCGGCTGGTTCGATGGCGAAGTGGGCGACGACAACACGCCCAAATCCATCAGCCACGAATTCACGTTTAACGAAGACACGGCCGATTCCGATGCGCTGGAAGCCACGCTCGCGCGGCTCTCTGAAATGGTCGCCCGCCGCCTGCGCGAACACAACCTCCACGCGCGGACCATCCAGTTAAAACTTCGCTACTCTGATTTTTCCACCATCACCCGCGCGCATTCCTTCGATCACGGCACGCAATTGGACACCGAAATTTTCCAGCAAGTTCGCGCCTTGTTCCGTGACAATCGCAAAGCGAACGCAACCATCCGGCTGCTGGGCGTCCATGCCTCCGGACTCAAACCCGCCGAGGGCCAGCTCAACATGCTGGACGAAGCGAACACTAATCGCTGGCGCAACGCGATGACCGCCGTGGATAGGATGCGCGACAAGTTCGGTGAGGACAGCGTCTCGCTCGCCATGGGTCTCAAGGGCCGCTTCCGCGAACGTGTGCACGAGAATCCGGCCGGCCTGCCTGGCAAGACCCCACGCAAAGATTCTGCCTAGCGCTAAACTAACTAGCAGGCATACCTGGATGAAACAACTTATTGAAGACATCGCGAAGGCTCTTGTTGATTTGCCCGACCAGGTTAACGTCCACGAAGTGCAAGGCGAGCAGGTTACTGTCTTGGAACTGCGCGTCGCGGCCAGCGACTTGGGCAAGGTCATCGGCAAACAGGGCCGCACCGCGCGATCCATCCGCACGCTGCTGGGCGCGGCGGGCATGAAGCTGAACCGGCGGTTCACGCTGGAAATCCTGGAATAATTCTGAAGCTCGTCACCATCGCCCGTTTGATTCGCGCGCGCGGGAACAAAGGAGAGTTGGCCGCCCTCCCGCTCACCAGCCAGCCCGACCGCCTAAAGAGCGTGTTCGTCAACGAAAAACCCATGGAGGTGGAAAACACCTGGATGCATGGCGATCATTTGATCTTCAAGTTCCAGGGCGTGGACTCGATTTCGGATGCCGAAAAGCTGGCCGGCGCCGAAGTTTCCATCCCCTTTGAAGAACGCGCCGAGCTTCCTGAGGACGAAGTGTATCAGTCCGACCTCATCGGCTGCCAGGTGATCGACGTCACCGGCCGTGCGCTTGGCGTCGTCAGCGATTTTCAGGAAACAGGCGGCACACCGCTGCTGGAAGTGAAGACGCCCAGAGGCCGCGAGCTTCTGATCCCGTTCGCCAACTCGATCTGCACCAAGATCGATCTTGAGCAGAGACAGATCGTCGTGAATCCACCAGATGGTTTGCTGGATTTAAACTAGCCACAGATGAACACCGATTAACGCAGATCAAAGAAAATGTCTTATCGGCGTTTATCTGCGTTCATCGGCGGCTAATCGAAACATGATCTTTCGCATCCTCACCATCTTCCCCGACTTCTTCCAGGGCCCTCTCCAACACGGCGTCGTCGCGAAAGCTACCGAATCCGGGTTGATCCAGATCCACGTTCACGACCTACGCACCTGGACGCATGATCGCCATCGCACTGTCGACGATCGCCCGTTCGGCGGCGGCGAAGGCATGCTGCTCAAACCCGCGCCCATCTTCGATGCAGTGGAGAGCATCTGGCCCCAGCGCCAGCCCAACCAGCGGATCATCCTGCTTTCGGCGCAAGGCCAGCGTCTCACCCAGGAAACGGCCCGCCGCCTGACCCAGTATGACGAGCTGTTGCTCATCTGCGGCCGCTATGAGGGAGTGGACGAACGCGTGGCCGAGCATTTGGCCGACGAGGAGCTTTCCATCGGCGATTTTGTCCTCAGCGGAGGCGAACTCGGCGCGGCCCTGGTGCTGGATTGCGTCGCCCGCCTGCTCCCGGGCGTCCTCGGAAACGAAGATTCGGCGCTCCAGGAGTCCTTCAGCGAGCCCGGCCTGCTGGATTGTCCGCAGTACACCCGTCCCGCCGAATTCCGGGGCTGGAAGGTTCCAGAAGTACTATTGAGTGGCAATCACGAGGAGATCCGGAACTGGCGCCGACAGGCCGCCCGTGACAAGACTGCAAAGAACCGCCCCGATCTACTACAATGAGAATTCAAGGATTTGTCACATGCCGAACCCCCTATTGACCAAAGTCGTCGCTAAACATCTGCGCCAGCTACCGGAATTCCGACCCGGCGACACCATCCGTGTCCACGTCAAGATCAAAGAGGGCGACAAAGAACGTCTGCAAGCCTTTGAAGGAACCGTGATTGCCCGCAACAACGAGGGGCTCGGCGCCACTGTCACCGTGAGAAAGGTCAGCTTTGGCCAAGGGGTGGAGCGCATTTTCCCGCTGCATGCCCCGGTGATCGACCACATCGACGTGGTGCGCACCGGCCGTGTGCGCCGCGCCAAGCTCTACTATCTGCGTGAGCTGAAGGGCAAAGCAGCACGTCTCCGCGAACGCGACTAATTTTGCCCGCCAACGTCGTTCTGTCGATCGGACCAGTGAAAGCGCCTACCCCAGCGAAAGCGCCTACCGATGAGATGCCAGGCTAAGTACGAGAACGAAGCCCGGGCGCAGGGTTATCAGCGCATCGCCGGTGTCGACGAGGTCGGGCGCGGCGCTTTGTTCGGACCGGTATTCGCCGCCGCTGTCATTCTCTCGTCCGATCGCCCCATCCGAGGTCTGCGTGACAGCAAGCTCCTGGATGCGGAACGCCGCGAAGTGCTCGCCGAACGGATTCGCGAGCGCGCCGTAGCTTGGTCCGTCGGGGCAGCCGACGCCTTCGAGATCGACCGCATCAATATCCTGCAAGCCTCGCGCCTGGCCATGCGCCGCGCCATCCAGCTTCTGAATCCCGCCGCGGATTATCTGCTGGTGGATGCGGTGAAAGTGGAATTGCCGCTCGCCCAACGCGCTCTTATCCACGGCGACGCGCTATCGCAATGCATTGCCGCCGCGTCCATTCTGGCCAAGGTAACGCGCGACGCGTGCATGCGCGAATGGGATCTGGTATTCCCCCAGTACGGCCTGAAGAATCACAAAGGCTATTCGACGGACGAACATTGGAAGGCGCTGGAAACTCACGGCCCCACTCCGATGCATCGCTTCAGCTTCTGGCCGGTGCGCGAACATTCGCCGCACGCGGTCTGGACCGGCTATCCCCGCCAAGGCGATTTGTTCGTCGAGGGCGATGACCCGGCCTCCACGGACCTGGAGTTGGAGGAAGCCGCATGCGCCCCGTAGAACCCCAAGCGTTCGACGAACCGGATCGTTATCCACCGGATCGTTATCCAGATGACGGGCCCGTCCACGTCCGGCACACCTGGTATCACAAGCTCGGCATTCTTCTGTTCATCATCGTTTGTTTCGAGGTCGGCGCATTTCTGACGGTGTTTCCTTGGACACCGCAATGGGACAGCAACTCGATGGCGAGCCTCTTTCCGATGTTGCGCGATCTCTGGGCCAGTTCCTATTTCCGCGGAGCACTCAGCGGACTGGGGCTGCTCAATATCTATATTTCGCTCGGTGAGGTTTCTCGTCTTCGCAGATCGCGTGGCTCCCGCCCGCCTGCTGATAGACTAAAGGTATCGACGTTATGAAACCCACTTCAGATAGTGGAAAAGCAGCCGCGACGGCCGATCCTTCCGCTTCGCCTGTATCAGCGCCGGTGAAACCACCGGTGACGCAAGATCGGCCCCGCGGGACTATCGCCGAATGGACCATCACCATTCTGTTGTTGCTGTTCGGCACCACCTTCCTGGTTCAGGCCTTCGTGATTCCCACCGGCTCCATGGAGGATACGCTGCTCATTGGCGATCACTTGCTGGTGGACAAGCTGGCCTACTCCATGCCCGGCGGCTTCAGCCGGTTCGTCCTGCCTTATGAAAGCCCCCGCGACGGCGATATTATCGTGTTCCGCTATCCGGTGGATATCACGCAGACCTTTGTGAAGCGCGTGGTGGGAGTTCCTGGCGATCGCATCAAGCTGATTGACCAGCAGGTCTATCGCAATGGAAAAAAGCTGACCGAACCCTACGTGGTTCACAAGAATCCCTATCCGGATTCGTTCCGCGACAACTTCCCCAATAGCGAGCCGAATCTCACGCTCCTCGATCCCGGCCGCGAAATGCTGGCGAACAATGTGGTCAACGGGGAAGTGGTGGTGCCGCCGGATTCGTTCTTCGCCATGGGCGACAATCGCGATAACTCACTTGATAGCCGTTACTGGGGCTTTGTCCCCCGAGATAACATCATCGGAAAGCCGCTCATCATTTACTGGTCCTACAATGCCACCACCGAGAGCCTGGCCAGTTCGTCCGTGACCAACCTCGCCAGCCACTTCCTGGACCTGGCCGAGCACTTTTTCACCAAGACACGATGGGATCGCACCTTCCGATTGATCCATGGCTACTACAACTACAACTAAGCCGTCCAAGCCGGCATCCCAGCCTCCGGAACCCAAGCCGCGCAACTCGGTGGCCGAGTGGACCATCACGATTCTGATTCTTCTGTTCGGAACCTCCACCATCGCGCAGCCGTTTGTGATTCCCACCTCGTCGATGCACAACACCTTGCTGACGGGCGACCATCTAATCGTGGACAAGCTGGCCTACGCGCCATCCGACGCCCTGAGCAAGCATTTGCTGCCCTATGAGGACGTGCGCCGCGGCGACATCATCGTGTTCAAGCATCCCACGCTCATCACCGTGGATTATGTGAAGCGCTGTATTGGATTGCCGGGCGATCGCATCAAGCTGGTGGACAAACAGGTTTACATCAACGGAAAGTCCTTGTACGAACCCTACGTCATCCATCAGGACGACTTTTTGTTTTATCGCGATAACTTCCCGCTCGGCGAGCCTGAATACATCCAAGATCCAAAGATGGCCGAGCGAGCGTCCCACATGTTGCATGACGACGTGGTGAATGGCGAACTGGTTATCCCCCAGGGATTCTATTTCGCGATGGGCGACAACCGGGACAACTCGCTGGACAGCCGCTACTGGGGTTTGGTGCCTCGTGACAATATCGAAGGCAAACCGTTGGTCATCTTTTGGTCCTACGATGCGAGCACCAAAGATTTGGAAGACTACAACCTGCATCATTTTTTCGACCTGGGCACTCACTTCTTCAGCAAGACTCGCTGGAACCGCACGCTGAAGCTGATTCACGGCTATCACAACTACCCGACCAGTTGATGCATTGATGCCGAAACCAACCAACTATTACGGCCTGATCCTGGCCGGCGGGCGAGGCACGCGTTTCTGGCCCCGCAGCCGGCGCGCCCACTCCAAACAAGTGCTGCGCTTCCTGGGAGAGCGATCGCTGATCCAGCAGACCGTGGATCGGTTGAGCCCGGTCATCCCACCGGAAAATCAATGGATCCTTACCAATGATCATCTGCGGGCCGAGATCGTACGGCAGTTGCCGGAAGTCCCCAAGAACCAGATACTGGCCGAGCCTGCCCAGCGCAACACGGCGCCCGCGATCGGTTTGGCGGCTCATATCCTGCAATCCATCGACCCGAATGCGGTGATGGGCGTTTTTCCTTCCGATCACGTCATCTCCAAACCGGCGCGCTATCTCCGATTCGTCCGTCCCGCGCTCCAAGCCGCGGCCCGTGGCAAGATTGTCGTGCTCGGCATTCAAGCACGCTGGCCTGAGACCGGCTACGGATACATCGAGTTTCCGAAGGGCGTGCAGGCGGGATCCCGCGAGTCCGTACCCGTGCGCCGCTTTCGAGAGAAACCGGATCTGAACACCGCGCGCCGCTACGTCAAGGCCGGGAACTTCTATTGGAACGCGGGCATGTTCTTTTGGAAGACATCCGTGCTGCTCGACGCCCTTCGCGAATACCTGCCGAAGACCGCTACGCTGCTCGCGAGCCTGCCGGAATTCTCCAATCGCCGTTTCGCCGCGAAACTGAAGGAAGCGTTCCCGAACTGCGAGAACATTTCCATTGACTATGCGGTGCTGGAGAAATCGCCGCATGTCGTTGGCTTCGCCACGGACGACTTTGGCTGGAACGACGTCGGGAGCTGGAATGCGGTGTACGAGCTGCTGGCGCGCGACGAAAACGGAAATGTCTTCCGCGGCGAAGCTCTGGCACGGTCGAGCTCCGGCAACTACGTGGATGCTGAGGGTAAGCTCATCGCGCTGCTGGGTGTGAACGATCTGGTGGTGGTGGATACTCCGGACGCGCTGCTCATCGCCGACCGCTCCCGTGCCCAGGAAGTAGGCGACCTGGTCAAGGAATTAGAGAAGCGGCATCACCATCTGCTCTAACCGGGGTTTCACCTATTCCCGTGAGTTCTGTTTCAACCGGCGAAACAGGATCGGATCGTCCAGGGCTCGCTCATCAAAGCCGACCTTGAGGAGGAACGCCTCAATCTGCGGCGCCGGAGCGGTGAGCACAGGATGATCGTCCTGCATAAAACTTGCGAGCGAGTTGGTTACTTGCTCGCGAATCCATTTCGAATCCACGAACTGAACCTTCAGCCCCTCGTTCACCGGACGAATGCGAAGAAAGACGTGGCAGGGAATCGCGAAGGCGCCTGGGGCGGACGTGGCCAGATCGAGCATCCTCTGCTCGCCGATCTTGAAAAGCCGTCCTTGCATTCGCACGATCCGCGGAGTTTCCGTGCCCTCCGCTCCCAACCAGTCGATGCGATAACTCTGATCGTCGCCCGCCTGAACAATGACAACGGCATCGCCAGAGTTCCAGGCGCCAACCAGACTCGCATCGAAGACGGTATTCCCCTTGTTTGCCAAACCCTGCACCGAAGGAAAATCGCCGCAACCCGTTAGCAGGACGGCGGCGAAAACGGGTGTAATCCATAACTTGCGCATTGGAAAACTCCTTTCCGATCCCGAACACGCCTACCTAAAATGACGCCGGCATGTTCTCGTTAAACCACTGCAGCACGCGCTGGAACAGGTCGCGAATGTGGCGCGGATCGTGGAAGCCGTGGCCTTCACCGGGATAGAGAACGAATTCCGTCTTCACGCCCAGCGTCTTGAGCGCGTGCCAAAATTCATACGATTGCGGTGGCGGGCACTCGGCATCGCGATCGCCGACTATTATCAAAGTCGGCGTCTGGACATTCTTGATGAAATTGATCGGCGAGCTCTTGGCGTACACTTCTGGATCGTCATAAACGGACGCGCCGAAATACGGAATCATCCACTGATCGATTCCGTTCTCCCCGTAATAGCTTTGCCAGTTTGCGATGCCGGCGCCCGCGAACGCCGCGCGAAAGCGATGGGCCTGCGTAACCGCCCACATCGTCATGTAGCCCCCGTAGCTCCAGCCGCTCACACCGATGCGTTTATCGTCCACCGGATAGCTCTTCACCACGGTATCCACGCCCGCGAGAATATCGTCCAGATCGCCGTGTCCGAAATCGCGTACGTTGGCGCGCGTGAAATTTTCGCCTTGCCCGTAACTGCCGCGCGGATTCGGCATGAAGACGAAGTAGCCTTGCCCGGAAAACAATTGCAGCGGCAGTCCGGGCCGGGCCCACGCCGCGTGCACCACCGACGCCGGTCCACCGTGAATATCTACCAGCATGGGATAGCGCTTCGCCGGATCGTAAGGCTGCGGCAGTATCAGCCAGCCCTGCACGTCGAGGCCGCCGCTCTTCCACTCGATGCTTTTCGCAGCTCCCCACGCTCGTCGTTGCGCGTCGTGAACACCCGGCTGCTCGTCGTTCGAGTGTGTGATCTGCTGCCACTTGCCTGTTGCGCCCGCCCACACTTCCGGCGGCTCGCTCCAGGAAGTCCGAACAACGGCGCTGGTGGTGGCGTCGCCCGAAAACAGCGCGCTCTCGGCGCCTTTCCACAATGTCTTGGTGGTGCCCAACGCCAAATCGAGGGTCGAAATCGCCGAGAGGCCAGCCACGTTCTCGCCCATCAGAATCTGTTTCGGCGACGGCGACCACTGGAACCAAGCCGGCGATGACTTTCGATTCTCGGTCAGATTGCGCGGCATGCCACCCTCGGCTGGTAACGCATAGATGTCGCCGCCGACCACATTTTCGTCGCTCATCAACCCGCCGATAAAGGCGATGGTCTTGCCATCCGGCGACCATCGCACATTGGCAATTTGCATCGCCGGTTTCAAGATGGGGCGCACCACGGTGGTTTCCGCGTCGATGGCATACAACTCCGCGATGAACCAGTTGTCGTCCCCATCGCCCGGAGCGGCCAGGTACACCAGATTCTTGCTGTCGGGCGACCAATCGAATTCGTACACATACATGTCGGCCGGTGAAATGGATCGTGCCGTCCCACTTGCCACATTCACGATCGCCAGGCGCTGCTCGACAGCCTGCGATGCAATAATGCCCGATTCCGGCGCGGTTGGCTGAGTGGGCCCAGGCACACGAGTAATCCCCTGGATCCGAACCAGCGCAATGCTCTTCCCGTCCGGCGACCAGTGCGGATCGGCGACGTAGCCTTCGAAGTTTCCGACCTTGCGAGCTTTTCCACGACCCACGCGGCGTCCCGGCTCCCACACGTATAACTGCATTTGCCCGTGCGAGTCGGCGTCGGAAAGAAATGCCAGCCTGCCATCCGGCGACCAAGTGAGCCCCTGCGCCCGGACGGCCACATCTCCGATGCGTTTGGCAGCCGCGTCTGGATCGGCCCAATCTTTGACATAGACGGCAAAGCTGGCGGGATCGCTAGGTTCCTTACCGGGCGATGTTTCAATCCACGCTACCTGTTGGCGGTCTGGGGAAAGTGCTACTTCGCGAAATTCATGAAGCGTAGAAAGCGAATCGAGCGCGGTATCGAGCGAAGCGGGCGCGCCTGCCAGCCGAAGGCACGCTAACACTAGAGCGAGGAAAAAAACAATAGAGCGCAACTAACCGTCAGTATAACTTGGCTACTGCGCTGCGGCGCCCCGCAGGAACGGCCGGCCTTCTTTCACCGTGTAGTCCGATGGCACGGCAAACAGCGCTGGATCCGGCTCCGCACGGGTGATCGCGTTCAACTGATACACGGAATCGCCAAACCGCGGATCGCTGGTCTTGCTCATCACAACCACCTGCAGGTCCGGAGAATACCAGGTCTCGGTGACGATATCGATCTCTTTCTCGTTGCCTTCCCTGCCCGCCGGAATGGTGCGTGTGATGCGCTTGCCCTGCGCGCTCAATCCCTGAACAACCTGGGTGCCGAGATCTTCCGTCTTTGCCGCGGCGGAATTTCGGAATGGACGGGCATTGGGGCGCGCCGCCGGTAACGGCGTCGACCGGGCTGTGTGGCTCTCGGCATCAAGCACGTAGCTCTTGCTTGCCACGGGATCGACGATGATCACACTGCGAGCTGCGCTCTTTTCCGCCGAAAGGGCGCCGATCGCTGAAAAGGACCGTTCCGTGCGCGTTCGCCCCTGGCTGTCCCGCACAACCGAAGCAGTAGTGGTCCGTTGAATATGATCTCCGTTGGCCAGTGTCTGCGTGAACTGCGTCACCGATTGCGCCGAGTAAGGCGCGCCTTGCACCACCTTATTGGCTCCGCCGAACTCCGCCCGCACCACGGCAAAATCGCCACGGCCTATTCGAGGACCGGGCGGCTGGGCCAATAGACTCGCTGTAATGAGACCAGCAGAGGAAATGATCGATAATCCACGCATCACGATGTTTCCTTTCTATTGAACTAACCGGACACCGCGGGCCAGACCATCCTGACCTAGTAAAAGGTCCGCCTGCACGCTGGCATCGGCGCGTTCTTCGCTTACGGGAACTCCCATCAACTGAAGCGACGAAACAGGCAACTGAACCCGGACCACCATGGCATTCTCCACCGCGGGCAACGCCTCGGCTTCGGGCAATGGATAAAAGCCGGCATCGGACTCTTCATCCCCGACGGGCGCGACAGGTGCAACGGCCTGCGCCGCCACAACAGTGGGGACCGGAGCCGGTTTCGGCTTTTCGTTGTGAAGCCACAAACCTAGAGCAATCCCGGCCGCGGCCGCAACGCCGAACACAGGCATCCAGGTAAGCATTTTGCGACGCCGGTTGTGCCTTCGAAATTCCGCCCGAAGCTGTTCTTCGATGTGCCCTGGCGCTTCGCGCGGTCCATCCGCCGCCAACGCCCGCAAACCCTGCAAAAGTTCCCGATCGTTTTCGTTCATACCGCACACCTCTCACCGGCACGCATTTTCTCCGCCAGCAGCGCCCGGGCACGATGCAAGCGCGATCGCACGGTTCCAATGGCGCAGCCCAGCACGCTGGCCGCCTCCGCGTAGTCTCGTTCATGCAAGTCGCATAACACCACTACTTCGCGATAGGCAGGCGGCAAAGCGAGCACTGCCTTCCGCAACGTTTCGATCCGCTCGCTGTGCGCCAAGTCGCCGAATATATCGTGCGCCGCCGCTGCCCGCTCCGCGTAGTCGCCGGACGGATCGTCCAAAACTGCTAGATAAGGTCTCTCCCGCTCCAAAGCCCGCAGGACGAAATTCCGGGCGACGCCATACAGAAACGCCGCCACCGAGCCTCGCTCGCTGTCATAACGCTTCGCCGACTTCATCACCACCATGAATACGTCCTGGGTAACCTCTTCGGCAATTTCTGTTTTTCCGCTCATCTGGAGCGCGAATCGATACACCACGCCTTGATGTTTGCGATAAAACTCGAGAAATGCCCCCTCGTCGCCGCCTGACAGCAGCCGAAGCAGATCACCATCACTACGGGACGGGGAATCCAGCATTAGTTGATTGCGGCGATCCGCATCGGCCTTTGATAGTGATTCCCCCCGGCGCGCCGAAAGGTTCCAAATGTTTGTGGCCATAATTCACTTCGGTTGCGGTACGGTCACTCCCCCAGCGTCACAACCGTGGCCCCCCAGCCCCCAGCCTCTCCCGGAGCATCCGAAAAGCTAACAACAAAGGGCGTCCTGGCCAGGATGGACCGCACCATCTCGCGCTGCACCCCAATTCCCCGGCCATGGATGATGCGCAGGGCACGCAAGCCCATCCGATGAGCTTCCTCCAAATAGTTTTCCACCACCGGCTTTACTTCGCGTGCCGGAACGGTGTGCAGATCGAAAACGTCGGTGACGGGAATACGAATGGGCTCGTCACCCATGGATTCAAAATCGTCCATGCCTTTACTGCTGTTAGCCTAGCATTGTGAGTCCTTTGGAAGAGTACCGGTCGCGCTTGGCTGACCGCCGCCAGGCATCCGTACGACTGGAAAAGCAGTTCCGCTACATCGGTAATGCGCGATTGGCCTCCGGATTGGCAGCGTTGGTCGTGGCTTTCTTAGTCTTCGGAGAAGTCTGGATCTCCTTCTGGTGGCTGCTGGTTCCCTTGGCCGTCTTTGCGGCGTTGGTGGTTGTGCACTCCCGCGTGGTGCAGCGTCTGGAGCGGTCCCAACGCGCCATTCAATTCTATGAGCGTGGTCTGGCGCGCCTGGAAGACCGCTGGATCGGGACGGGCGAGACCGGCGAACGCTTTCGCAACCCCAACCACCTCTATTCGGAAGATCTCGATCTGTTCGGCAAAGGTTCGCTCTTTGAGCTGCTATCCATGGCTCGAACGCGCTCCGGCGAAGACTTTCTCGCCGCCTGGCTGCTTGCGCCCGCAGCTCAGGACGAAGTGGCTACCCGTCACCAGGCGGTTTGGGAACTTCGAGGGATGCTCGATTTGCGCGAAGATCTGGCCGTGCTTGGCGCCACAGTCCGCTCGGGGCTCGATCCGGATGCCGCCGCTACCTGGGGCGAAGCGCCCGAGGTCTTGTTCCCCGCTGGAACACGCTATATAGCGCTCTTCCTCGCAGCCGCCTTGTTGATTTCGTTCGGACTGTACATGGCTAACGTCTTCACCCGTACGCCATTTCTGGGCATCCTCATGGTGGATCTGGGCTTCGCCTTCTTTCTTGGCAACCGCACCTTGCAGGTGGCGAATGCGGTGGATTCACCATCCCATGACCTCGCCTTGCTTGCCAAACTTTTACAGCGCTTAGAGAGTGAAACGTTCCATGCTGCGCTGCTCCAGCGACTGCATACGCAGCTTCAGGCTGGAAGCCGGCTGGTAGCCTCCGCTGAAATCGGCCGTCTCGGCCGTCTCGTCGCGCGCCTGGACTGGCAGCGCAACCCGATGTTTGCCCCTATCGCACTCGTGCTGCTGTGGGGCGCGCAAGTGGCCATGGCAATCGAGCGCTGGCGTCGCGTCTGGGGCCCGCATATTCGCGAGTGGATCGATACCGCCGGCGAATTCGAGGCGCTATGCTCGCTCGCGGGCTATAGCTACGAGCATCCGGCCGATATTTTTCCAGAATTAGCCGATGTCTCTGGCGGCTGCATCGAAGCCCAAGCCCTGGCGCATCCGTTGATGCCGGAATCGCACTCCGTTCGCAATGACGTGCGTTTGGGGGGTGAAACCCGGCTCTGGATCGTCAGCGGCTCCAACATGTCCGGGAAAAGCACGTTGTTGCGCACCATCGGGATCAACGCCGTCTTGGCGTGGGCCGGCGCTCCCGTGCGCGCCGCAAGCCTCAAGATTTCGCCGCTGAGCTTGGGCGTTTCGATTCGCGTGATGGATTCGCTGCAAGACGGCCGCTCCCGCTTCTACGCCGAGATCACGCGTCTGCGCGAAATTATCGGCCTCACCGGCGGTACGCGGCCGGTGCTGTTCCTGCTGGATGAACTATTGAGCGGAACCAACTCGCACGACCGCCAGATCGGCGCCTCCGGCATAGTGCAAGCTCTGATCGAGCACGGCGCGATGGGACTAATCACGACGCACGACCTGGCCCTGGCCCACATCGCGGACGCTCTCCCCGGCCGCGCCATCAATGTTCACTTCGCCGACACGCTCCAGAACGGTGAATTGCATTTCGATTACCGGCTACAGCCTGGCGTGGTGGAGCGAAGCAATGCATTGGATCTGATGCGCTCGGTAGGAATCCAAGTCTAGACCTCAATTCCCGACCGCTGCCGCTCCTACGCTCGGAATCCAGCGGCACAATGCCTCACGCAGCTTCTCCAAACCTACGGGCTTGCTGATGTAGTCGTCCATGCCCGCGGCCAGGCACCGCTCCCGGTCGCCATCCATGGCGTTCGCCGTCAGCGCGCAGATGGTCTGGTGGCGGCTGGCGCCTTCGCGGCTACGGATAACGGCAGTAGCTTCGAAACCGTCCATATCCGGCATCTGGCAATCCATGAGTACGAGATCGTACTTGCGCTTTTCAAGCGCTTCCACGGCTTCTCTCCCGTTCACTACCGCGTCGGCGGCCAGGCCCAGCTTCTGCAGCAGCCGAAGCGTGATGCGCTGATTGATCTCGTTATCCTCGGCGAGCAGAATGCGCATCTGCTTCTGCATGGGCGATACTTCGGCGGGCGCCTCCGTAGGTTGCGCGGTCCCGGTCTGCGATTTTGCCATCGTGGCGCGCGGCTTCGCCGTTTGCCGGAGACCCACTTCTGATCGCTGAGCTGGCGGGGGCGCCGACGCCGCAACTTCGGGCCGCGCCGATTTGCCGAAGCTGGCGGTGAACCAGAAGCTGCTCCCTCTTCCTGGTTCGCTCTCCAATCCGATCTCGCCGCTCAGCAATTCCACTAACTGCTTCGAAATCGCGAGTCCCAATCCGGTGCCGCCATACTTGCGCGTGTTCGATTCGTCTACCTGCGTGAAAGTGTCGAATAGCCGGCCCTGCTCGCCGGAAGGAATCCCGATGCCGGTGTCGTGGATGGTGAACTTCAACTGGATTGCATCGCGCGTCTGGCTAACGATCTCCGCTTTCAGCCCCACCTGGCCCCGCTCGGTGAACTTGATGGCGTTGCCCAGCAAATTCGTCAGCACCTGCCGCAGCCGCCCCGCATCTCCCACGGCCTCCTCTGGCACGCCGGGCGCGACGGAGGACACAAATTCCAAGTCCTTGGCGCGCGCTTGCAGGGCGAATAGCGAGCAGGCCTCCGCAATAGAAGACCGCAACGGAAAATCCACACGGTCCAGGCGTAGTTTTCCGGCCTCGATTCGCGACAGATCCAGGATGTCGTTGATCAGTGCCAGAAGCGAATCCGCCGAGCGCTTGATCGACTCTGCGTATTCCTGCTGCTCCGGATTCAGCCCGCTCCCCAGCAGGAAGTCGGTCATCCCCAGCACGCCGTTCATGGGGGTGCGAATTTCATGGCTCATGTTCGCCAGAAACCGGCTCTTCATCAACGTGGCTTCGCGCGCCGCGAATAGCGCCTTTTCCAGCTGTTCGTTCTTCTGCTCCAGTTCCTGCGCGTCGTTCATTAGACGCTGTTCGCTCAGCTTGCGCGCCGTGATGTTGCGAACCACCGCGATCCACTCTTCCCAATGGAGAGGCAGCAAACGCATTTCATAACTCTGACTCCCCAGACGGTCCTGAATCGAAAACTCGACCATCTCCATGGCGTTGCTGCTGTGGACCTTCTCCAACGCCGTGCAGACTTGAGACAGCACACCGGCCGGCAAAAGATCCTGCAGGTTCTGGCCCTGAAACTTATCCGTCCGGAGGAATGAATCCGAACGCTGGCCGCCTTTTGCATCCAGCACCGTGTCATTCTTGTCTATTCGCAGGAACAAATCCGGGAAACCCTGGAAGAGCGCCTGCAATTCCTTAGCGGTCTCGTAGGCGGCATCTTCGCTTTTCTTGAGATCCGTGACATCAATGGATGCCAATCGCATGCCCTGCACCTGCCCCTTTTCGTTTCTAAGCAGTTGCTCGTGCACTTCCACGCTGACCTTCAACCCGCTGTCGTGCGTGTATTCACGCTGATAGATGACGAGTGCGGTTTGGCCTTCGATCCTGCGACGGATTTGCTCGCGGTATTTTTCGCGATCGATCTTGGGAATCAGGTCTGCGCAATGCGCGCCCAGCATGTCGCTTTCCCCCACCCCCCGCAGCTTGCACTCCAAGCGGTTGACGCGCCGGACAATCCCCTCGCGGTCGATTTCCATATAGCCGATGGGCGCCGTCTCAAATAGATCTCCACCGTCAAAAGCCTGCTCGCCTGTTCCCCGCGGTTGTTTGGAGTGCCATTTGCGAAGAATCCAAATCACTGCCGCAAAACACAGCAGGGCTATGATGAAAGCCATTCACCAAGCTATCGTCAGAAGAGTTTAAATCGTTTAGTCCTGGTACGTTAACCGGGATCGCACCAAGGGTCGAACATTAGAATGAATCGCCTAGTTCGCTATGAGATTGATGGCGCCGATTCCTCCACGGATGTCCAGGCGCACCGTGGTCTTGGCGTGGCCATAGGAATCGTTCACGTAACGGCCGTCACGCTTTTCCAGGCCCGGCGCGTGAATGTCTCCAATGCCTCCATGCACATCGGCCTCAATCCCCACGCCTTCCGGAAGGTATACTGTTGCCTCGCCCACACCCCCTCGAACGTACACAGAGTAATCGTTTTTTGGCGTGCCCCGCAGATCCATTTTGAGTTCTCCGACTCCCATCTCAACGTTCACCCGGCGCAGCGAGAGGTCCCCGAGGTCCAGGTGGGATTCCCCGGCGCCGCAGTTCACATTCAGGTCGAGCGGTTTCTGGTTGTTGAAGCGCAGGTCCCAGGTATATCTGGATGTTGCCGAGCCCACATGATTCGGCTCCTCCACCATCAGATGCCCCCGGAAACCGCCAGCGTTATAGGAGACTTCCGGGCGCAGCCGGAGCCGATTGTACGAAAACCGGCCGTCCATCAGCTTCTGGGCTCCTCCGCCCACGCGCAGCTCGCCAGCTCCCATCTTTAAATCAACGCGCACTTCTTCCGATTGATCCAGTTCGATGCTTCGCGTTTCCGTCCGTTCTGGCCCTGGAGGACCCCAATCCCGGCCGCAAGCGGTCAACAACAAGCAACTCACGCCCAGAGTTGGCATAAGGCGGTGGTAGGGGGTCAGCATCCGTTCAATACCTTAACCCAGCATACGAGCGTTTACATGGCTTATGTTCACTATTTTCGCGAGATGCGAGAACCCCTCAGGTACTTTCCCTAGACCTATCAGCACAAACTCCCATCTCACTTGTATTCTTGCCTTAGTACATTTCATTGTGAGTGTCTGGTTGCTACACTGGGTCATCGTGAGCGCCAGTCCTACGGCCTGCTTGTATTGCCGGAACAATATCGGTCCTCTCCGGAGGCTCAGGGACAAGAATTTCTGCTCCAAGGACCATCGCAAGAAATACAGCAAATCCGCCCGTGCTCTCCGCGAAGCCGAAGATTTATATGGGATTGACACCACAGCGCGGGTGGAGAAATCGGAACGCAAGGCCGGTATAGGGGCCAGCATTTTTGTGGGTCTTGCCGTGGTGGTTGTGGTTCTTGCCTTTTCGCAGTTGCCCATGAATTCACCAGCTCCCAAAGCCATTTCTGCTCTACCGGATACCAATCCCCATCCCAATCAGGTCGGCTTTGGGCAATTAATCGGCAATCTGATTGAAAGCAAGACCTCCGGGACGCTGCGCGATGATTTTCATACCGGTTTAGGCGGCTGGGAGGGGCTCCGATCGATCAGATCAGACTGGAGCGTGGACGCCGGCGAAGTGCGCCCTGCATCCTTAAAGCTCTGGAAGCCCTCGACCGCGCTCTCTAACTACGAGCTCGAGTTCCTGGGGCAGATCGACCGCAAGAGCATGGATTGGGCTTTTCGGGCCGCCGATCTGCACAACTATTACGGCACCAAACTGGTGATGACTCATGCCGGGCCGCTGCCGAACGCCGGTCTGGTTCGCTTCGTGGTGCTGGACGGAAGGGAGCGTGAGCGCGTGGAGTTGCCCCTTCCGCTGACACTGGAGCGTGGTGTCGACTACAAAGTTCGGGTCAGCGTGCGCGGGAATCGATTTCTCACTTCCGTCAATGGCCAGCTCATCAGCTCTTGGATGGATAACCGCATCAGCCGGGGCGGCGTGGGCTTTTTCTCCGAAGACGGCGAATCGTCGGTGCTCAAATGGGTGAGCGTATCGGAGCGGGATAGCTTCCTGGCCCGGGTGGCATCGCACTTCTCGCTCATTGCGTTCCCCACAGCAGTTGTCGCAGCCACAAAGTAAGACATTCTTGGCTCATCGTCAGCTACTGTATTAGTAGAAGTGTATCGGAAGTTTCTAAATGCGCCGATGTCGTTTGTGGTTCCTGGTCGTCTTTACCCTGTCCACGTGGTCCCTGTCAGTGGGCACGTCGTCAGCAGGCCCACCATCCAATCCGAAGCAGGCTGAGAAGGCCTTCAAGGAAGGGCTGCGCCTGGAAGAGGCGAATCAGTGGAAGGAGGCCGAGTCTGCCTACTCGCAGGCCATCCAGAACGATCCCAACAGCGCGGCGTCTTACTTCCATCGCGCGCGTGTCCGCTATTTCAGTGGCGACTATCCGCATGCCATCGAAGACGCCGGCTCGGCCACGCGCCTGGAACCGAACAACGGCGAGGTCTTCCAGCTTCTGGGCGACATTGACGACCGGGTGAAAAATCCGCGCAAAGCGGTGATGGATTACACTCGAGCGGTTGAACTAGGCGTCAATTCGGCGCCCGTTTACATCAGCCGCGCGGCCGCGCATACGGAGCTGCATGAATACGATGCCGCGATTGCGGACTTCACGCTAGCGATCAAGCTGCGCCTGGATAATCCGGATCCCATTCGGCAGCGCGGCGATCTTTACAACGCCATCGGCCGCTATCGCGACGCCATCGACGACTATGACCAAAGCCTAAGCCTGAAGCCGGACTACCCCGAAGCGCTCCTGGGTCGCGGCTTCGGCTGGGGCCAGCTCGGCGATTTCCATCGAGCGATCGCGGACTTCGACAAGCTGCTCTCGCTGCGTCCGAACGATGCCAAGGCCCTGACCTTGCGAGGCGCGGCGAAATTCCGCTTGGATGACAACGAAGGCGCTATTGCCGACTTCACGGAAGCCATGAAGACCACCCCCCAGGAGGTCTATCTCTATCTGGCGCGCGCGGCTGCGCTGGTGAAACTGGATCGGCACGCCGAAGCGCTTCAAGATCGCGAACAGGCCGTAAAACTAGCGCCCAACTCGGCCGAGGTTTATCTGGCGCGCGGCGGCTCTTACCACCAATTGGGCCAGCACGACAAGGGTCTGGCCGATCGCAGCAAGGCCATCGAATTGGACCCGCAGCTTCCCGAAGCTTGGTTCGCGCGTGGTAGCGCTTATTATCTGTTGGGAGACTATGCCAAAGCGCAGTCCGATATCGCCCAGGCATTGCGCTTGCGGCCGGACTACAAAGAAGCCGCCGAGGTCTTCGCGAGAGCCCAAAAACGCCTGGAAGAAACGAAACAAGCCGAAGCCGAACATCCGGCAACGCCGATTTCGCCGCCTGCTCCGGCGCCCGCCCCGGCACCCGCTCCAGTCGCGAAAGCCCAACCGACTCCCGCTCCCCTGCCTGCCGGAACCGAACAGGAGCATGAGGCTCGCGGCCGGGCATTGATTCAATCGGAGAAGTTTCCCGAAGCGCTGGCCGAGCTGACTCAGGCCATCCAGCTAGATCCGAAGGCCACGCGTGCTTACAACGCCCGCGGCTATGTCTACCTGCGCCAGCATGACTACCAGCATGCTCTCGCGGATTTTGACAATGCGATTCGGCTGGATCCCCATTACGCCAATGCGTACCAAAACCGGGCTGTAACCCGCAAAGCTTTGGGCGATGCGGCGGGCGCTGCAGCGGATCTAAAAGCCGGGCGCTAGCTCAGCCGTTCAACCAATTCGCAAGCTCGGCCGCCGGGCACCGGATGCCCACATAAAACGTCCCGAACAGCGCGTAATCTGCGCTCACTTCATCAAATCGCATTTCATAGATCAGCTTCTTGAACACCAGCGGATCGTCGGCGAACAGATCGACACCCCATTCCCAATCGTCGAACCCGATGGATCCCGATATCACCTGCTTTACTTCGCCTGCGTATCTACGGCCGATCTTGCCGTGCTCGTGCATCTGTCGCTGCCGCTCCGCCATCGGCAGCAGGTACCAGTTTTTGAGTTCGCCGCGCTTGCGGTCCATGGGATAAAAGCACAGATACTTGTGCGGGGGCACGTCCGGAAACAGGCGCGGCGCCATGGCCTCGCGCTGCCGCGCCATCACTTCGTCGATTGCGGTCTTCCATTCGGGAGAAAACGGCGCGATACCGCGCTCCGCCAAAGTCCCGTAAGTCTTGAGGCTGGATTCATACAAGCCCAGTTCCACTACCGACAAATACGACGACGTAGGCTCCAGGAAATCCCACAGACGCAGCCCCGCCAGACGCCGCTCCACCTTGTTCAATTCATCGAAGGAACGCCGGAAATGCACCAGGATGAGATCGCCCTTGTGGCCGAGGAGCGAAAAGGCCGCGCTTTGTCCACCTGGCTCGCGCTCCATCTGAGCCAGCGCGCCGGCAGCCTCTTGCGCGATCTTGGCCTGATCGGCCCCCGCCAATTGCTTCCATGCGGTCCAACGGACGCGCAGCATCTGATGCAGCATGCTGGCGCCTTCCAGCGTCAGCGGTACGGCCGGCAAGCGTTCGGCGGCGACTTCGGGAGGGGCGTTCGTGATAACGGACATAGGAGAATCCTGCTGCTATTCTACCGAACGCCCTGCTATCATGAGCATGCACTATGCCTGATCTTCGGTCGGAGCACGCTCCGATGTCCGACGCAGTGACCAAGTCCATCCGCGTCGAAGTTTTATCGCGACATTCACCCGAGAACTCCCGGCCGCTGCAAGGCGAATGGGTTTTCGAGTACACGGTCCGTATCACCAACCAGGGAAACGACACGGTACAACTGATTAGCCGTCACTGGATCATCACCGATGCGCTAGAGCACGTCGAAGAAGTGAAAGGTCCGGGTGTAATCGGCGAACAGCCCGTTCTGGCGCCCGGCGAATCGTTCAAATATTCGTCCTGGTGCCCACTGAAGACCCCCACTGGACTAATGCGGGGTACTTACCAAATGGTCCGCGCCGGCGGAGAAAAGTTCGACATCGAAATCGCGCCGTTCGCGCTTAAAGCGCGCTACACCGTCCATTAACACCTGCGATTTTCTCGATGCATGCCGCACTCTAAGGCATGAAAGCTTACCTCTCTCTTCTCCTTACCGGTGCCCTGATCTTCGGCGCCGCATCGTTGGCCTTTGGCGACTCGAGCAAAAGCGAAAACAGCGGCAGTCATTCCAGCTCCGGTCATCGATCTCACAGCAACAGCCACCATCACAGTAGTGGCTCGCGACACAGTAGCGGCAGCAGTTCCGGTTCGAAGACCCACAGCAACGTGCCCTCCAATTAGACGTAGCGCTACTGCGGCGTGGTAACTTGTCTGCTTGCCCGCGCCGCCATTCTCTTCCCGGCTCGATTGGGATCTCGCGCCCAATCGCCTCAGCCGGCTTTTAGACCAAAAACGAGCGGCAGGCGCGCCGATCCTGGATCTGACGGAATCGAATCCCACAGCGGCGGGGTTCGCATATCCGTCGGATGCTATTCTCTCCGCGCTCGCCGATTCTCGGTCGCTCCACTATGATCCCGCCGCCTCAGGCTTGCCGTCCGCTCGCGCCGCCGTCTCCGAGTATTACTCGGGACGCGTGAGTCCGGAGCGCGTACTGCTGACGGCCAGCACCAGCGAAGCCTACGCCTTCGTCTTCAAACTGCTCGCGAACCCCGGCGACCAGGTGCTGGTTCCTAGCCCGTCCTATCCGTTGTTCGATTATCTGGCCGCGCTCGATTCCGTCCGTGTAATCCAGTATCCGCTGGTATACAACGGGATTTGGACCATCGATTTTGACGCCCTGGGGCGCTCTCTCACCCCACGGTGCCGGGCCATCGTGCTGGTGAACCCCAACAATCCGACCGGGTCGTTCCTCAAGCGATCCGAGCTTGCCCCGCTCATCGCACTCTGCCTGGAGCACAACCTGGCTCTCATTTCCGACGAGGTTTTCACGGATTATCTGTTCGATGAGCAGGCTCCCGTAGTGCGCTCGTTAACCGGCGTTGACGAAGTGCTGACGTTCTGCCTGAGCGGTCTCTCCAAAGTCGCGGGCTTGCCCCAGATGAAACTCGGCTGGATCGTGACCGGCGGTCCGTCCCGCCATCGCGAGCAGGCTTTTGAGCGGCTGGAGCTGATCGCCGATACCTACCTTTCCGTCAGCGCTCCCGTGCAATGGGCAGCACGCGCGCTGCTCGGCCTGCGTGGCCCACTGCAGGCACAAATCCTGTCGCGCGTTCGTGAAAATCGGGCTTTTCTCGCGAGCCAGGTTGGCCCTGCTTCACCGTGGACGCTGCTGGCCACCGAAGGCGGGTGGTATACAGTGTTGGAAGCGCCGCGCATTCACAGCGAAGAGGAATGGGTGCTCAGTCTGCTCACCGAGAACAACGTGCTAGTTCAGCCCGGCTTCTTCTTTGATTTTGAGAGGGAGGCGTTCCTGGTGATCAGCCTGTTGACCGCCCAGGACGTTTTCCGCGAAGGCATCCGCCGGATTCTCGCGCGAGCCTAGGCCGGCTTGCGAATCTGGATGTCCGCCGCCGCGGCAGCAATCCGCGCGTTGGCCAATGCCATCAGCTTCTCGCAACAGCCGCTCATCGAAATGGTGATCTCGCGCAGTGCATCACCCTGAAAGTGCAGACGGGGCGGCTGACGATGATCGGGACAGCGAACACCCCGCAGTTTTTCTTTGGTGGATTGCTTAAACCGCTCGACGTGCAGGCTGTCGAAGTTCGTCACTACAGAACATTTTAGCATCTATCTGTTACAAACAAGAGACACCGATGTCGTTTCAATCCCGCCCGGAATTGTGTCTGTCTGACGGTGGTTTTGGAACCTGGCCTCCCGTTTCAGGGGAAAAACCTTCTCAAATAAGGGTCCGACCGGAACTTTTGGGGGCTTGACAACCGGTCCGACATGCTTAGAATGGGGATAATCTCTCTTCTTTCTACTTTCTATGCAGCCCTGCAATCACACCCGCACTGAAATGTTGGCCCGGCGTGACGGTGTGGACTATGTACGATGCCTGGATTGCGACCAGGTATTCGAAGCCGAGGACCTAGAAGCCATTCTTCCCGCCTACGACGAGGACGACCAACCCGCCGCCTAGCCAATCCCCTTCTTTGTGGCTGAGATTTCCCGGCCCCAACTGGTACCACATTGCTATCCAAAGGTTCCACGTAGTTTAGTGCAAGCGGCTCATGAAACTTCGCACGCAACCTGCCATCCTACATTCAGCAATGACTCCTCTTCGCATCGTCGCCATCGGAGGTGGAACCGGGCTTTCCACGCTTCTGCAAGGCTTGAAGCGGTACGCCCAAGAGCCCCGCGAAGTGGAAATCACCGCCATCGTTACGGTTACCGATGACGGCGGCAGCTCCGGACGCCTGCGCCGCGAATTTGACGTCCTGCCGCCCGGCGATATCCGCAATTGCATGGTAGCCCTTTCAGAAGATGAGGCTTTGCTCTCCAAACTGTTCCAATACCGCTTCTTAGAAGGACGCGGGCTGAAGGGACACAGCTTCGGCAACCTGTTCTTAACCGCCCTGACAAACCTGACAGGCGATTTTGTACAGGCAGTGAAAGTCTCCTCGGAGGTTCTAGCCAGCCTGGGCCGAATCTATCCTGCAACCAATACCAACGTGGTCCTCGAAGCCGAGCTGGAAAACGGATCTATCGTCAAAGGTGAGACTAAAATCGGAAAGAGCCGCTCCCGCATCCGGCGGATCCATTTGCAACCGCGCCGCTGCCAACCCCTTCCGGAAACCCTGGCAGCCATCGAAGACGCCGACCTGATCACCTTCGGACCCGGCTCTCTCTTCACCAGCATCATTCCCAACCTGCTGGTGGAGGGCATCGCACCGGCCATCCAGCGCAGCCGTGCTCTAAAAGCCTATTTCGTGAATCTCATGTGGCAACCCGGTGAGACCATCGGTTTCCGCGCTTCGGACCACCTGGAGGCGCTTCATCTCCATGCCGGCATGCCGCTCATTGACGTCGCCGTAGTGAATACCCGCGCCATCACGGCCCGCCAAAGACGCCGCTACGCCGCCCAGAAGGTGCGCTCGGTGCTCAACGACGTCGACCGCCTGGCGGAAATGGGGTTGCGGGTGATGGCCGCCGACCTGCTGGCTTCCGGGGACAGCGTGCGCCATGACCCGCGCGCCTCCGCCGAGGTTGCACTACAATTGGCAAAGCACGGGCAGATGGCCCGCCGCAGAGTACGAGTCCTCGGGGAGCGTTAGCTAACCTAAGTAAATGACATCCCAGACCAATGTGGTGATCCTGGCCGCTGGCCTTGGCACCCGGATGAAATCCAAGCGCGCGAAAGTGCTACATCGCGCCGGCGGCCTGTCGCTCATCGAGCATGTGGTACAAGCGGCCGGAGCCATCGCGCCTTCCAGAAACGCCACCGTTGTGGTGGGACACCAGGCCGATCAGGTTCGAGCGCTTCTGTCGCCTTCCGGCGTCCGTTTTGTGGATCAAACTGAGCAAAAGGGAACCGGCCATGCCCTGCTGGCCTGCCGAGCCTCGCTCGCTACCGAGCCGGGACTAGTGGTGGTCCTCTATGGCGATTGCCCTTTGCTTTCGCCAGCCACGCTCACGGAACTGGTTCGCCGGCAAACGGCGAGCGACTCTGCCGCCACCTTAATCACGACGCGGCTGGCCGATCCAACCGGCTACGGCCGCATCGTTTTCGGCGAGAAGGGCGACGTTCGCGCCATCGTGGAACACAAGGCAGCCACCCCCGCGCAGCTCGCAATCCCCTTCATAAACTCGGGAATCTATTGCTTCCGCGCAGGCCTGCTGTGGAAGCATCTGGTCGAAATCCAGCCTGACAATCCGGCCCATGAGTACTATTTGACCGACATCGTCGAGATCCTGGGCCGCGCCGGCCACACAGTGGCCGCGATGGAAGTGGAGAATTCGGCTGAGCTGTTGGGCATCAACACGCGTGTTGAGCTAGCCGAAGTGGACAAGATCTTCCGCCATCGAAAAGTACAAGAACTGATGCTCTCCGGGGTCACCATCGAGAAGCCCGAAACGGTGACCGTCGATTCGTGCGTTAGCATCGGCGAGGATTCCATCGTCGGACCCTTTGTGCAAATTCTGGGACGCACCGAAATTGGCGAAGACTGCCGCATCGGCGCTTGTTCTATCGTTGAAAACTCAACTCTCGCGTCAAATGTTGAAATAGCGCCGTTTTCGAGCGTCGCGGATACGCACATCGAAACCGGCGCGGCCATTGGACCCTTCGCACGCTTGCGGCAGGGAAACCGCGTGGGCAAAGGCGCGCGCATCGGCAATTTCGTCGAGCTCAAGAATACGCGCTTCGGCGCGGGCGCGAAAGCCAATCACTTGGCCTACTTGGGCGATTCCGACGTCGGCGATCGTACCAACATCGGCGCCGGCACCATCACCTGCAACTACGATGGCTTGAGCAAGCACAAAACTCAGATCGGCAAAGACGCTTTTGTGGGAAGCAATTCCACGCTGGTGGCGCCGCTCGAGATTGGCGATGGCAGTTATATCGGCGCGGGTTCGGTAATCACCCATCCCGTTCCACCGGAAGCGTTAGCCCTAGGGCGCTCCCGCCAGGTGAACAAAGAAGGCTGGGCCGCCAAAAGGAAAAAGAAGAAATAGCTTTCTAACAGGCTGCTGAAAAGCTATTCCGAGAAGTATCCAAAAAGCAATTGAGATCGTCTTTTCCTTATGCGCGGAGAAGACCAGACACAGCACGAGCTATTCGGATATGGATCGTTGGAGGAACGAG
>JBEKRO010000008.1:0-105523 GCA_049518655.1 Bryobacteraceae bacterium | reverse complement strand
ACGCTGATCTGTCCCCAAACACCGGTGTTGCCGGTGTAGGATGCAGAATCTTTTTTCCAGGTGTCGTATCCGAATTCGTTCGATTGAGGAATGGTGTGAAAGATCCAGAGCCGCTTGCCGGTTCGCACGTCGAACCCTCGGACGAAGCCCTTCACGTTGGTTTTGCTCTTCACGATCCCGCCGGGCCGGTGCGCCGCGCCCACAATCACGACGTCGTCTGCCACCACGGGAGCCGCGTGCAAGCCCACCTCTCCGGTCACCAAATCCATTTCCTGATCGTCGTCCATTTTTAGATCGACGATGCCGCCGTTGCCGAAGCTCGGCACGAGATTGCCGCTCTTGGCATCCAGCGCAATCAGCCGATAGCCGGGCGTCACGTATAAGATCCGCTCTTCGCGGCCATCGGTCCAGTAAGCCAATCCGCGGCCCGATAGCTGGCGCGGAGCGGCCGTGCCACGTGCGCCCTCATGTTCGCCATGCACCCATAGCAGCTCGCCCGTGGCGGCATCCAGTGCCACTACGGCCCGGCGCGTTCCGGCCGTCGAATAAATCACGCCGTTCGCCATCAGCGGCGTGCCCTCGAAGTTGAATTCGGGACGCGGACCAAGGTTGTCCGTCTTGAATCGCCACGCCACCTTGAGCCGGCTGAAATTGCCCGCGTCGATCTGGTCCAGTGGCGCATAGTGCGTATTCCCAAGGTCTCCGCCGTAAGTCCGCCACTCACCGTTTTGCGCTCCGGACTGCGCGCCGACAGGCAGCGTGCACGACAGCACCCATAGGGCCGAGACCACGCCAGACAACATCCGCATCATTCTTTCTCCTTACGCTGAACCGAAAACAACCCGTAAGATTATATCCGCACTGCGAGGCAAACTCATCCCTCAATCGGCGTTTATCTGCGGCCAGATATGTCTCGGCCTTTTCAATTCCCCACCAGGTGCCGGGCGTCCTTCTCGTTTTCTACGCAGAAGAACTCGATCAGGTCCGTGTCCACCGCCAGCGATTGGTTCACCCGGATAGTCCACGGCTTGGTGTACGCCTTCGAATCGTCAACCGTGACATCGATTTCAAGCTTCCCGAAGCTGGGCCGGTGATACCGCTCCGTCACCTTGGCGGCGTCGGTTAGCGGAGTGCCACTGATATCCAGCCAAAGCCCGTCCTTGAAACCATTCGTCTGGACCACCAGGGTGTCGCCCTCCCATTTCGCGGTCGAGTATCCATAAAACGACGGCTGCGGATCCACCGGCGACGGACGCCCGTCCGTAAAAATTTGCCGGTATACGGTGTCGCGTTCATAAAGAATCACGATTAATCCCGGAAGCTGCAGGATTTTCCTGGGATAGGGATGCAGATGCATCTTCACTGTTCCTAGAGGCTGGCAATGTCCGTCGGGATCGTCCTTGTTGTTCTCCGCTCGCCGCGCTTTCACTAAGTCCGCCGCCCACTTTTGAAACGGCAGGCCGTCTTTGAGCTCTTTCGCGATATCCGCGAACTGCGGGTCAGCTCCGCCCGACGCTGGTTGCCACAATCCCGATAGATCCGGCTTTCCATCTCCCGTTCGAGGTGCGGGCGCAGTAAGGTCCGGCTTGCCATCCGGCGTGCGCGGAATGCCTGGCGTCGGGTAATTGATCCATTGTGCTGGTGCGGCCAGCGCCAGTAGGGTGAAGGTGACGACGGTGGCAATCGTTTTCGCCGGCGTGGGCGTTACCTGCATAGGAAGAGTCTACTGCAAGGTTCCGGTGGCCGCTACGCCGCCGGCCATCCCCGCGGACCACCCCCCATGCGTTCGGCTGGGACCTTGGGTAAGATAAAGGTCGCTAGATACAGCAACGAGAAGGAGCCTAGGATGAATCCTCGACCCTCGATTTACCCGATGCTTTCGGCAGCCGCGGCTCTATTCGCGCTCGCGCCCAGCTCAGCCTTCGCCCAGGCAGTCTCGGCAGCCGCCAAGGTTGCGACGCCCACTTCAGGCCAGGTCAAGACCGTTCATCGCACCGCGGACGGCCACCCCGATCTCTCGGGTGTGTGGAGCACAGCGAGTGTGACGCCGCTGGAGCGGCCCAAAGATCTCGGCTCCAAGGAATTCTTCACCAAGGAAGAAGCCGAAGCATACGAGAAGAAGAGTCTTGCCGCGGCTAAAGAAGTGGTCGCCCCGGGAACCTACGGCGACGTGCACTACAACATGGCTCAATTCGGTCTCGAAAAAGGCCAGTCGCAGGTGGCCTTCACGATACGGACCTCGCTGATCGTGGGTCCCACGGGAAGAATTCCTCCCATGCTCCCGGAAGCGGTGCAAAGGAACGCGGCGCGCGCTGCAGCCAACAAGGGGCACGAATTCGACGGGCCGGAGAACCGGTCGCTCGGTGAACAATGCATCATGTGGCCTAACGAAGGGCCGCCCATGCTTCCCGCGGGCTACAACAGCAATCTCCAGATTATCCAGGGCATTGGATACGTGGCCGTCGAACAAGAGATGATCCACGACGCGCGCATGATCCCTACCGATGGCAGCCCGCACTTGGCATCCAACATCCGCCAATGGTTCGGGGATTCGCGTGGACACTGGGAAGGCGACACCCTGGTGGTGGATACGAAGAACTTCACGAATCGCACGGCATTCCATGGCTCCAGCGAAAATCTCCATGTGGTGGAGCGTTTCACCCGCACCTCGGACGATCGAATCCTATATCAATTCACGGTTGACGATCCGTCCACCTGGGAGACATCCTGGAGCGGCGAAGTGCCCATGACTAAGATCGACGGACCGATCTTCGAATACGCCTGCCACGAAGGCAATTACGGGATGAGGAATAACTTGAGCGGCGCGCGGGCCGCGGAGAAAACTGCTCAGGCGGCCGGGAAATAATTGCCATGTTAAGAAAAACGCTTCTTGCGATCGCTGCATTCTGCATCGCCGTTCCCGCTGTGTGGGCGCACCATTCGTTCGCCGCGGAATTCGATCCCAGTAAGCCGGTGAAACTCAAAGGCACTGTCACTCAGATGGAGTGGATCAATCCGCACTCGTGGATTCACATGGACGTCAAGAATCCCGATGGCACCGTTTCCAATTGGATGATCGAAGGCGGCAGCCCGAACGCCTTACTCCGGCGCGGATTCACCAAGAACTCTCTTCCGGTGGGAAGCGAGATCATCGTGGAAGGTTATCAGGCCAAAGATTCCTCCAATCGCGCCAATGGCCGCGAACTCACGTTTGCCAACGGGACCAAGCTGTTTCTGGGCTCGGCGGGCGATTCGGCGCCGGGCGACAAGCCAGATGACAAGTCGGAAAAATAAGTTCCGAATCCCAGACAACAATGACTGCCACGTCGCTCTCGGTTGTGTTGTTTCTGCCGCTACTCGTGAATGCCGCTCCGTCCAGTTGTGAATCGCTCGGCAAAATCGTCTTGCCGGACGCTTCTATTACGCTGGCGCAGTCTGTTCCGGCGGGCGAATTCACGCCTCCCGAAGGCTTTCGCCCCGGGCCTGGCGATCCTTCGGCCAAAGCCCTCACCGCCGCACTCAAGGAACTTCCGTCATTCTGCCGTGTCGCGGCCACGCTGAAGCCCACGCCGGATTCCGACATCAAAGTCGAAATCTGGATGCCGGAGACCAACTGGAACCGGAAGTATGAGGCCGTCGGAAATGGGGGATGGGCCGGCTCCATCAGTTATTCCGCCATGGCTGCGGCGCTGCTCAACGGATACGCTACCAGTTCCACCGACACCGGCCATACCGGCGCAGGCGGCAGTTTCGTTCTGGGACATCCCGAAAAACTGATCGATTTCGCGTGGCGCTCCGAGCATGAGATGACGGTCAAGGCGAAAGCGGTGATCAAAGCATTCTATGGGGACGTTCCCAAGCTTTCCTATTGGGTCGGCTGCTCGTCCGGGGGCAAGCAGGGGCTGAAGGAAGCGCAGAGATTTCCGGACGATTACGACGGCATAGCCGCCGGTGCTCCCGTTCTGAACTGGACACACCGCTCCATCGAGGCGCTTTGGGTGGCGCAGGCCGCGTTGAAAGATCCGGCCAGTTACATCCCGGCTGAGAAATACCCGCTGATTCACCAGGCCGCCATCGCAGCTTGCGACGAGCGGGACGGGCTCAAGGATGGGCTGATCGGCGATCCGGCTGGCTGCCATTTCGATCCTGGGACTCTCGAATGCAAGGAGGGCGATGGCCCGCAATGCCTGACGCATCCGCAGGTGGAAGCGGCCCGAAAGATTTATGCTCCAGCGCTGAATCCGCGCACCGGAGAACAGCTCTCGCCTGGGTTCGAACCTGGCAGCGAGTTGGGATGGCGCGCGATCGCGGGTGGCCCGGAGCCATTTTCCGCTGCCGGCGATTATTTCAAGTACGTGGTCTTCCGCGATCCCGCCTGGAATTGGCGGACCTTCAACTTAGACAGTGACGCGGCTCTTGCCGACCGTGTGGACGACGACACCATCAACGCCACGAGCGCCGATTTGAAGCGCTTCACGGCGCATCAAGGTAAGCTGATCATGTATCACGGCTGGACCGACACCAATATCACTCCCAGAGCGACTGTCGATTATTTCGAAAAAGTGGAGGCGCAACTGGGAGGCGCCACACAGACCGCGCAATCGGTCCGCCTTTTCATGGTTCCAGGCATGAATCACTGTGGCGGTGGCGACGGACCGAACGTTTTCAGCATGACGAGCGCGCTGGAGCGCTGGGTGGAAGACGGCAAGGCGCCCGATCAAGTGGTGGCTTCTCATCTCAGCGGCGGAAAAGTGGACCGCACGCGGCCCTTGTGTCCGTATCCGCAGATGGCTCAATATAAGGGAACTGGCGATCCAAACGATGCCGCGAACTTCACCTGCAAATAGACGCCTAGGTGTGACAGGATTCGTTCTGAGTTGCGCAGTAGCGGTCGTTGCCCTGTCGCCCCTGGCGCTGGGTCAATCGACGCCCACGGAAAACAGGCCTACGCCTCGCACCGCCGATGGCAAACCCGATCTCAATGGACTCTGGGGTCCCGATCGCAACTTCATTTACGACATCGTCAGCACACTGAAGAAGGGCGAGACGGTGCCGCTGCAGCCGTGGGCGCTAGAAGTAACCAAGAAGCGCATGTCCAAGGACGACCCAGAGGCGAACTGCCTTCCAGGCGGCGTGCCGCGCATGGCCCCGTATCCGTGGAAGATCGTGCAGCAACCCAAGCTCGTTGTGTTTTTGTTTGAGGGAAACATCCACAGCTACCGGCAGATTTTCATGGACGGACGCGGACATCCTGCCGATCTCGACCCCACCTGGTACGGGCACTCCATCGCCAAGTGGGAGGGCGACACGCTGGTGGTGGATACCGTCGGCTTCAACGACAAATTCTGGTTCGATTTCGCGGGGCACCCGCATACCGAAAAACTCCACACCACGGAGCGCTACCGGCGGCCCGATTATTCCCACCTGGATTTCGAAGTGGTAATCGACGATCCGGGAGCTTATACCCGGCCGTTTACGATGTACGGGCACTCGCCGTTGATGGAGAATGCCGAAATCATGGAGTACATCTGTAACGAGAATAATCAGGACGTCAGCCACATCCTCGGCAAAGATACCCGGAAGTAGACCCCTACGGACGCACGAGATGGAAGATGTTCAGGGCATTCCTGGCGAACCGGAGCAGGGCACGTGTTTGCCTCGTGCGAATTTCCGCAGAGCTCAGGCCAAGTCGTAGCGATCCAGGTTCATCACTTTGTTCCACGCAGTCACAAAGTCCTTCACAAACACCTCCTTCGAGTCGTCACATGCAAAGACTTCCGCGATTGCCCGGAGCTGGGAGTTCGAACCAAAGAGAAGATCGACGCGAGTGCCGGTCCACTTGAGTTTGTCCGTCGCGCGATCGCGTCCCTCATACACGCCTTCGGTTGCAGAGGGCTGCCACTTCGTCTTCATGTCGAGCAGATTGACGAAGAAATCATTCGTCAGCGTCTCGGGCCGGTTGGTGAAGACGCCGTTTTTCGACTGTCCGAAGTTCGCATTCAGCGCGCGCATGCCGCCGACGAGAACCGTCATCTCGGGCGCGGTGAGCGTCAGCAACTGCGCCCGATCCACCAGCAACTCCTCAGCCGCCATGGGGTGTCCGCCGCGCAGGTAGTTGCGGAACCCATCAGCCACCGGTTCGAGTGGCGCAAAGGAGTGCGCATCGGTCTGCTCCTGCGAAGCATCCGTGCGCCCCGGCGTGAAAGGTACCTTCACGTCGTGTCCGGCTTTCTTCGCCGCCGATTCGACGGCCGCGCAGCCGCCCAGAACGATCAGGTCGGCAAGTGAGACCTTCTTGCCTTTTCCATTAGACTGCTGGCCGGACTGCGAAGCGTTGAATTCCTTTTGGATAGCTTCGAGCTTCGGCAGCACCTTGGCCAGTTGAGCCGGCTGGTTGACTTCCCAATCTTTCTGCGGCGCCAGGCGAATGCGAGCGCCATTCGCGCCACCGCGCTTATCGGAGCCGCGGAACGAGGCCGCCGACGCCCAGGCCGTCGAGACAAGTTCAGAGATGGACAGTCCGGCTGCGAGAATCCTGGCTTTCAGAGCAGCAATGTCCTGCTCGCCGATCAACGCATGATCCACGGCGGGAACAGGATCCTGCCAGATCAACGTTTCTTTCGGCACCAGCGGGCCCAGATACCGCGTGACAGGTCCCATGTCGCGGTGCGTGAGCTTATACCACGCCTTGGCGAACGCGTCTGCTAACTCCTGCGGATGTTCGAGGAAACGCTTCGCGATCGGCGCATAGATTGGGTCCATCTTCAGGGCGAGGTCCGTCGTCAGCATCCCCGGGGCTCGGCGCTTGGACGGATCGTGCGCATCGGGAACGGTGCCCGCTCCAGCCCCATTCTTGGGAGTCCATTGGTTCGCGCCGGCTGGGCTCTTCGTGAGCTCCCATTCATAGCCGAACAGGTTTTCCAGGTAGTTGTTGCTCCACTTCACCGGAGTGGTGGTCCATGTGACCTCTATCCCGCTGGTGATCGCGTCGGCGCCGTTGCCTTTGCCATAGGTGTTCTTCCAGCCGAGGCCTTGCTCCTCGATGGGGGCGCCCTCGGGTTCGGGGCCGACATACTTGCCCGCATCGGCGGCGCCATGGGTTTTTCCGAACGTGTGGCCGCCGGCAATGAGCGCAAGCGTCTCCTCGTCATTCATCGCCATGCGGGCGAACGTTTCCCGGATATCCCGCGCCGCGGCGAGTGGATCCGGCTTTCCGTTGGGACCTTCCGGATTCACGTAAATCAGACCCATCTGAACGGCGGCCAGAGGATTCTCGAGCTGACGATCGCCGGTGTAGCGCTCATCCCCCAGCCATTTGCCCTCAGGCCCCCAGAAAATGTCCTCTGACGGCTCCCAGACGTCCTCGCGCCCGCCGCCAAAACCGAAGGTCTTGAATCCCATCGACTCCAAGGCGACGTTACCGGCGAGAACCATCAGGTCGGCCCAGGAGATTTTCCGGCCATACTTCTGCTTGATCGGCCACAGCAACCGGCGCGCTTTATCGAGGCTCGCATTATCCGGCCAGCTGTTGAGCGGCGCAAAACGTTGTGTGCCAGAGCCTGCCCCGCCGCGGCCATCGCCGATGCGGTACGTGCCTGCGCTGTGCCACGCCATACGAATGAAGAACGGCCCATAGTGGCCATAGTCGGCGGGCCACCAAACCTGGGAATCCGTCATCAGGGCATGCAGGTCCTTGACCACGGCATTGAGGTCAAGGCTCTTGAATTCCTCGGCATAATTGAACTCCTTGTCCATCGGATCAGACAGCGGGGAGTGCTGGTGCAGGATCTTCAGGTTCAGTTGATTCGGCCACCAGCCCGCGTTCGTCGGGGCCCCTGCCACTGTGTGTCTGCGAGGGCCGTGCGGGACCGGGCATTGGGCCTCGGGTAAAATATTTTGCTCTTGTTTTTCCGGGAAAGACGTCCCGGCTGCGGTGGTATGTTCCATATGTTCCTCTTCCTTCGGATTAGTCAAAAAAACTGTGCTGATGCGCGCGATTCATCCGGTATTCACACGCCTAAGACACGGAACGGGAGGTGTGCCGCGGAGCGCACTTCGTGCAGAGCCCGCGGAAAATCAGTTCGCATTCGCGAAGGATACGCTTACCGAGGGAGCGCGAGGCAGGCTTGGGTACGGCGTACCACTCAATGTCCTCAACATTGCCGCAGCGGTCGCAGATGAAGTGGTGATGCCGCATGCCTTTCGCATCGAATCGCGCGGCGCGTCCCTCGACGGCCACTTCACGCACCAGACCCGCCTGCACCAAGTCCCGCAGATTATTATAAGTCGTGGCCCTGGAAGAACGCGGATCCACCCGATTCACGGCTTCAAAGATTTCCGCAGCCGTGGGATGCCGGTTGTGTTTCATCAAGAATGCCATCACGGCGTAGCGCTGCGGAGTGCACCGCAACCCGCTGTCTTCCAAGGACCGTTTAATCGCCTCGGCGTCCATCAATAAATTAGACTATATCTAATCTGACATTTTGTCAAGGCTTGTGCTCTTGGTGGCGGCTGCGAGCAGAAAACTTGCGGATGCCGTATTGAGCATCCTCATGGAGTGGACGCCCTGTTACTCACGTTCGGAACGACCATCCGCCAGCTCGCGCAATTGTGTCCAGTTGGTCGTCAATCACGACGGCATCCCACCGTGTATACTGCTACTCACCGGGGAGGTCAAGTGCAAATCCAGCGGATCATGCTTGCAGGCATTTTGGTCGCGGCATTGGCAACCGCGGTGTATGCGCAGCCGAATGGCGTGATCTATGAAGGCGCTCGTTTGATCATTGGCGACGCGAGCGCTCCCATTGAGAGCGGAGCCTTTGTTGTCCGGAATGGACGCATTACGGCGATTGGCCCGAAAGGCTCCATCCAGCCGCCCACAGGAGCCGCTCACGTGGATCTGACCGGGAAAACCGTCATGCCCGCGCTGAACAACATACACGTCCACATGGGCTACGAGGGATACGTGAGTTGGAGCGTGGAGAACCACACGCCGGAGAATGTTCTGGATCACCTGGAGCGCGAGGCGTTTTATGGTGTCGGAACAGCCATGGCGATGGGCGAGCAACCGACGAAGTTCGCTATTGAGTTCCAGCAGAACCAGTTGGCCGGGAAGTTTCCGCCGGCAGCCCGGTTCTTCTTCGCGGCAGGCATGGCCCCGCCGGGCGGCGGCCCGGATGCGCTTTTGATTCAGGGAACCGGTCCTTTGCACGCCGTTTATGAAGTTTCAAACGCGGAGGAGGCCGTAGCTGCCGTGCGGAAGATCGCAGCGCTGAAAATCAGGCAACTCAAATTCTGGGTGGACAATCGAGACAACATGCGCGGCGGCATGAAGAAAATGCCGCCAGAAGTTTACACGCCGCTCATTGAAGAGGCGCACAAGCACGGCATGATCGTCCATGCTCATGCCACGAATCTTGCAGATCAAAAGGGCGTAGTAAAGGCCGGCGTGGATGTGCTGGTACACACGGTCATGGCCGAAAAGGTCGACGAAGAATTCATCGCGATCCTCAAAGCGAAGCGGCCATATTGGACGCCGGTGATGGGCCTGGGCGACCGCTCCGAGCTTTGTGATGGCGACAACGGTTTCATTGAGCAGGTGTTGCCGGACAGTGTGATCGCCGATATCAAGGCGGGCAAAACCTGGTTGCCCTCGCCTCCCTGCTCGACGCCGGCCAGCGCGCAGTTTGCACAGCGCGAACAGAACCTCCAGTACAATTTTCCAAAGTACCTCGCAGCCGGCGCCCGGATCGTGCTCGGCACCGACGCCGGGGTTTCCGCCAAGTATTCGTACGGCTTTGCGGAGCATCACGAGATCGGCATGTACGTCCGGCTGGGGATGACACCCGCTGACGCGATCGTGGCTTCTACATCCAGGCCCACCGAGGTGCTGCGGATCAACGACACCGGAGTGCTCGCCAGGGGAAAGCGAGCAGATTTTATTGTGCTGAATGCAAATCCGCTGGAGAACATCCGCAATACTCGGGAGATTGACAGTGTCTACCTGTCCGGCGCACGTGTGGATCGAGAGGCGCTCCAGGCAAAGTTTAAGCAGGCGGTGGTGGATCGAGACGCGACAAAAGCCAAACTTCAGAAAGACTACGTTCCGCACCCACCTTCGTCGCGAAAGTTGATTGATTGACTGGTTGATTGACTATGATAAACCGGCGTCAGTTTGTTTCTGCTGCTACTGCGACCTTTGTCTGTCTTCCGCGCGGGCTTGCGGCGACAGCGGTGAAATGCGACTTACTCATTCAGGGAGGACGCGTTGTCGATCCTTCCCGCAAGCTCGATGCGATTCGCGACGTGGCTATTGCGGATGGCCGTATCGTTGTGGTCCAAGCCAACCTGTCCGCCAGTGCAGCCGAAACGATGGACGCGCGCGGCAAGTTGGTGACGCCCGGCTTGATTGACATCCACACCCACGCGACGCGTACCAAGGATGGACCGGCGCTATGCCTCGCCGACGGCGTGACGGGGTTGATCGATGCGGGATCGCAGGGCGCGGATCGGATCGATGAAGCTGTAGCGGTGGCCAAGTCGGCGCCACAGCAGTGCCGCGTTCTAATCAATATCGGGCGTGCCGGTATCCTGCCGGAAGGCGACACGATGGATATCCACCGCGCAGACGTGGCAGCGGCGCGCGCAGCGATCGAGCGCAACCGCGACATGATTGCCGGGGTGAAGGCGCGGCTGTCACGGGACGTCGCGGGCCCGAATGATTTTGAGGTGCTCAGGCGTACGCAGGAGGTAGCCTCGTCGTTCCATCTGCCCGTGATGATCCACATGGGACAAACGATGTCGCCGCTGCCCAAGCTCCTCGCGCTTCTCAAACCTGGCGATATTGTCACCCACATGTTTGCACCGCCGCCGAACAGCATCATCGACGACGCCGGGCACATTCTGCCCGAGGTAATGGCCGCCCGCCGGCGCGGCGTCAAGTTCGATTTGGGGAACGGGCGCACCGGCCATTTGCGCTGGGATATCGCCGAACACGTGCTTCAGGCGGGCTTCTTGCCGGACACTTTCTCGACCGACTGGACTCCCGAAGGCCGCACCGCCCAGGTGATCGATTTCCCGAATGTGATGTCGAAGTTTCTGCTGTTGGGTATGCCGGTGGATCAAGTGATTGCATGCGCCACCGTCAATGCCTCCCGGATATTTCCGGTCTTTCACAACCGGGGGACCCTGAAAGTGGGCGCGCCGGCCGACGTTGCCGTGCTGGAACTCAGGGAAGGCAGCTTCGAATTCGTCGACAATTTTCAGAACAAACGCATGGGGCGCCAGAGACTGTTTCCGAGCGCAACCGTACTCGCCGGCAAACGCGTTGCATCCCGAACTTAGACGCCGCGATAATGGTTCCGGGAGAATGTGCCGTGACGCGATTTCTTACGGTAGGCGTAATTATGGCGGCGTTCGCGTTGAGCGCCGGCGCGCAGGATTGGTATCACGAGCGTGAGGAGCGCTTCCGCGGGGAGCAGTGGCGAGCCCACGTCTTCATGCACGTGAGGTCCGACCTGGAGCACGTTTGGAGCGGCCGGGCGAGCGACAAAGAACGCAGGCGTCTGGAGAGAACCGAACAAGAGCTAACGAAAATGCAGGCGGATCTGGATCAGGGCCGGTTTGATAACGGAATACTGAACGATGTGATCGATTCCATTCGGAAGTCATCGAACGACGACCGTCTTCCGCCGCGCGATCGTGCCGTACTAGCTGACGATCTGAGCCGTCTCAAGGATTACCAAGACCATCACGATCACTGGCGTTAGTTCACTTGCCCACTAAGTGCGTCAGGTCCTTTTCGTTCTCGTCGCAGACGTACTCAATCAGTTCGGTGTCGGTCCATGTGAAGAGCAGATTCACGGTCCACGGTTTGGTATACGCCTTGGGATCGTCGATGGTGATCTGAGCGTTGATGTGCCCAAAATCGGGACGATGAAATCGTTCCGTCAGACGGAGCGATTCCGTACCAGGATGGCCGCTATTGTCGAGCCAGTTATTGTCCACAAACCCCTTGGATTCCACCACCAGGGTGTCGCCGTCCCAATGGCCAACCGAGTATCCCATCCAGGTAGGATTGGGGTCTTTCGGCAGCGGCCGTCCATCCATAAAAATTTGCCGGTAGCTGTGGAGCGCCTCGTAGAGAATTACGATCGGTCCATTGGTGTTCAGGATCTTGAAGGGATACGGCACCACATTCTCCCGGGGCACGCCCGAGAGTACACAACGGGCCTGCGGATCGTCTTTGCCGCTCGTTTCCACGCGATGCTTGTACAGCGTCTCGGCCCAAGGCTGGAAAGAGACCTCGCCGGGCTTCAGATCTTTCGCGATATTACCGGTGTACCCGCCTTTCGTCATCCAGACTCCCGACAGGTCCGGCTTGCCGTCGGCTGTCTTTGGCGCGGGCGCGGCAAGGTTCGGTTTGCCGTCCGGCAATCGCGGAACTCCCGGCGTTGGGTAATTCAGCCACTGCGCCGAAAGTGGTACCGACATCACGATGGCGATAATCCCAATAGCACTGCGCATTCTTGATTCCTTTCTATCGGGCCGCCTGCGTGGAAACACTAGCATCGTACACGATCCTGCCCCCCATCATTGTCATCACCGGCTTGATGTTCTTGATCTGGTCCGCGGGAACGGTGAGATAGTCGCGATCGAGCACCACCAGGTCCGCCAGTTTGCCGGCCTGAATGGAACCCAGGTTGTCTTCCTGAAAAACCAGGTAGGCATTCTTGCGCGTGTGAGCGATCAACGCGTCTTCTCTGCTGATGGTCTGCCGGATTACCTTGGTACCGCCGGCCATTTTTCCCGTAACGGCGAAGTACAAGGTAGTGAATGGCATGTATTGATTGGCTGCGGTGCCGTCGGTTCCAAATCCCCACTGGATGCCGCTGTTTTGAATCGTGCTCAGCGGAGGCATATCGAAAGCGCCGTCTCCAAACAAGTCGTGCATGATCCCACCGTTGATGACGGCCCAGGGATGCACTGCGGCGTACATTCCCAGCTTCTTCATGCGATCAAGCTGTGCGGCGTTGATCTGGTTCACGTGCGCGAAAGTCCAGCGCAGGCCTTTGATGGGATGTTCCTTGTTGATTGCCTCGATTTGGTCGAGGAACGCATCGATGGTGTCGTGCAGTTCCACATGCACGTGCAGGGGCAGGCCGGCCTTGGCTATTTCCATGGCCATGCGACGCCATTGCTGAAGTTGATCGGGAGTAGGATCGGACTTAGTCGCGAACATCGGGTCATGCAGCGGGCCGTAGACGCTCTCGCCGAAAAAGATATTGTCGATATAACTGTCGCCCTGAAAGAGCTTGATGGTGGGAATCTGCGCCAGGCCCCGTTCCATCTGCTCGGGATTTCCCGGCGCAAAACCGTCGATGCAAAAGATCCGGACATTCAGCTGATTCTGCGCTTTCCACTTTTGAAAAATGTCCAGCACGTCGGCGTTGCAGCCGGGAACGCCAACCGATGTGAGGCCCGCGCGATTCACGTCCTGGAGCAACGCGCGGCTGCTGGCTTCCAACTGTTCCGGCGGTACTTTCGGAAGTTTGGCGGCCACCGGCCGGGTGGCTGGGATGTCGCCTCGGATCACGCCGGTAGGCGTTCCGCTTGCATCACGCATGATGGTGCCTTTGACGAAGCCTTGTGGATCGGGCTTGTTCGCTTCAATTCCCAAAGCCTGCAAGGCGCGCCTGTTCAGAAAAACCTGAAAGTACGATTCCTGGAGCGAGACTGGATTATCGGGTGCGATCTGATCCAGCTCTGCACGCGTAAATATTTTGGGTTCGTCAGTGAACTGGTTATGCGTCCAGCCTCCGATGTTATAGACCCATTCGCCCGGCCCCGCCGCTTTCACCCGCTCGCGCAGCAGCTCGAGCGCCCGTTTGCGCGAGTCCACTCCATCGAAACGGAGCTCGCGCGACCAGGTTGTGGCCGCGCGCAGAAGATGCATGTGGTTATCGATCAGACCGGGGATAACGGCCTTTCCCATGAGGTCGATCCGCCGTGTGTTCGGACCCGCAAGCTGGGCCATCTCTTGGTTCGTGCCAACCGCGACGATGCGGTCGCCTTTGATAGCCACCGCCTGCGCGATTCGAAAACGCTCGTCAACGGTGATGATCTTCCCGTTCGAGAGGATCAGATCCGGCGCAGGCTGCGCAGGCAGCATTCCCGCGAAAGCGAGCAGCAAAACTATACGGAGGGTGCCAGGGTAAAAGCGCATATGGGTATCTGGTCGATTATGGCGCGATGCGGCGTTCGCCGCCAGCCCGTCTTGAAGCTACTTGCTGCTCGAGCCCGGCTCACACGGCGTCGGCATCCACTTCGATCGGTCGGGCTCTCGTTTGAAGTGCGTGCTCGTGATGAACGGCTGGTTCAAGTAGTGTGGGTCTTCGACGATGGTGAAAACCGTTAACCAATCGGTCCCATACGCGGTCAGACGATCGAAGTATTCCGTCATTACGGTGTCTTCGCTGTAAGGAACGCCGTTCTTTCGGAGGTACCCGGCCTTCAGATTCGTGGTCATCACCTTTAACGCACCGGGTTTGCCGGGCCCTTGTTGGAGACTCACGCCCAGACCGCCGGGCTGCGTGATGCGATCCCACTCGGCCGCGGAGTTTCCTTGCCACGTCCGTTCCGGTTGAGGTTTTTGGGATTTGTCAAAATAAAGCCGCCGCGTTTGTTGCCCGGCATCGGTATCGATTCGCAACGTCGTGTCATTCTCCCAGCTAATCTGCAGTCGCCCCGGCACGCGCATCAGCGCCGCCGCTCCATAAGCCTTACACCCGTCGCTTGCCAATTGGGATGGGTCCCACATGTCGGCTGCTTTGCGACCCTCGGCGCTCAGCGGAACGCTGGTATAGTCGCCTTTCTTGGGAACTAGCATACGCCAGCGCCAGTCTTCGGTAACTACGGAGACCCAGTTGCCTGTTAAATCGATGGGCGCGGCTTCTTTGGGAGTTTTTGGAGGAGAGGGCGCAGGGCGTCCTTGCGGGGTCGCCGGTACTCCCAGCACCAAAATGAGTAAGGCCGCCGCCGCGATTCGCATGCTCATTTCTTTGACAAATTTTGATACACCGCTTCGATAAACATCGAAGTGGTCCATGGGCCGCTGTCCGATCCGTAACGCGAGTCATACTCCAGCGTGGGACGCGCCGCCTTCACTTGGTCGAGCGTCATCCCTTTCTTGATCGAGTCCTGAATCCGATCGCGGATGATGGTGACCATGTCCCGATATTCCACGACGTCTGCTTCATCGCAGATTCGCCCGTGCCCGGGGATGACCATGGTCCCGCCCTCCTGCCAGTCCTTTGGAATGGTGATTTCAATGATGCGGTTCAAGCCATCAATCACCCCGTTGATGCTACCGCCCTTGTCGATCACCGGGAAAGTCAGCGTCGAAAAGATATCGCCGGTTGCGATGACGTCGGAGCGCCGGAAGAACACCAGGCTGTCGCCATCGGTATGCGCCGCCGGCACATGAAAGATTTGAATTGCTTCATTGTTTAGAGACAATTCCTTCCAATCTAGATAGGATTCGGTGGGCCACGCGGCCACGGGCAGCAGCGCCTTTTGGCCGCTGGGCGCGCTCACCGCAGCCAGCACGGCCTCCTGCGCAAACACCATGGCGCCAGGGCCCGCGCTGTCACTCGCCCGGCCGCCACCCGGAGCGTGTCCAACCGCAGCCAGGCGCTCGTTACCGCCCAGGTGATCCGGATTCGCGCTGGTGTCGACGATGAAGCGAATCGGCTTGTTAGACAATTTTCGGACTGCCGCGATTACCTTGTCGGTGGCCTTGCCATCGCCCGTGTCCACCAGCAGGACGCCGTCGTCGCCCACCTGCACGGCCATGTTCGCACCCGCGCCCGCGAGCATGTAGACGTTTCCTTGAACCGGCAGCACCGAGATTTCGCCCTCAGCCTCGCTGGTCTGAGGAGAAACGAATCGGGGGAAACTTTTGCCCGGCACCGGCGGAGGAAAAATGCGATTGTCTAGTTCGTTCTTTTCCAACTTCGCGATGTATTCGGGATAGGTGGTCGCGGCCCCACCTCGCGCTGCCTCCGCCGGAACTCCGCTCTTGCTAAGGAACTCCTGGATATGCGGCGTCTGACCGGGGAGGTAGTGGGGCACCCAACCCTTCGGCCTGCCGCCCAGCTCATCGATGATTTGCGCCGGCCCGCAATTTCCCCAGGCATCGGCACTCGTGGTGAGGCTCAGCACAAAGTTGGAAGTTCGAATGAATGGCTCGTCCAGGTAGATGGGATCGTTCACGAAGCTGGCCAGCATCAGATAATTGCCGTAGCGCGTGTAATATTCGGTCATGGTCGCCAGATCGCTGGTGGGCGCGCCATTGCGCAACAGCCAGCCGGTCTTGATATGCGTAGTCTCAACCACCAGCATGTTTCGTTCCCAATGTCCGGTGGAGAATCCGGCCCAGGTGTGCGGCGCAAGAGGCGAAGGATGCTCGCGCCCGTCCATCCAGATGGTGCGGGGCCGGCCGTAACTGCCCAGTAAGCTGTAAGCCTGCAACTCGCCCGACACGGGATCGACAATTTTCGAGAACCGAATGTTCGCCGGCCCTCGCATGGCGTACGTGACGACGTGCGGGATGCATTGGCGCTCGAAGGTAGAGCGCGCCGATTCATCCCAGCTCTGCGCCTTGCGCCATCCCGATTCGTTGAGCGGCAATCCGGTATAGTCGCCCAGCCGCACGCCTCCACGATGCTGTAAGTCTTCGTGGAACGTGGCGGCCCATTCGCCTCCCAAATCGATTTGGGCGAAGGCGGAGCCTGCCATCACGAGGATTATGACGCCGAGTCTTTGTCCTGTAGTAAGCAACATCAGTTAGCAAACGAGTCTATCGCAAAAGAACTCTAGTGGTACGGTTCCGGCGGAATCTAGGCAGCCGCTGAGCTTTTGTCATAGAATCGCTCTGGTAGTGGAGCTCTGAACATAAGGAATCGGTCCAATGAAAAGTCTCATGAAGAAGACGCTCCTATTTGCAGCGTTCGCCGCCATGCTGTTGCCATCAGCCAACGCGCAGGCCCCAGCGACCGCGCGTGTCAACCCCTTTGCGGGCGATGTTCCCCGGAAGCCCAAGCCGGCTTTTCCCGGTCAGACGGACGCCCCTCCGCCATCGAAACCGTCGCCGCAAATCGCGGTGGAGACAATAACGGCAAGACTGACGAGTCCGTGGTCCATGGCGCTTCTTCCGGATGGCAATTTTCTCGTTACCGAGAGCATTGGCACTATGCGAATCGTCAGGCCGGACGGTGTGGTCTCGGCGCCGCTGGCCGGAGTTCCCGGTGTCAAGGTAGTGGCCGCGCAGGGCTTGCATGATGTTGTGCTCGATCCCGGATTTGCGCAAAATCGTCTCCTCTACTTTTGCTATTTCGCGCCGCCGCGGGGCGAGGAGCCGGCCATCTGGCCGACCGAGTTCTTCTATCAGCGAGTCTGGACCAAGTCACTGGCCGAACGCCGGACCATGGCGATTGGAACTGAGCGCATGGCGCGCGCGCGGCTCAGCAAAGACAACAGGAGTTTGGAGGACGTTGAGGTTCTGGCAGAGGGCGCGGAGCGCCGGATTGTCCTGGCTCCAGATGGAACGCTCTATATCACGGGTGCCGACCGATTCCGGCTCTACGACTCAAAATACGACGGCGTGGAACACGATTTCACCGATAATCCCGATATTGGGCGCAATTTTTCAGGGCGCGTGCTGCGGATCAATCGGGATGGATCCATTCCCAAAGACAATCCGTGGCTGGGCCGCGCCACGGTAGCGCCCGAGACTTTCGCTCACGGGCTCCGCGACCCTGAGGGCGCCGCCATCAATCCTTCCACTGGAGAGCTTTGGGTCACCGATCATGGTCCCCAGGGCGGCGACGAGATCGACATCATACGGCCGGGAAAAAACTATGGCTGGCCTGACGTCTCTTACGGTGTGCAATATGATTTTCAACGCACGGATGGGCGGAAGAACGTGCCGGTGGGGAACGGAGCTACATCCATGCCAGGCGTCGAGGAGCCAGCCTATTTCTGGGTACCCGATATCGCACCGTCGGGGATGCTCTTTTACACCGGCGACAAGTTTCCGGAATGGAAAGGCAACCTGTTCGTTGGTGCGTTGGAACGGCAGGCACTGGTGCGCCTGGTGTTGAAGGGCGACCGGGTGGTTGCCGAAGAAAGATTGCTTACCGATCGTAATATGCGAGTCCGCGATATCCGGCAAGGCCCGGATGGAGCTATCTATCTTCTCTCCAGCGCCGGGCTGTCGCGGCTCACGCCGAAGTGATCGGTGGATTCGTTCGAATTGCTTCGATGTAGAATGATTAGCCGGGATGACATTCAATCGGCGAGTTGCGTTTGCGGTTACCGGAATCGCGTTCAGCGGGTTCGCACTCTCGCTAGCCGCGCAAAGTAATGAAACCTTCAAGGCACGCCTCTCAGCGCTGCCGGCCGATGCCAGGACGCGCGCCAATCTTGCGGGTTCAGGCTCCGCCTCCGCGGTGCTCACCGGCACAAAACTGGCAATCACCGGCTCCTTCGATGGATTGCGTGCAGCGGCGACGTCAGCCAGCCTGCACAGCTCAGCAGCCGCCGGCGTGAGAGGGCCTGCGATTGGAGATCTCACGATTTCCAAGGCCACCAGTGGAACCATCACCGGAACCATCGATCTGAATGCCGAGCAATTGATCAGCCTGCGCAAAGGTGGGCTGTATGTCCAGATCCATAGCGAGAACGCCCCCGACGGCGTTCTGTGGGGCTGGTTTTTGAAATAGGAGGGTACCCATGCTGAAGAAGAATCTGGTAGTGGCGGTGGCCGTGATTGCCGCCTGTGGCATACCTGTGGTCACAGGTCAGCCAACGTCAGCCGTGGGTCCCTATACTGCGGCCCAGTCCACTGCCGGGCGTGCCACCTATCAGGCCAGCTGTTCCGGCTGCCACGGAGCCGATCTCGGCGGTCTCAATAGCGCTTCTGCATTAGCGGGCGGACTCTTCATGAGCAGTTGGGGCGACCGCACCCCTGGCGAACTGATTACGTTTCTCGAAGGGGCCATGCCTCCAGGCAATCCCGGCAGCCTGGGCGAGCAAGCTTACGTGAACGTCACGGCATTCATCCTGGACTTCAACGGTGCGCGCCCCGGGAGCCAGCCTTTGACGGCTACCAACAAAGTCGCCATTCGTTCGGTGGCTTCTGGTCAGATCAAAGCGCCGGCTGCGCGGCAGGCCGCGGGCGAACCTCTCGGTGGCCGGGCCGAAGCGCCGGTTCCGCCAACACCCCGAGGTCTGGTGGTGGCCGGTGAGGTGAAGAATTTCACGCCGGTGACCGATGGCATGCTGCGCAATCCCGATCCGAACGATTGGTTGATGATCCGCCACGATTATCACGCCAATGATTACAGCCCGCTCAATCAGATCACCACCCAGAACGTGAAGGATCTGGAACTGCAGTGGGTTTGGGCCATGAATGAAGGCACCAATCAACCGGCGCCGGTGGTGCACAACGGCGTCCTGTACCTCATGAATCCCGGCAACATCGTGCAAGCGTTGGACGCGCGCAAAGGCGATCTCATCTGGGAGAACCGCATCGGCTCAACGCCTACGGGCAGCGCCCTCCGCGGAATGGCGATCTACGAAGACAAGATCTACGTCACCACCAGCGAGGCGCACATCTATGCGCTCGACGCGCGCACCGGCAAGAATGTCTGGGACACGTTGATCGGCGATCGCAAGCAGAGTAATTACAGCACCAGCAGCGGCCCCATCATCATCAAAGGCAAGGTGGTGCAGGGCCTGGGTGGATGCGCGAAGTATCAGCAGGAAAAGTGCTTCATCAGCGCTTACGATGCCGAGACCGGCAAAGAAGTCTGGAGGTTTTACACCATTGCGAAGGAAGGCGAACTGGGCGGCGACAGCTGGGGCAAGCTTCCAAATTTGTTCCGCGCGGGTGGGGAAACGTGGATCACCGGCAGCTATGATCCCGATCTCAATTTGACTTACTGGGGCGTGGCGCAGTCGAAGCCTTGGATGCGCGCCAGCCGGCAATCGGGGAACGGCGCGACGTTGTTTGCCAACTCCACCGTGGCGCTCAACGCCGACACCGGCAAACTTCAGTGGTATTATTCCCACGCTCCCGGCGAATCGCTGGATCTGGACGAAGTGTTCGAGCGCGTTCTGGTGGACGATAGCGGCCAGAAGCTGGTGTTCAGCGCTGGCAAGGCGGGCATCTTGTGGAAGAACGACCGCGCGACCGGCAAGTATCTTGGGCACAAAGAGACGGTTTTTCAGAACATCTACGATTCGTTCGATCCCACTACCGGCGAGCCGCACTATCGCAACGACATCGTGGAGAATCAGATCGGCGACTGGGTGCAGAGCTGCCCGACGTCGGAAGGGGGCCACAACTGGCACGCCATGAGCTATCACCCCGGGACCAACCAGCTCATCATTCCCGTGGCTCAGAGCTGTCAGGAAATGCTGGCTCAAAAGATCGCGCTGACCGAAGGCGGCGGCAGCGCGGGCGGCGCCAATCGGCGGTTTTATGAGTCGCCGGGCTCGAATGGCAACGTCGGGAAGCTGGCGGCCTACGACGTCAAAACGCTGAAGGAGACGTGGAAGATTGAGCAGCGGAGTCCGTTTATGACCGCCGTACTGTCGACGGCCGGCGGACTCGCCTTTGTCGGCGACATGGACCGTACCTTCCGGGCCATCGACGTAAAATCCGGCAAGGTCCTGTGGGAGACACGCCTGGGAACATCGGCGCAGGGTTTCCCGCTGACCTTCAGCATTGGCGGAAGGCAATACATCGCGGTCTCGAGTGGATTGGGCGGCGGAAGCCCGCGCATGGTGCCAACAGTGCTCGCTCCCGAGGTCCATTACCCGTCGTACGGGAATGCGCTGTATGTGTTCGCGCTGCCGGAGAAGAAATAGATAGAGGAAGTTGGTAGCGCTAAAGGGAATCGAACGTGTTGATTGCCCGTTCAGTTGGATTCGGGGCGGTCTACGTGTTTGCGTTTACGTTCAGGTGGCACGGCGAGGAAGTCTGGCTGGCATCTAGGGATGATGCCTGCGTGGTACCTCGTGACGCCCGGTTCAGTCTGTCGACCTTTGCGCCCTGAGCTCACCAAATTCCTCGTCGCGCTTTGCGAGGAGAGTTCCAAGCCCTAGTTTAAGGAGGTGGAGTAGATGTTTGAAGTCGTCCGCTCCGACAACTTGTGTTGACATCGAGGATGCCCGGTAGATCAAGCCATACTTGATTACAAGATCGGTCGCGCGCTCAACCAAAGAGTCAATTTCAAGAGGGGTTAGCCCTGTCACCGAGGAAAAATTCGCTAGTCGGACTAACGATGCGTCACGGTGGGACAGGTACCGATTGCGCAGGTCATGTAGGCGTCTAACAACCGGGTTCGAATCGGATACCAGGCTGATTTCTTCGTCGATCGCTGAAAAGTTGAGTGTTCGATAGCTTGGAGCCAGGCTACCCAGATGAGCTCTACCTTGCATCCGAAGTCTGAATGACTCTTCTGAGAAATATACTGCGTTCGATTTGACGGTCAGGAGGAAATTGGCCACGCTCAGAACGCCAGCGGTTTTGTCGTATAGCCGATTGATGTGAAAAAGGGCCTCGTCACCCAGCGCCCTGAACGTGAATGCCCAGAATACCGGACTATGATTAAGCTCAACCAGGTGGTCATCGATTGCAGCATCCAATTCTTTCAGCAATCGCCAGAAGTCAGATGCGCGATGCGCCTCTATCGAGATATGTTCCAGGAGCCGTTCAAACTCAGTCTCGGAACTCACGGGGATGGCCTTCATTGCACCTCTTGAAATTAAGTTATGGACGTTAAGCTATCGACCATATCGATCATTAAGACATCGCTTCATAATCCCAGGTTTCTGGGCCGGGATTGTAGTCACGGCTGGCTCGATTCAGCACCGCGAGCGATAACGCCAAAGCTCCTGCCCGCTATAGATCGCTAGAGGTATACTTCGCCTATCTTGGAACGGCTTTGCCACCGGCCAGTTCGCGTAACAGCCATTGTGTAGCCCCTCGCTATCCGAGGACGCGGCGGCGCGGAGGTCGCAGCAGTGCCAGAAACAAGCCGAGCAGACGGGAGCAGTTCCCCTCCATGTCACTCGGCTCTCGGACATCCTTGGCTTTAAGTGATCTGGCGCAGGAAAGCCAACAGGAGTTTCTTGGCGAATACTCGCGCCTCAACCAGTTCTTCATGGGTGGCTGATCGCAGTTCCCGCGCAAAATTGCCCCGATGACGTCCCTGCAATACCGGCTCGTTGTTCGACAAGCGTCCGAAATCTCTCCATTCTGAACTCGATACCGATAACTCCTTCTGGGCTTGAGGATCCCCCCCAAACCTCTTTGAGAGGGCGTCTCTTGTTTCGTACAGATAGATAAGCTCGTTGCCCGGGTCGTTGTAGGCGGCTAGGTGGCTCGCAAGTAGGGAGTCCAGTAGTGGATCATCAGGATGCGGTCCGTTCTGCCAATGCTGCTCTATGACCGCTGCTATCTGCCCCTCAAGCACTTGTAAATCCGTTTGTTTTTGTTGGTGTTTCGACTTCTCGCGTAGGCGCTCAGTAGAAGAATCGAAGAGAAGTTTTCCACTACTGTCACTTATCTGAAGGCCGTCTGTCACAGAGATTCTTGAGCTGACGGACAGGGCGAGATGCTTGATGCGGAGATCGTTCCAGTCCTGCTCTATCAACGAACCATCGTCAAGGTCATATTTCTTGCCGGTCTTGTACTGCTGCACCTTGAAACGAGCAAGCAGATGGTTGTGCAGCTGTTGCTGCAACAACGGATTCTCTTCGTACGCTTCGGGCTTGATATTGGCAACCACCGCGCCTTTCTCTATCTTTAATGTGCAATCGAGAACGTCAGCTGCTATAGGCGATGGGAAGAAATCCACAGGCGTATAGCTCCACTCTATTTCGTAGAGCTTCTTTTTTGTTCGAACAGCCGTTGACGATTCTCGGGAGTCTTCCTGCGGCTTCTCTTCAGAGCTCATAATCAGCCTCGCGTCGTATGGTCTTCGCCAGGACTCCCTTTCTCGCTCAGTTGGTGAGGCGGCGTGATACGCCGCGACCGGTAAGATTCTAGAGGGAGTTGGTAGCGCTAAAGGGAATCGAACCCTTATTTAAGCCTTGAGAGGGCTCCGTCCTAACCGTTAGACGATAGCGCCACTACAAACTTCCACTATTATACTCGGCAGCCAGCTTCCCCCTCCAGCCTGTTAGACTGGAATTTCGCTCGCGACCCGCTCCAAGCCGTCGCGCCGAGCCTACGGAAGGTAAACGACTCAACATGATTTCCGCAACACAGCTACGTCCCGGCATGGTGATCAAGTTCAATAACGAACTGTACTCCATCTTCAAAATGGAGCACCGCACGCCGGGCAATCTTCGCGGCTTCGTCCAAGTCAAGATGCGCAGCTTGCGCAGCGGCACCATGACGGAACACCGCTTCTCGTCGGAAGATCGCGTAGACCGCGCCGCTCTCGAAGAGATCGAAATGGAATACCTGTACGACGACGGCGAATACTACTACTTCATGAACACCGAGAACTTCGAGCAGATGCATCTGACGCGCGATCTGCTGGGCGACGCCGTCGAGTACCTGGTCCCCCAACTGAAAGTCAACGTCGAGTTCTATGAAGGCAAACCGATGAGCGTTGAGTTGCCGCCGACCGTGGATCTCACGGTGGTTGAAACTGAGCCCGGGCTAAAAGGCGCCTCGGTGTCGAACGTCACCAAGGCGGCGAAGCTGGAAACCGGACTCGTCGTGCAAGTCCCGCCTTTCATCAACGAAGGAGAAAAGGTACGGATCAGCACGGCCGAAGGCACTTACCAGGAACGCGCGTAGGTCATCCTTTTCCGGTCTCGACTAACGCGTAGCTGGTGCTTCGGCCGCCGGCCTCGCCTTGTAGCAGTATTCCTCGCTCCACCAAAGTGAGAATGTCTCGCAGCGCGGTGTCCTGCGAGCAGTCGGTCAGCTTCGCGTATTTGGACGTGGTCAGTTTCCCCTCGAATCCGTCGAGCAAACGATTCACAACCTTACGCTGGCGATCGTTGAGCGGCGTGGTCGCGAACGTCTCCCAGAACCGGGCTTTCGAGAGCACCGACTTCAGGGTGGTCTGCGCGCCATCGATAGCCCGGCCCAGGCATCCGAGAAACCAGGTCATCCATCGGGTTATATCGATCGATGCTGTGTTATCCGTGCTTCCCTGTTGGGTCTGCTCGAGAATTTCGTAGTAGGCATTGCGCTCCCGCTGGATCTGCGCCGACATGCTGTAGAAGCGCTGCGGGCTGCCCTCCGATCGCGCCAATGCCATATCGGCGATCGCGCGCGCAATGCGTCCGTTGCCATCGTCAAACGGATGCAGGGTCACAAACCAGAAGTGCGCGAGCGCGGCCTTCATCACGGCATCTCCCCGGGCGGCCGCATTGAACCAATGGAGAAAGGTTCTCATTTCTTCCGGCAGCCGTTCGGCGGCCGGAGCTTCAAAGTGCACCTTCTCGCGGTGAGACGGACCCGAGACCACCTGCATGGGTCCTGTGCTGCCGTCGCGCCAACGGCCGGTTTTGATCTTGCGCAGACCGCTGCGGCCGGTGGGGAAGAGCGATGCCTGCCAGCGAAAAAGCCGGGCTGCCGTGAGTGGCTTGTCATACTGCCCGGTGGCGTCCAGCATCATTTCCACCACGCCTTCCACATTGCGGTCCGCCGGTTTGAGCGCGCCGATGTCCACGCCCAGCTTGCGCGCAATGGATGAACGCACCTGCTCGGCGTCCAGCCGTTCCCCCTCGATCTCGCTGGTCTTGATCACATCGGACGTAAGAGTCTGGAGCACAGCCTCCGTTCGAAGTGGGAAACCGAGCGCTTCCATGTGCCCGATGAGCCGGCCTTGGCGGAGGCGCATTGCCGCCAACGGCTCCGCCAGGGCGTCCCGATCCCACTGGAAGGAGGGCCAGGACGGGGCATCGTGGATGTATATTCGCCGCATCTTCTGCGTTGATTATAGCTCTTATTCGCCGCATGCTACAACGATATTCGCCGTAGAAGATGCGGTGAATGTGGAGGATAATCACCGCATTGCGGGCAGCCGTCCTTTCTTTTCAACTGATTGCGGAAGCTCTGGTACAACGGTCGCTGGTGCCGATTTCTTAAACCTGCTATCCTTGAATTTGTCCTCGTAGAGGCGCGGAGACCATGAGTAGCCGGTCGCGCAGTTCCGGGAGTTCGGAGCGCCGGTGAAAGGGGTCGGTACATCTTCCGCCGAAATCGGCCGTGGCAGCTACCGCCCGGCACGGTTGGGGGGCCAGGTTAACACCTGCCCACTGTCATCTGGATCTCTAGCACTTGAGATCGGATGGAGCGCTACCGGGAAGTACGCAAGCTGTCCGCGTGCCCCTCCTGCTCCATCCCTCTCATGAATTGATTGGAATGGAATGAACGTTTTCGAACTCACGCGCGCGCTGGTGGACATAGAATCCATCACCGAGAACGAAAAGCAGATGGGCGATATACTCTTCGCCCACCTATCGGAGATGGCTGCGAAGCATGGCGGTCACGCCGAGCTGATTCCCGTCGAGCCTGGACGCAATAACGTTCTCGCCTGGTGGGGTGAGCCGCGGGTTACCCTTTCCACGCACATGGATACGGTGCCGCCGTTCTTCCCCTCGCGCGAAGATGACGAGCACATCTGGGGCCGCGGCGCCTGCGACACCAAAGGCATCATCGCGTCCATGATCTTCGCGGTCCGCGATTTGCTCGAAGCCGGCCATACCAATCTGGCGCTGCTGTTCGTGGTCGGCGAAGAACGCAACAGCGCGGGCGCACTGGCGGCCGCCAAGGCACCTCGTGGGTCGAAATTTCTGATCAACGGTGAGCCCACCGAGAACAAGCTGGCGCTTGGCTCCAAAGGCGCGCTGCGTCTCGAACTGGTGGCGACTGGCCGCATGGCGCACTCGGCTTATCCCGAGCTAGGCGAATCGGCCATTGAGAAACTGCTCGACGCACTGAGTGCGGCCCGCCGCGTGCCTCTGCCGGTGGATAAGATCCTGGGAGCGAGCACGCTCAACATCGGCACTATCTCGGGTGGCCGCGCGCCGAACGTCATTCCCGATCATGCGCAAGCGGAGCTTTTTATTCGAATAGTGGAGAGCGGCAGCGCAACGCTGGAGGCCATGAAACAGGCGGTGCACGGCAAGGCTGTCATTCGTGAAGTCCTTACCATCCCGGCGCTGCTGCTGGGATCGTTGCCTGGTTTTGAAACCACGGTGGTTTCTTTTACCACCGACATTCCCGCGCTCGGCGAAGCCTGGGGCAAGCCGTACTTGATCGGCCCAGGCTCCATTCACGTTGCCCACACTCTGGAAGAGCGAATCCCCAAAGCGCAGATTTTGGAAGCAGTGCAAATTTATAAGCGAATGGTGCAGCAACTCTTATGAACGAAAACAGAATCCCCGTTGGAATCCTGGGCGCCACCGGCATGGTGGGGCAGCAGTTCGTCAAATTTCTTCAGAACCATCCGTGGTTTGACATCACTTGGGTGGGAGCGAGCGATCGCTCGTCCGGCAAGCCTTATCGTGAAGCTACCAGCTGGCGATTGGATGGCGCGATGCCTGCGGCCGTTCAGCATCTTGAGGTGCAGGAATGCAAGCCGGTGAACGCGCCGCGGCTGGTGTTCTCCTCGATGGACGCCTCCGTCGCCACGGAGATCGAGCGGGATTTCGCCATGGCCGGACACGTCATCGTTTCCAATTCGCGCAACCATCGTATGGAGCCGGATGTTCCGCTGCTGATTCCCGAAGTGAATCCCGATCATTTGAAAATCATTCCGTACCAGCAGCGCGTGCGTGGATGGAAGGGCCAGATTGCTACGAATCCGAATTGCTCTACCATTGTGTTGGCGATGGCGCTCGCGCCGCTGAAGCAGTTCGGCATCACCCGTGTGATCGCTACCACGATGCAAGCGATTTCGGGCGCGGGTTATCCGGGCGTGGCTTCCATGGACATCAACGCCAACGTGATACCGTTCATCGGCGGCGAAGAAGAGAAAATGCAGCAGGAGACGCAGAAGATCCTCGGGGATTTTGCGGGCGATTGCCTCCGGCCCCTGAACGCCAAAGTGAGCGCTCATTGCAATCGGGTGCCGGTGGTGGATGGCCACACCGTTACGGTCAGCGTGGAATTCGAGCACAAGCCCAGCAAGGACGACATGATTCGCGCTCTGGTGAACTACCGCAGCGTTCCGCAAGAGCGCAAGTTGCCGAGTGCACCGCCGCAGCCAGTGATCTACATGCAGGAAAACGATCGGCCGCAGCCTCGCCGCGACGTCGAGCGGGAGCGGGGCATGGCCGTGTTTGTGGGCCGGCTACGTGAATGCCCGGTGCTGGATTACAAATTTGTCGCCATGGGACACAACACCATTCGTGGCGCCGCGGGGGCTGCGGTGTTGAATGCCGAGCTCATGTACTCGGAGGGCCTGCTCGACTAATGATTGTCATGAAGTTTGGCGGTACCTCCGTCGAGTCCGCCGAAGCCATTGAGCGCGTCACCGGAATTGTCAAGTCGCGGCTTGACCGAAGACCCATTGTTGTCGTTTCCGCGATGGGCAAGACCACCAACCGCCTGCTGAAAATCGCCGATCTCGCGGTCTCAGGGCGCCGCGACGAAGCTCTGCGAGAATTGACTGCGCTGCGCGATTTTCATCTCCGGGAGTCCGGTATGGAGCGCACGGTGGACGAGCATTTTCAGGAACTCTCGGAGCTGGTCAAAGGCCTGGCCGTGCTCGGTGAGTTGACCCCGCGCTCCATCGACGCGATTTCCAGCTTTGGCGAACGACTGTCCAGCCTGATCGTCACCAACTATTTTCAGCATCACGGACTGAAGGCGGTGCACGTCGATTCGCGCAAGGTGATCGTCACCGATCATCGCCACACACAGGCCGTTCCGCTTTTTGATGAGACCTACGCGAAGCTTGCTGCTGCCATTCCTCCGCTTGCGAAGCAACACGTTGTAGTGATGGGCGGCTTCATCGCATCCACGGCAAATGGGGTCACCACGACGCTGGGCAGAGGCGGGTCCGACTTCACGGCGTCTATCGTCGGCGCCGGTATTGGGGCTGAAGAGATTCAAATTTGGACAGACGTAGACGGCATGCTCACCGCGGATCCCACTGTGATTCCGGGCGCCCATCGGGTGAAAGTCATCTCGTTCACCGAGGCCGCCGAGCTGGCTTATTTCGGAGCGAAAGTTTTGCATCCGGCGACTGTCATGCCAGCGATCGACCGCAATATTCCCGTCATGATCCTGAACTCGCGCCGCCCGCAAGTGGAGGGGACGCGCATCCAATCCGCGACAGTTCCGAGCACGAACGTCGTCAAATCGATCGCCTGCAAGGGCAAAGTGATGGTGCTGAACATCCGATCCACACGGATGTTCATGGCGCATGGATTCATGCGGCGCATCTTCGAGGTCTTCGACCGCAATCAGACTTCGGTGGACATGGTGGCGACTTCAGAGGTCAGCGTTTCGCTCACCATCGACCATCCCGAACGAATGGAGGCGATCCTCACGGAATTGCGCGAGTTCGCCGAGGTTTCGGTGGACGAGAATCAGGCTATCATCTGCATTGTGGGTGAAAACATCCGCCACACTCCCGGGGTTGCGGCGCGCGTGTTCAACGCTCTCGGAGGCATCAACGTCCGTATGTTGTCGCAAGGCGCGTCTGCTTTGAATATCGGATTTGTGGTGGCCGGCGTCGATCTTTCCGCCGCCGTTCAGGCCCTGCACACCGAGTTTTTCAGCGATCTCGATCCGGCGGTCTTTGATTGAGTAAACCAGATGCCTAATCTCGCTATCGTCGGGTACGGCAAGATGGGGCGCTTGATCGATCAGCTTGCCCCGGAGTATGGATTCACCGTGACAGCGCGGGTAGATGTTGGCCGCGATGAGTCGCTGGATGGCGCGGACGTGGCCGTGGAGTTCTCGGTGCCTTCGGCCGTGCTCGGAAATATTCAGAAAGTTTCGGCGCTTAAGATTCCACTTGTGATCGGCACCACGGCATGGCTCGAACATCTGGCCGAGGCCAAATCGCTGATCGAAGCAAACGACAGCGCTCTGGTTTGGAGTCCCAACTTCTCGGTCGGAGTGAATGTGTTCACCCGCCTGGTGAGCGAAGCCGCGCGTCTGCTGGCGAACGAAAAAGAATACGGCGCGTGGGCTTGGGAAATTCATCACATCACTAAGAAAGACGCGCCTTCCGGCACTCTCATCCAGCTTGTGGATAAGATGAAAGCCGCCGGCTACGAGCGCAACATCGACGTCAGTTCCAACCGCGCGGGCGCGCATCCGGGGACGCACGAGATTGGTTTCGATTCGGCCGCCGACACTATCACTCTGCGCCACGCCGCGCGGAGCAGGGAAGGTTTCGCCCGGGGCGCTCTGAAAGCGGCACAATGGATTATCGGACGCAAAGGTTTCTACGAATTTAGCGACGTTCTGTTTGGAGCGCACAGCGCGGGAAGCTCCCGCTAGAGGTAACAACAAGTCGCGGACCGCTGCGTTGTGCGCGATGTTAATTTGGAGGCTGACATGTTGTTTCAAGGTTGTGGTACCGCGATGGTTACGCCGTTCCGAAAGGACGGCTCACTCGACGAGCCTACGCTTCGCTCGCTGGTGAAGCGGCAGATCGACGAAGGCATCAACTTCCTCGTACCGTGCGGTACGTCGGGAGAAAGTCCCACGCTTTTGCACAAGGAACATCTGAGGGTGGTGGAGATCACGCTCGAAGTAGCCAAGGGCCGCGTGCCCGTGCTGGCAGGCGCGGGCGGTTACAACACTGCCAAGGTGATTGAACTCGCCAAAGAGATTAAGGCGATGGGCGCCGATGGCATTCTTTCCGTCACGCCTTACTACAACAAGCCGACGCAGGAAGGCCTATACCAGCACTACAAAGCGATCGCAGCCGCGGTGAAGCTGCCCACCATTGTGTATAGCGTGCAAGGCCGCACCGGTGTCAACGTCGAGCCTGCCACGCTGAAACGGCTGTCGGAAATCGACTACATCGTCGGCGTCAAAGAAGCCTCGGGCAATATCAGCCAAATGGCGCAAGTGGTACATCAGGTCCCATCGGACTTTGCCGTTTTGTGCGGAGACGATTCCATCACCATTCCTCTGATTGCTCTGGGCGGTCACGGGGTGGTCTCCGTGGTCTCAAACGAAATCCCGGGCGAGTTCACCAAGCTCACGCAGCGCGCACTTGCGAACGATTTCGCGGGCGCTCGCGAGTTGCAGCGAAAATATTTGCCGCTCATGGAAGTGAACTTTGTGGAATCGAATCCGATTCCAGTGAAGGCGGCGATGGCGCTCATGGGTTTGCTGGAGCCCGTGTGGCGGCTACCGTTATGCCCTCCAAACGCCGCCAATCTAGCGAAGATCGAAAAGGTGCTCGAAGCATTGGGTCTGCTGGCCGGCCGGAGTGTGCATGCAGGCTGAGATCGAGAAGCTATTCGACGAAAAACCTCAAACCTATACGGATACGCATTTCGATCTTTTCCAGCGCTTTAAACTGGCGCTGAACGAGGGTCGAGTGCGCGCCGCCGAGCCCGACACTTCCACAAAAATCGGATGGCGCGTGAATTCCTGGGTGAAGAAGGGAATCCTCCTCGGGTTTCGCATGGGCGCCGTGGTGGACATGTCGATCAACTCTACGCGGCAACCTTGGTTCGACAAGGCGACTTTTCCGGTGCAGCGCCTGGCGGTGGATCGCGGCATCCGCATCGTTCCTGGCGGATCCAGTATTCGGGACGGCTGCTACATCGGTAAAAGCGTGACGTGTATGCCGCCCATGTACATTAACACCGGAAGCTGGGTGGGCGATGGCTCCATGATCGATTCGCACGCACTGGTAGGAAGCTGCGCGCAAGTGGGATCGAATTGCCATATTTCCGCCGCCGCCCAGATCGGCGGGGTGCTGGAGCCGGTAGGCGCATTGCCAGTGATCATCGAAGATGAGGTGCTGATGGGCGGCAACACTGGCGTTTATGAAGGTACCGTGGTGAAGCGGCGCGCGGTCCTCGGTTCGGGCGTCATCTTGAACCGCTCCACGCCCGTATACGATGTAGCGCGCGGACAGATCCATCGTGCCACCGACGAAGATCCGCTGGTAATTCCTGAAGACGCGGTGGTGGTTGCTGGCTCACGGGCCATTACATCCGGGCCAGGGCGCGATTGGGGCTTGTCGTTGTACACGCCGGTCATCGTCAAGTATCGCGATTCGAAGACCGACACGAAGATTCAACTGGAAGACTTGCTCAGATAGTCGAGCGTGGCGCGAGCGGTTTTCTCCCAGGTGAACTGGGCGGCGCGGCGTTGCGCGGCCTCGGTTGAGATTTTACCCGATACGAGCAGCAGCAAGGCATCTCGAATCTCGCGATCGTTGGCGGGATCGAAGAAGTGGACCGTGGATCGCGCGATCTCGCGCAATGGCGGAATGTCGGAGCAAGCCACAGGGACTCCAGCGGCCATCGCTTCGAGTACGGGCATGCCGAAGCCCTCGAAGGTGGATGGATAAATGAATCCCAGCGCTCCACGGTAAAGTCTGTACAGGTCTTCGCGCGGAATCCAGCCGGTGATTTCGACGGAGTCACCCGCCAGGCTTTCGATCTCTTGGGCGGCGAATCCGCGCACTCCGGTCAAGATCAATTTTGGCGCGTTCTTCATTTGAGCATGTACGCGCAGCAGGCGCTTGAGGTTTTTGTGCGGATGCGTGGTGGATACGCACAGCAGGTAATCCTGGGGATGGCGGCGATAGCCGATTTCGATGAACTCGCGCTCCACGCCGTGATGGATTACTTCGGAGGACCGCCCGTAGTAGCGCTTGAAATCGTCATGAGTGGCCACGGACACTGCAATTGCTCCGCGCGACCTTCGCGCCGAAGCCCACACGAGAAAATTCCAGAATGGCAGATCGAACCATCGAAAATATTCCGGGTGCCGCTTGTGCTGCAGATCGTGAAACACGGTGACCATGGGGCAACCGCACAGGAGGGGTGCCGTAAATCCCGGGTTGAACAGAACGTTGAGCCGATGGTTGCGCGCCGCAAACGGCAGCACGAACTGCTCCCAGAGGATGCGCGCGGGGCGAAAGCTTGCGCTGACGGCCTGTGGCGCGCGCACGAAGTTCGGACGATCCGGCACTAGATCGGCGCCGGTTTCGCGATTAGTGAAGACGACGTATTGGTTCTCTGAATCAATATCGGCCAACGCGCGCAGCAGGTTTCGGAGATAGATCTCGGTGCCCCCGACGCCTCCAGGAATGAGGTAGAGGGCGTTCACCCCGATGCGAATCATTGTCGTCGCAAAATCTAATGACCCATACGAGCCAAAGCTTCGGTGGCGGGTGCATTGTTCGGGTCCAGCGCCAGCACGCGCTGATAGTCTTCTCGAGCTTGCGCTGAATTGCCTTGGATGGCATGAATGTTCCCGAGATAGTAATAAGTCATGGCGAAGCCCGGGTCCAGACGCTGAGCGGTGGTCAGAGCTTCCAAGGCCTCCGGGTACTTGCCTATTTTTCCGTACTCCATGCCAATTTGCGAGTACACATGCCCGCCCGGATGCTGTGCCGCCGCTTGCTGAAGTTTCGCGATGGCTTGCTGTGAGTTCCCGGCGCAATCGTAGGCCAGCGCCCAATCGAGCAGCAGGTCATATGTCGGAGGCTCCAGTGCGGCGGCTTTTTGAAATTCGTCAACCGAGTCGGAACAGGCGGCTGCCTGAAACTCCACGAACGCCAGTTGAAAGCGAGGGCGCAGTTTCTGGGGAGATTTCGAGACAGTATCTTTCCAAATGTCGATGGCGCTGCCCCACAGCAGATTCCTTTGGTAGGTCAAGGCGCCTTCCACCACTAAAACCAGCGCGAGCACGCCGACGAATACATTTCTGGACGGTTTCCAGCGCCGCAGAAATTCCACGGTGATGAACAAAAGACCAATAAACGGCAGATACAGGCGGCGCTCCGCCATAGGATCGCGGATGGGCGCGAAGGACGATGTAGGCGCGAGCAGAATGAGGAACACGAACCATCCGTATGATGCGATCGGAAAGCGCCGCCGGTAGATCCAGGCCAAAGCACTCAGAGCCAACAATCCGGCCAGACCGATGACCGCGCCGTGAGAAGTGATGCTCCGTGAGATGGCGATGTCGGGATCAAGATTCTGGCCGATTGGAAAGACAAACAGGCGAATATAGGCCCAAATCACGCGGCACTCGGTGAAGAAGTATTGATACCAGGCCAGACCCTGGATCTGAAAGCCGGCCGTCTGGTTCCCGCGTAGAATCCGCAAGATGACCACGACTGCGAATACGGAGGCGGCCGCGATAGGAACGTACAGCTTCCAATTCCGCCAGATCACGGACGGAGAGAATTCGAAGTTCCAATAGTAATCGGTCAGAATGAACAGCGCCGGAAGAACGGCAGTGTGCTCCTTGGACAATCCCGCCGCGGTGAAGAGAGCGAGAAGCGCCAGGATTCGAGGGATGGATAGAACGGCAGCGTTGCGATAAAGGAAAACGACCAGCGCCGCCAGAACAAAGAACACGCTGAGTGTTTCCGAGCGGCTGGCGATATAGCTGACCGATTCGGTCTGCACCGGATGGAGCAAGAAGAGACCCGCCGCAAAGAAGGACAGAATGCGAATGCGCGATTCCTCCACGCCAGCCCAGCTCAATACCTTGCGAACGGACAGGAAGATAAAAATGGCGTTAAAAAAATGCAGCAGCACGTTCCATGCGTGATAGCCGAACGTTTCCTGCGCGCCGGATTCCTGATAATTCAGCCAGAAGGTGAACATCAGCAGCGGACGCATCTGATGCAGCCAGGCCTTGAAAGGGAGATCCGAGGCATTGGGAAGCATGTACGTCAGGTGTGTATCGTCCAGCAGAAAGGGACCGTGGATGGCGGGCCAGTAAACTTCAAACGCGGCGAACAGCGCGATCAGCAAGCTTGCCGCGTAGATCCAAATCCAAGGATCCGTGCGGGGGGCCGCGGCCACCGCAATCGGCGCAGCGTGCTTCACCCTCTTGGTCTTGCTATTCTTCATTTCGATTATGCAATTGAAACTCCACAATCGCGAGCCGTTGGGCCATCGCAATGTGGGCGTCCTTCAAGTCGGAAATAACCACCGAGAGGCGATAGATCACGATCACGAACACACAGAAGACCAGCAGCAGCAAGGCTAGCGGAGGATCGGCGAGACCCAGGTGTCGGGAGATCCAGTTGAGCGCAAAAGAAGAACGCGAGAGCACCAGCAGCATGACGGCGGCGGCCAGCCAGCTTACCGAATACTCAACGCGTATGTGCGAGCGGCGGACGGAAAACAGGACGAGAGCCATCAAAAGAACGCTCAGAATGGTTGTGACGTTCAGTAAACGCTCCATGCTCTACTCCTTTCCTTGCGGGGAATCCTTCCGTCGGCGGCCTTCGAATTTCAGAACGTTGATAAACACACCCAGCAGAACGTGGAAGATGTAATACAGCGATTTTACCGCGGTGATGGTGCTGTGGCCACTTTTGCGTGCACGCATCCGGCAGGGCACCTCCTGGAACTGGAAGCGCTTGCGCTGTAATACCACGAGCGCCTCGATTTCCGGATATTCCAAGGGAAAACTACCGGTGAAAACCTGCAAGGCCTGGCGGTTGACGCCGACAAAGCCCGAAGTGGGATCGCGCACCGGCTTTCCCAAGATGGGCCGAAGCATCAGGCGAAAGAACCAAATGCCGATAGCGCGGACGGAGTTGGTGTACCCGCCGTTGCCATTCTGAAAACGCGAGCCGATCACCATGTGGCATCCGGTTTTCCGCAGCGTCTCGAGCAGAGCCGGGATGTACTTAGGATCATGCTGGCCATCGCCATCCACGCGAATAACATATTCGTAGCCAAGCTCGTAGGCGAGTTTGTATCCAGCTTGGACACCACCCCCGAGGCCCAAGTGATACGGTAAGCGGAGGACGTCCGCGCCCGCCAATCGCGCCATTTGGTCCGTGCCGTCGGTGGACGCATCGTCGACCACCAGAATGGGCGATCCGGGGACCACGCCGCGGACTTCCTGGATCACACCGCCAATCGCGCCCACCTCGTTAAAGGCCGGGATCAGAACTAAGAACTGGTCAGGTCCCCCCGCCGGCTTCACAGTGCGGCCACCTGGCGTGGACTGATGGAGTGACGCCGGATCAGGCGGCGAAATTGTTTTCGAGTAAGCCGGCGTTTTATCCCGCGGCGCTGTCGCCAAACCTCTGGGAAGCGCGCCAGCAATTCGAGATGGCCGCGAATGACATACCAAGAAAGACGAAAAAAGCTGCCGCCCGCGCGTTGAAACTCGGCAGCCTTGCCCCGTCCCCGTAGCGCATAGACGAAATGCCAGAAGTAGCGAGGCACGGCGTAGAGCGGCACCCGCAACAGATCGAGCAGAGGAAAAGTTTTGAAGATCACGAAGAGGCGATTGCGCTCCACGTAGCGGGCTTTCAGCGAGGAAGCCTTGCCCGAGGAATGCGAATAACGATGCTCGACCACTGCCTCGGGAACGTATAGGCATTCCCAGCCGGCCCAGCGGGCGCGGAGGCCGAGATCGGTGTCCTCGCAATATAAGAAGAAGCTCTCATCAAAGAGGCCGATTTCTTCCAGCATTTCTCGTCGATACAAAGCCGCGGAGCCGCTCGGTAAAAGCACCTCTTCTTTGCGCGCATAGGACGCTGGCGATTCCAGGTGACCACGCTGCTTGCTGCTTCCGTCCAAACAAAGAAGCATGCCCGCCGAATCCAGACGTCCGTCGACCGCGTCCCGCACTTGCGAGGCGCACATGCCGACGTCGGGGCGCGGCTCGATTGCCGCAAGCAGAGCCTCCAGCCAGCCGGACTGCGCGGTGGCGTCGTCATTCAACACAGCCATGTAGGGAGCAGCCGATTGACGGAAGGCTTGATTGACGGCCGCTCCGAAGCCGACATTCCGATCGTTCGCGATCACTCGGACCCGGTCGCTGCCCGGCACCGCGTGCCGTGCGCTGTTGTCCACTACGATGATTTCAAAATCGCAGAATGTCTGGCACTCCAAAGAGGCCAGGCACTCGTGCAGAGTCTCGTCCGCCGCCAAGGTAGGAACAACCACGGTCACTGTTGGATGGACTTGGCCGGACCGAAGTTCTCGTGCCATCTCAGGTTGTGTGCAGCCTCCCAGCCCTGGGCCAAAACATAGGGTAGGATAGTGGCTTGCATAGACACTTACTATACATTCTCCTTGCAACTGGTGGGCTGGCGCAATTTCTGCCAGCGCAAACAGGCTCGCACCTTGGGGAGATCCGGCAGCTTACCAACGGCGGAGAGAACGCCGAGGCGTATTGGTCGCCGGACGGCCAACGGATCATTTTTCAATCCACGCGCGACAAGCTGCAGTGCGATCAGATTTTCATCATGAATCGAGATGGGGGCAACCAGCACATGGTTTCCACCGGCAAGGGCCGCACCACCTGCGGATATTTTTTGCCGGACAACAAGCACATTCTGTACGCCTCAACGCATGAAGCCGGCGACGCGTGTCCGCCCGCCGCCGATCGCAGCAAGGGCTACGTTTGGGCCGTGTATCCAACTTACAAAATCTACCTGGCCACCGATGACGGAAAGATTCTGAAAACTCTGGCTGGAGCACCCGGTTATAACGCGGAAGGCACGGTGAATTTCAAAACCGGGCGGATTGTGTACACCTCCATGGAATCCGGCGACTTGGATCTATGGACCATGAAGCCGGACGGATCGGACAAAAAGCAGATCACCAAGACCGATGGGTACGACGGAGGCCCGGTGTTTTCGCGCGATGGCAAAAAGATCGTGTGGCGCGCGAATCATCCGCAGACGCCCGAAACCGAGAAGCGCTATCACGACTTGCTGAGCGAGAATCTGACATCGCCGATGAAGATGGAACTGTTCGTCGGGGACAACGCCGGAAAGGAAGCTCGCCAGATCACGAATTTCGGATGCGCCAGCTTTGCTCCCACGTTCACGCCGGACGGTAAGAAGATTCTATTCGCATCGAACCGGCATGACTGCGACGGGCGGAAGTTTGAGCTATACCTGATCGACGTCGACGGGTCAAACTTGGAACAGGTGACCGACTTCGGCGGTTTCACTGCCTTTCCCGAGTTTGCACCGGACGGAAAGACGATCATGTTCGCGTCGGACAAGGGCGCGAAGTCGCCGTACGAGTTCAATATCTTTACGGCCGCGTGGAAGTAGCGACGAGGTGATGGTGGGCGGTCGCGGGCTCGAACCGCGGACCTCCTGCTTGTAAGGCAGGCGCTCTAACCGGCTGAGCTAACCGCCCCCGTCTGACTCCTAATTGATTCTAAAACACTTCAACGCCGATCGAATGCTCATTGCGGTTTGAGCGGATCAAGACTTCCTCACGCAAACCATCAACGCGTTGCCGGAGTAAGTGGCGCTAGAAGCGCCCGGGCGCATCTTTCTATTATCTTTATTCATTGTTAATGCCTTCTTCATTCTATTGCGTGTATTCTTATAGCATCCTTATCTCTCTCTCATAGACTTGTAATCGAGGCGGGACGTAATTTGCGGCTCACGGCCGAGGCCGGGCACATAATGAGGATCCACGTGGGAACCGAGCGAAAAGGCGCGATTCGATTTGTGAGCCACGCGCTGGCCGGATCGGCGGCAGTGTTGGTGGTCGTGTACTTTGGACTGCGTCTGCACGTCAATTTCTCAACCACGGGTTTTCTGCATCTGCTGATCGTCGTGCTTGTCGCGACGATAGCTGGTTTCTGGGAAGCCACCGTGACCTCGTTGGTGGCTCTAACCTGCTTGAACTATTTCTTCGTTCCTCCCGTCCACACGTTCTATGTGGCGGACCCTCAGAATTGGGTCGCGTTGCTTACCTTCGAATCAACCGCTCTTCTAGTGAGCCGGCTATCCATCCAACTGGAGAAACAAGCGCACACAGCCATCCTAGAGCGCCGCGGCACGGAGAAACTCTATGAACTCAGCCGCCGCACTCTTTTGATGAATCCGCAACAACTGCCAGGATCGCAGATTGTGGCTCAGATTCGCGACGTAATTCAGATTGACGCCCTGGCCCTCTTCGACGCTGCACGAGCGCACGCCGACGCAATCGGCGACTCCAGCCCGGAGTTGGAGGCGCTGGCCCGAAATACCTACCTGCAAGAACGCAACGAAGATCACGCCGACCTGATCACGTTCCAGCGCGTGCTGCGGTTGGGAACCAGTTCGATTGGCGCTATTGTCCTCCGGGGCAACAATTTAAACGCTCTACTCGCTGACTCAATCGCATCGCTCACCGCCATCGCTTTAGAACGGGCACGGTCCTTCGAGAAGCAAAGCTACGCTGAGGCGGCGCGTCAAAGTGAGCAACTGAGGACAGCGGTGTTGGATGCCTTGGCTCATGCTTTCAAGACCCCGTTGACCGCGATCAGAACCGCGAGTTCGGGCCTGCTCGAAGCCGGTCGCCTGGACCCGACGCAGGAAAGTTTAATCACTCTCATCGACGAAGAGTCCGACAAGCTGAACACTCTGAGCACGCGCTTGCTCCAGACAGCCAGGCTGGAGGCTGCGGACACCAAGCTTCGCAAGGAACCAGTTTTCATCCCGCAGCTGATTGACCAGATCCTCGCCGAACATGCGGAGCAACTGGGCGGGCATCCAATCCAGGTTTCGGCCATGGACCAGCTCTGCGCTACTTGCGGAGACCGCGAACTACTGGGGACAGCCATCATGCAGTTCATCGACAACGCGGTCAAGTATTCCACGCCGGGTTCTCCGATTGCTATCGCTGTGGACGATGACCCGGATGAAATTCTTATCTCGGTCCATAACGAAGGCTCGGAAGTTCGGCCGGAAGATCGCGAGCGGATTTTTGATCGCTTTTACCGTAGTCCGGGATCCAACCACCGGGCGTCCGGAACTGGATTGGGCCTCTCCATTACCAAAGAGGCGGCTCAAGCACATCGGGGACGCGCCTGGGTGACTAGCGAGAAAGGAAAAGGAACTACTTTCTTTCTGTCTCTTCCGCGCTGGGAGCGGAGACTGTCATGAATGCCGTGAACGCATCGCAGGGTAAAGTTCTGATTGTGGACGACGAGGCGTCTATTCGCCGCGCGCTTCGTGCTACGTTTGGCACACTCGGCTTCGACACTGCGGAGGCCGTGACGGGCGAGCAAGCATTGCCACTGCTGCGCGCAGGCAAGTTCGATGCCGTGCTGCTGGACATCAACATGCCAGGCATGGGGGGCCTGGAAGCCTGCCGGGAAATCCGCCGTCAATTCCCTCGTCTAGCGGTGCTCATGCTTACTGTTCGCGACAGTGAGGACGACAAAGTGGGAGCGCTGGAGGCCGGCGCTGATGATTACGTCACCAAGCCATTTCCGATCCGCGAGCTAATCGCGCGCGTACGGGCCGCGGTGCGGCGTTCGCATGCTCCGGCGGGGAACGAGAACGAAGTCATCGTGATTGGCGATATCTCGCTCGATCCTGCCCGTCGCCTGGTCCAAAAGAGCGGCCAAACCGTGCACCTCACGCCCAAGGAATTCGATCTCTTGCATTATCTGATGAAGCACGCTGGGCTGCCGATGATGCACGCCCGTTTGCTCGGCGCCGTATGGGGGCCGGAGTATGGAGGTGAGCTCGAGTACCTGCGGACTTTCATCCGGCAGTTACGCAAGAAGCTGGAGGACGATCCGGCGCGGCCCACCTATCTCCTCACCGATTCGCACCTCGGGTACCGCTTCCGAGAAGAATCCTAGTCCCGCAGGCTGTCCTCGAATTCTGGTACGATCAGTACAATGATAAGTATTCGCTCCGACTTCGGCGGAACGGCCTCCCTTACCGCCCCCGCCTTTCAATGATTCCATCCAGAAACTACCCGCCCCGCCGTCCCAGGGTTCGGGAAAATGTGAATGAGGCCATTCGAGTGCGCGAAGTGCGTGCCGTATTTCCGGACGGATCCGTCGAGATCATGCCGACGCTGGCCGCCGTGCGCAAAGCGCAGGACATGGGCTTGGATCTCATCCTGATCGCACCCACCGCCGAGCCGCCCGTCGCCAAGGCCATGGACTATGGTCAATGGCAATACGAAAACAAGAAGAAGCAGCACGAGGCCAAGAAAAAACAGCATGTCATCCAGGTGAAGGAGCTGAAGTTCCGCCCCAACACCGATGACCATGACTACGAGTTCAAAAAGAACCACGCCATCCGGTTCCTGGGTGAAGGCAATCGCGTGAAAGCGGTAGTTCAGTTCCGCGGCCGCGAAATCGCACACGTCGATCTAGGCAAGAAGCTCTTGCTGCGTTTTGCGCAAGATCTTTCGGGGCATGGGATGGTGGAAGGCCAACCGCGGCTGGAAGGCCGCAATGCGCACGTGATCATCAGCCCGGTGAAAGCCACTACGCCGCCCAAGGATAAGCCGAAAGAGCCTGGCCAAGCTCCCACCGCTCATTGATTCTGAATTCTGGATTCTTTTTGGGATTCTGACTTCTCGAATTCTGAATTCTTCTTAGTAGAACAGATACTTCCGCCACTGATCGTCGCTCTTGGCCAGCAGGCGCATCAAGTGCCGGCTGGTATGTAAACTGAACGGACGCGGGGCGCGTGCCAGCTTCATTCCGGCTTCTTCGGGAGTGCGGCTGCCCTTGCGGTTATTGCAAGGATGGCAACAAGCCACCAGGTTTTCCCAAGTGGTTTCCCCGGCGCGCGAGCGGGGAACCACGTGATCCAGCGTCAGTTCGCCGGACGGCATAGTGCGATGGCAGTACTGGCAAGTGTAGCGGTCGCGCATCAAAATATTCTTGCGCGAAAGCGCCCGGGTCTGATGCGGGATGCGGCGGTATTCGAGCAGCCGAATCACGGACGGAACACGAATGGAATGACGCGGAGAATGGACGTGCGCCTGCGACTCTTCCTCGGCCGACGCCACGCCCTTGAGCACCAGCACCAACGCCCGGCGCGCGGCGCAGATGTTGATGGGCTCATAGCTGGCATTCAGCACTAAGACCGGTCTGTGTAAACGATCAAGACTGGGCATCTTCGGATCTCCCGGAGAAATTCGAGTCGTGGAGCAGCGGGTTCATCATCAAGCGCCGGTCGGCCCGCGCCAGGGTCAACAAGGTCACCTGCCGGGCGCCGCCCCGCTTGAGCGCGCGCGCGCAGGACGCCGCAGTGGCGCCGGTTGTCATAACGTCGTCGATCAGCAGCACGCTACGGCCATCGAGCGCCGCTCGTTTCCTTGCTCGAAACGAGCCTGAAACATTTTCACGGCGCTTGGCGCTGGTCAAGCCCGCTTGCGATGCGGTATTCCGCACGCGCCGCAGAGCGTTCGCGACTGGTGTGTGAGTACGCCCGCCGACCTCACGGGCCAGCAGTTCCGCCTGGTTGAACCCGCGCTGCCATCGCTTGCGCCAATGTAACGGCATCGGGACGATCACATCGAAACTTTGCTCGCGCGGTAGAGCGCGCACCAACAGCCGCCCCAGCGGCCCCGACAGTGTCTGAACGCGCCCATATTTGAAGAGGTGAATCAGCTTGCGCAGCTCGTCTTCGTAAAATCCGAACGAGTAGGCCGCGTCGAACCCGCGCACGCCCCGCCGGCACAGGGCGCAACGGCCCTGATCATCCAGCGGAAAGCGGCTCAGGAAGGGTGCACGGCATTGGAGGCAATAGTATTCCGCCGCCAGGGCCTCAGGCTTAGCCAGGCAAGCCGGGCAGACCGGTACGCGCGAAAAATCCCTTAGGGGCTGATCGCAGATGCGGCAATCGTCGGGGAAAAGGACGGAAAAAAGGACAGCGGGGATCTTTCGAACAGAAGAGGACGCCAGCTCACGAGAGGTATTTCGTGCGAGCCATCTACTGCTGAAGACGCACCCCCTTCAAACAACTAGTTTACACGATGTAGTGGCTGCCTTGTAGATGGATTCTCCCTCCACCTGCTCCGGCCGGCTTCCAGCCGTCGCTCCAGTTCACAACCCGATACAATGGAATCGAAAGCCGAAGCATGCAGACCTTCTACATCGAGACCTTCGGATGCCAGATGAACGCGCACGATTCCGAGAAGGTAATCGGCACGTTGTTGTCACAAGGCTATGAGCAGGTGGCCAAGCCGGATGAAGCGGACCTGGTACTTTATAACACCTGTAGCATTCGCGACAAGGCCGAGCAGAAGGTGTTTCATCGCTTAGACGAGTTCAAGCGACACAGCCAGGGCAAAGTATTTGGAGTTCTGGGTTGCGTCGCGCAACAAGAGGGCGAGCGCATCTTCGAACGCGCCCCGCACGTCAGTCTCGTCGCCGGATCGGCCAGCTACGCGAAGCTGCCGGAGATGCTGGTTCAGCTTGAATCGGGAAACCGCCGCGTCACAGGACTGAGCCTGGACAACGATCAGGCATTCGAGACGCCCTTCACGCGGCGAGATAATCCGCACCGCGCTTACATCACGATCATCGAAGGCTGCGACAAATCGTGCGCCTATTGCGTGGTGCCGTTCACGCGCGGGCCCGAGCGCAGCCGCACCAGCGAGAGCGTCTTGAACGAAGCGCGCGAGCTGGCGCGGATGGGCTATATCGAAATCCAGTTATTAGGCCAGAACGTGAACAGCTATCGCGATCCATCGCCGGCTGGCTGGGATTTTGCGCGCTTGTTGCGCGCCATAGGCGAAGTGGACGGCATCCGCCGCGTGCGTTTCACCACATCGCACCCCCGCGATTTCGTCAAAGACATCATCGACGCCATCGACGACAATCCGGTGCTCTGCAATCACGTCCATCTTCCGGTGCAATCCGGCTCTTCGGGCGTGCTGGCTCGCATGCAGCGCCTCTATACGCGCGACGAATACATGCGCCGTATCGAATGGATGAAGCAGGCGCGCCGCAACATCTCTATCACTACCGATATCATTGTGGGCTTCCCGGGTGAGACTGAGGAGGAGTTCGAGCAAACCCTCGCGCTGCTGGAGGAAGTGGAATACGATTCGCTGTTCGGTTTCAAATATTCGCGCCGTCCGAACACTGCCGCGTTGGACCTGGCCGATCACATCAGCGAAGAAGAAAAGACCCGCCGCCTGGCGATTGTTCAGGAAAAACAGCGGGCCATCCAGATCCGGCGCAACTCGGAGTTGGTGGGTACCGTCGAAGAGGCCTTCGCGGAAGGTTATAATCATGCAACAGGTCAATGGATTGGACGCACCACGCAAAACCGCACGCTCAACTTCGTTCATCCCCAGCATGCGGGGCCGCGGGAAGGCGCAACTCTTTCGGGTGCAAACCTGGCCGGTACGTCCTGGAATGTTCGCGTCACTCGCGCGGGTCCGAATTCATTAGCTGGTGAGGTGGTGCTTTGAGTGAGGTCGCGATTTGAGCTCTGAAAGGGGAGGGCCTATGGAAGTCGAAATGAAAATCCGCGGATTGATGATGGATCCGGTCACCAACATGCCAATTGTGGTGCTGAAGGATCTGAATGGGAACACCATTTTGCCAATCTGGGTGGGCATCTACGAGGCCAATGCGATCGCCCTGGAGATAGAAAAAGTTTCGACGCCCCGGCCTATGACGCACGATTTGATCAAGACCTTGCTTCTGGGCCTCGGAACCGGCATTCGCAAAGTTGTGGTGAGCGAGTTGAAGGATGACACCTTCTATGCCGTGATCTGGCTCGACAAAGATGGCGACTTGATTAGCGTCGACTCGCGGCCCAGCGACGCTCTGGCTCTGGCGCTGCGCCTGGATTGTCCCATCTACGTGGATGAGTCCGTGCTGAAGAGCTCCAAGCGGTCCAATGCCGCCGCCGACAAGGTCAGCGACGAGGAACAGCGGCGCTGGCTGGAGAGCCTGGACGACGAGGATCTCGGCCGATATAAGATGTGACCGAGGATCTGATCGGAACCCTCGAGAAGCTTGCGGCGGCGGGGATTCAGATCATCCCGTCCGAGATCGCTTCCCATTTCATCCTGGAGCGCGATGGTTTTGTCGCCTTCGTGGAGCGCCGCGAAGAAGCCTTCGGCAATATCGGCGCGCCCGGCCTGATGACGGAACGGGGCTTTGCGGCGCTGATTTGGCGCGGCGAGCGAGCGTGGTTTGTCGGTAAAGGTTTTGAGGAGGCGGCAACCGACCAGCGAGTTCAAAAGATCCGCGCGTTCGCCTCGGATTTGGCAAACGCCCTTTCTGAACCGCGCGCCTGAGCAAGCGCTTTAATTACTCGCCGATGTTTTCTTGCGAGCTCCCGCCGGTCTGGGAGCGTTCTTGCCGGTCCAGCCATGCAGCTTCTCGGGCTCCACATTGAAGACCACCATGTAGGGACTGGCCGTATAACTCGCGGGCACACCTTCAAACGATAATTCGGTGCCCGGTTCCACTTTTCCGGCCAGCGGCATCTCGAATTTCAGGGTCGCATCCGCCGTGGTGCCGTCCTCGAGCGCCAACACGACAATCTTGGGCTTTACCTCGGGATCGAGCTTTACTACTTTCCCCTTGAGCGTTGGCAACAGCGCGTCCTTCATGCTCGAGTTAAAGTAAGTGGCGCCGTCAGGGGCGGTGAGCTGCGTCTTGATGTTCTTCCACAGCACCAGCTCGGGATGGCTGGCCGCCTCGGCATCTTCCTTCTTTTGCAGTTCCTCTTGCTTCGCCGTTGCGATTTCTCCGGCCGTCCGAATTCGATAATCCGGCGCTGGCGTGGCCTGGGCTTTCGCGGCCGCTAGCAGATCGTTGAAGCCTTCATCGCTTCCGTGATAACCCTTATAAGCGCGCTGCACGTAGTTCATAGCCTGCTGGCGTCCAGCGGGCGCCAACCCGCCAGTCCCGTCATAGGTGGCTGCTCGCGCGAAATAGAACAGCGCGACCGACATCTTGGGCGGCTTCTGAGAGGCGTCCACGGTTCCCATGAAGAAGTCCACCTCACCGTTGTTCGGATCCAGTTGCAGCGACTTTTGAAATTCGCCCTCGGCCGCATCCCAGGTTTTGCGCTGCATCGCGACCCATCCGAGCGTCGTGTGCCCCAGTGCTTCCACCGGTGCGCGCGCGCCCTTCCATTGGTCGGCGGTGACGCCCGGCGGAGGTGAGTCGATGTTCGCCAAAAGCGTGGTGGTGGCCTTCTCGCCTTGGTCCAGCACATCGGGCGTCGGCTTGTCGCCCGCTACCGCGCGGGTCAACGACATGGTGTAGTACAGGGACCAGAAATCCTTCGGATCGTCGGCTAGGATCCGCTTCGCCTCGGCGACGGCCTCCTTCGGTTGGTTCAGCTTGACGTAGGTGTCCAAAAAGAGCGCCTTGCGCTGCTTCTCGAAATCGGTGCTTGCGTATTTGGTCTGCCACTCCTGCAGCTTGTCCAGCCTGGTTTTTGGATTCGTATCTTTCAGGATCGAATCGTAGAGCGTATATTCCGCTGGATCTTTATATTGGGGTTGCGCCGCCTGTGCCGGTGCGGGCTTATCCTGTGCGGCCACCCATGCCGGCACAAGCAGCCCAACCACAGCGGCTAAGCACAAATACTTCGAAGGTTGATTCATTTTCAGGCCTCCAATCTGTCTTCCAAACAGAATGTCTTTGTTGGAATAGTATCAGAGTCCGAAAACAAGCGCAGAGTGTCTGTTCCCCGGCACGAAAGTCGGCGAAGGCTAATAGTTAATGGGTGGCCGCCGCGTGGTGAGTATGGTGTACGGGGGCTGCCTCATTCTTGCCCGTCCAGCCGTGCAGTTTGTCCTTGTCCACGTTGAAAACCACCATGAAAGGACTTGCGGTGTAGCTGTCGGCCACACCTTCGAATGTCAGCTCCGTGCCCTCTTCCACCTTACCGGGCAGCGGCATCTCGAACTTCAGCGTGGCGTCGGCGGTGGTGGTGTTGTTGGTGTTGTCTTCCATCGCAAGCAGGATCGTTTTCGGCCTCACCGCGGGCTCAAGCTTAATCACTTTGCCCTTGAGTGTCGGAACCTCGGTGCCCTTCACCATCATGAAGTAATTTGCGCCGTCGGGCGCGGTAAGCGCCATCTTCAGGTTCTTCCACAGCGCCTCTGAAGGATGAGTTTTGTTGTACTCTTCTTCGTTCGCGGCGCTAGCCTGAGCGATCTCATTGGCATTCTTGATCGTGAAGCCCGCTGGCGGTGTGGCATTGGCCTTCGCTGCGGCCACCAGATCGTTGAATCCCTCGTCGCTGCCGTGGAAGTTCTTGTACTGCTTCTGAACATAAGTCATGGCAGTCTTCTGGGCTTCGGGCGGTAGCGCGCCTTGGCCTGTAAAGGTAGCGGCACGCGCAAAATAGAACATCGCCGCCGGGAGCTTGTCCAGTTTCTTCTCCGACGCGATCACTGTGCCCATCCAGTAATCCACCTGGGCATCGTTGGCACTCAACATCAGAGTCTTCTGGAATTCCGCCTCGGCCGCATCCCAGTTCATATGCTGCATCGCGATCCATCCCAGATTTCGATGCGCCAGAAGCTCCAGTTGTGGCCGCAGCTTGGCCCAATCCTCTGCCTTTACGTTAGGTGGAGGAGTGTCTAGATTCGCCAGAATCGCTTTCGCGGCCTTGTCGCCTTGATCCAGAACATCCGGAGTTTGATTCTGCGCGTACAGGCCCTGCGTGAAGAGCATGGTGTAATACAGCGCCGTAAAATCCTTAGGATCGTCAGCCAGGATCTGCTTGGCTTCTTCCACCGCGTTCTTGGGGTCGTTCAGCGCCGCATAGGTGGTCAGGAACAATGTCCGGCGTTCCTTGATCCACTCGGTCATGGGATACTGCTTTTCCCACTGCTGCAGTTTCTCGAGTTTCGTTTTAGGATTGTTGTCCTTGGTGATCGAGTCGAACAGATCGTACTCCGCCCGATCTTTCCAGTTTTTCTGCGGTGTCGCAGACGACGGTGCGGCCGCCGCTTGTCCGAGCATCCGAGCGGGCACCGGCCCCAGCATTCCAATCAATGTAACTGTCAACAAGAATTTCGATGATTGAACCGACACTCCCCGCCTCCCAGCGATCCGAATTTCATGGGCGATGATCCAGCAGCTACTGGCCGTCGACCCTGGCACAACCCTTCAAATTTAGAGTTCGTGCAATTGCGGAGTATACCGAATCGCAACCATGGTCGCAACCTTCCCTAACAGACGCGCCCAAGACTTAGATGCGTTCCAGCGCCGTCCTGTTCCGTTTTTGGTATTTTTTGAAGGAAGCAACTGAGCATCAGTATAAGAAGATGAGTACAAAAAGAACCATGCCGGGCGGTTGGGCGGACCGGAAGATCCTCCCCAAGGGGGATAATGGCCGGAATCTATGCCGTTGGTGTAATTTGGAGGTTCCCAAAGGCCGCGTGACCTTTTGTTCGGACTGGTGCGTGGAAGAATGGCGCGTACGCAGCGATCCGGGCTATATTCGTGAAAAAGTACTGGGACGCGACCGGGGAGTCTGCGCCAGCTGCGGCGTCGATTGCTTGCATGCAGAACGCGCCCTGAAACGCCTGCGAGGTGCCGCTCGGCTGAAAGCATTTCTCCATTGGGGACTGCGCGCCGGTTCCAGAAAAACCCTTTGGGATGCCGATCATATCGTGCCCGTGGTGGAGGGCGGAGGCGAGTGCGATCTCGAAAACATCCGCACTCTGTGTTTGAAGTGCCATCGTGTGGCGACCGCGGAACTGCGGAAGCGCCGCCGCAGCTTAGCGGCTAATGCGTCACCTCACTGACGCAACAGGGGCTTCAAATAGCGCATAACCGTCTTTGCCACGATCTCGTTGCCTTGTGCCGTCGGGTGGATGCCGTCCTGCTGCATGAGACCGGGACGAAGCGCAACCTCGGAGAGCAGAAACGGAATCCGCGGCACGTTATATTTTTTCGCCACATCAACGTAGATCTGCCCGAAGCGCGTGATGTAATCGCTCCCGTAGTTCGGCGGCAAAGTCATTCCCGCTAGAAGCACTTTCGAGCCGCCCCCTTCCAGCTTCTGCGTCATCTGCTCCAGGTTGGCTCGCGTAGTTTCCAGCGGAAGGCCTCGCAAGCCGTCATTACCACCAAATTCGACAATGGTGACGCGCGGTTTGTACGCCAGTACCTCATTGATGCGATCCAACCCATCGGTGGTAGTGTTGCCGCTCACGCCGGCATTCACGATGCGCCAGTGCAGTCCGGCGGCATCTAAATCCTTCTGCAAGAAATCGGGGAAGCTCTTCCCCGGCTCCGCGCCATAGCCGGCACTTAGACTATCGCCGAACGCAACGATCGCCGGACGCGTATCCATATGTGTGGACGGTGGTGCAGCGCTTGTAAATTGCACTAAACCTAGCGCGACAGCCATACATCCAACGAAAAGAAGCCGATCAGACGACATGCACGCCACCCAATGCCATAATAAAGAATTGCAGGGAGATCCGACTCGAGCACCCGTCCAAACGCCCGCCATTCAGGTCACCGCCCTTACTAAAAGCATTCCCACCGCCACTCATCGAGTGGATATCCTCCGCGGAATCGATCTGGAAATCGAGAGGGGCGAATTCGTCGCCATCATGGGGCCTTCCGGCAGCGGCAAAAGCACCCTGCTCGGACTTTTGGCTGGACTCGATACGCCCACTTCGGGCCGGATCATTCTGGACGGCGAGGACATTACTGGCCTGAATGAAGATCGTATGGCCCTGCTGCGCGGCCGCAAAGTGGGATTCGTGTTTCAGTCTTATCATCTGCTGCCCACCCTCACGGCGGAAGAAAATGTTTTGCTGCCATATGAACTGACCGGCGGTAACGGTATCGACGGGCCGAAGCGCGCCCGCGAACTGCTCGAAAGTGTCGGCCTGCTGGATCGCCGCGATCATTACCCGATCCAGCTTTCGGGCGGAGAGCAGCAGCGCGTGGCATTGGCTCGCGCGTTCATGGTTCGTCCGCCCATCCTGCTGGCCGACGAGCCCACGGGCAATCTAGACACCGAGAATGGCCAGCATGTGCTGGAACTGCTCATCTCGCTCAACCAGCGCGAGAAAACCACCTTGGTGCTGGTTACGCATGACGCCGCGCTGTCCGCCCGGGCCTCGCGGCGAATCACATTGCGCGATGGACGCATCGTGAGCGACGAGCGGGAGTAAGAATATCGTGCGATTTTCCTGGACCACCGCTTGTAAGATCGCCTGGCGCGAATCGCGCTCATCGGCGTTCAAATTTCTGTTCGTGATTCTCGCGGTCGCGGTGGGCGTTGGGTCGCTGACCGGTGTTCGAGGCTTCAGCCGCGCCTTTCACCAGATGCTGTTGGACCAGGCGCGTACACTGATGGCGGCAGACCTGTCGCTGCGTGTATTCGAACTCCCCACGCCTCAGCAGACCGCTGCCATGGACGCCCTCGCGAAATCCGGCATCGACCGAACCTGGATCACCGAAACGGTGACCATGGCGTCCACAGGCGAAGCGAAGCCTCCCATGCTGGTGTCGGTGAAAGCCGTCGATCCCAAGAAATACCCGTTCTACGGCGAGATTCGTTTGTCACCGCGCGCCCCGTTGTCCCAGGCGCTGACCGTGGATACTGTGGCCGTTTCCGACGATATCCTCTTGCGGCTGAATCTGAAGGTTGGTGACAGCATTCGCCTGGGCGGCCAACCGTTTCGCATCGTAGGTGAAGTGACGTATGAGCCGGATCGCATGCTGGGGACCCTCAATGTGGGCCCTCGCGTGATGATCACGCGCGAAGGTCTGGAACGCACGGGCCTCATGATGCCCGGCAGCCGCTCCGCCGAGCGGTTCCTGTTCCGGCTTTCTCCCCACTCACCGGGCATCGAACAAACTCGCGCGTCGCTGAAAGCCGCCTTCCCCGACGCCTTGATTGCCGACTATCGCGAGTCGCACCCCATCGTGACGCAAGGCCTGAATCGCGCCACCACGTTTCTTAGCTTGGTGAGCCTCATCACTCTCATCATCGGCGCCATCGGCGTGGGTACTGCCATGCGGGCCCACATCCAGCAGCGCATGGATTCCATCGCGATTATGAAATGCATCGGCGCGCGCTCCAGCCACGTCATGCGGATTTACTTGCTCCAGACCATCGCGCTCGGGCTGGCGGGCGGCCTGCTCGGCGTAGCCTTTGGACTCGTAGTGCAGCGGGCTTTCCCGGCGTTTCTTGCGCACTATTTCGAGCTTGAGCCCACCGCCCATTGGGATTTTCTCACTGCGGCCCAAGGCATCGGCATCGCGATCCTGGCGTCGTTGCTGTTCACGCTGCCGCCGCTGATTGGCATCCGGCACATTCGTCCCAGCCTGATTTTGCGCCGTGAAATGGAGGAAACCAGGCCGGGCTGGCGGACGCGGCTGGCCGAAGCGCGCGCGTCGCTCTTAGCGGGCGCCGTCATCCTGATTGGCTTCGCCGGCATTGCGATGTCGTTCGCCACCGGCACTTCCCGAGACATTTGGAGAACTGGAGAATACTTCGCGGGCGCGCTGGTGATCGGTTTTGCCGCGCTGTCCGCTGTCGCGTGGCTGATGCTGCGCGTTTTGAAAATCGTGAGCCGTGGCAAGCTGCCTTCCTCGGTCCGCCATGGCGTCGCAAATTTGTATCGTCCCGGGGCTCACTCGCAATCGGTGTTGGTCGCTCTCGGCGTCGGCGTGATGTTTACGCTCACAATTTATCTGGTGCAGCACGGCATGATCGCCGAAATGAATCGCACCTCGCCGCCCGGAATGCCCAACGTCTTCTTGATCGACATCGCGCCCAAAGATCGCGATGCGGTTCTGGATCTGGTGAAACAGCAGCGCGGTGTGGAAGGGACGCCGGAATTGATCGGTACCGTAGCGGCCAAACTGATCAGCGTGAATGGACAGGACGTCGCGAGCATGGACTTGAAGGGTTTCGGCCGCCGTTATCGCTCGCCCCGCTCCGTCACATCCGCGGGTGCCATGCCGGACTATGTGAATGTCGAGCGCGGCGATTGGTGGAGTTCTCCCACCGGGAGCCCCCAAGTTTGTGTCGACCAAGACGCCGCGAGAACTCTCCGCATCGAGCCAGGATCGCAACTGCGCTGGAGCATCTCGGGCAGGGAATTGCAAACGCGCGTTGCCTGTATCCAGACCATCGATTCGATTCATCTTTCCAGCCGTGTCGAATTCATCTTCAACACCAGCGCGCTGGCCGGCTTCCCGATCATTTACTACAGCAGCCTGCGCGCTCAGCCCACGGCCGTTCCCGCACTGCAAGAGGCGCTCTACCAGCGCTTCCCCACCGTCACGGTGGTCAACGTGGCCGACGTGCTCCAGATCGTCCAGGGCGTGGTGGATCGCATCTCGCAAGTGGTCCGCTTCATTTCGATGTTCGCGATTCTCGCCGGGGCGGTGATTCTTTCCTCCAGCGTGGCCGGCACGCGTTTCCGCCGCATGCGCGAAGTCGTCATTCTCAAAACCCTCGGCGCCACGCGCTGGCGCGTCAGCCGCATTTTCTCCGTTGAGTTTCTGGTGCTCGGTGGCGTGGCGGGGCTGATGGGCAGCCTGCTGGCAGGTGGTTTCGCAAATCTTTTATTGAAGCGGATGCTGGACGCTCAGACCTCGGTGCCCGTGATTCCGATCCTGCTGTCGGTGATCGCTACCGCTCTCATCGCCAATGCCGCCGGTTGGATGGCCAGCTTTCCGATCCTGGGTCAGAAGCCGCTCGAGATTCTGCGTGAAGAATAGCTCAATTCTGTACTGTGATGAATGCGCCGGCTGGCGACGCCACTCCACCCACCGTGATCACTAGCGGCTGGTTGCCATTGGCAGCGCCGGCGGGTACCTGAATATTCACTTGATACAGCCCCGCGAACTGCGAAAGACCCACATACAAGATGTCCGATGGATCGAGGGTCAGGCCACCCAATGTGATCGACAAAGGGGTCGTCACTGGTGCCGTGCCACTGGGGAGCACGCCAGGAGCGAACGCCGGATTCGTCGCGCCGAAGCCGGTCGCAAACAGCGTCAGATAATCGCCGGACTTGGCTGGCGTAAACGTCGCGCCGGTGATCAATCCCGCGGCGCCTATGTACCCGCCGGTGACCGCATTGATCGCCGCAATTGGGTTTGCGCCGCTCGAATTCGTGGCGAAATAGAAAAACTCGGGCGCCGTGGCTTGCGCCGCAACGCTGACGGGCGGGGTTGCTACCGCCTGCGGCGTATCGCAATCCGCGATCAGTTGCAGCGGAACATTGCCGGGCGTAACGGCGGGCACCTGCACGTTCACCTGGTTTGGATAGACCGCGAAAATCGGCGCGCGAACGGTTGCGAACTCCACGCAGACTCCCGCGACGTTGGTCGGAAGCTGACCGTTGACCAAGCCGGCCCGTGTTGCGGTTCCGGCCGGTGCGAAATTCGTGCCGAAGATGGTCACGATCGCATTCGGCGAAAGCACCTTGACGGCGGGATTGCTGAGCCCGGCGCTGGTGATCCCGCCCGCCGAGATGGCCGGGGAGTTCGACGCGAGTGCCGTCAGCGAGAAAGTAACATTCGGGAGCGCGTAGGACTGCGCTGTAATTGTCACCGGACCAGGGTTGCTACCCATTGTCACCGTGGCGGTGACCGTGCCATCGTTCAACGTGATCGCCGGTGAAGGCGTAATTGTGGCGGCGCCCGCCGGGCTGACAGTGAACGTGACCAGTACTCCGGGAATGCCGGCCCCGGTGCTGTCAGCGATCTTCAGGACCAGGGGCGCCGGCAAACCAGTCTCCACCGTTGCACTCTGACTGTTGCCGCTCACAATACTCATGCTGGCTGGCTTCACAGTTTGGGGCGTCAGCACTCGCACGTGGTCATTGAAGGAATCCGTGACATACAGATTGCCGGCCGCGTCCACTGCGATGCTAAAGGGATCCAATTGGGCCGCTGTTGCGGGACCGCCATCGCCCGCGCTGGGTGTGAACGTGCCATTACCGGCGATGGTTGTGATCAGGCCGCCCGATGTTACTCTCCGTACCACCTTGTTGCCTTGATCGGCGATGTACATGTTTCCGGAACTGTCCAACGCGATGCCAGACGGGAGGTTGAGACGAGCTTCGGTTGCCGCCCCGCCATCGCCTGCGTAGCCCGCCAAGCCGGTTCCCACCACCGTCGTAATCGTACCGTTCGGCGCGATCATGCGGATGCGATTATTGAGCTGATCCACTACGAGAACGTCGCCCGCGCTGTCCAACGCGAGATCGAACGGATCTATTCCAGCCGCAGTTGCCAGTCCGTTGTCCCCCGAGAATTGAAACTTGCCATTTCCCGCGATGGTGTTGATGGTCCCTGTTGTATCGACCTTGCGCACCCGGTTGTTGCCGTAATCGGCGACATAGATATTGCCGGCAGCATCGACGGCGACACCCCGGGGTGTGTTGAGAACCGCTAGCGTTGCCGGGCCGTCATCTCCTGAGAACCCATCGGGTCCGTTCCCCGCAACGATGGACGTGGTGCCATCTGGCGCCACTTTGAGGATATGCGGTATCTCGCTGGGAAAGCCGGGTTCCTCGTCGGTGAGATAGAAGTTTCCTGCGCGATCCGCTGTCACGCCATTGGGCGTGCCTCCGAGCAATTGCCCCAAGCTGTTGATCGGGCCTCCCGCCTTGAAACGCCGCGCTTCCGCGTTCCCAGTGTCAGCCACCAGGATGTCCCCGCTGCCGTCGATTGTGATGCCTTCAGGGAAGTTGAGAAAGGCGTTGGTCGCCGGTCCGTTGTCGCGGATACCCGTGCCTGCCACTGTATTGATGATGTTGTTCGAAACCTTGCGAACACGCAAGTTCGCAGCATCCGCGAAGTAGACTACGCCGCCGCCGATGGCCAGTCCGGCAGGACTGTTGAGTTCCGCCACCAACGCTTCACCGCCATCACCTGCAAGACCTACCTCTCCCGTGCCGGCCACGGTATAGATCAAATTCGTGGACAGATCCACCCGGCGCACCAAGGTGTTATTCAAGTTGTCGTCGGAAATATACAAGTTGCCGGAAGGGTCAAACGCTACGCCATACGGAACCATAACAGCCGTGGTGGCGGGTATGCCGTCTTCTTCAATGGGGCCGTATGGCACACCCCCGGCGAAGGCCGACATCATTCCCGATGTATCTATTTTTCTAACTTCGGAGTTGAAATAGTCGGCAAGATAGACATTCCCAAGATTGTCGACAGCCAAGTCCGTAACGAAATCAATCTCAGCGCTCGTCGCCGGTCCATTGTCGCCGACGTCTCCTTCGGTTCCGTTGCCGGCGATGGTGGTGATGATCCCGTTTGTGTCCACCTTGCGGATGCGATAGTTAAGGCCATCGGCGATGTAGAGGTTCCCGGTGGAGTCAAGCGCGACGGCCACCGGATCAATTTGAGCGGATGTCGCCGGGCCATTGTCTCCGGCGAAGTTCGGCTTTCCGTTACCAGCGACCGTATTGATGGTGCCATCCACTGCGATGCGACGGACGAGAAAATTGCCCGCGTCGGCGACGAACAGGTTCCCTTTCGCGTCCATGGCAATCCCTGTGGGGAAGCTGAGCTGCGCGTTCTTCGCAGGACCTCGATCGCCACTATACCCAGGGAGGCCGGTACCTGCATAAGTACTGATAATTCCGGTAGGGTCTACCTTTCGAATACGATTATCAGCTTCGTCCGCGATATAGAGATTCCCATTGGAGTCAAGGGCAACCGCCACTGGTGCCCGCAAGGGAGCCGCGGTCCCGAGGCCGCCATCCTCCAATCGAGAAGTTCCAGCGATTGTGCTGATTGTGTAGGGCTGGGACCATGCGCTTGAGAAAAAGAGGGAAGACACCAGTACCGCCAGAGCAGTGGTTTGCATAGAAATAGGAAAGATTCTATCACAAGTCAACAACTGCACTGCCGAATTAGGGCGATTTTATACGGGGGTTAAGCCTTCCACGTGCCCAGCAAGCGCCGCAATAGCACCATTTGTCCTAAATGATAGGAGTTATGATCGGCGATCAGCAATGCCTCGCGGAGAATGGTTTGGCCGGAACCATGGGGAATTGGAGCGAACAGATCCGTCTTCTTATCCGCCACCAGCTTGGCCATGGCCTTCCAATCCGCGCGAAAGCTGCGCAAGCTGTTATTCCAGGATGCCGCACTGGGGGGCGCATCAGTCTTGGGCCAATAGCCGTCCGGCCACGCCGGCGACTTATGCTTGGGGTCGCGGCTGAATTCCAGAATGTCCGATTGTGCGATCCGCATGTGTTCCAGCAGTTGCCAGGCGGTGTGCGGCGCGCCCGGGGGCTTCACTCCACGCTGCCGGGCAGGGAAGTCCCCCATTACCGTGTCGAAGTCGGCGTGCGCATTGCGTCCGCGCAAGAGGTCGAGAACATGCTGGCGCAGAGGGTCGGATTCAGCCATGACCTAGAGAAACACACGCGCCGGCGAATTTCAACACGCCATTCCAAGGGAGGGCGCTACTGCAAATAAATAGTCGCGTTGGTTTGGCTGCTGGCCGACCCGATGGTCAGCACTACGGGAACCGCTCCAGTGCCAGCTCCGCTAGGCACCACGGCTTCCACTTGCATTACTCCCGAAAGCTGCCCTGGCGCCGATCCCGCGTACGTCACTTGCGCCGCCTTTCCGCCGATGGTCGCAGTAACCGGCGCAACGGAAGTGCGGAAAACATCGTTCTCAACCAGCCCGTCCTGGCCCGCTGGTTCCGTCATTCCCTCGCCGGTGCCAAAGAGCGCCACCACGGATCCGGCGCTGGCCGCATTGGTGGCGGAGTTGAGCGAGCCATCTTGATTGAACACCACCGCCGCGCCGCCGCCGCTGGAATCCAGGGTAAAGGTGCCCGGTGCCGACGCGGCCACTGGCACTTGAAAGCTGGCGGTGGTTTGGTTTTGATACGTCACCACGACATTTGCGGTCGACGAGCCTGCGATCGCGTAGGGAACCAGCACCGCGGTCTGCGACGCCGACGTGTAAATGATCGGCGCAAGCGTGCCGTTGAATGTAACTCCAGCCCCTGAGAGAGACGTGCCCAGCGTACCGCTGGATGGAATCTTCGCGGAAGCGAGTGGCGACGGGCCAATCGTGCCTCCCGTCAAAGTCACGGCTTCGCCCGGCGCTATCGGCCCGGATAGGTTGCTGGCCGAGTTGAGAATGCCGGAAATGGCGGCCGGTGGAGCGAGACTCCCGAACAGGCCGTGCTGCTCTTGATTCGGCCCGGAGGTAAAGTACAGCGTGTTCTTGTCACCGCCGGTCTTGCCGTTGCCAAAAATAATCGCCCACAGGCCGTCGATCGAGATCGCGACGCCCTGGCTGTTCTGAAGCGTTCCCAGAAGCGTGCCCGCGCTGGCGTCGAACGCATTGATCTTTCCGTCTCCGAAATCGCCCACCAGCAACGCGCCGCCAAACGGTCCGAATGTGGATGGCGCGATGGCCATGCCCCAGGGCGAATTGAGCGGACCATTGGAAATCAGCCGCGTTTGCAAGTTTCCGTCCATATCGAAAATGTCGACAAAGCCGTTGCCCGGTCCGGCCACGTCGTCGTTTTTCTGGGCGTCTTGCTTGGCATAAGAGACGTACAGTTTGCCGTTCAGATTCGCGATGTTAAACGGAGCAAAACCAGCCGGGATGTTAGCGTCGGCAAAGCCTCCGGCCACTTTTGTCGAGGCGAATGTGCCGTTGAATACATCCACCGTGCCCGCGTTGAAATTCGCTGCGTAAAGCTGCGGACCCGAAGCATTCGCGCCTAGCGCCACGCCTTTGTAGATCGCTCCGCTCGCGGAATTATCCACCTCGATTGTGGTAGCGCTGCCCCCATTCCACGCTGAAACGGTGCCATCTTCCGTGACAAAAATAAACGATGCGGGCTTTCCGTTGGCCAGCAAGAAAACTGTGGTGTTGTTGTTCACCTGTCCACTCGGGGCAGAGGCGCCGGACTGGCCGTTCGGCGGCGCAACCGTCACCACCAAGGGAATGATCGTGCCCGATCCGTTGTACAGCGTCGTCAAACCCTTGCCGTTATCGGAAATCCAAAATGGACTCGACGCGCTTTCCGAGATCCCCCAGGGGTTCACCAGATTGGGATCGGTTACATCCGCCACGCCGCGCAGATCTGCAACCAGGTTGTGCTGGATATAGATATTGGCCGGTGCCGGCGCAGTTGCGGCGCTAACAATTCCGGACAAAGCCGTCAGAAGAAGCAGCGAAATAGATTCTCGATTCATCACAATCCCCTTTTAGCGCCCTCACAATTTTCGGCGCGTTACTGAAGCCTACAAAGTGGCTGTCCCGTCTGGCTTGGAGATTCTTGAGGGCCGCTTGGATAGAATCAAGGCTTCATGGCACGGTCGGCGGATGTGGTCATCATCGGTGCCGGAATCGTCGGATCCAGCATCGCGTTTCATCTCACTGAAGCGGGCTGTAAGAACGTCTTGATCGTTGAACGCGAGACCCGGCAAGGTCTTGGTTCCACTGGAAAGAGTATGGGCGGAGTGCGTGCGCAATTTGCAACCGACGTCAACATCCGCATGTCCCTTTATTCGATTCCATTCTTCGCGCGATTCGAAGAAGCCACGGGCCATCCTTCCGGATACAAACCCCATGGCTATCTGTTCATGGCCAACAACGACTGGCACATGAATTATCTGCGCAAGAATAGCGCCCGACAGAAGGTGCTCGGCTTGAAGAACGTCGAATTGCTCGCGCCCGACGACATCCGCAAAATTCTGCCGCAAGTTCGCTCGGACGACATCGTGGGAGGCAGCTTGTGTACTACCGACGGCTTTGTCGATCCGGACAGCGTCATGACCGGACTTATGGCGCGCGCCATCGATCGCGGCGCGGAGCTTTGGCGCGGGACCGAGGTCACCGGTATCTACACAGACCATGCCAAGGTTTCGGGCGTCCTCACTTCGAAGGGCGGCGTTTCGGCGCCCGTAGTGGTGAACGCAGCAGGACCGTGGGCCGCGGGAGTGGCGCGCATGGCCGGGGTGGACTTGCCGGTTCAACCGCTGCGCCGCATGCTGGTTCCCACCGAGCCGTTCCCGGGTTTGCCCGAACACCTGCCGATGATGATCGATATGGCCACCGGCTGGCACTTCCGCCAGGAGGGTCTGGGGCTGCTCATGGCTTGGGCTCACCCCGATGAGCAACCCGGATTCCGTACCGATTTCGATCCTGCGTACATCGAAAAGAGCCTGACGCACGCTGCTGCCCGGGTGCCCGATTTCGTCAATCTCGCGGTCAACCCGCGGCGCTGCTGGGCGGGGCTCTACGAAATGTCCCCGGACCATCACGCCATCTTGGGCCCTTCACCCGACGTCCGCGGGTTCTATTTCGCCAACGGTTTCAGCGGCCACGGTGTGATGCATTCTCCGGCCACCGGCCGCATTCTGGCGGACTTAATCCTCAAAGGCGAGACCCGTCTGATTGACGCCGAAGATCTGAATGTGCAACGGTTTGCCGAAGGCCGGGCAATCGAGGAAACCGCCATTTTGTAGCCCCAAAGTTTTTTCGGAACAAATCTCGCTTTCCTTCGTCTACCACCCCATGAAACTTCTGATCCTTGGCGTGATTGCGATTGTGATGCTCGCCGTCAGTAGCGGCGCAGCCTGTACGTGGGATTCCGACGGTTACCGGCAATGGCGGGCTGAAGCGCGGGCCCGAGCACTGGAGGTGGGGGAAAGCGCCCGAGAAGCTCGGGAAGCCGCGCGAGAACAAGCGCGGGAATTCCGCGACGCCCAGCGCGAAGCCTGGCGCGCCCAACGTGATATCGCCCGTGAGCGCGACCGCATCCGCGAACAGATTCGCGATCAAATGCGCGACTTCCGCCGGGACTGGCGCTACACTTACTAGCGCCTTTCATACAGAACCTTCCCGCCCACAATCGTGTAGTCCACCTTCGCCGACTGGATCTCGTTCTCCGGCAGGGTCAGAATATCGCCCGACAGCACTGTCACGTCCGCCAGCTTCCCCGCTTTCAGAGATCCCTTGCTCCCCTCCTCAAAGGCCGCGTATGCATTGTTGATGGTGTACGACCTCAGCGCTTCCATCCGGCTCATCCTCTGGTCCGGAAAAAAGACGGTTCCATCCTTCAACCTGCGGCTTACCGACGCGTAGAAGCACTGGATCGGGTCCACGTCCTCCACCGGCGTGTCGGTGCCGTTCCCCACCACCGCGCCCGATTTCATCAGCTTCTGCCAGACGTACGCGCCGGCTTCCGCGCGCTCCCGGCCCAATCGGGCAATCACGAACGGACCGTCGGAAGTACAATGAATGGCCTGCATGGCAGCGATGACGCCCAGCTGGCCGAAGCGCGGGATATCGGCGGGGTCCAGATGCTGCGCATGCTCGATCCGCCATCGCAGGTTCATCTTATCCGGATGCTCGCGAAAAACCGCCTGGTACAAATTCAGCACCTCGCGATTCGCGCGGTCTCCGATGGCATGCGTACAAAGCTGGAAGCCGTTGTCGATGGCCAGTTCCGCCGTCTTGCGGATGTAGGGCAGTTGCTCTACGTTGATCCCGCTTCGATCCGGCGCATCCGCGGGCAGATCGGAGTACGGCGCCAGCAGCCAGGCCCCGCGCGAGCCCAGCGCGCCGTCCATATATTCCTTGATGGCGCGTACGGTCAGGTGTTCGCCGCCCACCCCGATCATGTAATAGCGGCGCAGGTTCGCCGCCAACTCGGATTGCGGCGCGCGCAGCATCACCCACATCCGCAACCCTAGCTCGCCCTGCTCCGCCATCTTCCGAAAGAGATCCACGGTCGCAAGCGGCGAACCCGCGTCTTCGAAAGTCGTGATCCCCTTCGTGAGACATTCTCGCTCGGCCAGTTTGATCTGTTGCCGGATTTCGGCCTCTGCCTCAGACGCCGGCCGATGAGAGCGATACGAATCCAGCACGCGCTGCATCAGCTCCTGCGCGCGTTCGTTCAATAATCCGGTAGGTTCACCGCGCGCGTCCCGCAAGATCTCGCCACCGGCCGGATCGGGTGTATTTTTGTCGATACCGGCCTGTCGCAGCGCTTCCGCATTGGCGAAACCAGCGTGCCTGCTCGCATGCATCAGCCAAACCGGATTGTGAGGAGAAACGCGGCTCAAGCTCTCGTGCACTGGGAACCCGCGCACGTTTGGCTCCGGCACGCGATCCCATTTCGCTTGATGAAAGCCGCTGCCGAGAATCCATGTCCCCGGTTTGGCTTCGCGCGCTGCCGCCGCCACCATCGCGACGATTTCATCCCAATTTCTTGCGCCGCGCAGATCCAACATCATCTTTGACGCGCCCAGTTCCGTGAAATGCCCGTGACCCTCAATGAATCCCGGAATCGCGAGGCGTCCCTTCAGATCGATCACTCGCGTCGACGGCCCAGCCAAGGCATCCACGATCTTGTTGGACCCTACCGCAATGATCCTGCCACCGCGCGCAGCCAACCCCTGGGCCTCTGCCGCGCTTTGTTCCAGCGTCACGATCTTGCCGTTGCGCAGTACTAGATCGGCTGGTTGTGCTAGTGCTATTCCGGCGCACAATAGCCACGCAAGGTACATCACTTTTAACTCAAATGTCACTACAATCATTACATACGGCCTTCCCTCGAGATCGCCATCATTGAGATCGCACATCATGGCGCGTGTTCCAAGTGTCGCTCAAAATGAGCCGACGTTCGGTGCGTTGGCGACCGCTGCTCGCAAGTTGGCGTTTACGGGACGTTGCTGCGCCAATTGCGGGTCGCCGGAGATACGTCCTTCGAACCGCCGGAACGCGTTGGACATTCTCTTGGCGTGCCTGTTTCTTGCGCCGTTTCGCTGCCGCGTATGCCGCATGCGCTTCTATCGCGTGTGGCGGCCCAGCTTGCAGCGCCCGTCCGAGCCCGAACCGGCCGCCGCGCCGCTATTGATGGAGTCGTCCCGGCGCACGCTTCTCAATTTGGATTCGGAGAAACCCCGCCGCATTGAGCCAGAGCCCATAATTTCGGCTGCTCGCCCGGAAATGGAAGAGCGCGGAACTGAGGCCATTGAGCGGCCGCCCATCGAAACTTCGCAGCCATTACCCGCTGCCGCTTCCGGCCCCATATTGATCCTGGAGAGCGATCTTTCCATCCGCAAACTTCTTCGGCGCTTGCTCGAGCGGCGAGGATACTTCACGGTGGAGATCTCGCACGCTGGAAACCTGGCGGGGGAACTGCGTGATCGCCGCGCCGATCTGTTGATTGTGGATGTTTCCGCGGTGCCAGAGACCGGCGTCGAAGGTCTGGTCGAGCTGGCACACGCTTATCCCACCTTGAAGATCCTCGCTCTATCGGCGGAGAGTCTTCAGGACAGCGAAATCCCAGGGCGCTTGCTGGCGCTTCCGAAGCCGTTCGCTCTGGACCGCTTCGTCGACTGTGTGGACCGCCTTCTGGGGCGATCCAGCTCGCCGAATACGTTGCTGTGAGTGTCTTCCGTCGAGTTCTGCCCTATCTCACCATCGCGATGGTCATTGCTGTGCTTTACGACGGCTGGATCTTTTACTCGCGCTGGAATTACGCACGCGAAGCCCAGAAGGCGGAGGCGCGACAGCAAGCCCAGGAGGCGCGTCGCACGCTCGATTTATTGGGTGGCGATACTCTCAAGATTCTGAACTTCTATGCGACCCCGCCAACTATTCGACGCGGCCAGCCGAGCCTAATTTGCTACGGCGTGAATGCGGCCGAGCATGTTCGCATTGAACCCCCGGTGGAACAGCTACACCCGGCCCTCAGCCATTGTTTCCAGGTTTCGCCTCTTCGAGACACGGAGTACAAACTGAGCGCTGACGATCGCGCGGGTCATACCGTAACTGCAACCCTGAGTGTTCAAGTTGCGCCGTAGCCGTCACGCGAATCCATGCTTGATGCGATTCGCCCGCTGTACCCGGCAGTTCAGGCACAGGTCAATCGTGACCGTCCCATCGGGATTCTCCACGCCCGCCGCGCCCATCGCCTGGGCCTCCTCTTTCGACACCGCCTGCAGCGATAGCCTGGATCCCGGCGGCAGTTTCTGCCCGCATCCGTCGCAATATCTTCCGTTGCTTTTTAGCACTGCTACTAAAATAGAACTTGATCTCACCCGCGCGCCAGATCGCCTTCGATGTTCTCCGCAAAGTCCACCTGGGTGGCTATGCCTCTGACCTTTTGCTGCAGCGCTCCGTCCAACTCGACTCGCGCGACGCCGGCCTAGCCTCAGAGATCGTTTTCGGATGCCTGCGGCATCAAGCCCAGCTCGATTATCTGATCGCTCGCCGCGTCCCGCGTGCGCCTGAGCCCGAAGTTCGCATCGCTCTGCGCATGGGCATTTATCAGCTCCGCTATCTGGATCGCATCCCGCCGCATGCCGCGGTGGGAGAGAGCGTGGAACTGGTGAAGCGCGCTCACAAAGCGCCGGCCGCCGGATTAGTCAACGCGATCTTGAGAAAAACCGATCGGCAACACGTGCCTTGGCCAGACCGCGCCACCGATCTCTCCATGCCCGCCTGGTTGCTCGAAAGATGGGATCGCCAATTCGGCCGCGCCACAGCGAACAAGATTGCAGCCGCCTTTCTTCAACCGGCCGAGACCCACATCGCCAGCACCGGCCGCATCCAGGACATCGGAGCGCAGTCCATAGTGCCGTTTCTCGATCTCCATCCCGGCCAGACTTTTCTCGATCTGTGCGCCGCGCCGGGGAACAAGACCGCGCAAGCCATCGAGTGCGGCGTCCGGGCTGTTGCGTGCGACATCCACTTGCATCGTTTGCAACAAATGAGCGACCTCAAGTGCTCGCTGGTAGTGCTGGACGGTACGCGGCCACTTCCTTTTCGTGCCAAATTCGATCGCATCCTCGTCGACGCGCCGTGCTCCGGCACGGGAACCCTCGGGCGCAATCCCGAGATCAAGTGGCGTCTGCAGCCTTCCGATTTACCCGATCTGCACGCCAAGCAGGTGGCCCTGGTTCGACAGGCGCTGGAACATCTTGGTCCCGGTGGCCGCCTGGTTTATTCCACGTGTTCGCTCGAAAAAGAGGAGAACGAACAAGTGATTCAGGAAGTGGGTGGCGCCTGGCAAACCACCGAACGCCTCCCCGGGCTTAACGAAGGGGACGGATTTTTTGTCGCCATATGTTCGCCCTAAGTGACGCGAACATCGAATACCGCCAGCCAATACTGCAACGATTGCAACGCGAAGCCGCAAAACATGAGCGCCACGCCGAACACTCCCATGCGCCGCCGCCGCAGATTGTCGCCGTAATATTCGACGTGCGGACTGAACGCCATCCCGATCCCCATTACCACTCCGAGCCGCGTTGCAAACAGCCACGGATGCTCCATGTGCCGCACGATCGCACTGCAGAAGAGCGCCGCCCCAATATAACCCACGGTTCGCAGCACGGGTGGACGACAATAGCACCCGGTTGACTTTGGGGCCGCTGGCCGGCAAATACCGGAGCGACGGACGCACTCCCCGAGCGTACGCCACCATTTGTCCTCCCGTCAGAAGAATGCAGTACAGAATCGCGAAGCGAAGGCCCACCTGAGGATAAAGCGCGGCGCTGAAGGCCGATGCGCGGATAAAGCTGAACAATGCTTCCCATGGTAGCGAGTAATGGTCCTGGCGCTTCGATGTTCGGTTCAGCTCAATCGAGATGGTCACTCCAAGCGCCAGACCGGAGGCCACGCCGAAGATCAGTCCCAGGCCGAGACCGTACCCGAGTCCAAACAGAATCGAATAAGTAACGGCCCTGGTCAGCAGCCGCAATGGGCCATGCGGTCCACCCAGCAAGTCGTAGGCAAGATAGAGGCTGCCCAGCACATCCAGGCAACTGCCTGCAATGGCGATGGCAGCAACTGTGTGGTGATCCATCTCACGAGTTTAGAGGCTTCTATTGCCCGCGGCGCAACAAGCAAGAACGCGCTGCGCCAGGATCTAGTTTCCGGCAAACCGTATCACTGAATTTGAACTGAAATGCCGATAGTCGTGGAAATCCACGCGATTCAAGAAGCAGTTGTACGAATTCCGATAGCATCCGAACCAATATCCGGTGGTTGGCAAAAGATACTGCTCCGGTCCGATGTGGACCGCGCCGAAATCGACAGAGCGCTCCGCGCGATCCAATGGGAACGCCTTCGGCATATCGGTCGCTTCCAGCTCAACGTGTACTACCTCCTGCGTTTGGGGCTTCACTTTGAATGAGCCCCGATACGACGGATAAGCGATTTGCGACTGGGATCGCACTGCCACGCAGGTGGAAGCGCGGCCTCCGGCAAACTCATAGACCGCCAAATCCCCCTGGTCGCCGTGCTCCGTGGCCGCTTTGTGGAAGTCGGAATCCTCCAACCCGGCGAACACGCAATGGGCCAAAGTCTCAAAATCGCCCGTGCTCCATGCATTGTTGAAGGAGCGCATGTACTCGGAATCGCCGGTCAGGGGTGCGTTCGCGGGCCTTTTGCCATCTACCTGAATTTCGCTATAAGTTTCTTGTTCTCCTTCGTAGGCGACCTCCGCGGCGATCACCCCATTGGGCACCCACTTCACTTTCTTGTCGGTGCTGTGAAACATGCTGGTGACCTGTCGCGCGCGAAAGGTCGGCAGCCGCTCGAATGCTTCATTTACCCTGCGGCGGATGGATGGAATCAGATCGTCGCCCACAGCGCCCGGCGTCGGCTTTGGCTCGCCGGTTTCCAACAGCGGCGCTGGTTTCGCCATCAGATTCAACTTGCGGCTGTCTTGCTTCGGATCCACCGCGGCGTTGTCGATGACGTTGTTCTCCGATCGGTAGCTCGACTCGGGACACTGAAGCACCTCCGCCTGTTCCGCGGCCGAAGGTTTTCTGACAAAGCGCACATTACGCGCCAGGAAATAGCCTTTGCTTTCTGCTGCGGCTTCCACCGACACAACGTCGGTGATGCGAAACGCAGACAGGCGCCCCGGCGGACCGTCGGGCGTGAAAAGTGTATGCTCATTGAGCTGAAACCGGATCACGCGTTGGTCCGGCAGTTCGATAGAGAGAGTCTCCCCGTCAGAACGCGCTAGCAGTCCTTCGAATTTCACGACACTGCGCGAGAACCCAACAAGCGGTTCGCTCCCCGCGCCCAGTGTGAAGAACCCACCGGAAGAAGGAGTTCCGTCCGAAGGCTGACCGGAAGTCACTTGCGCGAACGCTTCCGAGCCGGACACCAGGGCCAGCAAAATCCAAGTTGCTGTCGTTGCTATACTCTTGTTCGCGTTCGGAGTTGCCAACCGCCGGTTGGCGGTGAGATACCGATGAAGGGGCGCGTGTTTCATACCTCGAAACCTCCTTCGTAAACACTTCCGACGCTACATGGCTCCGGTTTCCAATTGGATTGAGTATACACCGGCGAAAGCTTTGGCGAACGTGCGACACTCCGATTGGCCACTCATTGAAAACCGCTCAGACTGACGCCCGGCCGATAGCCCAACTGCCTCTCGCCTCCGTGCTAACATCGTTCTAAGTTCCAGCATGATCGAAGTACTCCCCTCCATTCTTTCGGCCGATTTTACGCGCTTAGGCGAGGAAATCGCCAGGGTTGAACGCGCTGGAGCGTCGATCCTGCACGTCGATGTCATGGACGGTCACTTCGTTCCCAATATCAGCATCGGAATCCCGGTTGTCGAGTCGATTCGTAAGGCTACGCGTCTCAAGCTCGACGTTCACCTGATGATTTCCGACCCGGACAAGTACGCGCCTGAGTTCATCCGCGCAGGCGCCGACTACGTGCTTGTCCACCAGGAAGCCTGCACGCACCTGGATCGCACCCTGCGGCTCATCCGGTCGGAGGGCGCGCGTGCCGGGGTAGTGCTAAATCCTGCCACGCCGATCGGCATGATCAGCGAAGTGCTGGATCTGGTGGATCACGTGCTTATCATGAGCGTAAATCCCGGATTTGGAGGCCAGGCTTTCATTCCCAACGCTCTGAAGAAAATCCAGGCGCTCGCGTGGCGGCGCAAAGAGTTAGGCTTAAATTTCGCCATCGAGATCGATGGCGGCGTATCGCCGGAGAACGCCGGTGACATCACCCGCGCCGGGTGTGACTGGCTGGTGGCAGGGTCGTCGATTTTTCACACCCCCGACCCCGGCCAGGCGTTCCTCGAATTGCAGCGCGCGGCTCGTGACGCCGTGCTGGTAAAGGTTTAATCTATAAGGTTGGATATGGCTCGACACTTTTTGGTTGTGATCCTGATGGCCGGGTTTTTGACTTCTTGCGGTTTCCGCGCGAAGAAGTATGACGACCCGATCACCAAGGACACCAAACAGCCCGACAAAGTTTTGTTCGATCGCGCCATCGACGATATCGAACATGGCCGTTACGAAATCGCGCGCATCACCCTTAACACCCTAATCAATACCTACGATCAGAGCGAGTTCCTGGCTAAAGCCAAGCTCGCGATCGCCGACAGCTGGTATCGGGAAGGCGGCGCCGCCAGTCTTGCTCAGGCCGAAGCCGAGTACAAGGACTTCATCCTGTTCTACCCAACCATGGAAGAGGCCGCCGAATCGCAGCAGAAGATCTGTATGATCCATTACAAACAAATGGATAAGTCCGATCGCGACCAAACCCAGGCCATCCGCGCCGAAGACGAATGCCGCCAGCTTATCGTGCAGTTCCCCAACAGCAAGTATGTCGACGAGACGAAACAGCTCTTGCGCAATATTCAAGAGTCCATTGCCGAGGGCGAGTACTTGGTTGGCGCCTTCTATTACAAACACGGTGACAATTCCGCGGCCGCTAACAGGATGAGCCACCTCATCGATCAGTATCCTCTTTACAGTAAAGCCGATCTGGCGCTGTGGGACATGGGCGAAGCCTATGGACACCTGGGCAATCGCTTCCGTAAACAGGAAGGCGAAGCCTACGCGAAAATCGTGCAGGACTATCCTTTGAGCGACTATGCGGACGATGCCACCCGGAAGCTGAAGGAACTGGAACTGCCGGTGCCAGCCGCGGACAAGAGCGCGGTTGCTCGGATGCAATATGAGAAGGATCACCGCGTAAAGCCGGGCTTTGTTTCGCGCACTCTGCTGCCCATCAAACGAGGCCCCGACATGAGCACGGCCGCGCATTCAGGCGATCCGGCTATGACTACCATGCGGCCATCGGTCCCGCCGCTGGTTCCGCAACCCGCGGGTGCAGCCACCGGGTTCAATGGCGATGTCACCGCGACGACGGTGGGAGATTCAACGGCACTGGATACCAAGCCGGACGCTCGCGCGAATCCGCCCGCGCAGGGTTCCACGGCGGCTGCTGGCACCCCGGCCACTACGTCCACGGATTCGGCGCAACAAACCGCGACTGACCCCAGCGCCAAAAAGAAAAAGAAAAGTAAGAAGCAGCAAACTGCGGCCCCCACTACGGATCAGCCCGCAACTGCCACGCCGGCTGCAGCCCAGCCCGCGTCTCCAGCCACACCTCCATCGAATTGAGTTCGATGAGCCGAATACTTCTGGCTGACGATAGCCCCCACGCGCAGCGCATGGGTGAGCGAATTCTGCGTGAAGAGGGTTTTGAAGTAGTGAGCCTCACCGACGGTAATGCCGCGATGCTGCGGTTAGCCGACGTCGATCCAGACTTAATCCTCGCCGATGTGTTTCTCCCCGGCAAATCGGGCTTCGAGCTCTGCCGCTACGTGAAAAGCGAGGCGCGTTTCAAGCACGTGCGCGTGGTGCTCACTGCCGGTCTGCTCGAACCATTCGACGAAGACGAAGCTAAACGAGCCGGCTGCGACGGCATCCTCAAGAAGCCCTTCGAGGCTTCCAAGGTTGTCAGCACGATTGATCCGCTGGTGAAGGAAGCCCAACTGGCGCGTAGTCCGTTCACCGAGACGGTGGTCGTAGCGACGCCTGTTGCACCGCCTGAACCGCCGAAGGCCGTCGAACTTCCGCCAAAAGCTGCCGAGCCGCCGCCTTCTCCGCCCGTTCCTGAAATTGATCCCGAGCGAGTTCGCGCCGCCATCACGCTCGCGCTGGATGCCGCGTTGCCCGTCCTGATCCAGGAAATCACCGAGCGAGTCCTGATAGCATTGGGTCATTAGCCCATGCCCGAAAATACATTCGACATAGTGTCCAAGATCGACCTGGCGGAAGTAAACAACGCGGTCCAACAGGCGTTGAAGGAGATTCATCAGCGCTTCGATCTGAAGGATTCCAAATCCGACATCCAGCTCAATGAAAAAGACAATAAGCTGGTGCTGGCCAGTCTCGACGATTACAAATTGAAGGCCGTCAGCGATGTGCTGCAACAGAAACTGGTGAAGCGCAACGTCTCTCTGAAGGGTTTGACCTTCGGGCCGATTATTCCCGCGGCCGGCTCCAGCGTCCGCCAAGAGATCACGCTGCAGCAAGGCATTTCCACCGAAAAGGCGCGCGAGATCGTCAAAGCGGTCAAAGACAGCAAGAAGAAAGTACAGGCTTCCATCCAAGGCGACGTGGTGCGCATCTCAGGAAAAGATCGCGACTCACTGCAGGATGTGATCGCGATGCTGCGCGGCCACGATTTCGGCATCGACATGCAGTTCACCAACTATCGCTCCAACTAAGCCGGTCCCCAATAATGGCACGCCGCATCGAAAGTCTGTTCGTCGATGGGCCCGCGGGAAAGCTGGAAGCGCTGCTCGAAGAGCCCGAGGATCAAGACCCGAACCACGCGGTTTTGGTTTGTCATCCGCATCCGCAACATGGCGGCACGATGCACAACAAAGTGGTTTATCGCATCGCGCGCGGACTACGCCGCACCGGAGCCGTGGTGCTGCGATTCAATTATCGGGGCGTCAACCTGAGCGCAGGCGAATATGACCATGGCGTCGGCGAAGTGGATGACGCTCGCGCCGCGCTGGCAGTCTTGCGATCGCGTTATCCCAGCCTCCCTTTTTCGTTGGCCGGTTTTTCGTTTGGTTCGCGGATCATCCTGAAGCTTGGTTGCGAAATAGCTGGTGCTACCCAGCTGATTGCCGTCGGGTTCCCGGCCAATCTATCCGACGGCCGGGCCCTGGGACAATGTCCGGTCCGTAAGGTCTTCATTGTGAGCAAAAACGACCAATTCTGCGCCGTCCCAGCCATGGAGGCGTATTTCGCCGCGATCCCAGAACCTAAGAAATTGATATGGGTTGACGCGCAGGACCACTTCTTCTCCGGTGCGTTAGATCAATTCGAAGACGCCGTGTACGGCGCCACCCAAACCACGAACGTCAGTTCGTGACTGTGGTAACGGGCCGAGATTTCCCAGCACCCGGTGGCGGGAAACTCGATTGAGTTCAGCATGAACGAGCTTTGACGCTCAGGAATAAAACGCGTTGGTCGCTCGTTCGCCGTGTACCGATTCGGTGCCTTCACTGAGCTTCCGGGCATCCACCCCTAGGCCTGTTTCCTGCTGTGATAGCCACCAATAATCCTTGCTGAACCAGACAATCTTTCTGCGGGCATAAGTGGACTTTTCATGCTGCGTCCCCCAAATTCCGTCGCTGGGAAGCGGGAGCCAGAGATCATCCGAGCCGAAGTAGAACGTGCCTTCACCAGGCGAGTCCTCGTACGGCGGGGGCGGGACAAAGACGTGACTCGGGGCTTCTGTTACGGCGCAGGGCGGCGCGGCGTAGCAAATCGCGCATGCAGCTAGTGCGATCAGAACCACAGATCGCACGCTTGGCATGAGCGTTCTTAGCTGGTAGCGTGGCGCATTTCGCGCTGGACTTTGCGAGCGGCGCGCTCGCTAATCAAGTTCGCAACTTTAGCGAGCAATCCGGGGACATCTTCCGGCTTGATCAGCATGCGAACCTGTTTCTGGAGCGTGGGGCTGTGGGGCTTAGCGTTCTGGTAGGTGGTTACAATCGCGGTAGCCGGTTTGTAAGCCATCATACGTGCATGCGCCAGCACCTTGAGACCTGCTTCCGGCGACTCCATTTGCAGATCGCTGAGCACTAACTGGTACTCCTGCTCGTCCAGCTTACCGACGGCCTCGGCTGCGGAAGCTGCTGAATCTACGTGATATCCACTGGCCTCCAGGACAGTTTGCAGGGTTAAGCGGGAGGTAGGATCGTCGTCTACCAATAACACTCGAGCGAGTTCAAAATCCATGCACCGATCAGTTTCGCTCATTATTTTCATTCGGCGCTGTCCGCTCCTAGGTATTAGTTTAATCGATCCCTGCGGAAATGGAAGCACAGATTTAGGGTACGGGCGGACCTTACTTTGGGAAGACGCGCTGAAAGATCTGGTCGATATTCCGTAACTGCCTGGAAACAGAGAACGTATCCTCCAAGGCCGCAGCCTGGAGATGTCGCCGAATGATGGGATCCGATTCCACTGCAGAGCGGAAATCGCCATCCCCCTCCCAGGCGCGCATGGCGTATCCCTGGACGAGTTTGTAAGCTTCCTCACGTAACATCCCGGCTGCCGAGAGGTCCAGCAAGAGCTGCCCCGAGAACACCAAGCCCCGGGTCAGGTCCAGGTTGCGCTTCATTCTTTCAGCCGACACGCGCAGGCCCGAAATCAGCCAAACCGTTCGCGCCAGCATGTAATCTACGACAGTGGTTGTATCCGGGAGAATAATCCGTTCCACCGACGAATGGGAAATGTCGCGCTCGTGCCACAGGGCGATGTTCTCGAAGGCTGGCTGCACGTTGCCGCGGACCACGCGAGCCAGTCCGCAAATCTGCTCACAAGTAACGGGGTTCCGTTTGTGGGGCATCGCGGATGAGCCCTTCTGTCCCTGTGCGAAAGGCTCCTCCACTTCCCGAACTTCGGTGCGCTGCAAATGCCGGATCTCAAGCGCGATTTTTTCAAGCGTACCTGCGACCAGGGCCAGTGTCGCAACGTAGTTGGCATGCCGGTCGCGCGAGATCACCTGGGATGCGATGGCCGCCGGCCGCAGTCCCAGCCGCTGGCAGATGCGCTCTTCCGCCTGCGGGCCGATGTGCCCGAAAGTTCCCACGGCGCCCGAAATTTTTCCGACTCGCATCCCCTCCGCGGCGGCGGAAAAGCGCGTAAGATTGCGCTGCACTTCGTCGTACCAGAGAGCCAGTTTCAGTCCAAACGTGATCGGCTCGGCGTGCATCCCGTGCGTTCTTCCGATCTGCACCGTATCCTTGAATTCGAACGCGCGTGTCTTCAAGGCCGCCGCAAGGTCGCTGATACCTTTGAGAATCAGCTCGGACGCGCTGCGCACCATCAACGCCTGCGCGGTGTCCACCACGTCATTCGACGTCAGCCCGTAGTGCAGCCATCGCGACGCCTCCGACTCGCCGGCCGCGGCCAGGCTTTCTGACACAGCGGTGGTGAATGCAATGACATCATGCTTTACTACGCGCTCAATCTCCTGGATTCTTTTGAGATCGAAGCTGGCATGTTTTCTCAGCAGACGGGCAGCTTCGGGAGGCACGTCGTTGGTTTGGGCCAGCGCTTCGGATGCGGCCAGTTCCACTTCCAGCCACTGGCGGTATTTGTTTTCCTCGCTCCAGATGTGGGCCATCTCGGGGCGGGTATAGCGTTCGATCATTTAGTAAGTAAAGACCTCGGATTGCCGTTTCGGCTCGGCGACTACCAGCCGGGTGAAGAGAGCGCGGCGAGCGCCATCCAGCGCCCGATTGGCTTGGTTCCGCACGATCTCGGGATGATTGTTGTGCTCGCTCAAGTGTCCCAGAACCAAGGTATTGATGGACGAATCCAGGTCTGAGCGGATGAAATCGCAAACCACGTCGTTCGATAGATGCCCTTTGCGTCCCATGACGCGCTGCTTGACGGACCAGGGATAGGGCCCCACCTTCAGCATCTCAAGATCGTGGTTCGATTCGAGCACCAGCAAGTGTGCGCCGCGCAAGTGGAACTTGATGGAATCTGTTACGTAGCCCAAGTCCGTCACGAGGCCAAGTTTAATGCCTTGCGCGCGGAAGCAGAAACCCACCGGATCGATGGCGTCATGCGGGATCGTAAAGCTATCGATCTCAATATCGCCCACGCAAAACGTTGTCCCGGCCTGAAAACAATCCAGGCGCGGCGTAAACTCGCCCCAAGGGATGGCGGGGGCGGTGAGCCGGGTGATGAAGATCGGCACATTGAGCAGGCGCGCCAGCGCGACCAGGCCGCTGACATGATCGGAGTGTTCGTGCGTGATCAGGATCGCGTCCAGCTTTTCTGCGTCTTCGTTGATCAAGGCGAGCCGGGCCAGAACGTCGCGCTTGCTCAGGCCGGCGTCGACAAGGATACGCGTTTTTTCGGTGCGGATGAAGGTGGAGTTTCCCGAACTACTGCTGGCGAGCACGCAGACTTGAACTATGATGAACCTCCGTGCTCACTCAATCGTTTCGGGCTCACGCTGGATGTTGTGCTCACCGGCGGTCTTCTTCTCCCAATATTTCCGCAGCCACGCTTCCCAACTTTTGCCCGCGGCTGTGTCGCGCCCAGTAAATGCCAACGCCTGGATTTCCGAATAGGGAATCGAGAGCTTCGAATCGAAGTTCTTCGGAAAGACTCGCACGCGCGAATCGGCGAGTGTCGGGGCGTTTTGCCGGTCAAAGATGTAACCTTCCACCTGCGTGCCATTCTTGAGCGTGATTGTGACGTCGCCGCGATAGTCGAACGCCTTTTCGAGGGCGCCGCGAATCTCCTCTTCGGTGGCCAGTGGAGGAATCCAGCCTTCCAGCTGGTCGTGCGAGAAGCCGGGGACTACCTCAAGAATTTCGGGATTGGCAATCTTACTGATTTCTGGCTCGCTCATGCCTGCTGGGTTTCGCTCGCTGGAGTTTCGAGCTGAATATTCACAAAAGGATTGTGTGCGTGAACCGGGCGCACCGGCTCTTGCAGCAGGCGCTCTGCGTCTTGATCGGGATAGGCGGTGAACAGATACGAACGCGCCATGGCGGCGAAGCCTCGCAGAGAAGAGAACCCGTCGTGAACAGCCGATGGCTCAAAGCCGCAATGCACCATGCAATTGGCGCACTTTGGATTTCCCGACTCGGTTCCGTACTGCTCCCACGCGGTGCTTTCCATCAATTCGGCGAAGGTGTCGGCATAGCCATCCTGCAGCAGATAGCAAGGCTTCTGCCAGCCGAAGAGGTTGTAAGTCGGCATGCCCCAAGGAGTGCAGTTGTATTGCCGCTTGCCCATGAGAAATTCGAGATATAAGGGCGATTGATTGAATTGCCATTTCTTCTTGCGATTCGAAAGGATCGCTTTGAAGGTGCGGCGGGTGCGCGCGCGTCCCATGAAATGCTGCTGGTCGGGCGCCTTGTCGTAGGAGTAGCCGGGCGCAACCATGATTCCCTCGACGCCCAAATCCATCATTTCGTCGAAAAATGCCCGGACGCTTTGCGGATCCACGCCGTCGAACAGCGTGCTGTTGGTGGTGACGCGGAAGCCGGCTTGAACCGCTTCGCGCACGGCCTCGACGGCGATCTCATAACCGCCTTCGCGGCAAACCGAGAAATCATGATGCTCGCGCTGGCCATCCAGATGGACGGAAAACGTCAGGTACTTGCTCGGCTTGAAGAGCGACAGCTTTTCCTTGAGCAGCAGCGCGTTAGTACACAGATAGATGTACTTCTTGCGCGCCACCAGGCCTTCGACGATCTTGTCGATCTCCGGATGCATCAGCGGTTCGCCGCCGGGGATGGAGACCATGGGCGCGCCACATTCGTCCACGGCTCTGAAACATTCCTCAGGCGAAAGGTTTTTCTTCAGAATGTGCGCCGGATACTGGATCTTGCCGCAACCCGCGCAAGCCAGGTTGCAGCGGAATAGTGGCTCCAGCATCAGGACCAGCGGATAGCGCTGGCGGCGCTTGAGACGCTGCTTGAGGACGTAGGTTGCTACGGTCCACATTTGAGAGACTGGAACGGGCATAAGTGAGCAGACCTAAAGGACCATTGTAGCCATGCCGGAGCGGAAAGCGGTAGGGGTGGGGAGGATTAGGGACTAGGGGTTGGCCGTTGGGGATTGGCCAGTTGGGACTGGGAAGGGGCGACCGCGTTGCGGTCCCCCGCGTCACCTATACGCCCGAGCCTTCGACCGTTCCGTTCCTGGCCGGCGGGGTGATTCTGATGGGTTTCGTGCTACGCCGCAAGTTGATTCGCGCGAGCTAAGCGCCGTACCGGCTTACGTCGGCCGCGGTGTTGACCGATTACCAGCGTGTCTGATAGCATCGCTAGCCATGACACTCAACCGCTGGACACTCAAAGGATGGACCGTCTGCGCCATCGCCCTGGTTTCCTTCGCCGCTGGATCGTTGTTCACGGCGCGCCTCGTGCGCTTGAACCAAGTTCGGGCCGATAGCAATCGCGTCTTCGAGCTTCGGATCTATCACACCGTGCCCGGCAAGGCGTCCGCTTTGCAGGCGGAGTTTCGCGAAAAGGTCACAAAGTGGTTCGCGAAGCACGATCTGCAGGCCGTGGGTTATTGGGCGCCCGTGGATGCGCCCGCATCGGACAATACGTTCATCTACATCCTGGCGCATCCCAGCCGCGACGAGGCGAAAAAGCACTGGGCCGCATTTCAGGCCGACCCGGCGTTCCAGGAGATGATTAAATCCCAGCAAGGCGACGCTAAACTGGTCGAGAAAGTGGATTCAACCTACATGGACCCCACCGATTTCTCGCCCATGAAGTAGAGCCGGAGCTTGAATTTTAGTCGTCAGGACGTCGAGTTCAACGCCGACGGGAGTCAGATTCGTGGCTGGTTGTATCTGCCCGAGGGCGTGACGGAGCGGCTTCCCTTCGTAGCGATGGCGGGCGGGTTCTCGTGCGTGAAGGAGATGCATCTCCCCAACTATGCGGAGGTGTTCGCAGGTGCCGGGCTGGCGGTCCTTCTCTTTGATTTTCGCAATCTGGGCGCCAGCGATGGCTTACCGCGCCAGGAGTTGAATCCGTGGCAGCAAGCCGAGGATTACCGGCACGCCATCACCTACGCGACCACGCTGCCCGCGATTGACGCCAGGCGAATCGGTATTTGGGGCAGCAGCTACAGCGGGGGCCATTGCTTGATGGTGGCAGCGACCGATCGCCGGGTGAAATGCGTGTCGGTGCAAGTGCCAACCATCAGCGGGCGCCAGAGCGGGCTGCGCCGCGTGCCGATGGACAAAGTCGGCGGATTGACTCTAGCATTCGCAGAGGATCGAGCGCGACGGATGAAGGGCGACGCTCCCGCGATGCGGCCTTTGATTGGTGAGGCGTCGGAGAATCCGCTCTACCCCTCCGGCGAAACACGTGATTATTTCCTCAGCGCCACCAAGAATGCACCGAACTGGCGAAATGAAGTAACGTTGCGAAGCATGGAGTACGCCAGAGGATACGAGCCAGGCATCTACGTGCCTTACATTAGCCCGACTCCTCTGCAGATGATCATCGGGCTTACCGACGCCATCACCTGCACCGATCTGCAGCTCGAAGCTTACAACCACGCGCTGGAACCGAAGAAGCTGGTGCTGCTCTCCGGAGGGCATTTCGCGCCGTATGTGGAGGAGTTCGAACGGTCGAGTAGCGCAGCTCGGGATTGGTTCGCCGGTCATTTGGGAACCCCCGTAGAGTAGAGGATAGGTTACTATCAAGGCATGTATACAGCAGGCCGTGTTCTCTTGCTGTTATTGGTTTTCGGTTTTCTTTGGGCGCCAAGTCTCTTGTGGGCACAAGACAAAGTTTTCATCTGCCCCATGGATCCGGATGTCCGCTCCAACCAGCCCGGCACATGCAGACGCTGCGGCATGAAGCTGCGCGAGGGCATCCCAGAGCCGGTGGAATTTCATCTGGACCTAACGGTTACCCCCCGAGCTGTGAAGCCCAACCAGACCGAACAGCTCAAGTTCAGCGTGCACGATCCGTGGAAGGATCGGCCGGTAAAGGATTTCCAGATCGTCCATGAGAAGCTGTTCCACATGTTTGTGGTGAGCCAGGATATGCAATTTTTCGTCCACGACCATCCTGTGTTCCAGCCGGATGGCGACTTCCTTTACAGCCTCGCTTTTCCGAAGCCCGGCATGTATCGCGTGCTCGGAGATTTTTATCCTGATGGCGCGACGCCACAACTGATCGCAAAGACGGTGATTGTCCAGGGAACGCCCCCGCCGCCCGCCGCATTGCCGCGCGATTATTCGGCGAAGCAAATGGAAAATATGCAGGTGGAAATGACCACCGATCCGCCGCAGCCCATCGCCGCGCAGAAGACGCAGATTTATTTCCGGCTATCGCCGGCCGATGGCCTGGAAAAATATATCGGCGCGTGGGCGCATATGCTGGCCGCTAGCGACGACTTGATCGATTTAATCCACACCCATCCGTTCATCGCCGATGGCGGTCCGCAAATCCAATTCAGTCTCGATTTTCCGCGTGCGCGAACCTATCGCGTGTGGGTGCAATTCCAGCGCAAGGGCGTGGTGAACACCGCCCACTTCGACATTCCCGTTAAGGAACTCGAGTAGCTGTCGTTGTAGCGGGAGCCGCGGGCAGCAGCATCACTGTTGAGCCCGCTGGAACGCCGTGAATCTTGGTGCCGGCCGGCAACTCAATCGCCGTGCGATACAGGAACGGATGAACGAACTTGGCGTGGTAATGTTCGAACCAGAGCAGTGGCTCGATACTACCATCGGGCATCTCGGCGGTGATTTGAAACGCTGCGTCTTCCGGCACGCTCTTAGGCAATATTCCGTCCAGCGAAAAATCCTTACGGAGTTGAAACTCGCCGCTCACGGCGATGACTCCATGTGAGGGGACCTCCGGAGGCTGCTGGTCGAACTTTGGATCGGGCGCCAGATCCTTCGCTTCGCCTTCCGGCACGCCACCGCCCACCCAACTGATGATGAGTTCCAGCTGCTCGGGGGTGAGGGCTTTATCGTTGCGAAAATCGCCGAATCCCTTGACCGCGCCCCAGGGAGGCATGCGCCGCTCCAGCACTTCTTCTTTAATCGCGACGGCCCAGGGACGCGCTGCCGAGTAGGTCATCAACGAGAATGCCTGGCCGCCGTCATGGTGGCAGGAAGCGCAGCGTTCGTAAACGATGCGCGAGATTTCGCGATCCCAGGTAATGGGAGTGGTGATGATGTCGTGCGCGAACGCAGTGGCGGCACTAATGAAAATCAGGCCGGTGATGAGGGTCCAACGCTGCCCCATGGCTGTATGATACAACGCCAGTATGCTAATCACCCGGCGTTTCTGGTTGGTTGCCTTTGGCGCTGCCGCGACTCTCCTTGGGGGTCAAGGGCAGCATCCTGTAACAGGCCGGCAAATCGCGGGCGTGATGGGCGTCCAGGGTGCCGACTGGTTAAATCGGCCGGAGCGCGAAAAAGAAGAGAATCCGGATGGCGCACTGGATGCGCTTGGCATTCGCCCGGGCATGGTTGTGGCGGACGTCGGCGCGGGCACCGGCTATATGTCATTGCGCTTAGCGAAACGCGTGGGTCCGGCGGGCAAGGTTTACGCCAACGATCTTCAGCCGGAGATGCTGCGACGCCTGCGCCAGAATGCCGCGAGTGCCGGGCTCACCAACATCGAAACCGTGCAGGGCGAGGAAGCCGATCCAAAGCTCCCCCAGGGGCGAATGGATCTGGTGCTGCTGGTGGATGTGTATCACGAGTTCTCCAAGCCGCGCGAGATGATCGACAAGATTCGCGAGGCCCTGAAGCCGGATGGCCGGCTGGTGCTGCTGGAATATCGCAAGGAAGATCCGAGGGTGCCGATTCGCGAGGAGCACAAGATGACGGTGGCCGAAGTGAAAGCGGAGCTGGAACCGCAAGGGTTCGCGCTGAGCCAGGTGATTGAGACGTTACCGCGGCAGCATATCTTGATCTTGGCGAAGGCAGCGGCGGCGAAGGCCGCGGGTCATTGATGAATCTGCTGGTCTAACTCTTTGCGGAACGCCTGCTCCGATTCGTTGACGTACTTCTGCATTTCAGTGGGATCGACAAACGCGTCTAGCTTGCCCGCATCCAGTTGTTTGCGCTTTTCATCCAACTTGAAAAATCCAGCGTGGGGTGCGAGGAAGACATCGCACGGCATCTTGCGGAGTTCAGCGAAGCTACGCATGTAATCGGAGACGATGCCCGGATAATTCGAGTTATTCACCAGCTTGTCCACTACGGTAGTGCTGCAGTAGAAGACCACTTGATACGTCTTGCCGCCGGTGGAAACAGGCATGGTCCACGTGGTGCAGCCTTTGGTGTGGCCGGGTGTAAGGTGGGCGGTGAACGTTACGCCGCCGAGTTGGACAGTTTGCCGGTCGCCGATCACGCGATCGACGTGAACGGCGGGGAAGGCGCCTAGGCCGCCTTGTGCCGTGTCAAGCACGGGACGATCGCGCTCGCTCGCGACCATTTGTGCACCCGATCGCTTCTTCAATTCGGCTAAGCCGCCACAATGATCGAAATGGGCGTGGCTGTTGAGCAAAATCTTGACGTCTTTGATCGAGAAGCCGAGGTCGGCGATGCTCTTCTCGATAACTGGCGCTGTTTCGGGCAGGCCGCCATCCAACAGAATCGCGCCCTCAGGTGTCTGGATGAAAAACGAAGAGACGTTTGCGGCGCCGACATAGTAAATGTTGCCGATGATGCGGAACGGCTTGACCGGCTGGTTCCACTGGGCGTGTTGTTCGGCGCTGTTCTGTGCAAACCCGAGCGAACACAGCGCGAAGAGGAGGTATATTCGCACGCTATTGCAGGCGTTTTACCGCTTCCACTGCTAGCTCATGCAAGCCTTTACCGTCGTGCGCGACATAGGCGATGATTTCTTCGCGCATGCGGCGCTCCCAAAACTTCTTTAAATGATCGGTGACGCCGGCCACTGCTTCCTCGTGCGGATAGGACGCAAAGAATAGGGCAATCTGGTTTGCCCGGTGAACCATAGAGGTAGATTCCATATCTTAATCGCCAGCGGCGCCGGTCAGGATTTGCTTGTGCTCAATCTGAGTGGTCTGTTTGCGCGTTTCGAGATAATGCTCCTGCCACTCGGACATCTTGCGCGCTAAACTCACTTGTACGGCCGTCACTTTGTATTCGGGACAGCCAGTAGCCCAATCTTCAAACTCCGTAGTGACGACGTTCGCCCCCGTGAAACCGTGATGGAACGTGGTGTAGACCACGCCCGGCTGCATGCGCTCCGAGATACGCGCGTGCAAAGTTGTTTCGCCGGCGCGGCTGATCAGCGAGACGCGATCGCCCTCGCGAATGCCGCGATTCTCGGCGTCCAAAGGATGAATCTCGAGCACATCTTCGGCGTGCCACACGTTGTTGTACGTGCGCGCGGTCTGCGCGCCGACATTGTATTGCGTAAGGATGCGGCCGGTGGTCAGGATCAGCGGGAAGCGGCCCGTGGTGCGCTCGTCAGTGGGAATAAATTCGGTAATCATGAAGCGGCCCTTGCCGCGCACGAATCCGCCGATGTGCATTATAGGCGTGCCTTCTGGCGCCTTGTCGTTGCAAGGCCACTGGATGCTGCCCAGTTCGTCGATTTTGTCGAAGCTGACGCCGGCAAAGGTGGGCGTCAGGCGCGCGATCTCATCCATCACTTCCGACGGATGGTTGTACGGCATCGGATAGCCCAGAGCAGCTGACAGGTCCAGCGTGATCTCCCAATCTTCCTTGCCCGCCATGGGAGGAATCGCCTTGCGAACGCGGCTGATGCGGCGCTCGGCATTGGTAAACGTCCCATCTTTTTCAAGGAACGATGACCCGGGTAAGAAGACATGCGCGTAACTGGCGGTCTCATTCAGGAACAAATCCTGCACCACCACGCATTCCATCGCAGCCAAACCGGCCGTTACGTGCTGCGTATTGGGATCGGATTGCAGGATGTCCTCACCCTGGATGTAAATGCCTTTAAAAGTGCCTTCGCAGGCGGCGTCCAGCATGTTAGAGATCCGCAATCCCGGCTCGCCCTGCAGCGGAACGTGCCAGGCTTCTTCGAACGTCCGGCGCACGGCATCGTTTGAAACATGGCGGTATCCGGAAAATTCATGCGGAAAAGATCCCATATCGCAGGAGCCCTGCACGTTGTTTTGACCGCGCAACGGATTTACTCCCACGCCGCGCTTGCCGATGTTGCCGGTCAGCATGGCGAGATTTGCCATGCCGATCACCATGGTGGAGCCTTGGCTGTGTTCGGTGACCCCGAGCCCGTAGTAAATTGCTGCATTGCCCCCGGTGGCGTAGAGCCGGGCGGCCGCTCGCAAATCTGCGGCCGGAACTCCACTCTTAGCTTCCGTGGCTTCCGGCGAATTACGCTCTTCGACGATGAATTTGCGCCACAGCTCAAACGCAGCGGTATCGCAGCGCTCCTTGACAAAGGGCTCATCCACCAAACCTTCGGTGACGATCACATGCGCCATGGCATTAATGACTGCGACGTTCGTGCCGGGCAGCAGCGGCAGGTGATAATTCGCCTGCACGTGGGGGCTCTTCACCAAATCGATGCGGCGCGGATCTACAACAATAAGCTTCGCGCCCTCGCGCAGCCGGTGCTTCATGTGCGATGCGAAAACAGGATGAGCGTCGGTGGGATTGGCGCCGATCACCATGATGACGTCGGACACGTCCACCGAATCGAAGTCCTGCGTCCCCGCTGAAGTTCCGAATGTAGAACTGAGGCCATAGCCCGTAGGCGAGTGGCACACACGCGCGCAGGTGTCCACGTTGTTGTTGCCAAACGCCGCGCGGACCATCTTCTGCACGATGTAAGTCTCTTCGTTGGTGCAGCGCGAAGAAGTAATCCCGCCGATGGAATCGCGCCCGTACTTGGCCTGAATGCGCTTAAACTCGGTGGCCGTATAGTTGATGGCTTCTTCCCAGGTGACTTCACGCCACGGGTCGGTGATCTTGGAGCGAATCATGGGCTTCAGGATGCGATCTTTGTGAGTGGCGTAGCCCCATGCAAACCGGCCCTTCACGCAGGAATGCCCATGGTTCGCTTTGCCGTCCTTGTACGGGGACATGCGGACTACTTCGTTACCCTGCAACTCGGCTTTGAATGCGCAGCCAACGCCGCAATAGGCGCAGGTGGTTACTACGCTGTGCTCCGGCAACCCGTTGTCGATCACCGTTTTTTCCATCAACGTCGCAGTGGGGCACGCTTGCACGCACGCTCCGCAGGAGACACACTCCGACTCTAGAAAATTCGTGGGACCGGCCGCGACCATAGAGGCGAATCCGCGCCCCTGGATGGTAAGCGCGAAGGTTCCCTGCACCTCTTCGCAAGCGCGCACGCAACGCGAGCACACGATGCACTTGGATGGTTCAAACGTGAAATAAGGATTCGACTGGTCCTTCTCGGATTTGAAATGATTCTGCCCTTCGTAGCCGTAGCGGACTTCGCGCAACCCGACCACGCCCGCCATGTCCTGCAATTCGCAATCGCCATTGGCCGCGCATGTCAAGCAATCCAGCGGATGATCGGAAATGTACAACTCCATCACCCCGCGCCGTAGTTTGGCGATCTTCGGCGATTGCGTCCTGACCTTCATGCCGGGTTCAGCCAGAGTGGTGCAAGAAGCCGGGGTACCGCGACGTCCTTCGATCTCAACCAGGCACAGGCGGCAGGAGCCGAACGCTTCCATGTTGTCCGTGGCGCACAGCTTCGGCACTTGAACGCCCGCCTCCACCGCGGCGCGCATCACCGACGTGCCACGGGACACCGTTACGGGCTTGCCGTCGATCTCCAACGTCACGAGGGTTTCGGCAATCCGTTGCGGAGTGCCATAATCGGTTTCTTGAATTAGCGCCATGGGTTTTTTTCTCGATCTGCTGTCAGAACTTCAGGATTCAAGAGGGCCGGTGAAGTAGGTCCTGGTTTATCGAAATCTTCGGGGAAATGCCGGATCGCGCTCATCACCGGCAGCGGAATCAAACCGCCGAGGGCGCATAGAGATCCGTCGAGCATCAACTCACACAAGTCATCCAGCAGCCGCAGATTTTGTGTGCGGTTCTGGTTTGCAATAATCCGATCGATCACTTCCACGCCGCGCGTCGAACCCACGCGGCACGGCGTACATTTGCCACAACTCTCGATGGCGCAAAATTCCATCGCGAAGCGGGCTTGCTTTGCCAGATCCACAGTATCGTCGAACACCACGATGCCACCATGCCCGAGCATGCCTTTGCGGGCGGCGAAAGCCTCATAGTCGAGGGGCGTGTCCAGGAAAGACGCCGGGAAATAGGCACCCAGAGGTCCACCTACCTGCACCGCTCGCAACGGACGGCCGGTCGCGGTTCCAGCGCCAAAGTTGTAGATCGCATCGTGCAGCGTCATGCCGAAAGCCGTTTCCACGAGGCCGCCGTGCTTGATGTTTCCCGCCAGCTGGATGGTCAAGGTTCCGCGCGATCGGCCCATGCCGAAATCGCGATAGTAATCAGCACCTTTGTCCAAGATGATCGGCACAGTGGCCAGCGAGATAAGGTTGTTGACGACGGTCGGCTTGCCGAACAGGCCTTCGAGCGCGGGCAAGGGAGGCTTCGGCCGGATCTGGCCGCGACGGCCCTCCAGGCTCTCGAGCATCGAAGTTTCTTCGCCGCAGATATAGGCGCCGGCGCCCAATCGGACTTCGAGATCAAAACGTTTGCCGCTGCCAGCGACGTTCGCGCCCAGGTAGCCATTCTCATACGCCGTAGCGATGGCGCGCTGCATGGTGCGGAAGGCATGCGGATATTCGGACCGGCAATAGATGTAGCCTTGCGTGGCCTTTACCGCGATGGCGGCGATGGTCATTCCTTCGATGAGAACGAAGGGATCGCCCTCCATGATCATGCGGTCGGCGTAGGTGCCGCTGTCGCCCTCGTCGGCGTTGCAACAGATGTATTTCTGGTCGGCTTCAGTCTGAAGAACGGTGTTCCACTTGATGCCGGTCGGGAATCCAGCGCCTCCTCGGCCGCGCAAGCCGGAGGTCTTGACGGCATCGACGATGGCCTGGGGCTCCAGCGTGAGCGCCTGCCGTAATCCACGATACCCGCTATGCGCGACGTATTCCGATAACGACAACGGGTCCACGATGCCGCAGCGCGCGAAAGTTAGCCGCTCCTGCTGCTTGAGATAAGGAATCTCTTCCGTTGGCCCGAGGGAGAGGGCATGCGCCTTGCCCTCTAGGAAACCGGCTTCAAACAGGCCCGCGACAGCTTCTCGCGAAACCGGTCCGTAAGCGATGCGTCCTTCCGCTGTCTCTACTTCCACCAGAGGCTCCAGCCAGAACATGCCGCGGGAGCCATTGCGGACCAGCGTAATGTCCAGCCCGCGCGACGAGGCTTCACTCGCTATGGCGCGCGCTACACCTTCGGCGCCTACGGATAGGGCCGCAGAGTCGCGTGGAACGTATACGCGTACGCTCACTGCGGCCTCCCGTCTTTGCTCACTGTGCCCTCCGGGCACTATCAATCAAGAAATCAGCTACGTTGGGCGACACTCTGCCATAGGGCTGGCCATCCAGCATCACCGCGGGCGACAGCGCGCAATTTCCGAGGCAGAATACTTGCTCGACGGTCAAACTCTGGTCCGGCGTTGTCTCGCCTAACTTCACGCCCAACCGCTTTTCGACGTGCTGGATGAGCGCGTCGCAGCCCATGGACTGGCAGGATTCAGCGCGGCAAATCCGCAACAGATGTTTTCCCGGAGCCGAATGGCGAAAATCGTGGTAGAAACTGATGACGCCGTGCACTTCGGCGTGCGAGAGGTTCAGCGCGCTGGCGATCATGGGCGTGGCCACAGGATCGATGTACCCGAACTCTTCTTGCAGGGCGTGCAGGATGGGAAGCAGAGCCCCGGGCAGATGCTCCAACTCCCGAATCCGGGCTTGGGCCCGGTCCGCATCCCAGGCTTGCATGTTGCTCATGCCGAGTAATTTACCTGTACTTTCCGACGACACCAATGGCTATTTGACGGACACGTCTTACGATCAAATTTTATCACAAAGTAACCCCTGCACCCCCTCTGCTGAATGCGTACAAAAACCAACCCAGGAGCGCGAGCACCACCGCAAGCGCGCACGCCAGAATCGCCAGAACCAGCGTGAATTGGGACGTTGGCTTGGGTTGATCGCGCATCGAATCGAGATATCCGATTAGATCCAGCCTATCAGCTCTGTTGATACCTTCCCTCACGTTAGGCAAAACTGCGGAAGCTCTCTCTTTTGGCCTTCATGAGTACTCAACCTTTGACGCAGTCTCGACGAGCAGGCGACTGAAGATCGCACAAATGTCACTCTCTTTTTAGCCGTGTGGTACCTAAGAGCGTCGTAGAGCTTGGCTATCCTTACGAGGTGCCCAAGCACGATGGCCCCGCGCTTCGTCACTCCCTTCTCCGCGTGAAGGTCGCTGGACGTTAGCGAAGCTGCGATGCGAAGTAAGTAGTAGGAGTTGTTCATGACCTCCATCGCCAACGTCATGTAGTCGTCATTCGTTTCTAAGGGCGGCAGGGGCAGCGAGCCGTTTGCCCAGTCGCTAACTGCGTTAAGGTGATCCACTACCGTTAAAGGAGCATGATCATACGCCCGGCGAGGGCGGGAACGCGCCGGATATGTCTGTCATTACCACACGGCTAACGTTCGCGCCTTGGAAGGATACTCATCGGACCTCGAATGAGATAAAATGGCCGAGCCACTCGCGGTGTGCATGCAGCTCTCAGGTTTGGAGCGCCAATTGCCTTGGGCGTCCCGAAATGTAAAGCCGCTTCACGCTTTTGGGGCTAGCATATAATTTTGACGCTCTCGCAAGAAATATGATCGTTAAGCTCAATCACCTCCAAGGCAAAGCCGCTGCCACCAGCGCTCAAGACGTCATTGGAACTGTCTATGCGCTCTTGGAGGAAGGCCACATCGAGAAAGCCCAGTTTGCCCGTCTCCAGATTGAATTGGACTGGATCCAGTACAAACAGAATTTTCGCGAAGTGGTGATCGCGACTCACGGCTACAACGAACAGGGTCAACAAGTCCCGATCATGGACGTGCATGTCGACACCCGGCAAGTGGTGCCTGGCTGTCTGCGAGGCGCGCTTCTGCGCGCGTTAGCGCATAGTAATGCACCGGAGCCGCAGAACCAGGACCGCCTGCCGCTGGAGCAGTTCCAATCCATGCGATCGAGCATCGTGTGGGAGTTCAACAAGTTGTATTGGAGCCGGTTGAAGGATTGGGAGACGGCCACCGGCAAGGGTTATGAGCAGGCGCTTCCGGGCGGCGCTTCGGACGGACACAATGCGGAGGCGATCGCCGACAGCGTGGGAGACTTCTGGACCTTGCTGCGGGATCTGGAGTCCAAGAATCAGCTTCCGCCGGAAATTTATCTGCTCGAGATCGGCGTGGGGACTGGCGTGCGTTGCGGCATGTGGCTCACCAAGTTCCGTACGCTGGATCAGGAGCGCGGGACCGACTATTATCCGAAGCTGCGAGTCCTGCTGGGCGATTATTCTCTCGCCACGCTGGATATGTCGAAGCCCGCCGTGGAAGATCACGCCGACCTGTGCAGCTTCTTGGTGCTGGATGCGACAAATCCATTAAAGACGCTTTCGTTCCTGCGCCACAAGATCATGCAGGTACACTCCACCAATGTCTATGACAACCTGCCCGACGAAGAAGTAGTGCGGCGCGACGGTAAGTTGTACTTTGTCCAGGTACGCGCTTATCTTCCGGCTGCCGATGTGGTGCGGATTTCGACCGAATTCGAAGTTCCCGTGGATAAGCTTCGTTCCACGATAACGCGGTTACTCTCAGGCAGCACCGAATTCCTGGGCGATGCGGCGCGCGGAGTTGCGTTTTGGATGGACGTGTGGAACGCGGTGCGGCTGGAAGAACGGCTGGTGCTGGTGGAGGACCTTCCCGATTTCCCTTTTCCCCAAGGCCTGGACGCAGCGAAGATAGAGGACATTCTCAAGGATGCGCCTACCGATTTCCGTTTTCACTTGAGTTCGGGGGCTCTGGCCAGCTTTTTGAACACGCTTCCGTTGTTGCATCCGCGCGGGTATCTGCAGGTGCAGGATATTTTCGTGACGGACCTGGATCAGTATCGTTTGGGCTTTTACGGTCCGGGAAAGCTGGATGGCTCACTGCTGAATTGGGTGAATGGTGCTTTACTGAAAGAAGTGGCGGAGCGCGCCGGATATAACGTGCGCTTCGCTCCGTTCCACTACCGCAAAGGATCGCGCACTTCCGTTCTCTACACTACGCGCCGAGAATAAATGACTCCCACTCTCCCTATTACGATGGTCGGCAGCTACGCCATGCCGGGCTGGCTGGAGCGCCTGAAGACAGAATATTTCGCCCGGCGAATCAGCCGCCACGATCTGGACGAGATCTATGACGCAGCGGCCAAAGCCGCGATTAAAGACCAGGAAATCGCAGGTTTGGACATCGTCACCGACGGCGAGCCGCGCCGCGACAACATGGTGGATTACTTCGTCGAGCGGCTTCCTGGCGTACAAATTGACCGGTCGTCCAAGAAGTTTTACTACGATTTCTACGACAGCGTGGTGCAGGGCAAGCTGCCTATGGCGTCGCTCGGCCTGGTGCCGGATTTCAACTTTCTGCAAGCCTTCACCGAGCGGCAGACCAAGATCTGCATCACTGGCCCGCATTGCTTGAGCAAGCGCATTCGCAATCAGTATTACCCCAGCGAAGAAGCTTTGGCGACGGACATCGCCAAGGTGATGAACCTCGAGATGAAGGCGCTAGTGAAGGCGGGCGCCACTTACATCCAGATCGACGAGCCGTACTATTCGGGCTTCCCGGAAGACCTGCCGTGGTGCGTGAAGGTTTTGAATACCATGGTAGAGGGGGTAGACGCCAAGATCGCCGTGCACATCTGTTATGGAAATCGCTACGGCAAGCCTTCCTGGGAAGGCAGCTACCGTTATCTATTTCCGACCATCATGGAAGCCAAGGTCCATCAGTTGACGCTGGAATTTGCGCGTCGCGGCGGCGAGGATCTGGATCTGTTTAAAGAATTCAATACTAATTTTGAGCTGGGCGTGGGCGTGATCGATGTGAAGACCGATGACATTGAGACCCCGGAAATGGTGGCCAGCCGCATTCAGAAAGCGCTGAAAGTGCTGCCGCCGGAACGCATCTTCATCCTTCCCGATTGCGGGCTGTTCCATTTGTCGCGCGACGTGGCGTTCGCCAAACTCAAGGCCATGGTGGAAGGCACGCGCATCGTCCGTAAGGAATTAGGGAAGTAGCACCAAGGTGGTCAAGTAAGATGGCATCCGCGAATCCGCTTCGAGAAGCGCTCACCACGGGCAGTTTCTGCTACATGGTGGAAATGGTGGCTAGCGCCTCGATGCCGGAGTCGAAGCTGTGGGAAATAGCATCGGGGATTGCGCAGATTCCCGAGGTGGTTGGCGCGGGCATCACCAGCTACGCCGGCGGCTCGGCGGGCCACGATCCCATCCGCGTGGCCACGGGAGCTCGTGAGCGCGGCCTGAATCCCAACGTTCACCTGACCTGCGTAAACCGTGAGCCGGCGGACGTCGCCAAGGCGCTGGAAGACTTGATTGCCCTCGGGATCGAAAACGTTTTCGCGATCAGCGGCGACTATCCCAAAGGCGCGCCGCTTGGAAGCGTGGGATTCGCCTGCGATTCGGTGCAATTGGTGGAGACCATCGCCGAGCTGCGCGCTCAAGGCAAGTGGCCGTTCTACATTTCGGTTGCAGTTTCGCCGTTCAAATACACGGAAGCCGATTGCGTGTATCAATATCTCAAGCTCGAAAAGAAAATCGCCGCGGGCGCCGACTTCGCCATCACGCAGCTCGGCTTTGACTCGCGCAAAATCCGCGAGCTGAAGCGTTACCTGGACGAGCGCGGTTTGAAGACGCCGATCTTCGGGAATGTGTATGTGCTTCCTCCCAAGGCGGCCGAGCGCATGTCGAAGGGTGAGCCTCCCGGATGCTGGGTTTCGCCAGAATTGCTCGAAAAGATCCAAGCAGAAGCGAAAGCCGAAGACAAAGGTTTGGCGGCCCGGCTGGAACGAGCCGCGAAGATGGCGGCGATCGTGCGAGGCCTGGGCTATGCGGGCGCTTACATCGGCGGCACTCACAACGCCGATCATATTCGCTGGATCATCCGGCGATCGGAAGAGCTGGCTCCGCAATGGGAGGAACTGGCCGAAGAGATCAGCTACGGCGAAAAGGGCGGCTTCTATTTCTATGAATCGCCGAAGCATGCGCCGAAGCCGAAGCCAATGTTCGCGCGCGTGGCGGACACTATGGCGCGTCTGTTCCCGGTGAAACACGAAAACAACGCACTGCGCAGGTTTCTGGCGGCCATTATGCGGTGGATTGACCGCAGACCGGCCATGGCCGAGGCTTTGGAGAAAGTCGAGCTCGCCATCAAGAAACCGCTGTTCGGATGCCAGGCCTGCGGGAATTGCGTTTTGGGCGAGATGGAATACGTTTGCCCCATGACGTGTCCCAAGAATATGCGCAACGGCCCCTGTGGTGGCACGTTCAACGGACAATGCGAAGTGGTGCCGGAGATGGCCTGCATCTGGGTGAAGGTCTATGAGACGGCACAGGCCGCAAATCGCGTGGAGGAACTGAAAGTTTATATTCCGCCGCGTAATCGGGCGCTGCAAGGGACCAGTTCATTCATCAATCTTTTCCTGAACCGCGACAGCCGGCCCGATCACCCGCAGCCGTTAATCTCGATTAGCAATCTGCAGTCGTCCTCCAAGCCCGCCGAACGCCGCGAAGCGGAAGAAGCGCTGGTCAAGACCAACGATCTGAAGTAGTTCACCCTGATGGACTCAAAGAGGCCCTTGTGTGTCTCGCTTCTTTCAAAGATTCAGGAACAGATCGATAGGACGGTTCATCTCATTAAACTTCTGCCAATCGACCGGCTGAATTGGAGCCCTGAGATCCCGGGTGCATGGCCTGTTGAAATGCTTCTCGGCCATCTGCTGGACTGCCTCGCAGGGTTCTGTGCTGTTCTGGTTGCAGCAGAGCCCGAGCGCCTCGCGCATCTCTCCGCGCTCCGCAACCTGCCGGTGAACTACGCTTGTTCGCCTGACGAGGCGATTCGCCGGATTGGCCTCTATAGCGCGCGAATCGACGAAGGTTTCGGCTTGCTCGAAGACGCCAGTCTAGGCAGGACTGTTCCCACGGCCTTTGTAGAGCGGGGCGAGACCGTCCTGACACTGTTCCTGGGCAATCTGGAGCACCTGATCAACCACAAGCACCAGTTGTTTACGTACTTGAAGCAAATGGGCTTGGAGGTGAACACGCGCGATCTTTACCGATTCCGCAACGAATGAAGTTCCGGGTTTTTACATAGATTTTACAGGCCAAGATCATTTGCAGACTCTCTCAGTTTCATACTTGGGATAGTTTGTCCTGTGATCGGTTCTATGGCCGCTAAGAAAGTAGTCTTCTTCTTCCCAGCGTTCTCCAGTCAGGAGGCGACGGCGCCTTTGGGTATACTGGCCGTCTCCACACCGCTGTTGCGTGCGGGATATCAAGTCAAAATCGTCGATTCCACCATTACGCCCAATTTCCAGAAGCGGGTGCTGGAAGAACTCAAAGATGCGCTGTGCCTGGCGGTCTCTCTTGTAACAGGCCCGATGATCAAGGAAACGGTGCAAATTGCCCGCACCGCTAAGCAGCTCTATCCGGACAAACCTGTTGTATTGGGCGGTTGGCATCCATCGCTGTTGCCGCACCAGACACTCGCGGCCGAATATATCGACATCGTCGTCCAAGGGCAGGGAGAAGAAGCCTTCCTGGAAGTAGTCCAGCGAATCGAAGCAGGCGAATCCATGGAAGGCATCGCCGGCGTCGGATACAAAGAAAGCGGCCGGATCGTATTTAATTCGCCGCGCGCGCTCAAGCCCATTCGGGAGCTGCCGCCCAAAGCCTATCATTTGGCGGATTTCGACGCCTATGAACGAGTGTGTGGACGCCGCTGGGCCATGTACACTTCCAGCCTGGCCTGTCCCTACGATTGCGCTTATTGCACCAATAATAGCGTTTACGGGCGCAAATGGAACGCGCTGGACACCGATCAGGTGGTGGAAGAAACCACTGACTTGGTTTCCCGTTACAATCTCCAGCTGCTGTGGGTTGTGGACGACAACTTCCTGGTGGACCGCGAACGTGCCATCGGCATCGCGGAGGGGCTGGTCCGCCGCGGCGTGCAGTTCGACTGGAGCATTCAGGGGTCGACAAACCTGGTCAATCGCTTCACGGTGGAAGAGTTGAAGCTGCTGCGCCGCGCCGGTCTCTCACAGGTTGCCCAGGGTGCGGATAGCGGCTCGCCCAAGGTTCTGCATCTCATGAACAAGGATTTTCAGAAGTTGGAAACTATTTACACCGCGGCCGACAAACTAACGCAAGCAGGAATTCGTCCCTCTTTCAACATCATCTTTGGATTTCCCGGTGAAGGCAGGGCGGAGCGCCGCGAATCGATTCGGTTGGTGATGGACATTTGCCGCAAGTATCCGGGTGCGGAGTTCTGGACCAATATCTTCACACCCTATCCGGGCGCCCCCGTCATGCAACGCGCCTTTGAGTTGGGCATCGAGGTTCCGCAAACGCTCGAAGGCTGGGTGGATTTCTTCCCGCGCTACACCGTCCTGCCTTGGCTCAAAGGGAAGAAACACGAAGAAGTGCAGACCATGCGTGAGTATATGCGCGTGGCCTTCAATCGCAAACCCATCGGCGTCCAACGCAAGAGCCGGGTGAATCGGTTGGTACACCGCATGATCAGTTTTCCAGCGCGCTGGCGTCTGGACCATGACTTTTACGCCTTTCCCTTCGAGCTCGGGCTCAAGAACGCGGCGAATAAGTTGTTCGCGCCGCCCAAGCCGAAGGTGGATGCGCAGATGCTTGAGGCGGAGGTGGTGACGTGTTAAGCACGAACTCGCGAAAGGTGGTGCTTTTCCTGCCGCCTTACTCGGGCAGGGTGCTGGGGCCGCCTCTCAGCTTACTCAGCCTGGCCGGATCGCTTCGAGAAGCCGGCCATATCCCGTGCTTAATCGACGGAGCGCTGGATCGGAATTTTCCTGAGACTGTGGCTCGCGAAATCGATGGCGCTCTCTGCTTCGGAGTCTCGCTCCTCACCGGTCCGATGATTCTTGACGCCATCGAGATGAGCCGCCTGGTGCGAAGACTGCGGCCAGACCTTCCCATCGTTTTCGGAGGCTGGCATCCTAGCCTGGAAAGCGGACAGACTCTCAGTGAGGATTTCGTCGACATCGTAGTTCGCCATCAGGGAGAAAAGACGCTGGTCGAAATTCTGCAAAGGCTTGAATCGGGCAACTCGTTGGACCTGGTCCAAGGCTGCTGGTTTAAACGCGACGGTCGAATTGTTCAGAATACAGACCGGCCCGCCGCTCCTTTAGCTTCGTTGCCCGCGCCGGCTTACGACCTGATCGATTTCGATGCGTACGAACGCGTCAGCGGTGAACGCAAATTGCCCTACGCCACCAGTGTCGGCTGCCCCTATGCGTGTAATTACTGCACGGATATGGTCTTCTACAACCGGCGCTTCAATCCTCAGGACACCGGGCAAGTAGTAGACGAGTTAGTAACTCTGGTGCGGGAGCACCGTTTGACGGAAGTCGCTTTGCTAGATTCCAACTTTCTCGTGGACGTGCGCCGCGCTCTCGCCATTGCCAACGGCATTCTCAATTCGGGAGTTCGCTTTCGTTGGAGTTTCCAGGCGTCCACGGACTTACTTTGCCGCATGGCGGACAAAGACGTGCAAACACTGGCGGCGAGCGGAGTAAGTCACATAGGATTCGGCACCGAGTCTGCGTCACCGGATGTCCTGCGTCACATGAACAAGGCGCATCAGCACATTCCGGACATGTTTGAAGCCGCCCGCAAGTGTAAGCGCGCCGGAATTCGCGTGACGTATAACCTGATCTTCGGATATCCGGGCGAAGAGGATCGCCATCGCCGCGAAACTCTGAAAGTGATGGGCGAGATCGCCGAGCGTTTCGACAACGTCAGTTTTTCACCGAACGTCTTCACGCCTTATCCTGGCATTCCTATTTGGCCGCAACTACGGGCCATGGGTCTGAGAGAGCCGCAGTCGCTCGCGGAATGGGCCTGCATCGACCTGGGAACCAACAATCTGCCTTGGTTACAAAACGAATCCTACGCCCGCTTACAGCGCGGAATTTCCTATTTCCTTCTCGACAATCAAATCAACAAGACGCGCCGCCGATCGAAATCGGGATCGGTGCAATCGATTCTGCAAGCCGCCAGAAGGCCGCTGCACTGGCGCATTCGGAATTATTCCTTCGGCTGGCCACTGGAACTCTGGCTCTCGATGGCGAAGCAATGGTTGGTGGTCAGGCGCTCCCTTCTTACTGGACAATCTCTGAGCCACGATCTCGCTAAAGCGCGGTGAATCTCTATGGCTGACGTCTTATTAACCCACAGCAATCACCTGTACTCCGACCGCAAACAGGTGAAAAAGATGCAGCCCTACCCGCCGCTGCAGACTTTGTTGGCCGCGGCCGCATTGCGGGAGCGTGGTTTCAGCGTCGCATTGTTTGACACCACGTTCCATGCTCCTGCCGACGGTTTTGCCGCGGCGCTGGACGCCCATCGGCCTCGGCTTGCGATTGTATGCGAAGACGATTTCAACTTTCTTTCCAAGATGTGCCTGGGACGCAACCGCGAACTGGCGTTCTCGATGGCGGCGGCGGCAGGGGCGAGGAGTGTAGCCATAGCCGCTCACGGTTCGGATGCGTCGGACCACGTGATGGAATATCTGGACGCAGGATTCAATTCCGTCTTGATCGGGGAAGTGGAAACGACGCTGGTGGAACTGGCCGAGGGCCGGCCGCGCGCTTCCATTCGCGGGCTCGTGTATCGGGATGGTTGGTCCTTGCAGCGTAACGCACCACGGGAGCTTCGTGCCGATTTGGAGATGCTTCCGCTGCCCGCCTGGGATCTGGTCGACATGCATCAATACCGGCAAGCCTGGCGGGGAGCGCACGGGTATTTCTCGCTGAACATGGTTTCCAGCCGTGGATGCCCCTATCGATGTAACTGGTGCGCCAAGCCGATCTACGGTAACAGCTACCATGCTCGCCCGCCGTGGTCCGTGGCCGCTGAGATGCTTCACCTGAAGGCCGGATTTCGGCCAGACCATATCTGGTTCGCTGACGATATCTTCGCTCTTTCGCCGAAGTGGACCTTTGCTTTCGCCGATGCGGTGGAAAATCTAGGTGCCAGCGTACCGTTCAAGATGCAGTCCCGCTGCGATCTGATGACGCGCAATACAGTGGAAGCTTTGCGTCGCGCCGGATGCGCGGAAGTGTGGATGGGTGCGGAGTCCGGCTCCGAGCGCATTCTGGATGCGATGGACAAGGGTGCGCGCGTAAGAGACATCTACCGCGCTCGTGAGAACCTACGCCGCCACGGCATCCGTGCCTGTTTCTTTCTGCAATTCGGTTATCCGGGCGAAACGTGGAAAGAAATTGAAGAGACCATTCGCATGGTCCGTGAGACCCAGCCCGACGACATTGGAGTCTCTGTATCCTATCCCCTTCCGGGAACACGATTCTACGAACGGGTCAGCGCGCAACTCGGACAGAAATCGAACTGGTCCGACAGCGCGGATCTAGCCATGATGTTTCGAGGCGAATACTCAAGCGAATTTTACCAGGCGCTTGCCGACGCACTGCACGCCGAAGTGCGCAGGGGCTTCCACGGCGAGTCCGCTGCTTGGGAGCGTGTGCGGGAACTGGAGCGCGCTTCCGTGCGCCTGTCTTCGCCGAATAGAACTCACTTCCACGTGTTGCGCGAATCCCCGGAGCCCGCGGCATGAGGCTCTTGCTCACGCACGCGTATTTTCTGAGCGAAGATCCCAAAGAACGCCAGATCATGAAGCCCTACGCGCCGCTGGGCATTCTGTATCTCTCCTCTTACCTTCGCGGCAAGGGATTCGATGTCGACATTTACGACTCCACTTTTGGTTCGCGCGAGGAACTGTTCGATATTTTGGACGCTGGTCCGCCAGCGGCAATTGGAATCTACGGCAATCTGATGACGCGCTGCAACGTGCTGGGCATCGCCGCACGCGCTCGCGCAGGCGGTTGGAAGGTGATCCTCGGTGGTCCGGAGCCTGCGAACTATGCCGGCGAGTATCTTGGAGCTGGAGCCGATGTCATTGTCACTGGCGAGGGCGAGTACGCGCTTGAACGTCTACTGACGTCGCGCATGGATCCGGCGGAATGGCCGTCCATTCCCGGAATTGTTTTTCGCAGGCCCGACGGCTCGGTGTTCCGAACCGGTCCCGCGCAACTCATTCCCGATCTCGATGCCCAGCCGTGGCCCGACCGTCAACGCGTCGACATTCCGCGCTACCTCAAGGTGTGGCGGGTGCACCATGGCACCGGCTCTGTCTCTGTGATCACCGCACGAGGCTGCCCTTACCATTGCAACTGGTGCAGCCACTCCGTCTATGGAAAGACGCACCGCCGCCGCTCGCCACAATCTGTGGTCGATGAAGTCGCGTGGATCGAACAGCGCTACCAGCCCGATATGCTCTGGCTCGCCGATGACGTCTTCACCATTCATCACGGCTGGATTCTCGAATATGCCGCGGAGATGAAGCGGCGCGATCTGAAGATTCCGTTCGAATGCATCACGCGCGCCGACCGTCTAAACCCGCGCATCGCTGAAACGCTGGCCGGCCTGGGGTGCTTTCGCGTTTGGATTGGATCGGAGAGCGGATCGCAGCGCATTCTGGACGCCATGCAGCGCGGCGTGAAGGTGGAGCAAGTGCGCGACGCCGTTTCGCTCTGCAAGCAAAATGGCATTCAGACCGGCATGTTCCTCATGTGGGGCTATGAAGGCGAAGAGATCGCCGACATTGAAGCCACTGTCGATCACGTCAAACAATGCCGGCCCGACGTGTTCTTCACCACCGTTTCTTATCCCATCAAAGGGACGCCGTATTTCGACAAGGTGGCTTCCCGCCTGGTGAGCATCCGCCCGTGGGAAGTAAGCACGGACCGCGAGATTCGCATTCGAGGCCGGCATTCCGAAAAGTTTTATCGCCACGCGGACGAACTGTTAAAGAATGAGATGGCCGCCGTCCCGGATGCCGGTAAAATCCTAGCCGCGCGCCAAGCGCTGCGCACCACCTGTCATGAGGTGGAGGCGTGACTGCCGCTTTCGATCAAATCGCATCCGAGTACGACCGGCTATGGACGTGCTCCGCCGTTGGCCGTCTGCAGCGCGAAGCTGTCTGGCGGCACATTGGCGATCTTTTTGAACCTGGCCAATCGGCACTCGACCTCGGCTGCGGTACAGGAGAAGATGCGCTACGTGTGATGCGCGCGGGACTGCGGGTCCGCGCGATCGACGCATCGGCGCAGATGGTCAGGATCGCCTGCGATCGCGGCGTGGACGCCGAGATTCTTTCGATCGAAAACTGCGGCCTGTTGGGCGAAACCTTTGATGCGGTCCTTTCGAATTTCGGCGCACTCAATTGCGTGGAAGACCTCAAGTCCCTTCGCGAGCCGCTCGCCCGGGTGGTTCGTCCCGGGGGCCATATGGCGATCTGCGTCATCGGACGGTTCTGCGCATGGGAGACAGTTTGGTTCCTGCTGCATCGGCAGCCTTCCAAAGCTTTTCGCCGCTGGCGCAAGAAGGTCCTGTCATCGTTGGGTATTCGCGTCTTTTATCCTTCTAAAGAACGTTTGGCAGCTGCGCTCCGCCCTACGTTCACGCTCGTGAGTTGGTGCGGCATCGGCTTGTGTGTGCCGCCTTCGTACGTCACCGGATTATCCGCCGGGTTTCTCCAAAAGCTGGACGCTTTGGATCGGCGCATCGCAGATTGGCCTTTGCTGCGCGGCTTGGCGGACCACCGGTTGTTCGTTTTCGTCCGGAATTCGTCATGACGCCCACAAGCGCGAGACAAAGGTTTCTCGAAGATTACCGCACCATCCGCAGCGCTGAAGGCCGCGGCTCCGGAGAGTCGGCATATTATCGCGCGCTTCCCTACCAGGATTTGAGCGGAACGAATTCGGCGCAGTGGGCGATTCGCGGTAAGAGCTATCGCTATTTCGAGCGCCAAATACTGTCTCAAGTCGAGCGGAGGATGGGCCGGTCACTTGACGTCCTGGACCTCGGGGCAGGGAATTGCTGGATGTCCTATCGGCTTTCTCTCAGAGAGCACCGGCCGGTGGCGCTCGATATCTTTACCGACGCCAGGGATGGGTTGGGGGCCGCGCGTCACTACGGCCAACGGTTCCCGCTTCTGGAAGCGGAGTTCGACCAGCTGCCTTTACGCTCCTCGAGTTTCGATCTTGCAGTTTTCAACGCTTCTATTCATTACTCGACGGACTACCGGCGAACCCTGAACGAAGTGCGGCGTTGCCTTCGCCCCGGCGGACATTTTGTAATCATCGACTCGCCCGTCTACCGGCGTCGCGAACATGGCGAGAGAATGCGCGCCGAACGTCACGACGAATTTGAACGCCGCTATGGCTTCCGCTCGGATGCCGTGCCCAGTCTTGAATTCTTCGACGAACCCACCATCGCCGCGCTAGCAACGCAATTGCAGATTCAATGGAACGTGCACCGTCCCTGGTACGGATGGGAGTGGTGGTGGCGTCCCTGGAAGGCGCGCCTGCTGGGTCGCCGTCCGCCCTCGCGTTTCTGGATTCTGGACGGAGTGTTTGCCAGAGAGTTTATTTGACGCATGATCATTATCCTCCATCCCCGCGCCACCAGGCCAAAGAACCGCCGCTTCCCTCTGGCCGCATTGGCGATTGCGGCGATTCTCGAAGCGAAGGAAGAGTACGTCATCGTGGATGGCAATGTCGATCCACAGCCCGATCGGACGCTGGATGGCATCATGCGCGAAACCGGCGCGGAGATGCTCGCGGTGTCCGTGATGCCCGGTCCGCAAATGGCCGCTGCCGTTCCTTTGTGCCGCGAGTTTCGCCGGAAGTATCCCAGGGTGCCGGTGGTATGGGGTGGCTATTTTCCATCCCTTTACGCAGATGCTACGCTCAACGCGCCCTACGTCGATTTCGCCATTCGAGGGCAGGGAGAAGACACGTTCCTGGAATTGCTCGCGGCGTTACGCGGGCCTCGGAAGTTCGGTGGCATTCGCGGCCTTTCGTATAGGGACGATTTTGGTCTCCGCGTGCACAATGCCGAGCGGCCCATGCGTTCGCCCGACGATTTTCCCTGGCCGCCCTATCATCGGCTAGCCAATCCCGAGAAATATATCCTTTCCACTTTTCTCGGTCGCCGCACCGCCGTCCATCACGCGAGTATCGGTTGTCCGTTCCGTTGCAAGTTTTGTGGAGTAGTTCCGGTTCACGAGGGCCGGCAGAAAATGGAAGGTCCTGAGCGCACCGCGGCCATCCTCACGCACTTGCAGCGCGAATACAACATCGACTCCGTTCAGTTTTACGACAATAATTTCTTCCTGAACGAGAGTCACGCACGCGAACAGGCCGAGCGTCTCACGCCCTTGGGCCTGCGCTGGTGGGCTGAGGGCCGCGTAGACGCCGTGCTGCGCTATTCGGACCAAACCATTCGCGCGCTTCGCCGCTCGGGCGCCACCATGATTTTCTTCGGCGCGGAATCCGGCTCCAATAAAGTGCTTGCCGAGATGAACAAGCGCATCACCAGTTCGCAGACCCTGGAACTTGCCGCGCGCATACGCCAGTTCGGCATCGTCCCGGAATTCTCTTTCGTATTCGGGAACCCAGCGGACCCGGCGGGCGATACCCGGGACACCATTCAATTCATCCGCCGCATCAAGAAACTGAATCCCGATGCCGAGATCATCGTTCAGCACTACATTCCCACTCCGCATCCCGACGGCATGTACGGGGCCGTGGAAGGCAAGATCGAATTCCCAAGGACGCCCGAAGAATGGGCTAGCGAGCGATGGTACAACTTCACCGTGCGGCACGATCCGCACCTCCCCTGGCTGCCGCAGGCTGTCAAAGAGCAGATCGATAATTTCGAGCTCGTCGTCAACTCGCGCTGGCCGACTATCCAAGACATTCATTTGCCTCGGTGGGGACGCAACATGCTCCGATCCCTCAGTCTGTGGCGCTACGCCTTGGGCGTCTACAAATTTCCATTGGAGTTGCAATGGGCGCAACGCCTGGTGTCCTTGCGGAAGCCCCGTTTGGAGAGCCTCTGAGTGCGCGTAACCGCTATCGAGGGCCACCGGAATTGGGCCGCGAGCTACGACGTTGGTCCGAATCCATTACTTGCGCTCGAGACCCGGTTGTTACTGGAGCGGTTGAGTCCACTGAGGGTGTCCCGCTTTCTTGACATTGCATGCGGCACCGGGCGCTGGATGCTATTGGCACAAAGGGCGGGATCGCGCGTCTTTGGTGTGGATTTTTGCCCGGAGATGCTGCTGGAAGCTTCACGGAAGCCAGGTCTTTCCGGTTGTCTCAGCCTTGCCGACGCCTGCCGCATTCCGGTTGCCGATGGCGCAGCCGATCTCACCCTCTGTTCCTTTGCGCTGGGCTATCTGCCGTCGCCTCAGCAGGCGATGGCCGAAATGGCCAGAGCTTCGCGGAAAGGCGGTCGCGTCGTGGTTACCGACCTGCATCCGGACGCATTAGCCTCCGGATGGACACGGTCCTTCCGGTCGGATGGCCAGGTTTATGAGATCGATCATCATCATCATCCGACTGAAACTTGGGAGGCGGCGGGCGAATCGTCCGGCCTAACCCTCGATTGGCGTCTCGAAGCTTGTTTTGGCGAACCGGAACGAGCGATCTTCCTCCAAGCTGGCAGGGCTTCGTTGTTTTCGGAACTGAGCCGCATTCCGGCGCTACTCGCCATGTCTTGGACCAAATCATGAAATTGACAGGCGCAAGAGTCGCACTCGACGCCACGTCCGCCGAGCGCATCGATCTCGAAATCCGGCGCGGCCGCGTTCAGCGGTGGGGAAGCTGCAGCAATACCGGGGCCGAATTGAATCTCGATGGCCATCTGATCCTTCCCGGACTAATCAACTGTCACGACCATCTGGAATTCAATCTGTTCCCCCGTCTCGGCCACGGTCCGTATCCAAATGCCAAAGCCTGGGCTGAGGACATTTATCATCCAGATCGTTCGCCCGTGAAAGAGCACTTGGCAGTTCCCAAGGCGGTGCGCCTGGCTTGGGGCGGATTGAAAAACCTGTTGAGCGGAGTTACCACTGTCGCGCATCACAACCCGTACGATGCCGAAGTCTTTGAGAGCAGCTTCCCCGTGCGCGTAGTCAAGCGATTTGGATGGGCTCATTCGCTCGGCTTTTCCTCCGATCTGGCAGGCCGCTATCGAGCAGTTTCCAAGCGTTGGCCTTTCCTGCTTCACGCCGCTGAAGGAACGGATGCGAACGCAGCGGCCGAGATCCACGAACTGGAGCGCGCCGGAATTTTGAGCTCCCGCACGGTTCTCATCCACGGCGTAGGGATCGATTGCCAGTCGCTCGAAATCCTACTGCGGCGTCACGTCTCGCTGGTTTGGTGCCCCAGTTCGAATTTCTTCACGTTGTCTCAAACTCTGCGGCCGGAAGTATTGCGCTCCGGCTTGCCCATCTGCCTGGGAACGGATTCCGCTCTCACTGGTCAAGGTGATCTGGCCTGCGAACTCAAAGTGGCGCGCAACGCCGGTTGCTTGACTACGACCGACCTCTACCCCATGGTGACCGCTCAGGCCGCACGCACGCTCCATCTGAATCGAGGCGAAGGCGAAATTCGCGAGGGTGGCATTGCCGACTTGCTGGCCGTGCGCGATTCCGGCCAGAACCCCGCCGAAGCACTGCAGGAACTTCGCCCCGCTTTGGTCATTCTCGGAGGCAGAATCCAATTGGTCTCGATCGACCTTGCCGCGCGGATCGATTCCGTTCTCACGCGCCACTTACAAAAGATTGAACTGGAAGGCCGCGGCGCCTGGCTTGTAAACGCGAATGTCTCTTCCCTCCGTGCCGCAACGGAAGGCGTCTTGGGACCTAAGTTCGAACTTGCGGGAAGACGGGTGCGAGCATGAATCCGGTAATCGATTCATTGCCGGTCTTGATTCTCTGTCCGCATAACCGCTGCAACTGCCGCTGCGTGATGTGCGACATCTGGAAAACGGATTCGACGCAGGAAATCAGCATCGCTGAATTGGAGCGGCATGGCGAAGACATAGCCCGCTTGCGCGTCGAGTGGGTGGTTTTCTCAGGCGGAGAACCGCTCATGCATTCCCACCTCTTTCGATTATGCCGGTTTCTACGAGAGCGGAAGATTCGCACCACGCTCCTCAGCACAGGACTTCTGATCGAGCGGCATGCGAGCCAGATCGTCGAGTCCTTCGACGACGTGATCGTATCGCTGGATGGTCCAAGGGAGGCCCACGATGCAATTCGGCGTGTGCCAGGAGCCTTTGATCTTTTGGCTATTGGCGTTGCCGCTCTGCATAAGCGGAATCCGGAGTTCGCGGTGTCGGCCCGCTCTACCGTTCAAAGTGGTAACTGCGCCCTGTTGCGCGCCACTGTAGAAGCCGCTCGCGGTCTGGGATTGAAATCTCTCTCGTTTCTCGCGGCCGACGTATCGTCGGAGGCTTTCAACCGGCTCAACGTTTGGAGCTCACAACGTCAGAACCAGGTAGCGCTTTCAGCCGGCCAGATTTCCGTCCTCGAAGGGGAGGTCGAATCGCTGATCGATGCCGGGGAGTGCGGCAGTTTCGTCGTCGAGTCTCCTCAAAAACTGCGGCGCATAGTCAATCACTTTCGGGCCCATCTCGATTTCCGCCTCCCGGTTGCTCCGCGCTGCAACGCGCCCTGGGTTTCGGCGGTTCTCGAAAGCGATGGTCTTGTACGGCCCTGCTTCTTCCATCGTCCCATCGGTACGGTTGCCAACGGCGCATCGCTTGTGGAAGTACTGAACGCGCCCGAGGCAATCCGTTTTCGCCTGAATCTCGATGTCTCGACCAATGCTGTCTGCCGGCGTTGCGTTTGCTCGTTGAATTGGAAGGGCTGACATTGAGGGTGCAACTCACCAGCGCGGCCGTGTTGGCTCTCACGCCGTTGCTCATCCTGCCGCCCTTTTTCTTCTATTACGACGTCACTCCAAAGGTTGACATTGCGCTGCTCGGGGCCGCGATTGGTCTTGTGGTGTTTCTGCAGGATTCGACGCTTTCCCAGCCGAGACGGCTCTGGGCGAACCCGTTGGGCCGCTGGTTCTGTCTCCTGGCAGCGGTGCAGATCGCATCGCTTGTGATCTCCACTTTCTTCTCCAGCCACCTGGCACTTTCGTGGAACGGAGGCAACTGGCGGCGGCTGGGCTTCGTGTCGCAATGCGCCATAATTGCGCTTGCATTTCTCATAGCCGCTGCTTGCCTGGAATCTGGACCGCGCATTTTGCTTCGTTTCGCAACCGCCGCAGGCACGGCTGCCGCGCTCTACGGGATTTTCCAGTATTTTAGCGTCGATCCGTTCCTGCCAACGGCAACCTATCACGTTGGCGAAGGAGCACTGGCCATCGTTCGACCGCCGTCGACTCTAGGACACGCCGATTATTTCGCCGGATATTTGCTCTATGTGGTTTTCTTTGGCGTTGCCTTAGTGGCAACAGAGTCAAAACCAAAATGGAAAGCTCTTGGAGCAGTCGCCGCCATTGCCGGATCTGCCGCTATCGTGCTCAGTGGAACGCGCGGCGCGCTACTAGGGCTTGCCGCTGGTGCAGTATCGCTTTGGATTTGGCGCCGGCCTCGGCTTACACGAAAGCACTCGATGGTCGCGGCCTTAGTTTGTGCCGCGAGCCTCGCGTTCTACTTCTCAGCGGCCGGGTTGAAGCTTCGCGCACGCGGGCAATGGGAGCTGGAAGACCTGCGTGGAGGAGCGAGACTCTGGCTCTGGCGCGACTCGTTGGGCATGGCGCGCGAGCGGTTGCTCCTTGGATTTGGACCCGAGACCTTCGGGCTGGAATTCCCTCGGTATCAGTCCGTGGAACTGTCGCAAGCATATCCGGACTTCTATCATGAGTCGCCGCACAACATCTTTCTCGACGCATTGGTGTCTGAAGGAATGCCGGGTTTGGGTATACTCGCTGGATTCGCCATGCTGGCGGGTTTCGCCGCTCGACGCGCGATCGCTCAAGGGCAACGGGCCGCGCTGTACCTGGTATCCGCGCTGGTAGCGGGGATAACCGCCGGTCTTTTTGTGTGCTTTACTTTACCGGGCGCGCTTTTCTTTTACTCGACGGTGGCGATACTGGTGGGGCTCGCAATTCCACAAACCAAGTCGACCGGGCCGCGACCCTCGCTTGGGCTGCGCGTTCCCGCGTTCACGCTGGGTCTCATGGCAGCGGCGATGTTCCTCTACCTCACCATCCGGCTGACCACGGCCGACCTGGCCCTGCGGAGAGCGAAGCGCGATTTGGATGCAGGACGTACCGACGACTCGATAACAGCTTTCGCACAGTCGGAACGATGGCGTCCAGCCGGCTCTAGTGACGATCTCTATTTCTCCCGCGCCCTGGCCGCGGCCGCGCGAACCGCCTTTCAGTCGCAACAGGCCTTCGGTATCGCGTACCGTGCGGCGGAAACTTCGGAAGAGCAACAGAATGCCTGGTACAACCTGGCGGGTTTTTACGCTACCCAGAATGACTCCGCTCGGGTGGAAGCATGCTTACGCCGTTCCGTGGAAGCCGCTCCGAACTGGTTCAAACCCCACTGGGCGCTCGCGCAAATGCTCTTGATTTCAGGCCGGCGGACCGAAGCGCTGGTTGAGGCGGTACGCGCCCGCGATCTAGATGGCGGAAAGGATCCGCAAATTGCAGAGTTTTTGCAAAGCATCGCCGCCTCCCGGGTGCACGAGGTCGGGCCTAATTAAAGCTTCGAAGACCGGCCGTGGGTGCGCTTACCACCAGCACGGATTCACTGGCCGTGCCGCCGTCTTCCACTGCCACTTCCAGACGGATGTCGAGAGCGGCGCTGCGTGGTCTGTAGTAGATGTGCCCAGTTCGGATTTCGCCGGGATCCAGGCGGACTCGTTTAACCCGGTCGCCATCATGAATCGTCACCACGCCGCCGTTGGAGTTCTCCGCCGTAGCCGACGTGCGATCCCAAAGTATATCTAGCATCCCGCCGTTGCGGTCCACTTGCAGGCCCAGCGGATTGGAGATTTCCACCGGAAGCGTTTCGCTCACCTGCAGCGGCCGATGGATGACTACCCTTGGACCATCCATAAACCACAGCGTCGCGCCGGCGGCAATTGTCCCGATGGCGGCTGCGACAAGTCTCGAACGCCAAGCTGGAGTTTGCCGTGTCGGGGAGTTCCGCTGGAGCGGTAGTGTCACCTTGTCCTCGGTGGCGTTTTCCGTTGCGGCTGGCGCTAGGTTCTCTGTTGCGGGTTTCTGGGCTGGCGCCGTTCCAAGGGACTGATTATCAGCGACAGCGCTTGTGACCGGCTGAGAAGGTTCGTTGCTCGCTGCTCGATTCGGCGGTGGTTCCTGCAACGAACCGCTGTTGGGAAGCGAAGCGATGGTTTCCGGGAGCGAAGCGGTTGTTGCGCCGCCGATCATTCCCTTCATCGGAAGTGGTGCGGGCTTCTTCCATGCGCCTTGTGCAGGGGATTGCCTTCCGATGCCACCCTTCGAGACCTGTTTTGCGGATGCTTCGCGCGCCGATTCCTTGATGGGCGAACGTCCGGGCTCGACGCTGCGAGCAGCAACGGGCCGAAGAAACCTGGCCCATCCGCGCCGTTTCGCACGTTTTGCTGGAATATCTAATTTCGACGCTTTTGCGAGCGCGTTCGTCGGGGGTGCTTTCCTTGCTATGGGCGCAGGCCGGACAGCAGCACGGCCACTAACTTTGGGTGGATCCTGCTTGCGTGGAGCTTGCTTCGCAACCGGATGTGCTCTTTGCGCGGGTGCATTGGCCACAGCGCTTTTCACTGGAACTGGAGAGGTCCACTTGTTCAGCACAGCGCCTAATATCCGAACGTTGGCCGTTTTTAGAATCTCCTTGGCCTGGCGCGCTGCCTCCCGGGTTGCGGATTTCGATTGGATTACAAGCACGGCGCCTTCCACCAACTTGCCGAGCATGATCGCGTCCGAACAGAGGTTGGCCGGAGCAACATCTATCAGGACGTAGTCAAAAACAGTTCGCAGTGTGAGTATCTGGGAATTTAGCCGCTCTGAACAAGCTGCCAACGACACATCGAGCGCGGTGCCACAGGTGACGACCCACAAGTTACGCTTCTGGATTTGCTGCGCGAATCCTTGCATGGAGCTGGACTTAACCAGAGCATCTGAAAATCCTTCACGATTCTCCAATTGAAAATACCGGTGCAAGGAGGGTGCTTCCAAGTTGGCGTCCACCACGCACACCGTGCCGGGTACCTGCGACGCCAGAATCTCCGCCGTCCGCCCACAGACCGTGGTGCAGCCAGAGCCGCGCTCGATGCCGCAGAACAGCACCGAAGCCGGTGCAGCTTGTCCGGTGGGCGTAAATAGCCGGTGCACGAGCTTGCTGGCTTGCTCTTGAGCAAATTCGGGCGGCACCGCAACCGATTGATGGCGCGCCCGACGAAATAATGGAATCCGCATTCCCATTCTTGCTACCTAGCCGCACGTAGTATACATCGGGGCCCTTCGTTTCAGACCCCTTCGTGTGTAATCCAAGCCACTAATTTGTACTGGTACCAGACGCAACTTGTTGCATCCGCTCGGTCGCAGTGGGCCTTCAGGCAACAGCCCGACGACGCTGCAACGCCCACCCGCCCAACAAGACCGCAAGCCCTAACGGCAAGGTGGTAGAGGGTTCGGGAACGGCTGAAGTGGAGTAATTGACGCTGACCTGAGCGTCTAGACCAGTGGGACCACCACCCGCGTCCGAGCCGCCGCCGGTGTTGTACACGATGAACTCGAGAGTATTGGGTCCAGATACTAACTCGCTGTCCACGCTGGGAGAATCGGGAAGAATCGTATCGAACTTCCACTCTCCGGTATCTGGTCCCGTGTAAAACACGGGATTGCCGTTCAGCGAGATCGTTGTCCAGTCATCCGCCGCCAGGGTGATATCCAAGCTGGCATTAGTGAAGCCGACCGGAAGATTAAACGTCGTGTCATAAGTGACGCTCCCGAGGTCCTGTTCGCCAGAGGTGTTTCCGGAGCTTTGGTCCGCCTGAGGCGAAATCCATTCTGAGGATAGATCGTTAACCCAGAGAGGGGCCGTGGTGGTGACGACCGTCACCGAGGTGCCTTCGCTCGGGACAAGAGTATCGGAAGTAATTGTGTAGGGGCTGGTCCCATTTCCAGTATTCAGGTCGATACTATCCGCGGCCGCCGGAATGGCGCTCGCAACACCCAAAAGGCCCAACACGCTAAGAGATAAAGACAATTTCGTCATATTATGACCTTCAACGTCGCTAGATTGGTGTAAGCTGCGCTTACCCGGGCGGCCTTTTTGGGGCTACCTGGACTCAGAGTATACACGTGAGCGGTTGGAGTGGAACGCGATTTTAAGAACCAGTGGTACCAAACTGTACTAGTATCGAATGGCTAAAGCCCTGACTTAGCCATCGGATGGCCACCCTAGCAGGTGATTTACTCAAGTTTTGAGCCCAACCACACCGTAGCCACATAGACACAATCCAGGCCGGCTTGGGAGCGCAGGGCTTGCAAATTGTTGAACCAGAATGTATATAACCATGTTTTGTCTAGTTT
>JBEKRO010000007.1:0-114421 GCA_049518655.1 Bryobacteraceae bacterium | reverse complement strand
AGCGGCGCCGAAGCCACCAACGTGGCCGCCAGCATCTTCATGGGACAGACTGAAGCGCCCATCACCATCCGGCCTTTTCTGGAAGGCCTCACCGAGTCTGAGCTGTTCACCATCATGGTCAGCGGCATGGCCCACGTCTCCGGCGCCACGATGGCCGCCTATGTTTTAATGGCGCACGTGGAAATCCGGCATCTGCTGACAGCGGTGATCATGACTGCTCCCGCCACCATCATGCTGGCCAAACTGCTGGTGCCGGAGGTTGGCAAGCCGGTGACTGCGGGCAGAGTGAAAGTAGCCGTGGAACGGCCGGGCGTCAACATCATCGATGCAGCGGCGCGCGGCGCAGGCGACGGATTGCATCTGGCGCTCAACATCGCGGCCATGCTGATCGCGTTTCTCGCGCTGATTGCCATGTGCAACGGGGTTCTCAGCTATTTCCACACCTCGCTCGAACAGATTCTTGGATATGTGTTTTCACCGATTGCATGGCTGCTCGGGGTAAAATTTCACGACTGCCGGACCATCGGGAACCTGCTGGGCACGCGCCTGGTGCTGAACGAATTTGTTGCATTTCAGGAGCTAGGACCGATAAAACCGAGCCTGGATCCGCACTCGTTCACCATTGCAACTTACGCGCTGTGCGGTTTTGCCAATCTCAGCTCCATCGCGATCCAGATCGGCGGAATCGGAGCGCTGGCGCCGAGCCGCAAATCCGACCTGGCGCGTCTGGGATTGAAGGCCGTGGCCGCCGGGACCATGGCGAATTTTATGTCGGCCTGCATCGCGGGCATGCTTTTGTAACCGGAGCCTTTTTAAGAAATGGAGCAGGCAGCAGCGTACATCCGCGATGTTACTGTGCGGGAGCCGCGCGTGGCCGTGGTGCTCGGAAGTGGGTTGGGCGCCTTCGCAGACGAGCTGGCCGATCCGATCTCCATTCCCTACTCCAACATTCCTGGCTGGCCCGTATCCACGGCGGCCGGGCATTCGGGGAAGCTGGTGTTTGGGAAACTGGGCAAGCTGGATATCGCCGTAATGGCCGGACGCGCTCATCTTTACGAAGGCTACACGCCCGCTCAAGTAACCATGGGGGTCCGTGTGCTGCGTCATTTGGGAGTGCGTTCCGTTGTTCTTACCAACGCCGCCGGGGGCATTAATCTGTCATACCGGCAAGGTGCATTAGTTGTGATTTCCGATCACATCAACTTACAAGGCTCGCATCCCCTCATCGGTCCGAACGACGATTCCCAAGGTCCGCGCTTTCCAGATATGTCGGAGGCGTACTCATTGGCGTATCGCCAGAAGGCGCACCAGGTGGCCAAGGAATTGAAGATTGAACTCGACGAAGGTGTATACGCGGCTCTCACGGGCCCGAGCTACGAGACGCCCGCCGAGATCCGCTACCTTCGAGCCATCGGCGCGGACCTGGTCGGGATGTCGACCGTCCCCGAAGTCATCGTGGCGAATTACTTGGGGCTACACGTGCTCGCGATTTCCTGCGTAACCAATATGGCGGCGGGGATTCTACCGCAGAAGCTGGATCATAAAGACGTGATCGAGACCGGAGAACGCGTGCGCGATACGTTGATCCGGTTCCTGAAAGCGCTGCTACCACGGCTATGAACTTGATCGAAGCAGCAATGGAAGCAAGGAAGAACGCACACGCTCCTTATTCCCACTTCCAAGTAGGCGCGGCGCTGGAAGACGCTAACGGACGCGTGTTCAGTGGCTGCAATATAGAGAATGCAACTTACGGCTTGACGCTATGCGCCGAGCGCGTGGCCGTGTTCAAAGCGATTTCCGAAGGCGCTCGCAGATTTCAACGCATCGCAGTTGCAGCCGATACCGATGTGTTAACTCCCCCCTGCGGCGCGTGCCGTCAGATTTTGTGGGAATTCTGCGGGGACATTGAAGTGACACTCGCCAACCTGCACGGCAAAACCGAAACGCTCCGGTTGAGAGATCTTTTTCCAAGGCCCTTCGATGCATCGTTTATTTAGCTGCTTTCTGCTTGCCGCCATCTGGGTGTCCGCCGAGCCGGCCGATTCCATCTACACCGCCCGCTACGTGGTCACCATGAACGCGCGGCATGACCTGATCGACGACGGCGCAGTCGCCATTCGCGGCCGAAACATTGTTGGGGTTGGGAAACGGGCCGACATCGAGAAACAGTTTCAAGCCCGTCAACATATCAACCGCCCGGACGCCATTTTGATGCCCGGCTTGATCAATACGCATACCCACGCCGCCATGTCGCTCTTCCGCGGCATCGCCGACGACATGAAGTTGCAAGACTGGCTCAATAAATTCATCTTTCCGGCCGAGGCCAAGAACGTGACGCCGGACTTCGTGCTGTGGGGCACCCGCCTGGCGTGCCTGGAAATGATGCTCTCCGGCACCACCACGTTCATCGACATGTACTACTTCGAGGACCGCGCCGCCCAAGCCACCAAGGAAGCGGGCATGCGCGGCATCCTGGGCGAGACCATGATCCGCTTCAAATCGCCCGACGCGGCCACGCCCAAAGACATGCTGCGCTTCACCGAGAAATTTCTTCAGCAGTATCACGATGACCCCACCATCATCCCCGCCGTCGCGCCCCACGCCATTTACACCAATGACGACGGCGATCTCAAAGCAGCGCGCCAGCTCGCGAACAAATACCACGCGCCGCTGACGATTCATCTCTCCGAGACGAAAACCGAAAACGATGACGCCCTGCGCACGCGCCATATGACGCCCACGCGGCTGCTGGAGTCGCTCGGTGTGCTGGATGGCTGGACTATCGTCGCTCACGGCGTCTGGCTGGACGCTATCGACGCGAAGATCCTCAAGGCGCACGGAACCGGAATCGCACATTGCCCTTCCAGCAATATGAAACTCGCCAGCGGCGTGGCGCCCGTGGTGCGGCTTCTCGCCCTCGGCATTCCGGTTGGCCTGGGCACCGATGGCCCCGCGGGCAGCAACAACGATTTCGATCTGATGGAAGAAATGAACCTGGCGGCCGATTTGCAAAAGGTCAGTACCGGCGATCCTACTGTACTTCCCGCGGAGCAAGCCGTCGCCATGGCGACCATCCTGGGGGCGCGCGCCGCGGGTCTTGAAAAGCAGATCGGCTCGCTTGAAACCGGCAAGCGTGCCGACTTGATCACCTTGCGGCTGGACCGCCCGCATGCCGTGCCGCTCTACAACGTTTATTCGCAGATTGTTTATGCGCTGAAGGCCTCCGACGTCGAAGATGTCGCCGTGGATGGGAAGCCGATCGTACGCGAGGGCCGTTCCCTCACGCTAGATGCCGCACCGATCCTCGCGAAAGCGAAGGAGTATGCCGCGAAGGTGACTGCATCTCTCCAAAAATAGTCCACATCGCAGAAGTAGTCCGCACGGCCGCAATCAAATTCCGCGAGAGTAACACCCCGTCACGTCCACTTAGCAGTTTCAAGTTTCAATCGGGGTGACTATGCAACTGAAGTTTCAGGCGTCCATCCTTTCCCTTTCCATCGGCATTGCGCTCACGCTCATGCCGGCCTATTCCACCACCATCACCACGTATAACAATTCGGCCACATGGCAAGCTGCCACTTCCGCCGGATATCAGACCGTCACCTTCGAAGGTCTGACGCCGCCGGGAACCCAAACCAACTACTACAGCGCCACTGGCGTAACCGCTTCTGGTGTGGATTTCATCGGATACAGCACCACCGGTGCGTCGGACATCCAAGTGGTGGACACCAGCGCCTTCTCCTGGTACGACTGGGGCACCGGGGACGCCTTGCTCCAGAACCTTGCCCGCCCCAATTCCGGCGCGCCCCTGCCGTACGTCAACATTGTTCTTCCCGCGAATATTACCTCGCTCGGCCTGGATCTTTTCACCACCAGTCCACAGGCGTTGAACTACACCATAACGGTGGCTGGAAACCAATACACTGTTCCCACTTTCAGCCAACCCACGCTCGCTTTCTGGGGCATCACGTCGGACACGCCCATCACTTCGCTCCAGCTCACTCTGGCTGGAACCACCTGGAATGGCGGATCGAATGAGTTGATCGACAACTTCAGTTTCGGCGCATCGGATCTGACCGCGGCTCCCGAAGCCGGCACGTATCTGCTGATTGGCTCCGGACTCATCGGATTCGTCTTGCTGCGCAAACGCCTGATGTCGGGGAAGGGTCTATAATCGAGGTTGATGACTAAGGCCAACTGGCGTCCCGCTGCTCTTTCCTTGACCGTACTGGGAGCCGTCGCGCGCCTGCTGCCGCATCCACCGAATTTCGCGCCCGTTGGCGCCACCAGCCTGTTCGCGGGCGCTCGATTGCCGCGCTGGCAGGCCTACCTGGTCCCGATGGCCCTCATGGCCGTTACCGATCCGATCCTGGCCTCGTTCTACGGCGTCCAGCCCTATACGAAATACTCGCTGTTCGTTTACGCCAGCTTCCTGATTAGCGTGTGGCTGGGGCGGCGGCTTCGCAGCACCGAGAGCATTTCCCGCATCGCGGCGGTCACCGTGCTGAACAGCATCCAATTTTTCCTCATCACTAACTTCGGAAGCTGGGTATGGTTCAAAGCGTATCCCTTGACGGCGGCAGGCCTGGCGAGCTGCTATACGGCGGCGATCCCATTTTTCGGCTGGACCCTGGCTAGCGACATCCTCTATACCGCCGTTCTCTTTGGACTCTACGCCTGGCTCAGCCGCACGGTTGCAACCAGCGAACGCGTTCCCGTCGCGGCTTGAGAAGAATCGCACTTTCTTGGTCCAGCGGCAAGGACAGCGCTTGGTCGCTCCACCTCCTCCGGCAAGACCCCAGCATTGAAGTTGTAGCGCTGGTCACCACACTCAACCAGCAGTTCGATCGCGTGGCGATGCATGCCGTGCGGCGCGAGTTGCTGGAGTCGCAAGCCGAATCGCTCGGAATTCCGCTCTGGACCGTTCCCCTTCCCTGGCCTTGTTCCAACGAGGAATACGAGGCGCGCATGCGCGATCTGTGCACCCGCGCAATCAACGCAGGCGTCGAAGCCATGGCTTTCGGCGATCTCTTTCTTGCGGACATTCGCGCCTACCGCGAGAAGCAGCTGGCGGGCACCGGCCTTGAGCCCTTGTTCCCGGTTTGGCAAATCCCGACAGACGATCTGGCCCAGACCATGATCGCGTCTGGCCTCCGAGCAAAAATCACCTGTGTCGATCCCAAGGTGCTCCCCGCCGAGTTTGCCGGCCGTGATTTCGATTCTCAATTCCTGGCCGACCTGCCCCCGGGCATCGACCCGTGCGGTGAAAACGGTGAGTTCCACTCTTTCGTTTACGATGGCCCCGGTTTCGAGCAACCTCTGGCCGTGAGCGTCGTCGAAATCTTGGAGCGAGATGGCTTCGTTTTCGCCGATCTGATCAGGCTCTAGTATCTAAGTGATTGATAAATATGTACGGTCCTTTTGCGATGCGATTGCAACTAGAACCTTGCCATACCGCCATCATGGTGATATGCTTATATCAGTTGATAATAATACACTAAGATTGTTATCGAGGGACGAGTCACCCCATGGACTTCAACCGATTCACCGAAAAGCTCCAAGAGGCCGTTCGAGCGGCCCAATCCATTGCCGTTCAACACGGGAACCAGCAGATTGACACTGAACACCTGATGCTGGCTCTCCTCGACCAGGAGGGTGGCTTGGCTCCCTCTATCCTGAACAAGGCGGACATCCGTGTGGACGCCCTGAGGACTCGTTTTCAGCAGGAAGTGGATCGCCTGCCCAAGGTGTCTGGTTCCTCAGGCGGTCCCGATCAGGTTTACGTCACCAATCGGATTACCAAGCTGCTGTCGCAGGCCGAGGACGACGCCAAACGCCTGAAGGATGACTACGTGTCTGTGGAGCACGTGTTGCTGGCCGCCACCGAGGACACGGGCGCAACTGGTAAGCTATTCCGCGAGTTCGGCATCACACGCGAACGCCTAATGCGGGCGCTACAAGAGGTCCGCGGCAGCCAGCGCGTGACCACCCAAAACCCCGAGGCGACGTATGAAGCGCTCGAAAAATACGGCCGCGATCTCACGCAGTTCGCTTCTCAAGGCAAGCTGGATCCGGTAATCGGCCGCGACGAGGAAATCCGCCGCGTTATCCAGGTACTTTCGCGCCGCACCAAGAACAACCCGGTGCTCATCGGCGAGCCCGGCGTCGGAAAGACCGCCATCGTGGAAGGTTTGGCCCAGCGCATCGTGCGCGGCGACGTTCCCGAAGGCTTGAAGGATAAACGCGTGGTCGCGCTCGATATGGGCGCGCTCATCGCAGGCGCTAAGTTCCGTGGCGAATTCGAAGAGCGCCTCAAGGCCGTTTTGAAAGAAGTGCAGACCGCTGAAGGCCAGATCATTCTATTCATCGACGAGCTGCACACAGTGGTGGGCGCGGGTAAAGCCGAGGGCGCGATGGACGCAGGCAATCTGCTCAAGCCCATGCTCGCTCGCGGCGAGTTGCATTGCATCGGCGCAACCACGCTGGACGAATACCGCAAGTACATCGAAAAGGATGCCGCTCTCGAGCGCCGCTTCCAGACCGTGTTTGTGGATCAGCCGAGCGTGGAAGACACCATTTCCATCCTGCGCGGACTGCGTGAGCGGTACGAAACCCACCATGGCGTTCGAATCAAAGACTCCGCTTTGGTAGCGGCAGCGGTGCTTTCCAACCGCTACATCACCGATCGCTTCTTGCCCGACAAAGCCATCGATCTGGTGGACGAAGCAGGCGCCAAGCTGCGCACCGAGATCGATTCCATGCCGGCCGATCTGGACGAAATCCTGCGCCGCATCATGCAGCTGGAAATCGAGCGCGAGGCTTTGAAAAAGGAGTCCGACGCCGCTTCCAAGGATCGGCTGAAGAAGATCGAAAAGGAAATTGCCGACCTGAAGTCGGAGTCTGACGCGCTCAAAGCTCAGTGGCAGGCCGAGAAAGAAGGCGTGCAAAAGCTACGAGAACTCCGCCAGCAGATTGAACAGGTGAAGATCGATATCGAAAAGGCCGAGCGCCAGTACGATTTGAATCGCGCCGCCCAACTGAAGTACGGCAATCTCACCGAACTGGAAAGCAAGCTTCGGACCGAGGAAACACGCCTCGCCGAGAAGCAGTCCGGCAAACGGCTGCTGAAAGAGGAAGTAGACGAAGAAGACATCGCTCAAGTGGTCAGCCGCTGGACTGGCGTTCCGGTAACGAAACTGCTGGAAGGCGAGATGCAGAAGCTGCTGCACCTCGAAGAAGAGCTTCACGAACGCGTTATCGGACAGGACGAAGCCGTCCAGGCGGTGGCGGAGGCCGTAATGCGCGCCCGGTCCGGTCTCAAGGATCCCAACCGTCCCATCGGAAGTTTCATCTTTTTAGGGCCTACCGGCGTGGGCAAAACCGAGCTCGCCCGGGCCTTGGCCGAGTATTTGTTCGATGACGAGAAAGCCATGATCCGCATCGATATGTCCGAGTACCAAGAGAAACATACGGTTGCCCGGCTGCTGGGCGCGCCCCCCGGTTACATCGGTTACGAAGAAGGCGGTCAGCTAACGGAATCCGTCCGGCGTCGTCCATACTGTGTAATCCTTTTCGACGAAATCGAGAAGGCGCATTCAGACGTGTTCAACGTGTTGCTGCAGATTCTAGACGACGGCCGCCTTACGGACGGTCAGGGCCGCACGGTCGACTTCAAGAACACCATCGTAATAATGACGTCCAACATCGGCAGCCCGCGCATCTTGGAATATAGAGGGACTTTTTCGGGTGAAGGGTTCGAACGCATGAAGGAAACGGTGCTCGGAGAGTTGCGCGGTCACTTCCGTCCGGAATTCCTGAATCGCGTCGATGAGATCATTGTGTTCCACGCACTCACCGAAGAACACCTGAAGCAGATTGTGGAAATTCAGTTGGGTAGCCTGCGCAAGCGGCTGGCTGACCGTCACATTGACCTTGAATTGACGGATCGGGCTCGCGGACATCTGGTCCGCTCGGGCTACGATCCAAGCTACGGCGCCCGGCCGTTGAAACGGGCCATCCAGCGCGAGATTGAAACGCCACTAGCGCGCCGGATTCTCGGAGGCGAGGTCAGGGATGGCCATCACATTGTGGTGGACGTTGACCCTGCCGGTAACCTGCTTTTTGAATCTAAAATTGCGAGCCGCGAGCGTGAAGCGGCTCTAAAGGAAGCTTAAGCCCAGGAGGGCCTAACCAACTATGAAGGGTCATATCAGCAAATCTACGGCGATTTTGCTCGCTGTCATTGCCATGCTGGCGGGTGCGCTTATCATCACGATCAGCACCCCCAGTCGCATTCCAGTTTTTGCGGACACCTCTCGGGCTGCCGAGACTGGTCCCATCACCACTTTCGCTCCCGTAGTGAAACGCGCCATGCCGGCGGTGGTTAACATCTCTTCTTCGAAGGTGGTGAAGGAGCAGCCGGAAGGCCTCTTCAACGATCCATTTTTCCGGCAGTTCTTTGGCAACCGCATGCCGCAGCAGGAACAGCCGCGCTCCCAACGCGCCACCAGTCTTGGTTCGGGGGTGGTGGTGAGTCCCGATGGCTACATCTTGACGAATAACCACGTCGTGGACGGCGCAACCGACGTGAAAGTGTCCTTTGCGGACAAAGAAGAATATCCGGCCAAGGTAATCGGTACCGACAAATACACCGATGTGGCCGTGTTGAAGATCAACAAAACCGGGCTTACTACGCTGCCGTTCGCCAATTCCGCTCGCGCTGAAGTGGGCGATGTCGTTTTGGCGATTGGCGAGCCGTTCGGCCTGGGCCAGACCGTGACCATGGGAATCATCAGCGCCAAAGGCCGTGCGGGTCTTGGCATCGAGCGGTTTGAAGACTTCATCCAGACCGATGCCGCCATCAACCGCGGCAACTCGGGCGGCGCACTCATCGACACGCGTGGGGATTTGGTCGGCATCAATACGGCCATCCTGTCCGGTGAGACAGGCGGCAACCAGGGTATCGGTTTCGCGATCCCTGCCAATCTGGCCCGCAACATCATGGACCAGATCATGAGTAAGGGCAAGGTCACCCGCGGCTTCCTGGGCATTCTCCCGCAGGAATTGACGCCGGATATGGCCAAGGCGTTCGGAGTTCCCAATACTCACGGCGTAGCAATCGCACAAGTGGAACCCGACAGTCCCGCTCAGAAAGCTGGGCTCAAAGTTGGCGATGTCATTACTGCCGTCAACGGTATTCCCGCGGAGGACGTAAACTCATTCCGGCTGCAAGTGGCTGGTTTTGCCCCTGGCACCACCGTGCACTTGAAGATCGACCGTAGCGGCCAGACGCTCGATCTGCCCGTGACTCTCAGCGAGTTCCACCTCGAAGCCGAGAATAAGGGCGATAACGAAGGCAACCTGCCGAGTGGCGGCGAGAAGGGCGCCTTGAAAGGCCTTTCGGTTCAAGGCTTGACGCCTGACCTGCGACAGCAGCTCCAGATTCCGGCAGGTACCCAGGGTGTTGTCATCACCGATGTCGACCCTGAGTCGGCTGCCTCGGCTGCCGGTCTTCAACAGGGCGACATCATCGTCTCGGTGGATCGCAAGCCCGTTACGACGGTTTCAGAGTTCAATAGCGCAGTACGCGCGAGCGCTTCCCGCGAATCCACGCTCCTGTTGGTAAAACGTGGACAAGGCACGCAGTTTGTTGTAGTTCCGAACAAGTAACCGTCCTCCTCGGCGGTGAAAGTTTAGCGTTACCGAAGCAGGTTTCTTTAGTGAAACCTGCTTCTTTTTGTCTCCAAATGCATCCAAAGTTTAGGAGCGATCTCAGGAAGCGTTGAACTTATGAGCAAGCAAAGCAAAAGCTGGCCAACCTTCTTCGCCGAGCCTCCCCTGCCCTGGCAGCCCTCGGCCGATGTCTATCGCACGAAGGACGGCTGGCTGGTGAAATTCGACTTGGCGGGTGTCCTGATCTCGGACGTCGCCGTCACCTTGCGTGGGCGGCGTCTGTCGATTAGCGGCTTCCGTCGCGACTCGTTCCTGGAGGAGGGCGCAAGCCATTACTCCATGGAGATCTCGTATAACCGCTTCGAGCGCTCCCTGATGATGCCTGCGAATCTCGAAAGCGCCCGCGTGGCCATTGCGTCGCGGGAAGGATTGTTGTTGGTGAGGATGATCACCGAAGGGAAAGAAAATGTCTGAACAACCTATTGTCTACACGCTACCGGTATTGCCGCTGAAAAGCGCGGTGTTATTCCCCTACCTGCTGATGCCTTTATCGGCGGGCCGGTCGGCGTCCATCGCCGCGGTGGAAGCCGCGCTCGCTACCGAGTCGAAGGAAATCTTAGTATTTACGCAGCGCGATCCCGATGTCGACTCGCCCACCAAGGACGATCTGTATTCCATCGGGACCAAAGCTGTCATCCGCAAGATGAATCGTTCCGGCGAAGGCCATCTGGAGTTGATGGTTCTGGGCATGGAGCGTGTGACGCTGTTGAAGGTCGATTCCTCCGAGCCGTTCCTCAACGGCCGCGCCACTCCGTTGGCGTTGCCCGACGACAAGGGTCCTGAGATTGAAGCCCTGCAGGGCGCACTGGTGGAACTCGCCAGCGAAGCGCTGACCCTGGCCCAACCGAACACCCCGCAAGAGTTGCGTGGATTACTCGCGTCCAATGACGACCCATTGCGTCTGACGTTCGTTCTCTCGGCCATGTTCAGCCTGGACGCCGAGAAGGCTCAATCGCTGCTGGAGGCGCCCACGCGCGCCGAAGCTCTGCGCATGATGCATCGATACCTGATGCATGAAGTGCAGGTGCTCGAACTGCGCCACAAGATCACCACCGAAGCTCGCACCGAAATGAGCAAGGAGCAGCACGACTATTTGCTGCGCCAGCAGATGCGGGCGATTCAACAAGAGCTGGGTGAAAAAGGCGGAGAACAGGCCGAAGCGCAACAGTTGCGCGAACGCTTGGAGAAGGCCGAGCTGCCCGAGGACATTCTGAAGGAAGCCAAGCGCGAGCTGGATCGCCTGGAAAAACTGCCTCCGGGCGCGCCCGACTACAACGTCATCCGGACGTACCTGGATTACGTCCTCGAGTTGCCATGGAGGAAGAGCACCGAGGATTCGCTGGACATCGCGAAAGCTCGCCAAGTTTTGGACGAAGATCACTTCGGTTTGAAAGACGTGAAGGAGCGAATACTCGAACATCTTGGTGTGTTAAAGCTGAACCCTAACGCAAAGGCGCCGATCCTTTGCTTCGTCGGCCCTCCCGGGGTTGGTAAGACTTCGCTGGGCCAGTCCATCGCACGTGCCTTGAATCGCAAGTTCGAGCGCATGAGCTTGGGCGGCCTGCATGACGAAGCCGAACTGCGCGGCCATCGCCGGACATACATCGGCGCAATGCCGGGCCGTGTGATTCAAGCCATGCGACGCGCGGGCGCGAACAATCCCGTCCTGATGCTCGACGAAGTGGACAAGCTGGGTCACGATTTCCGTGGCGATCCGGCGCACGCTTTGCTAGAGATCCTGGATCCGGAGCAGAACAAATCGTTCCGCGATAATTATCTGGATCTGCCGTTCGACTTGTCGAAGGTGCTGTTCGTCACCACGGCGAACGCGCTGGATACGATCCCGCGGCCGTTGCTCGATCGTATGGAGATCCTCCGGCTGGCCGGCTACAGCGAAGAAGAGAAGCTCGAAATCGCGAAGCGCTATCTGATTCCGAAACAGCTCAAAGAAACCGGGCTGACAGCGGAGCAGTGCGTCCTTCCGGACGATACGGTGCGCAAGATCATCTCGGGCTACACGCGCGAAGCTGGCCTTCGAAGGCTGGAGCGGGCGATCGGACGCGTGACCCGCAAAGTCGCGCTGAAATTCGCCGAAGGCGCTGCCGGACCGTTCACGGTGACGCTGGACGAATTGTCCGAAATGCTCGGACCTGAGCCGTTCAACCAGGAAGAAGCGCGGCGCGATCTGCCACCTGGGGTCGCAACCGGCTTGGCCTGGACCGAAACCGGCGGCGATGTCCTCTACATCGAAGGCACGCTGTTACCGGACGGCAAGGGTTTGACCCTCACTGGCCAACTCGGTGAAGTGATGCAGGAGTCCGTCAAAGCGGCCCAGAGCTACATCTGGTCGCACGCGGGCGATTTCGACATCGATCCGATGTTGTTCAAGAACTCGGGCGTACACGTTCACGTTCCGGCGGGTGCAATCCCGAAAGACGGGCCGTCGGCCGGCGTCACTATGGCCACCGCATTGACGTCGCTTTATACCAAGCTGCCGGCGCGCAGCGATGTTGCGATGACTGGCGAGATCACGCTAACCGGATTGGTGCTGCCCATCGGCGGCATCAAGGAAAAGGTGCTGGCGGCGCGGCGGGCGGGCATTCACACCGTGATCATGCCTAAGGCGAACCAGAAGGATCTGCGCGATCTTCCCGAGGAAGTTCGCAAAGAGATGGAGTTCATCTTCGCCCAGCGCGTGGAAGACGTCCTACAAACGGCGATTCCACAACTGGCCGAGCGGATGGACGCCACCAAGACCCGGCCGATCATTCACGCGGCCTAACAGCCGCGAAGCCGGGTGGTAGACAGTAGAGCGCGGAGACATTTCAGACATGTCCTCCGCGCTTTTTTTGTACCTGTCCGCGGCACAGCTAGTCGGGCTGTGGCAACGTCCCAAACTCGTCAGGATGCTTCGACACAAACGCGAACAACAGATCCGTAAGGTCATATGGATATGCAAAGAACTCGGCGTCTAAAGTTTCCAATTCGTCGAGCGTTTCATCGGAAAACTCGGCTGCTGCCGCGGAAATGGCCTCGGGAGTTGGGGGCAGCCCGGCAGGGAACCCACAGGCTATCGCACGCCCACAAATTTCTGCCGTGCGCGGAGCGCCGATCGCTTCCAGTGCCTGCGCAACGAACGGCGCTGTTTCGGCGCTGCTGTTCAGGAAGTACTGAGAGAAACCACCGTTGTTGACCTGGGACTCAACCGCCCAAATGCTAGAGAACACCTTCTGCGGAACGGACTGACCTTCAAAGTCTTCTTTTCCAAACTTTGTCCTCTCCGATTCGGACAGGTCTATCAGGATACTATTTCTATTCATGGAGCGACGCTCAAATGCATTATAAGAGTCAGGGGCTACTCCATGAATATTCAAGGCAAGATCGTGGTCGTCACCGGCGGCGCCAACGGAATTGGCCGCGCTCTGTGCCGGAGGTTTGCGGCGGAAGGCGCGAAAGCGGTGGTGGTGGCCGACATCGAGCACTAAGCGGCGCGCCGAGTGGCGGCCGAGATTGGCGGCTGGGACGTCAACGCCAACGTCTCGAGCGAATCCGACATCCAGATGCTGGTGGATGAAGTCCTCAGGCGCTATGGACAAATCGATCTCTTTTGTTCCAACGCGGGCGTCGGAGTGGACGGCGATTGCTGCGCGCCCGATCGCGATTGGCTGCGCTCCTGGGAAGTGAACGTGATGGGCCATGTCTATGCCGCGCGCGCCGTTCTGCCGGGCATGCTGGCGCGCCACGAAGGCTATCTGCTCAACACCGTCTCGGCTGCCGGTCTGCTCACCATGCTGGGCTCCGCGCCGTACACGGTTTCAAAACACGCCGCGCTTAAGCCTGGCCGAGTGGCTCAGCATTACTTATGGCGACCAGGGGATCAAGGTTTCCGCGCTGTGCCCGATGGGCGTAAAGACCCGCATGCTGGAGCGCGGCGAATTCGGCGGCGGCACATTCCTGCTGGACGATGCGATGCACCCCGACGAAGTCGCTGAAGCCGTGATTCAAGGTCTGGACGCCGAACATTTCCTGATCGCTCCGCACCCCAAGGTATTGGAGTACGTCCGCCGCAAAGCCGACGACTATGACCGCTGGCTGGCCGGAATGCGCCGGCTGCAGGCCAGCATGGTCCCGCTGAAGGCGCCCTCGTAATCAGCCGCGCGCCTTTAACGTTGTGATTGAGCACCGATGTTTCGGCGTCACCTTGGCGACCGCGCTGACCTCGCTTTATACCAAACTGCCGACTCGCAGCGATGTTGCGATGACAGGTGAGATTACGCTGACAGGTTTAGTGCTGCCCATCGGCGGCATCAAAGAGAAGGTGCTGGCGGCGCGGGGCTGGAATCCATACCGTGATCATGCCTAATTCACGCGGCCTGACAGTCGCGAAGCCGGTTTGTAGACCACAGAGCGCGGAGACATTTTAGACATGTTCTCCGCGCTTTTTTGTGCTTGAACACCAGCCTAATCAGAAAGTCGCTGATGGATTCTTCCGCCTCATCCAGGGGAAACACCGAGGAGCACTGCACCCTACCTTTTTGTGACTCTCTCGGACAATGTAATTTACCACCTGAGGCGGACAAACGCGGAGTTCAGTTTGGCCACCTGCGGCGATCCCCTTGACTTCTTGGGGGTTGGCGTTCTCCGCGCTTTTGTAGCGCGGTTCCTATAATGAGACAATATGCGCACGGCGGAACGTGCTCGACCGTGGATAGCAGCCGTCTTCATTGCGCTCTGTGCGATCTGGTATTTCAAACAGAACGTGCTGAACGTCATCCCCACCCCGGGGCTCAGCGACTTCCGCTTCTATTACTACGCCGCACAACACATCCTGCATGGCGAATCACCTTACCTGACAGCCGACTACATCTACCCTCCGCTGCTGGCTTGCGCGATGGTCCCGCTAGCGTTTTTCGACTATTTCACTGCCCGTTGGATTTGGTTCCTATTCTCTCACGCGTGTTTTCTCACCGCCGCTTGTCTGCTGTGGCGGCGTATGGGCCGCGGTTGGCTGGCTGCGTCGGTGGTCGCGCTGGTATGGTCCACCGGGTGGGCGGCGCAAGACGGATTCCCGACCGGTCAGCCGGATTCGCTTCTCACACTGCTAATTGTCGCGGCTTGCGTCGGCGCGGGCTGGGCTCAAGGCGCTGCGGCCGGAGCGGGCTTCGCTATAAAGCTGATACCAGGCGTACTCGGCCTGCTCGCCCCGCTGGAACGGAATTGGCGAGGGCTGGCGGCGTTTCTCGCCGGCACCGCATTTCTGATGGGGGTTCCGTGGGCGATCGTCTCGTTTTTGGACGGCCCCATGAAACCGGCAAATACCGGCTACTTGTTCGGGACTCCCTGCGTACTGAGCTGGTCATTACCATCCGTCGCACTGCGGCTGTTGGAACCGCCCGGCCCGGACGGGAAGCTTCCCAACGACTGGGTGAACGGTTGGGATCTACCACGACTGCATTTGTCATCCGAACAAAAGCTACTATCGGTCTCGGTAGCCTTTGTGACCTTGGCCGCGGGGCTCGCGCTCCTACTATTCAAGACCCGCGGCAGATTGAACGCGGAGCAAATTCCTATAGCCGGAACAGCGCTGGTCGCACTCGCGCTGGCCGCTTCGCCTATTGCGTGGTGGCACTATCAAGCCATGCAATATCCAGGTGTGGCACTGCTACTGTTTTACGCTATCCGAAATCGTGATTGGCGTCGCCTGTGCTCGTCGCTGGCTTGCGCGGTGGTTCTTTTTCCACTACCTGCCGCCGTGCTCCGCTACTACTACAATCAGCAGGAGCGCTGGCCGGATGCGCCCGGGCTGATGTACTTCTGGACTTCCGTGACGCCCGTCGCATCGCTACTCCTGTTTGGACTACTGCTGAGCAGCTTAGTTCCGAAGGCGGCGCCTGGAATCGCGGATCAGGCCCGCGCCTTCAACAAAACTTTGTCAGAATAGATCAGCACCAGTTCATCGTTCTGATTGAGCACCGATGTTTCGAACGTCACCAGTCCGCGACCCGGCTCTTTCAACTCTTTCGAAATCACTTTTTTCAACACGTGAATGGTATCGCCGATAAACACAGGCCGCGTGAACCGCAGCCGGTCCACGCCATAAAACGCAACCACGGTGTCTTGTACTTGATTCATCTGCACCCCCAGCCCCACCGCGATGCTGAACACCAGCGTGCCATGCGCGATGCGCCGGCCAAATGGCCCTTTCGCGGCGTACGTCTCGCTCATGTGCAGCTCCACAAAATCGCCCGAAATTCCGGCGAAGTTGACGATGTCGGTCTCCGTGATGGTGCGCGTGCGCGACGTGCTGACGCTATCGAGCGCGAACTCTTCAAAATACAGGCTCATCAACCGTCCTCCTGGCGGCTTGCTTCGCTTGACAGAACCACACGTGTATCCTACCTTGAGAATTCATGCGAAAAAAAGTCACCGTAGTGGGAGCTGGGAACGTTGGCGCGAATTGTGCGCTTCGGATCGCCGGCAAAGAATTAGCGGACGTCGTGCTGGTGGACGTCGTGGAAGGTGTTCCACAAGGCAAGGGTCTCGACCTGCTCGAATCCGGGCCCGTGGAAGGATACGACGTCAGTATCACCGGAGCCAATGATTACGGACCTACGGCGAACTCCGACGTCGTCGTCATCACGGCCGGTTTTCCACGCAAGCCGGGAATGAGCCGCGACGATCTGCTGATCGCCAATTACGAGGTCGTCAAGTCCGCCACCGAGCAGGTCGTGAAGGCTTCACCCAACGCCATCCTGATCCTGGTGACCAATCCTCTGGACGCCATGTGCTGGACCGCGTTCCAAGTTTCAAAATTTCCTAAGACTCGCGTCATCGGCATGGCCGGCGTTCTGGATACCGCGCGTTTCCGCACCTTCATCGCGGATGAGCTGAATGTTTCCGTAACCAACGTCACCGCGCTGGTGCTGGGCGGACACGGCGACACCATGGTTCCCATCTCACGACTCACCAACGTCTCCGGCATTCCGCTGAGCGAACTGTTGGATCAACCGACCATCGACCGCCTGGTGCAGCGCGCACGCGATGGCGGCGCCGAGATCGTGAAATACCTCAAGACCGGAAGCGCCTATTATGCGCCCTCCGCGGCCGCCGTTGAGATGGTGGAATCCATCTTGAAAGATAAGAAAAAGGTGCTGCCGTGCGCCGCATATCTCGAAGGCGAGTACGGCATCAAAGGCCTGTATGTTGGCGTGCCGGTGAAGCTGGGCGCTAAAGGCATTGAGAAGATTTACGAGATCAAGCTGGAATCCGGCGAGCAGGCCGCGCTGCAAAAGAGCGCCGCCGCCGTGCAGGAACTGGTCGACGTGATCAAAACCAAGATGTAGCGCTCTTCACCTCCCGTCACCTGGTCTTTGGCGGCTGAAGTGCGTACTCCATAGGGAGGAGATACACAAAAATGAAGCGTCTAATCGCACTTGCCCTATTTCTTGGCGTGTCCAGCGTGGCTGTCTTGCAGCCCCTCATGGCCCAGATAGTGGTTGTTACTCATCATCGCCGTCATCATCGGCGCCACCACCACCCTCATGCTTTGATCGTTGTGCGCCCGTAAATGTATGCCCGGCGTCCCGCGCGCGCGAGTGATCGAACCGACCGCGCGGGGTCATCTGACTGAATATGGTCAAACGGGGAAAGTGGCGCACCCACTCCGCAAGCTACCTCGACCTGTGTTTTAGGACGAAATAGGTGGGGTTGGACTTTGCCGGCGGATGTCCCGAAGCAGTTTGCGAAATGCCTCGACTTCCTCCGGATGCCCGGGGTCTTGGTAAGGAAGCGAAAACACTGGCGGCTTAGCACCGGGGATCGGAACGGCGCGGTCTGGCAAGCTTTTGGGATCGACAACAACTTTTGCCATGTTCCTTTAGTTTAGCCGGAATATATAGGCGGACATTGGATTCCAAACGCGCTATCGTTCGGGCATGCTTGCGAGATATATCCTCACGGCCGACCGTGAATCTGGGCCGCTCGCCCTTGAGGCCGCTATACTTGACTTAGATGCATGAAATGGCCGTTTTTTGGCTCCGTATGGCTACGGCGCTCTATGGGGTTGGGCTGCTGCACGTCATGGCGGTCTTGCTCCGCCGGCGCGAAGGCTTCCTAAAACCCGCGCTTTTCGCCTTTCTCATCGCCGCGGTTCTGCATTTTGTCGCCATCGTGGAGATGACCGTCTCACTCGGCCATCTGCCCGTCGACACGTTCTTTGAATCCGCCACGGTCTGCGCCTTCCTGATCGCTGTCCTGTTTCTCTTCGTCTACTGGCGTTACGATGCCGCCAGCCTCAGCGTGTGCATCTTTCCGCTGGTCTTCGTCCTCACGCAAGTGGGCGCGATGGAAACGCCCATCGGCTCCTGGCCCAGCACCAACGTGCGCGCCCTGCTGCTGGTACACGTGATGATGGTGCTGCTGGGCTACGCGTCGCTGCTGCTCACCGCCGTCGCCTCCTGCTTTTATTTGATTCAAGAACGCCAGCTCAAGCGAAAGAAGCCGCTCGATCTGCCCGAATATCTCGCGCAGCTTTTCAAGCGCCTGCCTCCGCTGGCGACGCTCGACAACCTGATCACCAACGCCATGAGCTTTGGATTCGTTTTCATCACGCTCGGAGTCATCGCGGGCAGCACTTGGGCGTTCATCGACGCGGGCACCGCCTGGATTCGCGATCCGCGCATCGCTCTCGCCTTCATCACCTGGGGCTTCTATCTCACCATGGTCTTCCTCCGCCAGACTGCCGGGTGGAGGGGCCGCAAGGCCGCGATGATGGCCGTGGCCGTGCTCTGTTGCTCCGGCCTTACCTGGGCCGCGCACGTGGGGCTTCGCAGCCTAATCGCCAAATGAAATTCTCCATCACAGGCGTGAATCACCGGAGCGCACCAGTTGAGGTGCGTGAACGCCTGGCGTTTGACGAAAGCGCACTGTCACAAGCACTGATTTCACTCAAAGGGCGGCCGGGATTCTGCGAAGGCATGATCCTTTCCACCTGCAATCGCGTGGAAGTGGCGCTCACCTGCGAAGAGAATTCCGATTCACCGGTGGCCGTCGACCAATTCCTGGCCGACACCCGGCAGGTCCAGCGCGAGTGGGTTACGCCTTACCTCTACCGCTTCGAAGATAGCGAGGCTATTCGTCATCTTTTCCGGGTGGCCTCGAGCCTGGACTCCATGGTGGTGGGCGAGCCGCAGATTCTCGGGCAGCTCAAGTCGGCTTACTCGCTCGCCAAGGAACACGGCGCCGTCACCGGATTCATGGACACGCTGCTAACCCGCGCGTTCAACGTCGCCAAGCGCGTGAGGTCGGAAACTGACATCGGCGAAAACGCCGTCTCGGTCAGCTATGCAGCCGTGGAGCTGGCGCGCGAGATTTTCGGTTCGTTGCAAGGCAAGAAAGTCATGATCGTGGGCGCCGGGAAGATGTCGGAGCTCGCGGCCCGCCATTTGCGGCGCAGCGGCGCGGGGCAGATCCTGGTGACCAACCGCACGCACGAGCGCGCCCTCGAAATGGTGGAGCTGTTCGACGGCAAGCTGGTGGATTACACGCGCTTCCTCTCTGCGCTGCCCGAAGTAGACATCGTGATCGCATCCAGCGGCGCTCCGCACTACATCATCCTGCGCGACGACATGAAGAAGGTGCTGGAGGCGCGCCGCAACAAGCCGATGTTCCTGATCGACATCGCGGTGCCCCGCAACATTGAGCCTACCGTTAACGAGCTGGACAACGTCTTCCTCTACGATATCGACGACCTGCAGAAGGTGATCGAGACCAATCTGCAGGGCCGCCAGGATTCCGCCGAAGACGCCGAGGCCATCATTCACGAGGAAGTGGAGCGCATGGTTGCGCGCCTGAAAGCTCGCGAAGTGGCGCCCACCATCGTCAAGCTTCAGGAAGAACTGGAACGCTTGCGCGCGGGTGAAATTGCGCGCTGGCGAGCCAAACTCGGGACGCTGACTCCGGAGCAGGAACAGGCTATCGAGGCGTTCACCAAGAGCATGATGAACAAGGTGGCCCACGGGCCAATTTCCGAAATTCGCCGGCAAGCCTCGCAGCCCGATGGGCACCATATCATCAGCGCGGTCCGAAAGGTTTTCCGCCTCGATTGACATGTTAGGTCTGGCATGCTGACGATCGGTTCGCGAGGTTCCCAGCTCGCCCTCTGGCAAGCGCACTGGATTCAGGCCCGTCTCGAAAAGTTGGGCGAGCAATGCCGCATTGCAATCATCAAGACGACGGGCGACAAGATCACCGACATTGCGCTTTCTCAAGTGGGGTCGAAAGGGCTTTTCACCAAGGAGATCGAAGAGGCGCTGCTCGCGGGCGCGATCGACCTTGCCGTTCATAGCTTGAAGGACATGCCCACCGATTTGCCGCCTGGCCTGACGCTGGCGGCGATCCCGGAGCGCGAAGATCCGCGTGATGCTTTGATTGGCCGCGCTTTGGCCGATCTCGCGCCGGGCGCCCGCGTGGGTACGGGTTCACTGCGCCGGGCCGCGCAGCTTCGGGCTCTTCGACCCGATTTGCAGATCGAAGATATTCGTGGCAACGTCGATACGCGCTTGCGCAAATTGGATGAAGGCCGCTACGACGCGATCGTGCTTGCTTCGGCTGGATTGCGGCGCTTGGGCTGGGAAAATCGAATCACTGAACTTTTTGATCCGGGAATCATGTGCCCGGCGGTTGGACAAGGCGCCCTTGCAGTTGAGACTCGCGACGATGGCGGCCCCGCATTCCAGATTACCCAGCGATTGGAAGATTTTGAAACTCGATCCGCCGTCAACGCCGAACGCTCGGTTCTGGCTTCGCTCGGCGGCGGCTGCCAGGCGCCCATTGGCGCGCACGCCTTTATCAACAAGGAAGTCCTTTTCGTCCTCGCGCTCATTGTTTCGCCCGATGGCGTACAGGTAGTCCGCAAAGAGACGCAGGGGCCAGTAGCCCACGCAGCAGCCCTCGGCCAAGGCCTAGCGGAACAACTGCTCGCGGCGGGCGGGAAACAGATTCTCGACGCCGTCTACGCGAAATCATGAACAAGGTCTACCTCGTCGGCGCGGGCCCCGGCGATCCCGGCCTCATCACCTGGAAGGGCCGCAAATTGCTCGCGATCGCGGACTCCATTCTGTACGACAACCTTGCTAATGAGCATCTGCTCGATCTGGCGCCCAAACACTGCGAGCGAGTTTACGTTGGCAAGAAGAAATCGGTGCACGCTTTTCCGCAGGAAGAAATCTGCGCCATGATGATCGACCGGGCGCGCCGCGGTCTCAATGTGGTGCGGCTGAAAGGCGGCGACCCGTTCATCTTCGGGCGCGGCGGCGAAGAGCTCGAAGCATTGGCTGACGCCGGCATTGCGTTCGAAGTCGTGCCCGGAGTGACTTCGCCGTTGGGGATCGCGGCCTACAGCGGAATTCCGCTTACGCATCGCGCCCACAACAAGGTGTTGACCTTCGTCACCGGCCATGATGTGCATGGCATCGATTGGAGCAAGGTCGGGCAAACCGAAACGCTCGTCATCTTCATGGGTATTTTCTCCATTCGCGATATTGCGGCCGAAATCATGCGGCATGGACGTTCCGGCGAAACGCCCGCCGTCGCGGTGCGATGGGGAACGCGGCCCGATCAGGAAACCGTGACGGGAACTCTTGCAACCATTGCGGATTGCATCGAGCACGCCGATTTGAAGCCGCCCGCAACCGTCATCATCGGCGAAGTTGTGGCACTGCGAGAAAAGATCGACTGGTTCGAAAAGCTGCCTTTGTTCGGGCGCAAAATCGTGGTGACCCGTGCCGCGGATCAGGCCGCCGAATTATCGGACCGGCTGCGCGAGCTGGGGGCCGATGCGATCGAACTGCCGGTAATCGCGCTGGAACCGCCAACGGATCCCGCACCGCTCGACCGAGCCATCGAAAAGCTGGCCAGTTATGACTGGCTGATTTTCACCAGCGCGAACGGGGTGCGATTCTTCCTCGACCGATTGGATCAATCGCGGCATGATCTGCGCGCGCTCAAAGCGCGAATCTGCGCCATCGGGCCCGCCACACGGAAGGCCATCGAGGATCTGCATCTCAAAGTGGATCTGATGCCCGAGGAGTACGTCGCCGAAAGCCTCGTTAAAGCATTTGCGTCAGAAAATCTCGATGGCAAAAAGATACTGCTTCCGCGCGCCGCCGTGGCCCGCGATGTCATCCCGATTGAATTGGCCAAATTAGGCGCGCAGATAGACGTTGTGGAAGCCTACAGAAATGTTGTTCCAGTGAATGCGACAACCCGCGCCCATGAAATTCTCTCGGGGGAGAAAAAACCCGATTGGATCACCTTCACGAGTTCCTCCACGGTGAAGAACCTGCTCGCGATCGCAGGCCGTGAAGCCCTCGAAGGCATTCGCCTCGCCTCCATCGGTCCAGTAACTTCATCGACGTTGTCGGCGCATGGGCTAACGGTGGACGCCGAAGCCAAGCAATTCACGCTGGACGGATTGGTCGACGCGATCCTCGCGTTCTACCAGATATAGTCTTTCGCCTCATCACGGCGTTCGTAGCTGTCGAGCACATGCACGACGCGAAGCTTTTTCAAACGCGTGGGATTCAACGCGCCGATCGGAATGTAGATGATCCTCCGATTCAGATGCGCGGCAATCGACCGAAAAATCGAGCGCGGCGGCTTCGATGCCACATACACGACGAAGCGCTGCTTGGAATAATCCAGAGCGGCCATCAACAGACGTTCCGGCTTGTTTTGCGCGAACTCGTAATCCGGATCGGTCCACACATCCAGCATGCGGCGCGGCGGCAGCGCCATCAGGAATCCGCCATACTCGGCGCGGCCGATTCCGGGCCCCACCAAATGCTGGAACGGATGCGTGGAATAAAACGCCATGTCCGACTCGTTCTGATGCTCGCCCAGCCAGGTGGTCAGGTACTGATAGCGATCTTCCGGATCTTCATCGAAAATCACCACGGTCGCTCCCACTTCGCCGGCGATGCGATCCAGTTGCCGCACATAGATCTTCGCCTCATGCCAATTGCGGATGGTCTCGCGCAAGTCGATCCCGTCGAGGATGGATGTCGTAAAAGGCTCGGTGCGCGATCGCTCTTCCGACAGCAGGCTTTTCGCCTTGCGCTTCAGGAAGCGGCCGTAATCCTCGATTACCAGATCCTCGGGCGGATAGGAGCAGATGGCGGTTCCGTCGGTTTGCCGCGCCCATTCGCCTTCAAACTTCTCCTTCTTGCGCTCCTTCAGCCCGCGCGGCACCAAACGCTGCTTGGGACGCGGAAGACGGCGGCGCAACCGCAGTTTTTTGGTGTTGAACCAAATCTCCTGGCTCGACAGATTCACCGTCTCCATCAAGTCGCTGCCCGGCTTCTGCGCGGGATAGCGATTGGCCATGTGCCAGACTTCGTAGGCGTAATTGTCGTCCACCACCGAACGCGCGGCCACGGTTAAATCGAAAACACCGGCCATCAAATCGCCGCTGATAGACGCGAGATTGCGTGTGAAACGGGCCATCATCCGGCGCTGCCAATATTCGATCTTGTCGCCGGTATTCTTGATGTACTCTTTCTCCGCCTCGCGTAACAAATCGAACTGGACCTTGGGCCGATCCACCGACCAATCGGGCGTCAACTGCGGGCGAAACAATTCGTAGCGATCCTGCAAATACGGATATTCCACCGTGATCTCGGCCAGGCAATCCGGATGCGGATTGAGTAGCCGGATATCGGGCAGCCCGGTCCGGCGCGGCGGATCTTGGGGCACTTCCATCGCGTCCAGCACCGGATCCAGCAAATTCAGGGAGACCACGACAAACACCTGTGCCAGCGGATCGACGCCTTGCAGCTTCCACGCCATGCCGGCCGCATGCGCCGAGGTCTCTTCGTTGCGAGGTTGTGGATAGACGCGATAGGCCTCAATATACTTGCTCAGGCCGATGTAGCGGATGGAATAAGGATCCGGATAAACGTCGGGGAGATGCGGCCGGTCGCCCGAATCCGGCTCGATGAAAATCAGCTCGGCGTCTATTTCGAGCGCGGTACGCGCGGCTTCGGTGAACGGATCGCACGGCTCCACGGGCACGTAGATGGCGCGCTCGTCGTCCTTTGGATCGGGATAAAGAATCACCGTCATTTCCGGCAATCGCGCCAGCGTTTGCAGGTAGACATCTTCGAGCGATCCTGGCAGCTCGACGGCCACAATTCGCGGCCGATCGCGCAAAATGGCACGGCGGACTTCAACGGCGAATTCAAGCCGCCCTGGAATTACCGGGAAATAGGTGAAATTGCCCCGGCGCAGGCTGGCCAGATCTTCAGGGGCGGGGAACATACCGCAGCGCCTCGTCCCCGAGCGTTTCGAGAATGGCCGTGCGCATCAGAAAACGCTCGTCGCTTTGGCTGGACAAGGTAAGCCCCTCGTCCAGGCTTTTCAGTTTCATCACAAAGCGCGCGATATTGATGCCATCGCGCACCGTGTAACGTTCGTCGGCCGAGTGGGCCTGCTGCAGGAACTCAGTGACGTAATTCAGAATGTGCTCGTCGCCGAAGGGCACGTTTTCCTTCAAAATGGCGTACTCTTCATGGCGTTCGGGAAAATCGATGGTGAGCTGCGGCTGCAGGCGCGAATGGATGTACTCGGGCAGATCGAACGTGGAGGCGTCGTCGTTCATGGTGGCCACCAGGCGGAACAGCGGGTGCGCCTTGATCTTGATGCCTGTGACGATGGACTCGACATAGCGGCGATTGTCGAGCAGGGGTGCAAGACTAGCCCAGCTCTTCTCGCTCATCCGATTGCCTTCGTCGAGAATTACCACGCCTCCGCGCAGCATGGCCGTCACCAACGGCGACGCAACGTAACGCAATTTAGATTGGCCTTCGATGACCGGCGTGACCAGCAAGTCTTCTGGACGGGTATCCACCGTCGCTTGCATGATGTAGACTTCGCGGTTCAGCCGCTTGGCTGCCGCGTACGCCAGGGTAGTCTTGCCCACGCCCGGCTTGCCCAGCAGGCGCGGATTCATGGGAACGTCGGCGGAATCCACCACCAGCCATGCCGCCAACAATTGGCGCATCACTTCTTCCTGGCCTACCCACGTAACAGCGATTTCGTCGGGATGAGCGAGATGAAGCGTAACGCCGTCGATCTCAACCAGCATACGATTGTTATTTTAGCCGTTGGGGATTGCAGATTGGGGATTGGCAGCCAGAATAAGGACGTTTAGGCGGCTGCCGCAGCCCCCGCACGAGCCGCTACCGACATGGGCTTCGAAGGTAAAGAAGCCTCGTGATACGCGCGCATGAACGCGTGTGCCATCGGATGGCAACCGGGCGAAGAGTAGAGCTCGAAGAAGATACGGTGGACGCCAACGGGCTGGAGGTCTGGGCAGATGGCAGCCGTGGTTGATGCGCAGCGCTGGATGCAAGTGCCGCAGTCGAGCCCTAAGTTGGAACAGGTCTCAGGCCGGTTTTCAGTAACGAGATCCATGAAATCGCTCCCACCCCTTCGTACTAGGTAAATGTCATTATTGGGCCTGAGGTTTGTTTTTCCTATAGTACCCATGAGTGGTTGAACTGACTCTTTTGAGGGTATCCAAGGTACGCGCACGTGAGTTTAGCCGATTCCGGGCAGTTCTGTATGCGAGGTTACTCCTAGAAGCGCATACTAACGTGCGCGGTTCAGCGATTGAGCCAGATTGCTAACCTAAGAGCGAGTACTGCCACTTGAACTTTTCGAACATTCTGGTCCGGGCCACCAACTGGGTGGGCGACGCCGTGATGTCGCTACCGGCTCTGCGAGCAATTCGCGAGCGGTTTTCCACAGCCCGGATTTCGGTGCTAGCCAAACCCTGGGTCGCGGATCTGTATGGGCGAGAATCGTCCATCGACGAGATTATCCTTTATAGCGGCCAATCGCCCTGGCGGACTGGCCACGAATTGCGCGCGCGGCGGTTTGACTGCGCCATCCTGTTACAAAACGCCTTTGAAGCGGCCTGGATCGCGTGGCTGGCCCGGATTCCGGCCCGAATCGGCTATAAGCGCGACGGCCGGCAACTGCTGCTGACCCGGGCGGTGAATGTCCCGAAGCCCGGCGAGATTCCTCGGCACGAGCGCTTCTATTACTTAGAACTGCTGCGGCGAGCAGGTTTGATGGACGCCTTGCCCGAGAGCGAGGCAATCCGCTTACAGGGCGGCGCGCCCCCGAACGGCCAGCGAGTGATCGGCGTTAGCCCCGGAGCGGCCTATGGGGCCGCGAAACGCTGGCTGCCCGAGCGATTTGCCGAGGCGGCGGGAAAGCTGGCTAAGGCCCGAGGGGCGTCGATTGCATTGTTTGGCTCAAAAACCGAACGCGAACTTTGCGAAGAAGTGGCCCGGCGGCTGGACGGCCACCAGGTGACTAACTACGCCGGCCAGACGACGCTGGCCCAATTTATCGATCTCGCTTCGGGCTGCGAGCTGTTCCTGACCAACGATTCCGGCTCCATGCATATTGCGTCGGCGCTGGGCGTGCCCACTGTCGCGATTTTTGGGGCGACCGACGACACCACGACCGGCCCGACGGGAAGGAACGCTCGGGTGGTTCGCCAACCAGTAGATTGCAGCCCGTGTTTATTGCGCGAATGCCCGATCGATCATCGGTGCATGACGGGCGTTAGCGCGGAGCGGGTGGTGAAGGAAGGATTGGAGCTGCTCATTGGGATTGGGGATTAGGGGTTGGGGATTGGTTCAGCCCCAATCAGCCTGACGACGGAATCGCCACAGTCTGACTAGCCTGGATCGTTTCCAGCGCCTGAACGATTGCATCCACTAAAGGCAACAAGTCGTCGATCTGATTCGTTCGGCAGCGCAGCAGAATCATCGAGAGTTTCCGGGCAACTGGAGACTGCTGGTGAGGTATACGAGGACGGCGTTATCGCGATTTGTGCGGCCGAATCGTTGCAATACCGGCTAAATTAGATTCATATCCCGGCCAAACTGCAATTTGCTCCTTATGATCACTTGGTCCAGACGCTCGTGGATCCACGAGCTCGGGTGCTGGCTCAATAGCTGAATGATGCGCTGGTGAAAGCGCAAACGCGGCTCGGTCTGTTCAGCGTCGGGAGCGTTTTAGGGCTGGCTTAAGATTCATGGTCCGGATCAGCTTGTGCAGGTAGTTAGGATGCAGCCCCAGAATCTTCGCGGCTTGCTCGTGATCGTGATTCACCTGGTCGAAAGCCTGTAGCACCACCTGGCGCTTCGCGGCTTCCACGGCTTCTTCGTACATGCTGGCCGAGACGGCGGCGGGGCGCGATTCGCGGATGTTCTCGGGCAGATCTTCCGCGAGAACCATATCGGCTGAGCCCAACACCACGGCGCGCTCGATGGCATTTTCCAATTCGCGAACATTGCCCGGCCAGGAATAACTTTGCAGGTAGGCTCGGGCTTCGGGCGCCAGTCCGACAATCTTGCGGCCGCACTCGGCAGCGTACTTCCTGGCGAAGTGCTCGGCCAATGGCAACGTGTCTTCGGGACGATCGCGGAGTGCGGGCGCTTTGAGCGAGACGACGTTCAAGCGGTAAAAAAGATCGCGGCGAAACTCGCCTTTCTGGGCGGCCTGCTCGAGATCGCGATTAGTGGCGGCCAGCAACCGGATATTCAACCGGATGGTCTTGGTTCCCCCCACTCGCTCCATTTCGCGCTCCTGCAGTACGCGCAGCAACTTGGCCTGCAAGAGCGGCGAGAGTTCTCCGATTTCGTCCAGGAACACCGTGCCGCCCTCGGCCACTTCGAGCTTGCCCTTCTTTTGAGTAATCGCGCCGGTGAATGCCCCGCGCTCGTGTCCGAACAGCTCGCTTTCGAGCAATGTCTCGGTCAATGCTGCGCAGTTGATGGCGACGAACGGGCCGGCGGCGCGCAGGCTATTGCGATGCAGCGCGCGGGCGATCAGCTCTTTGCCGGTTCCACTCTCGCCCAGGATGAGCACGTTGGAATTGGTGGGCGCCACTTTGGCGATCTGGCGCTGCAGGTCCCTCAGTTTCTCGCTCACCCCCACCATGCCATGCTCGATCTTGAGCTCCGATTGCAGGCGCTCGTTTTCTTCCTGCAGCCAGCCGAGAATGGTGGCATTTTCCCAGGCGACAGCCGCCATGCCAGCGACGGCGGTGAGAAGCTGAAGATGTCCTTCGTCGAAGCGATGTTCGCCGTCCACCGATTCCAGATAAACCACGGCTGCTACCTGGTCGCGAACGATGAGCGGTGCCGCGAGGTAAGACGGAGCTTCATAGTCGCCCGCTTCTTGCCAAACCACCACCCGTTCGCGCAACGCGCGGTCCAAAACCGAGGGGTTGGGCGTGTCGTCGTCACCAGGATTCGCACCTGGAATAAAGATGATAGCTCGGGATGCCGGAATCAAATCCAGCAGCAACGAAGTTAGGTGGCCGCGGAGAATTTCCCCGGCCGGAGCGGAGGTCGTGTCGTGCAGTCCGCGAAAGGAATGCAGCATGGTGCTGACCCGCAGCAGCGTACGCAGGTCATGCAGCGCCCGGGCCGAAGGCGGCAGGATGGTATGGTCGTCCGAAGAGAGGTAGAGCGATTCCTCGAACCGCAGTTCGCGAGTGCTCGAGCGGGACATCTGTTTTTCGGTAGGGAGTCCGGCGCTGACCTCCACCAGGTAGCAAAATACCGACCCGCCGATCCGAATCTCATCGCCAGCCTCCAGTTGCTGCTCGGTGACGGGCGTCCCTGTGACGAACGTTCCATTGCGGCTTTCCAGATCCTTGAGAGTGCAACCTTCACCCGATCGGATGAACAGGCAATGGCGGCGCGAAACCGCATTGTCTTCCAGCTGCAGATCGTTGGTGGGCTGCCGGCCGACGCAATACTCGCCCTCGGGCAAGGGAATCACGTGGCCCTTCAAGGGCCCGCGCACGCCCAGCAGCCGGGGCTCGATCGCAGTCTTCGATTCGAACAAGTTTCCTAAGCCTTATCCCACGCTCGCCAAAAGGTTCACGACAGGAATCAATTGATTCTGACGTGTCGCGTCCCAACTGATCCAAACGTCACCCGGACGACGGTAAAACGCACTCGGCAATCACCTATCGTACAATTTCCGGCCTTAAGACGGAAGAAATTGGTATGGCTACCCAGTTGCAGTCTGTAATAGCAAGATGCAACTCACCGTCCGGCCCAAGGTAACTTACGCATTCGTGATTTTAGCTGTTGGGATGATGCTTACAGACTTTTGCAGGCTCCTGCGAGCGCCGTCCCACCCGGCATTATCCGCCGCCAACAGGACGCAGCAAGTCCACAAATTCTGATCGAGATGTGAAAAGGAGGAGTGATGGAGCCCTGCACCGATTTACCACCGGGACAGGGCTCCGGGTGCAGCGCCGTTAGACCCGCCGCGACATGTGAGTAATCAAGGACACCACGAACAATACGATGAAAACGAAGAATAAAATCTTCGCGATCCCCGCCGAGACAAATGCGACTCCTCCGAACCCGAATACCGCCGCCAGAATCGCGATCAGCAGAAAGACCAAAGCGTAATAAAGCATTTCTGTTCTCCTTTCAGTCCGGTCCAGCGCCGGCCGAGTCGGTCACGCTCTAAGGTAGTGCAGATTGATTACCACTCACGATGTGATTGAAACACAAGGCGATCTGAATAAACGCTCCCTGAATTGCTTGAAGAATTTGCCACCTGTACCGGTACAAAGCGTGGTATCTAAGTATCAGCCGTCCAGGTACACGCGTTCCAACGGGCCCCATTGCACGGGGTCTTGCTTTCGAGTGATAATGCGCGCAGGACCCCACGGCATTCTTAGCGGACCATACTTAAGCACCTCATGGAATCCATTGTCGGCCAGACGGTTTCACACTACGCATTCCTGGAAAAGCTGGGCTCCGGTGGCATGGGTCAAATCTATAAGGCCCGCGATTCACGGCTGAACCGAATTGTGGCGGTAAAGGTTCTGGCGCCTGGAAGGACGCGCGATCCGGAGAAGCGCCGTCGATTCATACAAGAGGCGCAGGCGGCTTCCGCCCTGAATCACCCCAACATCATCACCATCCATGACATTCTGCCCGAAGGCGACACGCAATACATGGTGATGGAACATGTCGCCGGCCGGACCTTGTTTGAGCTGATCGCGGGGGGCCCGCTCCCGGTGGCGCAAGTGTTGCAGATTGCGACGCAAATCGCAAACGCTCTGGCGGCGGCGCACGCCGCGGGCATTATCCACCGCGACCTGAAGCCGGCCAATGTAATGGTCACCAGTTCGGGTCTGGTGAAGGTACTGGACTTCGGGCTGGCGAAGCTGTTGGATTCCGCAGCCAGCATACGATCGCCAGCGGCCGGCGACAGCCAGACGAACGACCCTGTCACGTTAACTGCCGCGCCACTCACTGTGGAAGGATCCATTATGGGCACGGTGAGCTACATGTCGCCGGAACAGGCCGAGGGGCTGAAGGTGGACGCACGCTCGGACATCTTCTCGTTCGGCGCGGTGCTGTACGAAATGGTCACCGGCCAGCGCGCTTTCGACGGTGATTCGGGGATATCGATACTGTCGGCGGTGCTGCGCGACGAGGTAAAACCGATTCGCGAGATTGCGCCGGAGACGCCCGCGGAGTTGGACGATTTGATCGCGCGATGCCTGCGGAAGAGTCCGGGAGACCGCTGGCAATCGATGACCGACGTAGCGGCGGCGCTCACCAGTTTGCGAGCGCGGTTGGAATCGGGAGTGGCGCTACGCCCGGCCGTGTCCATAAAAGGACCCCAAGTAGCAAATTCTTCGACACAGCCGCCAGTTTCGGACACGCTCCCGAAGAGGGGCGCAAAGAGAGGGCTGTCGCTGGGAGTTGTATGCGCGGCCGTAGTGGTTCTTGCGGTGCTGGGTGCGTGGTGGGAAACACATCGACAATTCGTCCCGGCAGCGCCGAAATCGCCACCGCCTGTGAATACCCTAGCCCAATCACCGCCGAAACCGTCTCCGATGCCAGCTGCCGCCCTCCCTGAACCCAAGCCAGAGACGGCGGCCAACAACGACGTGGCTGCGACTATCGCACCGACGGCTGCGCCTCCACCACCTAGTCTCGTAATTCCTCTCCCGAACAAATTGAAACCAGCGCCGTCTCCAGTGACGACAACGCCCTCGGTTGTGACAACGAAAGGACCCGTCCAGCCTCAGGCGGCCTCCACTCCGGCGACGCCCGTTGCGGTCGCGCCGGTGCCGCGCGCTCCCGCTGTAGCGGAAACTGTTCCGGTGAAGCTAGACGATGGGTTGCCGTTCCGGATCGCTTTGGTGGACGATGTTCCCATCGACACCGAAGTCGGCCATGTCCTCCGCTTCCGGGTACTGGACGGTGTCAAATCGGGCGATGTTTTGGTGATTGCCAAGGGGGCAATCGTTTCCGGATCGGTGGCGGCGCTGGCCGGGAAGAGAAATTTCTTTGGCGAGCGCAGCAAAGTAAGGTTTCAGTTGACTTCGGTCCAGACCGTGGACGACAGCAAAATCAACCTGCGCGCGACGCCGGCGTCCAAAGAGGACGGCGCGGAGACGCGGACGTTTGCGACGCTCAAGGGCTCCCCCAAGGACAAGAACCTGATTGCCGCGAGTGGCACCGAATACGTGGCCTACGTCGCCGGCGATCAGACGGTCAACGTTCACAAATAATCCGGCCGTCCACAATAACTGAAGAACATCGGCCGGCTTGCCCTAAAACATTAGAGGGCATTTTTGTTATGAACAATTCACGCAAGGTACACCATGCTTTAAACACTCGTGCCGCAGATTTGAGGCATGGGACGTGGATGCGGACTATCTCGGCGTACACTCCTGCGATCCTGGCTGGTCTCGCTGCTGGGAAAAAGATCGTCGGCGTCAAGTGGGGCCGGTCTCGATCCGGTCAGCTTCGCGTTGCGCAGTTTTGCTCCCACGCTGGCGTTCCAGCGCCGTTATCGCATGGACGCGACCATCTTGCTATTCGGCGCACCACTGCTTACACGGCAAGGCGCAGGCGGCGGATACGCATCGGTTGAAATCGGCGCGAACCAAGGCGCTACAGCCACCGCTCTTCAATTCGCGGCAGGCTCGTCGCCCGATCGAGCGCACGGCCTAAACCGCTTCGGCATTCTGCGAGAGGCCGTGGCGGGACGCGGAGATGGAACGGAGCGGGCGTTTGCGGGCTTGATGACCCGCGCGCGGGAGGGAAGCTTCGAGCAAGGCAGGAAGGCCCTGGCGTCGCAAGACCGCGCCGCGGAAGGCCTTATCGCACGGGGGCGGATGTTTGGCACCACGATACAGACCTGGATAGACAGCATTGGGCTGGCAGCGGATCGCGATTGGTCGAATCTGGACGAGACACTCTGCGACGCTCTGCGGCACGCGCCGCTGACGGCGCCGCGCGAAACTGTTGCGGGCCCAGTTACGACCTTCCTGCACGCGATACGCAGTGCGGGACTCTGCCGGGACGCCTTAGTACGGCAGCAGTTCACGCACGCGGGGAAGTGTTATTTGCTCGATACCCGGCGGCAACCGGACCATCCCTTGGAGCTGGCGGGCACAATCCATAACGTGAGCGGCGCGCGCAGCGCCGAGTTTCGCACTGCTTATGCGGCCGGAGACGCGAGCGGCATTCCGATGCGCATCGAATACCGGCCGCGATCGTTTCTCCGCCTCACGTTCGAAGCCGAGCTGGAGGCCACTCAACCAGTCATCCATTCCTTGTTCAATGAGGCCGTACTTCACCAGGAGAGCGCTTGATGTCTTCCAGTATCCATCTGCAATGGAAAAACGCGGAGGCCGCCGGCCAATTCCGCACAGGGGTATCTTTGCACAGTCACACTCTTCACTCGCGCGAGAGCTTGGATTTCATTTACCATGCCGCGACGCGCGCTCCGATTCTTTCAGCGGCCATACGGCAGGGAGAGCGCGTGTATCGAAGAATTCATGGCGCGGCGCTGGATCTGAAGCGCGGCTGGTGGACGCCGCCACTGGGACCGCACGATGCGTGGCTGCTGGAGAAATCGCAAATCGAAACGCTGGGAGGGAACGCCATTGTTTCGATTACCGACCACGATAGTATCGAAGCGCCTGTTTCGCTGCAAGTGCTCGACGAATGCCAGGGCACGCCGATATCGGTGGAATGGACGGTCCCGTACGGACCGACATTTTTCCATCTTGGTGTCCACAACCTGCCGGCCTCGGGAGCACGGGCACTCTGGGCCGAGATGGATGGTTATCGGCAAAGGCCCGACGAAGACCGGCTGCCCGAACTTCTGTTGGCACTGGCGTCGTTGAATCAAGCGCTGATCGTTTTCAATCACCCGTTGTGGGACGAACGAGGCATTGGGCAAGCCGCGCATCGCGAGGTGGTTATGAAGTTTGTGCGGCGCTTCGGGTCCAACCTGCACGCGCTGGAACTCAATGGGCTGCGGCCCTGGAGCGAGAATCGCGACGTGATCGCGCTGGGCGCAGCCGTTCAAAAGCCCTTGATCTCTGGGGGAGACCGGCACGCGGTGGAACCCAATGCGCTACTCAATCTCACCAACGCCGCGACGTTCGACGAGTTCGCGGAGGAGGTGCGGGACGGGTGGAGCAGCGTGTTCGTGCTGCGCCACTATCGGGAGCAGTACGCGCTGCGCATCCTGCACAACATGATCGATGTGCTGCGAACGTATGAGCGGCATGCCAACGGCTGGCTGCTGTGGAGCGATCGGGTGTTCTATCTTTGTCACGACGGGCAGACACGATCGCTCACTGACCTGTTTGGCGAGCGGCCTCCCGCGGCAGTAGCGCTGTTCGTGGGTGCAATGAAATTCGCGGCAGCACCGCCGGTGCGCAGATTTCTAAGGGAAGCCTTTGCAAAGCCGGAAGAGGTGGCGCTATGAGTGAAAGGCGCGTGGCTTTCTTTACGGACAGCTTCCACGAAGTGAATGGCGTGGCGCTCACCAGCCGCGAGTTTGTGCGTTTCGCACGGCGGCGTTCGCTGCCAATGTTGTCAATCCACGCGGGACCGCGGACCAGCGTGTCCCAGGAGGGTTCGGTGACCACGTTCGAATTTCACCGGGCGTGGGTGAAATGGAACCTAGAGCACGACCTGGCCATCGATCTTCTCTTCCTTCGCTATCACCAGAATCTGCGCGCCGCGCTAGAAGGATTCAAGCCCGATCTGATCCACATCACCGGGCCCAGCGATGCTGGCATCCTGGGCGCGATTCTTGCTTACGAACTCGGCGTGCCGCTGGTGGCATCGTGGCACACGAATCTGCATGAGTTCGGCGCGCGGCGGTTGGCCCAGATGCTCTGGTTTCTGCCGGAGCGGATGCGCGAGTTTACTGAAAGTTGGTTTGAAGCCAAAGCTTTGGATTATAGCGTTCGATTCTATCGCCTAGCGAAGCTGGTGTTCGCGCCAAATGCCGAACTGGTGGATATGCTGGCGAGACGCACGGGGCGTCCAGCCTTCTTGATGTCGCGCGGCATCGACACGGAACTGTTTTCCCCCGCGCATAGAACCCGCGTGGACGGGGATTTCGTCATCGGATATGTAGGCAGGCTCAGCCCGGAAAAGAACGTGCGCCTGCTGGCCGGGATCGAACAGTCGCTGATGCGCGCGGGTATGAACAACTATCGGTTTCTTATTGTCGGGCAGGGTTCCGAGCATCCCTGGCTGAGCGGCGTCATGCAACGGGCAACCTTGCCTGGAATCCTGCGAGGAGAAGACCTGGCCCGCGCGTATGCGTCGATGGACGCCTTCGTGTTCCCCTCCGCCACGGACACCTTTGGCAATGTGGTTCTAGAGGCGATGGCGTCGGGCGTACCGGCGATTGTCACGCGCGAGGGCGGCCCGAAGTACTTGGTGAGCGCCGGCGAGAACGGCCATCTGGCAAGCGACGCCGACGAGTTTGCACAATGTATTCTGCAATGGTCGCAAGCTCCCAAGCGTCTGGCAGAGATGCGACTACGAGCGCGCGAATCCGCCGAGCGTTTCTCATGGGATGCCGTGTGGGAAGACGTGTACCGCCGTTATGAAGTCTGTTTTGAGCGTGGTGCGAAGTTAACTCAACGAGAACAAGCGCGCGGCATTTTCCTTCAAGATGAGCGGCCGCACTTCATCGCGAATAGCGATAGCGGCGAAATCGGTCATCCAGCGGTCCGGTGTGATCAGCGGGTAATCGGAACCGAACAGCATCTTTTTCTTCAGCAGCGTGTTGGCGTATTGAATCAAGATGGGCGAAAAATACTTGGGAGACCAGCCCGATAGATCAATGTAGACTTGCGGCTTGTGCAGGCACACCGAAATGGCTTCGTCCTGCCACGGGAACGAGGGATGCGCCATGATGATCGGCATGTCGGGGAAATCCACCGCGACATCATCGATGTCCATGGGATTGCCGTACTTCAAGCGAACTCCGCCGCCACCCGGCATGCCGGTACCGATGCCGCTGTGGCCGGTGTGAAAAATCACGGGCAGCTTCGCCGAGGCTACCACTTCATAGAACGGATACGCGGCCTTGTCGTTGGCGTGAAACTGCTGTAACGGAGGATGCAGCTTGAATCCGCGAATGCCACCCGTTGCGATCAAACGGCGCGCTTCCTTCACGGCATCGGGACCGCGCATGGGATCCACGCTCGCGAAAGCCATGATGATGTCGCTGTTTTCGGCGGCGAACGCTGCCACTTCGTCGTTGGGAACCTGCGGGCGGCCGGTGAGGCGCTCGTCGACTGAAAAGACCACGCAGCCGATGTTTCTTGATCGATAGTATTCGGCTAATTCCTTGCGGCCGTAGCCGACGCCGGCGTTGCCGAAATACTTGCGCGCGGCTTCCTCGGCGGCGTTACCGGTCGGGTCCGGCTCAATATGTACGTGCGTGTCGATGGCGACGAGATTCTCGAGTTTCATTCTCTTCCTAGATTACGATTGTGCGAGCTGATGGATCGGGAGCATACAGCTCGTCGACCAACGCCGCGCGATTACTCAGCACCGCGCGCTGATTGAAGGAACCTTTGTCGGTGACTTCATGCTTGTCGATGGAAGGCGGCTGCTCCATCAGCATCGCGCGCACTACGCGGCTAGCGCTGCCGGTGCCGGTCTTGGCGAGTTCTCGCAGCAGTTGGCTGAATTTGGCGCGGACGTGTTGGTTGCACGCAACGTCGGAGTCCGGAGCGTTGGCGGGGAGTTCCGGACAAAGCGCGCGGCAGGCTTCGACGTTGGGGAAGATCAGCGCGGCGACGAAATCAGCATCGTGCCCGGCGAACACGATATCGCGCAGGTAAGGCGCGCAATGACCGAGAAACTTAGCACGCAGCGGGCCGACGCTTACCCAGGTGCCGGTGGCGAGCTTGAAATCCTCCGCAATGCGGCCATCGAAGATGAATCCTTTGCCAGGATCGTTCGGATCGACAAAGAGCAGCGCGTCGCCCAGACAATAGAAACCTTCGTCATCGAACACGGCGCGCGTTAAGTCCGGCTGACGCCAATAACCCGGAGTGATGCTGGGGCTGCGCAGGCGCGCTTCTGTTTTCTGACCTGCCTTCACCAACTTCAACTCGACCCCCGGCGCGGGCAAGCCGACGTGTCCGGCGCGATCTTCCTCCCAATAAGGGAACATTGCCGATGGACCTGTCTCCGTGGAACCGAGGCCGGTGAACATCAAAATGCGCTCGCCGCAGGACTCGACGGCCAGTTCTTGCAGCTCATCCCAAACCGGCTGCGAAAGGCCCGCACCAGCGTAATACATCAGGCGAAGCTTTTGGAAGAAACGATCGCGGAACTCGCGCCGGTCGCGCAGAAATGGCAGGATCATCTCGAAGCCGCGAGGGACGTTCAGATAAATGTTGGGTTGGACATCGTCGAGATTTCGAATGGTGGCATCGATAGCGCCACCTACCGGACGGCCGTCATCGATGTAATAGGATCCACCGTTGTACAACACCAATCCGAAATCGTGATTGCCCGCGAAAGTGTGGTTCCAAGGCAGCCAATCGCAAAGGACTGGCGGATCGTCCACGACGAACGGCAGCATGGTGCGGACGATTTCCTGATTGCTGCAGAGCATGCGTTGTGTGTTGATAACACCCTTGGGCGTGCCCGTGGATCCTGAAGTGAAGAGAAACTTCGCGATGGTGTCGGGACCAACGGCCGCGTGAGCCTTATCCACGGCGGAGGTAGCAACGGTGGTTTCAAGGACAGAGAACGGAGTAGCGTGCAGGCCGGCGGGATCGCCGCTAATTACAAGCTCGGCATCGGGCGGCAGCATGGCTTCGAGCGCTTTGCGAAATGGCGCACCGGCTGAAACAAAAACCAGCCCGGGTGTCAGGATGTCGAAGATCAGGCGCAGCTTGCCGAAGTCCGACGAAACCAACGAATAGGCGGGCGAGATGGGAGCGAAAGGAACACCGGCGTACATCGCTCCCAGACCAAGGGCGGCGTGTTCGATATCGTTCCCGGAGAGAATCGCGATGGGGCGATCAGCGGAGAGAGGCCGATTGAGCAGCGCTTGCGCTACATTGCGAGCCGAAGTACGCATCTGCGCATAGGTTGCCGTGCGCCATGCGCCGTTGCGGTCGCGTTCCGCAAGGAAGACACGATCCGGAACGTGCACGGCCCAATGGTCCAGGCACTCGGTCAATTTGTCTGGATATGGACCGAGCGGATGCAGCGGCCGCACCACCAGCGAACCGTCGGGCCGGGTGGAACATTCAACGTCCGAGGGCGGGAAGCGCACCTGGCGCACTGGAGCCGAAAGATAACGCTTGCTAGTAGGAGCGGAACTCATTCACACCAGCGCCGAAGCGTGCTCCCGCGTTGCATCGAGCTTTGTGTCCCATGCCGCGAAGGTCTCGGCTTGATCCGCCAGCTTGTTGAGCAGCGGCGCGGGTTCCCAGAATTCGCCATGCTTTTGGTGAAACTCGCGGATGCGATCGCGAACCTTCTTCAAGCCGACCGCGTCGGCATACCACATGGGTCCGCCGCGATAGGCCGGGAAACCGTAACCGGTGAGATAGATCACGTCGATGTCGGCGGCGCGCAGCGCGTAGCCTTCTTCCAGGATCTTCGCGCCTTCGTTGATCATGATGTAGATGCAACGCTCGATGATCTCGTCGTCGGAAATATGCCGGCGCTCAATGCCGCCTTCCACCGCCGTTTTCTCGATGAGCGCGTGAACTTCGGGATCGGGAATCGGCTTGCGATTTTCGTCGTAGCGATACCAGCCGGCGCCAGTTTTCTGGCCGTAGCGTCCCAGATGGAACAGCTTTTCGAGCACGATGGGCATGCGTACGCCGGGTTTTTCAAGATGCTTGTATTCCTGACGGATACGCCAATTGAGATCGATGCCACCCATGTCGTCGACGGCGAAAATGCCCATCGCCATCCCGAAGTTGGTGAGAGCACGATCCACCTGTTCCGGCGTCGCCCCTTCTTCCACCAGGAACTGGGCCTCGCGCATGTAAGGCAGCATCATCCGGTTGCCGACGAAGCCTCGGCAGTTGCCCACCACCACGCCTACTTTATTCAGCTTCTTTGCAAGCGCGAGAGCGGTGGCGACTACCTCTTTGCTGGTGGCTTTACCGCGGACAATTTCGACCAGGCGCATGACGTTTGCGGGGCTGAAGAAATGCAGACCGATGACCATGCGCGGCCGCGACGTCACCGACGCGATCTCGTCGATATCGAGCGTAGAGGTGTTCGACGCCAGCGCGCAATCGGGCTTGGCGATCTTGTCGATCTCACCGAAGATCCGCTTCTTCAGATCCATGCTTTCGAACGCAGCCTCGATGATCAGATCCGCCTGCTGGAAGCCGTCGTAAGTGAGCTGTGGATGGATGAGCGCCATGCGCTGATCCATTACGTCTTGCGAAAAGCGGCCTTTTTTGACGGAATTCTCGTAATTCTTGCGGATGGTGGCGACGCCCCGGTCGAGCGCGGCCTGCTCCACTTCTTTGAGCCGCACGGAGATGCCAGCATTGGCACAAGCCATCGCGATCCCGCCACCCATGGTTCCCGCGCCGATGATGGCAGCCTGGCGAACATTGTAAACGGCCGTTTCCTTGGGGATGTCGGGAATCTTTGAAACCGCGCGTTCGGCGAAAAAGGCATGAATCAGCGCGCGGGCCTGATCGGAAGCAATGCACTCCTCGAAGATCTCGCGCTCCTTCTTGCAGCCCTCGTCGAAAGGCAGCGTGACGGCAGCCTCGATGGCATCCACAACTTTGAGCGGCGCCAGCATGTTGCGGCGAGTCTTGCGAGCCTGATCGCGGCCAGCCACGAAAATAGAAGCGTCCACGAACTCCGAACCCAGCTTGTCGGCAAGTTCGCGCGTCTTGCGCGGAGCGCCGCCTTGATCGGCGATCTGGCGGGCAAACGCCACGGCGCCGGTGAGCAGGTCGCCTTCAATCACGCGGTCGATCAGGCCTAGCTTCAACGCCTCTGGCGCGCGGATCGGCTTGCCGGAAACGCACAGATCGACAGCCGCGGCTACTCCCACCAGGCGCGGCAGTCGCTGCGTGCCTTCGGCGCCCGGAATGATTCCAAGATTCACTTCCGGCTGGCCAATCTGCGCATCGGGAACGGCCACGCGATAGTGCCCCGCCATGGCGACCTCGTTGCCGCCACCGAGCGCGGTTCCATGAATGGCCATGACAACGGGCTTGCTCGAATCTTCAATTCGCGCCAGGATGCCGTGAAATTCCGGTGGACCGCTTCCCCGCCCCGAAGCCGCCAGCTCCAATTCCTTAATGTCGGCGCCGGCGATGAACGTTCTTCCTCCACCGATTATGACGATGGCGCGGACCGAGGGATCGTTCTCAGCGGCTTGGAGAGCCGCCACCAACCCTTCGGGGACGCCGGGGCTGAGGGCGTTCACGGGCGGATTATTGATGGTGATCACAGCGACGCCCGACTGCGTCGTCAGGTTTACGAGTTTGTCCATAGTTGTAATACCGGCTCCCTTTTGGTCGCGGCTCTGTAGCGGCGTAACCAGGGAGTCGGTATCGATTATACTGCGGCGGGTATCCGGATTAGCGATGCGCCAGGCACACCACTCAGGATACTGATATCGGAAAGAGCAAATTCAACGTTCCGTCTGGTCATACGGGAATGTTCGCGGGCCAAAGCTTCGGCGCGGGTTCCGTGTCTCTGCTCGATAGCCTCCACGATGGACCTGTGGTGCTCGTGAGAAATGGCAAACATCTGTGGAGCGCGGGGTAGCTTGGCGCGCACGTATACCAGTGCGCTGGGCGACGCAAACGGCACAGAGTTCACGCGATCCAAAGCTCGCCGCAGCATGGAACTCTTGGCCAACGTCACGATCTCGGAGTGAAATTCTTCGTTCAGATCCAGATAGTGCGCGAACGAATCGATATCTGGCTCGGCGAACTTATCGGGATCGCCCTCCTGGCGGATCATGGCGTCCATCTCGTCGCGATATTCGCGCAACTGGACCAGTTCACTATCGTGCTCCAAACGTTCGGCGGCAAAACGGGCGGCGGCGCCTTCCAGCACTCCGCGGGTTTCGATCGCATCCCAAACGTCCTCAATGGTGAAGGCGCGCACCACAAAGCCGCCGGTCGGCGACGGTTCCAGCAAGCCTTCATGGGCCAGACGGTCGAGTGCCAAGCGGATGGGGGTACGCGATACGCCCAGGCGCGCCACGAGCGGGAGCTCAGAGAGCCGTTCACCAGGCTGAAAATCGCCGCGCAACAGCATGCCGCGAAGATTTAGCAGGGTCCGGCCGGTTTGGGATGCTTCCGAAGCGGTGGTTTTAGACTTACTTTCGGTACTTTGCACTGCTAAAATCCTCCTGGCCAATCTGATATGGCACCATGTTACCACCGGGCCAATCCTGCATGCAAAGAGGTAGAAGCGGGAGTGGGTGCGACCGCACCCGGGCAGTTGTGGACTGCCCTACTCTGCTGATGATCATATTATACTCACTCTATGAGCAAGCGTCTTCAGGTTCTGCTTCCGGACCAGGAAATGTCGGAGATCCAGCGCTTCGCTAAACGCGAGCATGTCACTGTGGGCGAATGGGTTCGAAGGGTGCTGCGCGAAGCGCGGGCGGCGCGGCCCACCATCGAGCCCGAGGCGAAGTTAAAGGCGGTCCGGCGGGCTGCAAAACACGCCTTCCCCACTGCTGACATTAGTCAGATGCTGGCGGAAATTGAACGGGGATACGAGGGTTGATCTTCGTAGATTCCAATATTCCGATGTACCTGATTGGAGCTGCGCATCCCCACAAGACCGAGGCGCAAGTGATCCTGGAGCGCCTGATTGCAGCCGGGCAGCGTCTTGTCACTGACGCTGAAGTATTGCAAGAAATCCTCCACCGTTACACGGCGATCGATAGGCGCGATGCCATCCGGCCAGCGTTTCAGGTTACGTTAGACATGGTTGACGAAGTGATCCCCATGGAGAAAGCCGACGTCTTACGCGCGGCGGAGATAACCCAGAGTCCGGCCGTGATGTCAGCCCGCAATGCCGTTCACATTGCCGTCATGGAACGTCACGGTATTCGTTCGATACTAAGCTTTGATGGCGATTTTGACCGCTGGCAAGGCCTGCAGAGGATCCATCGCATTTGAGCGAAACGAGCACGGAGCGACTATCGGTTCGTTTTGTTGTTGCGCGCTAAGTACGCCGCGAGCGCGTCCAGGTCGGCGTCGCTAATTTCGGTCTTGCGGAAGAACGGCATTACCGAGACGCCTTTGCGCACGAACGTTTTCGTGACAGGCGGGATCAGGTCCGTGCGTTCCGTCAGTAATCCGGGTTTAGCGCCTTTATACTTGGTTTCCAAAGCCACCGTGCCAGGCAAATGCGGTCCATGGCAAGTGGCGCACCAATAGTCGAACACCTTCTCGCCCTTCTGAATAGTGGCGTCATCGGCGCCAAAAGCGGAGCCCGCCAGAGCAAGACATACCATCGTCAGTAGGCAGGTACCGATCCGCTTCACGCCTTGGTCCCCCGCAGATGCTTGGGCCAAATTCCGTAGCGGCCGGCCGAGATGATTCCATTCGGATCTACCGCGTCTTTCACGGTCTCATGAAAGCGCCGCAGCGCGTGATTGTTGAAGGAATAGGTATCCATCACCGCATCCTGGAAGGCCGGAGCGGTTCGATATTCACCCCATCCGTGTTCGGCTGCGATCCGCACTAACTGTTTGAACGACTCGCGGTTCTTCTTGTTCGTCGCGACATCGTGCGTGATCGGAAAACCGAAGATGAAGATAAAGGCCCGCATCCAATAGGTGGATGGAAGGCTGAAGGAGAGGATCGGCAAACCGAAATCTCTAGCGGCTTGAGAGAATACCTTGTTCGCCTCCAGCACCGCTTCGCCCGTTCGGGGAATGATGGGCGAAAACCAGATGTGCCCGTTGGTGGGTGTGGGATTGATAGGCGACCGCGCACCGATGGAAAACGTTTCCAGGCTCGGGAGTCCGAACTCCGGCTTGTGGACCTTATCGAACTGATCAGGAGTGAGCGGAAGCTTGTAGAACTCACCGTCCTGAAACTTGGCCCCGGGAATTACCGAGAATTTCTCTTTCGCGTACTCCCATTGTTCGCGGATGGCCTTGGCCGGACCGTAAAACTTGACGGTGCAACTCCAGAATGGGATGCCCTTGTCCTGCGCATATTGATGCAACTCAGCAGAGCCGACGCCGCCGTCCGGTTTTGCCAGCATGGCCGTAACCTCAGGCGCTGGTGGAGGCATCATAAAGCCTCCCAGAATGGGACTTCCAAGACCCGGCATTCCATTCGACACGCCGGAGTTTTCGAGGAATGTCAGGATATCGACCATCGGGATGAGGTCTTCGTACTTGGGCACGGTGACGGTCCCGGTGAGATAAGCATCCGGTTCCGGCATCAGCCAGAATCCCATCTTGGTGACGACGCCAAAATTGGACTGCGAAAACATGCCGTCGATCCAGGGTCCGAATCCGAACTTATATTGTTGCCAGGTGTTCGCTCCGGGCATGGCCCCCATTCCAGTACGCACCAGGTCGCCGTTGGCCAGCACCACTTCCATTCCGCAGTGCGAGTCGAAATGATTGCGATACATCGGCTGCAGATAACCGCCGCCGTGATCGAGTGAATTTCCGACCGGGCTGCCCCAGCCGGGATCGGGAACATCCACCCAAAGCTTCAGCTTGCGCTCCTGGATGTAGCGGTAAAGATCGAAATAGCTGACGCCGGGCTCAACCAAAGCGGAGTGATTGCGCTCGCTCACATCCAGAATGCGATTCATCCGCTTGAGATCCAGGACGACGCTGCCTGAAAGATTCGGCGCCGATCCACCGTACCCGAGATTCTTTCCCGTGGAGATGGGATAGACAGGAATCTTGTATTGGTTGGCGATCTTCATGACCGCCTGCACTTCTTCAACCTTATCGGGCGCCACGGCAGCCGATGCGACGCGCTCTTCTGGCTCGCCCCAAAACGGGGAGTATGCGTCGCGATAGAGCGCTACGTCTTCGTCGCTGGTGAAGACCCATTCTTTGCCGACCGCAGATTCGAATTGTTTCAGAGCGTCGGAGAAATCCTTGCTGTTTACGCCGGGTGGAAGCATTTAGGTCCGTTCCTTTGGAGCGATCACCCAGGAGACCAGCGGTTGCCCGTCTCCGTCATGGCTCTGTTGTTCAATGCGGGAAACTACTCGCATCCCGCGATCCCAGGCCAGCCGCTCCAGGCAGAACAGCGGACCGTGAGCGGTCAGGCCGGCGATCGGCAGCGGTCGCTTCTTCCATTGAGGATCCAGATCGTGGAACCATAGATCGGTGATGTCGCCGCGAATGGCGTGAACTGCCGCGCCGCGCGCTTTCCACTCGTCGCCAAATGCCGCGCTCAATGGAAAGCGCTCATCGAAAACCACCTTGTAGAAAGAACCCGCCTGATTGGTCGTTTCCGATGCCGCTCCTGCGATAGGCAGCAAAGATGCCGCGAGTCCTGCTTGTAGAAATTCTCTTCGGCTCGCCATGGCTCAATTCACAGCAGTGGTGGCGACGTCGGTTTTTGTTAGTGGCTTCGGTCTCACCAAGAGCGTTTCGGGATTCACATCCCGGTCCACAATCACGCCGACGAAGCCCACCAGCATTTCATCCCAGCTCTGGGGACCCCAGCGAATGGACTTGGATGGATCGGGGTTCAGTGGATTATTGGCCGAATTATCCCAATGGCAGGAGATGTCCACCTGGGTGCCCTTGGGAACTTCGATAGGCTTGTCTTCGAAGTAGAGGTTTTGCCAGAGATAGCTGTAGTGCGGCACGCTGACCAGCGTCTCGGTTTCGCCCGACGGATAATCCAGCTTCATGGTCATATCTTTGCCGCGCATGTGCATGTGCGGCTGCGAATAGATCAACGTGACCGGCTGAGTGAACGTGGCTGACGCGTGGCCGGCATAATTGGGATCGTTCGGCGGAATATCAAAGCTGGCATCCAATATGTTGAGATTCGCAAGCCGCTTCTCGGGAAGCTCCTTCGCCAATACCAGACCTACGCTGGTTTGATCCTCGGCAACTTTGCCGCTGGCCGTATAGTGGATTTCGAGGACGATATCGGACCCGGCGGGAATGAGCTTCGCGGCCTTGTGGGTGGGATCGAAGTAGCTCTGCGGAAACAGGCCCGGCACGTACCCCATGAACCACTCGTTCCGCATGTCCACGTTCGGTCCGGCCTTGGCGCCCGCTTCAAATTGCCGGCCTTGGCGCTGATTGGGAGGCGGAACGTACGCTTCGCCAGGCTTGGCGTCAATCATCCATTGCGATCCGGGCGGACGCAAGTACATGGTCGCGTGATGCACTACGGTCCGATTGCCAGGACGAACTTCGCCATCCACCACCCAGGTGTCTCTGGTAAAGCCGGAGGGAATCACGAAATACGTATATTCGATGGTGCCGCTGGCAGCCACCGTATATGGCTTGGCCACCGAGAACACCACGTCCGGTTTGATATTCCAGCCGTCGTTCCATTGGACCGGCGCCGGCTTGTCTTTCACGTCGCCCTCTGGCGCTCCCGCGTCCACCCACGCGACCAGCGTCTTGATGTCGGAATCGGGGAGCCGGCGGTCATTGGAGTAATGGCCGTACTGCGGGTCGGCGAACCAGGGCGGCATTTTCTCGGTGAGGACCGCTTCCTTCATCGCCTTGGCCCAGGGACGTGTGCCTTCATAGGTGAGAAACGCCATGGGGCCCACTTCGCCGGGGCGATGGCAGACCTGGCAGTTCTTCTGGAGGATGGGAAGAACATCCTTGTTGAAGGTGACGCTCTTGGGGTTGAAGGTGACGCTCTTGGGCGCGCTGGCGGCCAGGGCGGCAGTTCCCATGATCAATCCCACAGCAAACCACTTCATATCCCCCTATTTTCTACCTTCCGTAGTTGACCGGACGCCAAAAAACCGGCAAATTTGATGGTGCGGTGCTGCTGCCAACCGAACAAATCGCCTTTGGGCCCTTCGAGGTGGACTTGTCGACCGCTCGGTTGCTGCGCGATGGCGTCGATCTGCGGTTGCGGCCCCGGGCTGTGCATGCCCTGCACGCGCTGGTTCAAAACAGCGGGCGATGCGTCGAATATGAGCGGCTGATCAAAGACGCTTGGGATGGCGCCTTCGTCTCTCACCACACCGTGGATGAGACCATGCGCGAAGTCAGAAAGGCCCTGAGCGAATATGGGTCTTGGGTAGTGCGGCATCGGAAGCGAGGCTACGGCCTGGAGATGCCTACTTCCGAGAACCTGGTCAAAGAAGGCTGGCACCTGTGGACGCGCCGCACTCGAGAAGGATTTGAGAAAGCGCTGCTGTGTTTCGAGCAGGCCGCCCTGCACAACGGCGCTGACTTCCGCGCGTTTGAGGGCATCGCGCTTTCCTACCAAATGCTCTCGACGTACAGCATGCGCCCGCCGCGCGAGATGTACAAAGGATTCCTGGAGGCGCACGGCCGAGCGGTCGCGTTGTGTGGCATGACGCCGGAATTGCGCTCCAGCCGGGCTCACGGGCTGCATCTCTACGAAAGGAAGCTGGAGGAGGCAGAGTCGGAATTCCTGGCTGTGCTGCGCGAGAAGCCTACACTCGCCACCACCTATGTCCGATTGTCCATTCTGTACGCGACCATGGGACGGCTGGATGAGGCGTGGGACGTCCTGGTTCAGGCGCGCAAGGTGGATCCTCTTTGGACGCTCTTGCCCGCCACCGAGGTTTTCATCAGGCTTTGTCGCCGGGAGTTCGAGGCTGCCGCAAACTGCGGGCGGAAAGCGGTGGATCTCTATCCTTATTTGCAGTTGGGCCGGGCCTTCTTCGCACAGGCATTGGAATTCTCGGGTCGAACCGAGGAGGCGCTGGCAGAGTACCGGTTCGCGCGCGCCACATCTCCCGATCTTCCGTGGCTGGGGGCATTGGAAGCTACATGCCTGGCGAAGACTGGACGCGCCGGCGAGGCGTCAAAGATCCTGGAAGAGCTGAACGAGATTCGCGGGACAAGCTATGTGGACGCGTACTACATGGCTTTACTTCAGGACGCCCTGGGAAATCGGGATGCAGCGTTCCAGGAGTTGGAACGGGCGGTGAAGGAGAATTCCACGATGCTGTACGTAGTGGATGTGGATCCGAAGCTCGACGCGCTGCGGGAAGACGCACGGTTTTTGGCTTTGCGGGAACAACTATGGCGCAGCGGCAACTGAAGTTTGATAGCTCAGCGTCTCCATCCAGCTTCCGTTTCGCTTTACCCAAATCCGCGTAACGTGCAGTGGCTTTCCGCGGTCGGGCTGGTGTTCGGACCTCATCAAAACCGCGCTGCCAAAATCGAACAGACGCGCGGAGATCAGCGGCGTGGGAGCAAGCCCGCCGTTTTTCGCGTGATCGAAATCTTCCATTCGGCCGCGCTTGTCGGCGATCTTGTTGCTATTGGAACTGGCCGCCGCGAATTCATCAGCCACCAGCGCGCCAAAGGCGGCCGAAGTGCGGGCCGTGGCCGCCGTTTCCAGCTTGGAATAAGCGATCACAACTTCCCGCTCGGTCTCGTTCTTCGGTTGGTATGGGACACCCTTGCACGGATTTTCGCAATCCTTTCCGGCTCCGGGCGCAAAGGAAGGCGGCGCGGCCAGCGACATCACTTCCTGATAGACGATGGCCTTCCATCCGCCGGGGCGTTTCACCCAGACGCGCAACACGTGCGCTCGCCCGAGGTTCGCCTGGACATCTCCGATCTCCCCGTAGGTGTATTGCTTTAAGTCCCCTTGCTCCCGCGCGGGGTTCAGCTTCGACAGATCGCTTAAAACTTCGGCTTTCGTGCGGGTTTTGCCTTCAAAATCTGTCCATGTAAAATCCGCGTCGAGAAGTTTTTCGAGAGCTGGTTTGTCCGCCGCGGCGGCGGCTTGAACAAAGGCGCGATCCGCGTCCAGCATTTCCGCGGGCCAAGCGGTTCCAGCGGCCAACACGCAGCTTAGGATATAGTACGCGGTGACGGTTCGCATGAGAACTCTATTATGACCCCTGCCTCAGCGCAAAGTGCGCGCGCCAATCAGCCCCCGGAACAGCAGCGCGCCAGCCTGGGCTACGCCTGGTATGTGGTCATCGTCTTGACCGCGCTCTACATGCTGTCGTTCGTGGACCGCACTATCTTGAGCTTGCTGGTAGGCTCCATCAAGCGCGACCTGGGCATCAGCGATACGCGGATCGGCCTGCTGCAAGGCCTGTCATTCGCGCTGTTCTACACCGTGATGGGGCTGCCGCTCGGGCGTTTGGCGGATACCCGCAGCCGGCGCAATCTAGTGGCGGTCTGCGTCGTCGTCTGGAGCATTTTCACTGGCGCTTGCAGCGTCGCCAAGAGCTTCTGGTCGCTGTTCTTCACGCGTATCGGGGTGGGTGTGGGTGAAGCGGGGTTGTCGCCCGCGGCGTACTCGTTGATTTCCGACTATTTTCCACCCGAGCGGCTGGGCGTCGCGATCAGCGTGTATTACATGGGCGTCTTTCTAGGATCGGCCCTGGCGCTTCTGGTAGGCGGAGTTGTGGTGGACACCATGGCGCGCATTCACACCGTCACGCTGCCACTGATCGGCACCATCGCGTCCTGGCGCGTGACATTCCTAATTGTGGGATTCCCGGGGCTGTTAGGCGCGCTGGTGGTGTACACCATTAAGGAACCGTTGCGGCGCAATATGCTGCGGAGCGCCCAGGGTGCCGTAGCCCAATTGAGCTTTGGCCAATCGGTGGGACAGATGCGGATACGCTGGCAGTCGCTAGGTGGCATTTCGCTCGGAATGGTCTTTCAATCGATGGCCAATTATGCGCTGGTTTCTTGGGGCCCGACGTACTTCTCGCGCGTGCATGGTTGGACGCCCGGGCAATCCGGCAAGGCGCTGGCGGCGATTTTGCTGATTGCGGGATGCGGGGGCATGTACACGGGCGGCCGGCTCAGTGACCGTTGGCAGAGGCGCGGTCTGGACGAAGCCCCCATGCGCGTGATGGTGCTGGGCGCCATTGGAACCATCGTGCTGCTGCCCGTCGGAACATTGCTTTCAGACGTCCGCTGGACGCTGGCGCTACTGTTTGCGGGCGTTTTCTTCCTTGCCCTGCCGATGGGCATTTCCGCTGCCGCTCTGCAGCGCATCTTCCCCAATCAGGTGCGCGGCGTGGTGTCGGCGTTGTACCTATTTATCTTGAATATCGGCGGCCTGAGCCTGGGCCCGCTGCTGCCCGGCGTATTCAACGATTATCTGTTCCACAACGGCAAGATGATCGGCTATTCACTCTCGATTACGATGGGCGGCGCGGCGGTCCTGATGCTGATCACCTTCCTGGCGGCGTATCGGCACTATCGCACCCACTATCAGATGATGGTCGCGACCACCGTCCCGGCCTAGTTGGCCTGTCCCCCGCTCTAAAGCTTCTGCATTCAACTGCCGAGATTGTACACGTAAGCCGTAAACATAACAGGAGGGTTGCGTTTTGAGCGTGCAGGGAAGCCCTGTCAGCCCCAGCACGGCGCCACTCGAGGCGCCGGATTCGCTGAAGCTGCTCGATCGCCAGGACCTGGAGCAACAGCTCCGCGATAGCGAGCGGCATTTTCAAAGCTGGTTCCAGGACGCACCGGTGGCTTGCCATGAAGTGGATCGCGACGGAGTGATTCTGTGCGTCAATCAAGCCGAATGCGACCTGTTTGGATTTCGGCAAGAGGAGATGCTCGGCCGCCCCATCTGGGAGTTTATGGCGTCCGAGGATCGCGAGAAAACGCAGGCCGGACTGCTGCGGCGCATCGCCGATGAGCAGCCGCTGGTTCCGCTCGAACGCGAATACAAGCGCCGCGATGGCAGCTCGGTGGTGATGGAGATCCACCAAAAACGCATCCGCGATACCGCCGGCCGGCCGATAGGGCTGCGCACGTTCCTGCTGGACATCACGCAGCGCAAACGGGCCGAAACCACCCTGCTGGAGCAAGCCGACAAACTTTCGCGGTCCAACGCCGAGCTCGAGCAGTTTGCCTATGTGGCCTCGCACGATCTGCAAGAGCCGTTGCGCAAGATCCAGGCCTTCGGCGATCGCCTGAAAACCAAGTACGAAGCGGGCCTGGGTCCGGAGGGTCTCGATTATCTGACGCGCATGCAAAACGCGGCGGCGCGCATGCAAATCCTGATTCAAGATCTGCTCAGCCTGTCGCGCGTGACCAGCAATTCCAAGCCTTTTACAACGGTGGATCTGGGCGACGTGATCCGCACCGTGGTTTCCGATTTAGAAATGCGCATCAATGACGCGAATGGACGCGTCGAAATCGGCACGCTGCCGGTGATTTTCGGGGACCGTGGGCAGATGGCGCAGCTCTTCCAGAACCTGATTGGCAACGGATTGAAATTTCGCAGGCCGGGCGAAATCCCAGTGGTGAAGATCGAAAGCAAAGTTGCGACGCTCACAAGCGGCGCGGCCGGCTGGCAGATCACCGTGGAAGACAACGGCATCGGTTTCGACGAAAAATATCGGGACCGCATCTTTCAAATCTTCCAGCGCCTGCACGGACGCAGCGAATACGAAGGAACCGGCATTGGCCTGGCCATCTGCCGCAAGATCGTGGACCGGCACGACGGCCTCATCACTGCGCACAGCTCGCCGGGCGCGGGCGCAAAGTTCGTCATCACCCTGCCGCAACGGACCACGCAAGGAGACAACCAACATGAATAGATTCGGGAAGCCCATCACCATCCTGTACGCCGACGACGACGCCGAAGATCGCATGCTGGTGAAAGAGGCATGGGAAGAGAATCGGCTGGCCAACGAGCTGCACTTTGTCGAGGATGGCGAGGAGCTGTTGGATTACCTGCGGCGCAAAGGCAAGTACGCCGATCTGAGCGGATCGCCGCTCCCAGGCATGATTCTGCTAGACCTCAACATGCCGAGGAAAGATGGCCGCGAGGCGCTGGAGGAGATCAAAGGCGACCCACGGCTGCGATCGATTCCGGTGGTGGTGCTGACCACGTCAAAGGCTGAGGAAGACATCCTTCGCGCCTATGACCTGGGCGTCAATTCTTTCATTCTCAAACCGGTGACCTTTGAATCGCTGGTGGATATCACAAAGACTTTGAGCAAATATTGGTTCGAAGTCGTCGAGCTGCCGTCGAGCAGCGCCCAGGATGAGGCCGCCTAAAGACCCTTCAGTCCCCGACCCGGACACACGAGCCCTGCGAGTCCTCATCGCCGACGATGATGAGGACGACTATGTCCTCACGCGCGATCTGCTTTTGCGTATCGGGCGGCCGCGATTCCAACTGGACTGGACGCCGTCGTATGAGGGCGCGCTCCAGGCGATTGAGCTGAATCAGCACGACGTCTACCTATTCGATTACCATCTAGGGCATTCCGACGGCCTGGAGCTGATGCGGGAAGCGCTGGCGCGGGGCTGCAAGGCGCCCATCATTCTGCTGACCGGCAACGACAACTGGGAAACCGACGTGGAAGCCATGAAGGCGGGCGCGGCGGATTACCTGGTGAAGGGACACTTGGACGCGCGTTTGCTGGAGCGGTCGATTCGTTATGCGCTGGAGCGCACGCGGGCGCAGGCGGAGTTGCTGGAGTACGCGCACGAGATCGAGCGCAAGAATCGCGACTTGGCGCAGGCCGTGAAAGTATCGCAAGAGGCCACGAAACTCAAGAGCCAGTTCCTGGCGAACGTGAGCCACGAAATCCGGACGCCGATGAATGGCGTGCTCGGGATGACCGAGCTGCTGCTGGATACCGATCTGACGGAGGAACAGCGCGATTACGCAGAAACCGCCTTTCGTTCGGGAGAAGCGCTGCTCGAAATCATCGACAGCATTTTGGATTTATCGAAGATGGAAGCGGGCAAGCTGCAGTTGGAAGTAGTGGATTTCAGCCCCGCCGAAGTGTTGCACGAAGTTCTAAAACTGGTCTCCGGACGCGCGCGCGGAAAAGGCCTCACGGTGAGCGCGGCGGTTTCAGACGATGCCCAGGGAGTGCTGCGGGGCGATCCGGCGCGGCTGCGCCAGGTGCTGCTCAACCTGGTGGCGAATGCGATCAAGTTCACCGAGCGCGGCGAAGTGGTGGTGCGGGTGAAAGTAGCGGACGCTTCCGAAAACGGCGTGCGGCTTTTGTTTGAAGTGGAGGACACCGGCATCGGCCTGGCGCCGGACGCGCTGGCACGCTTGTTCCAACCTTTTGTGCAGGCCGATGGATCCATCACGCGCAAATATGGCGGCACTGGCCTGGGGCTGGCCATCAGCAAGCAACTTATCGAAATGATGGGCGGCCGCGTGGGCGTGGACAGCGAGCCGGACAAAGGCTCGCGATTTTGGTTCACGGCGCGGTTTCAACGATCGCAATCAGCCACGCCACAACTCTTGCCGCAAGAACCAGCGTCATCCACCCACACAGCGCTCGCCAAACTTTAAGGCGTCGTGCAAGCGGTAATGGAAAAGGCGTTCTGAGCAGTGGAAAGATTCGTGAAACGCGGGATCGACGCCGTCGGACTAGCTGTGCCATTGGTGCCGATCGGTGCCAGCGACGTGGTGGCCATCACCTGTCCGGTGGCAGGCACATTCTTGAAAGCCACCGCAAAAGGAATGGTCCCGGATTCCTGCACGGTCGGATCGGCGTAAATCACCTCGTAGACCGCATAAGCCGTCGTGCCGTTCAGGCTGGCTTCGGCAACCGGCGTGGTGCCAATGGTCGCGGTGGAAGCAACCGGCTCATACCCGGCTGCCGACTTTCCGTTCTGGTCCGTCTGTACCAGCTGCAGCTGTCCGGCCAGAGCGCCGGCTCCGTATTCGCCCGTCAGCGTCACGGTAGTGGGAACGAACAGCTCCGTACCCGCGCTGAGTGGTCCAACCGAGATCAGGATTCGCTTCCCGAAATCCCCCAGGCCCAGCGTCGGAGCGGGCGTGAACAAACTGGGGGAATAGAAACCGGTCTCGGTGAAATAGTGGAAGCCGGGCACATTCTGCTCAGCGAGCGCGGGTGGGAACTCGGGTCCAAAGAGCGCGGTTCCGTAGTTGCGGAATTCGAACTCCTGAATGAAGCTCTCTTTCACGTGAACGCTGAAATCAAAAGCGGCGGTTCCCGACTTACCGAGCAGAACGGCATTGTGAGGTGAGCACTGTGGGATGGAAGCCGTGCTAATGGTTGCAGGAGCTGAGAGGGTAGAGTTCCCCACCAACGGCGACCCATTGGCCAGCGGAACTGTATTGTTCCCTTGGATCGTCACCGTGGCCCGCACCGTGATGGGGGTCAACACCGTCGGCACGCCCAATTGCGAGACGTTGGCTCGTACGTTCGTCAGCCGGATAGTGCGTGTATTGTTCACCCCCGGCGGATCGATCGGAATCTTCCACTGCAACTCGTCCGCCGAAACTTGCGTGGCCGCGAAAACGTTGGGTTGCGCCTGATACGGGCTCGGGCTTCCTCCGCTGCCCTTCTCCTTGCAGTTGGAACCCAACGGCGTGCAGAGAATCTGGGGCGGCGTGGACGGTCCCCGGACCGCGCCGGATGGAATTGGGTTGGCGGGAAAAGCATCGTCGATGATGAGCAACGCTTCGGATAATTCAGAGGCCTCCGGCAAACTGCGGCTGGTGATATTGGTGTTCAGACTCAAGGAGATTGTGTACTCCGGGATGGATTCGCTTTCGGGGGTTGGAATACCACCCGTGCATTTCAGAACCACATCGCCCACCAGTTCAGCAAGGCCTTCGGCGTTGACGAGCGTCGGGATGGTTTGGCTGGCGCTGCAGGACAGTCCGGCGACACCGGGCGCGGTCAATTCCCAACTATCGTTCAGAAAACCGCCGGCGTTGCGGCCTCCGAAGATGGTCATCCGGCGGCTGGCCGAATCGAAGATTGCGATATGCCCGCTTCTGGCCGGCGGAGGCGTATCCTTCGGATTGAGGATAGCCCACAAGGGAGTTCCCAATCCTGTAGCGTTCTCGAGAGTCCATACATCGCTCAAGTAATTTCCGGAAGCGCCTACTCCCCCGAATATCAGCATTCGTCCGCCCGTTGCATCATAAACGGCCGAAGCAAACGAGCGGGGAGGAGGCGGGGTTCCATCGGGGGAGATGATTTGCCAGGAGCTCAAGAAGGGGCTGGGAATTGTATCCAGTGTCCAGACGCCATTGGTCGCCTGGCAGGTCCCATCCACCCGGCCCAATCCGCCGAAGGCGGTCAACACTCCTGTAACTGGATCGTAGACTGCCGCTCCGCCGTTTCTTGCCGGAGGTGCGTTGCCGAGATTATCGGAAGTGGACCAGACTGGCGCACCGCCCAATCCGTTCGCGTTTGAGAGCACCCACACATCCGAGAATGTGGAGCACGGATTGGGGCTTCCATCCTGACCGCCGAAGATCATCAGCCAATTGCGCACGGGGTCATAGGCAGCGAGACTGTCGGTACGGGCGGACGGCGGGGTGCCGGGCGACAGCTCGGTCCAGACCGGCGTTCCTCCCAGCCCATTCGCGTTGCTCAACACCCACACATCGTTGAGTGCCGGTACACAAGAGCCACCGCAGCCGCCGAAGATGATCAGGCGATTGCTGGTGGGGTCATAGACCGTGGAATGTCCCGAGCGCGCGGGGGGCGAACCGGCGGCGCCGTTGGGAATCAAGTTGATCCATTGAGGCGCGGCGCCCGATCCGTCGGCATTCACCAGCACCCAAACGTCATTCAGGTTTTTGCCGCTATGATTCCGGCCGCCAAAAACGATCATCCGATCACTGGCGGGATCGAAAACACCGGGCGCGCCGTTCAATCCACGCGCGGCAGGCGCTGTGCCGTTGGGGGAAAGGGGATTCCAGGATTGCGCAAAAGCAAAATTCGCGGCTAGGGAAGCAGTCAGGAGGCAGGAGCGAAGAAAAAGTCGTGTAGTCATGGGTAAGTCCTTAAGGAGCTGGGCAACTGGTAATGGAATAGGCCTGTTGGGCCGTCGAGATATTTGTGAACCGAGGGATGGGAGCAGTCTCGCTCGCGTTGTCATTGGTGCCGAGAGGTGCCAGTGTCGTAGTGGCCATTACTTCTCCGATCGCGGGCTGATTGGTGAACGCCACGGCAACGGGAATGGTGGCGGTTTCTAAGACACTGGGATCGGAGTAAATGACTTCGTAGATCGCATAAGCTGTCGAGCCGGAAACGCTGGCCTTGGCAACCGGCGTGGTCCCAATCAGGGCGGTAGAAGGGACAGGCTCATAGCCGGCGGCGGATTTTCCGTTCGAGTCCGCTTGGACGAGCTGGAGCTGTCCGGCTGGAACGCCTTCTCCATACGGTCCGGTGAGCGTGATTGTTGTTGGAACGAATAAGTGCGTACCGGCTGGGACAGAGCCTAATGAGACGCGAATGCGCGTGCCGAAGTCGGCCAGCCCGAGTGTGGGAGCGGACGTGAAAAGGCTAGGGGAATAGAAGCCAGTCTCGGTGTTGTACTCGAATCCCGGCACATTTTGCTCGCAGAGCGCGGGAGGGAACTCTGCTCCAAAAAGCTCGGTGCCGTAGTTGCGGAATTTGAAAGCTTGGGCGAAACCCTCCGCAACCTGAACGCTAAAATCGAAGGCGGCGGTACCCGATCCTCCGAGGAGAGCCGCGTTGTGGGGTTCGCACTGGGGGATGGAGGCGGGCGAGTCTAAGGTTGTCAGAGCGCCCGGTATGACTTGCCCTACCAACGGAGCACCGTCCAGAGCCACGAATGGGGATCCATGGATGGTTACTGTGGCTTGCACCTGAGTAGGGACGAACCCCGAGGCGATAGCTAGCATCGACGCGTTGGCTCGCACGTTATTCAGGCGAATTACCCTAACATTGACACCTGGAGGATCGATTGGGACCTTCCATTCCAGCGTGTTGACGCCGGTTTGCTTTCCCGCGAAGACGTTGGGCTGAGTCTTGTAGGGGTCCGGCGTGCCTCCGGTGCCTGTCGCGGGACAGTGCGAGCCGAGGGGTGTACAGAGAATTGGGGGCGGCTGGTTGGGAGCTGGGAGAAGACCAGACGGAACGGGATTTGCCGGAAACGGCTCGTCGATCATCAGCAGCGCTTCGGACAGGTCCAGGGCCTCCGGCAGGCGGCGGCTGGTGATATTCGTATTTAGGGAGTAAGTGAGCGTGTACTCCGGAATCGGTTTTCCTAGGGGGGTGGGCGAGCCGCCAGTGCAGTTCAGCACCACGTCCCCCATCAGTTCGGCAATTCCTTCGTCGCGGGAGAGGCTGGGGACGCCGGCAGCTGCCGTGCAGGTCATTCCTGAAAGGCCAGGCACGTTCAGAACCCAGGTGTCATTCAGCACGCCGCTCGCATCGCCGCCGCCGAAGATAGTCATGCGCTGGTTAGTGGAGTCCAAAACGGCCGCTTGCCCGCTTCTTGCCGGGGGTGGCCCGTCTTTCGGCGTAATTTCGGTCCACCCGCCGAACTGATCCCAGACGTCATTCAAATAGTTTCCGGAAGCGTCCACGCCCCCGAACATAAGCATTTGCCCACTGATCGCATCGCTCACTAAAGACGCAAACGATCGGGCCGCAGGCATAACGGCTTGCGGAACAAACTGCCCAAGCGGGGAAATGGGAGGTCCGAACAAAAACCACTCGTTGTTCGTAGCGGTGCAGGTTCCATCTACCATGCCTATGCCGCCAAACAGAGTTATCCCGTCGCCGCCGACGGAGACCGACGCCGCCCCATTTTGCCCCGTTGGCGCGCCGCCACTCAATAAAACACTCACCCAGGCGGCCGCTCCGCCGAGCCCGTTGGCGTTCGACAGCACCCAAAGATCTGCAAAGGTGGAACACGGATTTGCGCTGCCGTCCTGCCCGCCGAATACGAACAGCCGATTGTCCACCGCATCGTAAGAAGCAGCGGCGTTGGTTCGCGCTGCCGGTCCGCCGGAGACTTCGAGCTGGGTCCAGACCGGAGTTCCTCCCAATCCATTCGCATTGGTCAACACCCAAACATCGCTCAGCACCGGGACGCAATAGCCGCCGCAGCCGCCGAAAACGATCAAGCGGTTGTTCACGGAATCATAGACCGTCGAGTGTCCCGAGCGCGCGGGAGGCGAGCCGGCAGCGCCGTTGGGAATCAGTTCCACCCATTGATGCGCGCCAATTCCGTTGGCATTCACCAGCACCCAGACGTCGTTCAGGTTCTTGCCTTCGCGATCGCGGCCTCCAAATACGATCATTCGATTGCTCGCGGGATCATAGACACCCGGTGAGCCATTCATGCTCCGCCCCGCCGGCGCGCTGCCGGACGGAAAGGAAAGGTGAGTCCAAGACTGCGCAAAAGCCGAGTGAGCCGCCAGAGCGGCAATCACGAAGCAGGCGTTTAAGACTGTCCTCGTTCTCATCAAGGCGCCGGACAACTTTGGATGGAATAGACTTCCTGGGCAGCGGGAATATTCGCAAAGCGAGGGATGGACGAAGACTGATCGGCGGTTCCCACCGTGCTCAGCGGCGCCAGCGAGGTGTTCGCCTCTACTATTCCGGTCGCAGGCACATCGGTGAACGCTACGGCAACTGGAATGGTTACGGTTTCGACCTTGGTTGGATAGGCGGCCACCACTTCGTAAGTGACATACGCGGTGGAACCGGAAACACTGGCTTCGGCGACACCCACTCCGTCAATCCTAGCGGCAAAAGTAATCGGCTTATAGCCTGGTGCGGAGTCCCCACTTTCATTGGCATGTATCAGCCTCAGCGCACCCCCGGTTGGATTACCAAGTGAGTCAAGCATGGCGACATGGGTGGGGACGAACAGGTGGGTGCCGGCGCTGACCGGATCGAATGAAATGTGAATGCGCGTGCCAAAATCGGCCAACCCGAGCGTGGGAGCAGTGGTGAACAAGCTGGGAGAGTAGAAGCCCGTCTCGGTGAAGTAGGAATAGCCCGGCACGTTTTGTTCGACAAGAGGGGACGTGGGCCCAAGAACGGTTCCGTAGTTTCGGATCTGAAAGGCGCTGGAAAAGTTCTCTTCCACTTGGACACTGAAATCAAACGCGGCCTTGCCCGAGCCTCCAAGAAGAACAGCGTTATGCGGTTCACATTGCTTGATTGGTTTGCTCGGAACCACGCTTGTCACGGTTCCCGGCAGAATAGTCGCCAGCATTACCTCAGGGTTTTCGAGAATCACTGGCTGCGATCCTTGGATTCCGACAAAAGCGAGGATCTGGGTGGGGATCAGAGTTGAGGAGACGCCGAATGTAAAGGCATCGGCGCGGAGGTTAGTCAACCGAAGGGTCCGGGTACCGCCGCTACCAGGGGGATCGATCACAATCGTCCATTGAAACGAGCTGGCGCTGTCTTGCTTTCCAACAAAGACGTTCGGTTGCGTCTGGTAAGGACTCGAGCCGGAGCCAGTACCTTTCTCCGGGCAGATCGAACCGAGGGGTGTGCAGAGAATCTGCGGTGGGGCGCCAGGGCCATGAGTGGTTCCGGATGGAATGGGGTTTGCAGGAAACGCGTCGTCGATGATCAACAGCGCTTCGGAAAGATCGGAGCCCTTCAGCAGGCGGCGGCTGGTGACATCGGTATTGAGAGACAAGGTGATCTTGTGCTCTGGAATCGTTTTTCCCTCGGGAGTTGGAGTACCACCAGTACAATTCAGAACCACGTCGCTGACCTGTTCGGTGAGGCCTTCTGCGCGAACCACACTTGGGCCTACGGCCGCGCTGCAAGACAACGGAGTGGTAGTAGTCTGGGCTAGTGCGGAGCATGCCAACAGGAATGTAACTGTGAGTAGATAGATCCCCCGAACTGTCGAGTTTTGTAAATGATTTCTATGTTTTGACAGTAAAATGGCGCACCATTTACCTGAAAGCATAGGTAAACTTATAGCATAGACATACACCTCCTCAAAGAAGATTTCCATGACACAGCTGGACTTAAGTACCATTCGGGCTAGGAGTACTTGAGCGGTTCATGCTCTTCGTTTTTTATCCGATTAGACCAGTAGGTCCGGCGCAGCAGCCATGCAACCCACTTCCAAACCCCCGCCTTCGAAACCCACCGAGCAGGTCCCACTCGAAGATTGCCTGCGGATTCTGCTGCGGGGAATTCAGAACAACGCGGTCATCGCCGATGGGTCCGATGGGCAGGAGTTTCAGGCAGCGCTAGCCACCCTGGAAGGCCAGTTGCAGGGGGAAGAGAACGCTGGCCACTGGGTGGACTCCGCGGTTGAAATTCTGAACAGATATGGAACCCAAGCCAACCAGGCGATCGCCTGCCAGAAATCCGCGCTTGCTGTGGCAATGGACCACTGGAATGCGGTGGAAGAGCAAATCAAAGCTATTTCGATAGCAGACGACCTCCCGGCAGTGAAGGCGCGTCTTTCCTCGCAGATCGCCTTGGCGCGCGCAGAAGTCCTGGAGGCCGCCGGAAACGCGGACAGCCCGGCGGCGGGCCACGCGAGCAAGACACTACGATCAGCGGCGGCGATTTACAAGGCAGACCAGTTGACGGGCTTGCCTGCCCGCGCATCTGCGGAAGTAGAGCTGGCGCGGGCGCACGCGCAATCCCCGGATTGCTACTTGGCGCTCTTCGTAGTGAAACGGCTGGGGCTGATCAACGCTAAGTTCGGATACTCGCGTGGCGACCAGGTACTGCTCAAGGTGGTGATCCATCTAGCGCAGTCGCTGCCGGACTTCGACAAACTCTTTCGCTGGACGCCCTGCGCATTCCTCACCCTGGCGCCTCCAGAAACTTCGTACAAAGAATTGCGCGCGAAGGTGCAGATGATTGAGCTCGCCCGCTTGAGTCCGACACTGGAGTGGGAAGGGCGCAGCGCGATGGTCCCGGTGGTGATCGACTGCCGCATCATCCGGGTGAAGGACTTCGAAACGCCGTCCGATTTGTTTCTGCGTCTGGATACGCTGGCGGCAGACGCCTAAAGCACCGGCTCCCTTTGGTCGCGGCTCGGAACCTTAGTGCATGGGCGGCGCGCCGGCCCGCGGCTTGGCCGGCTTCATGAAGAACATCAGCGGGATCAGCGCCACGCATAGCCAGGCCAGTAATCGGAAAACATCGACGTAAGCCACCATCGAAGACTGCCGCAACAATTCACCATAGAGCATGGCTTGCGCCTGTTGCGCCGCTTGGGTGGAACTCGATCCCGCCGCCTGTAGCGCTCCCTGCAGATTGTGCAGCCTGCTGGCGTAGACCGGATTGAACGCCGACACATGCCCCGCCAGGTTGTTTTGGGACACTTGCGCCAAGCGGGTCTGCGCGGCGGCCACCAGCGAGATCCCCACGCTGCCTCCCAGGTTGCGCGTCAAGTTAATCAAGCCGGTGGCACTGTTGGTCTTCTCGCGCGGCACGTAGGCGAAGGCCATCACGTTGATGGGCACGAACAGGAGGGGCATTCCCGCGCGCGAGATGGTCCAGGTGGCGACGAACTGCCAGAAGCCGGTTTGCAAGCTTAATTCGGAAAGGCGGTACATCCCGGCGGCCAGAATCACGAAGCCGCAGACCACGAGCCAGCGCGGTTGAAAGATTCCGAGCAGACGTCCGACGATCGGCATCACCAGCAAAGTCACGATGCCGCCTGGAGAAAGCACCAAGCCCGCCCATTGGGCGGTGTAGCCCATCTGCGTCTGCAGCAGGATCGGCAGCAGCACGGTGGTCCCATACATGACCACGCCCATGGCGAACATCAGGAACGTGGCCATGCTGTAGTTGCGCTGCGCAAACAGCCGCAGATCGACCAGCGGTTGAGGTTGGCGCAACTCCCAGACGATGACACCAGCCAAACCGAGAATTCCGATCACGGCGCAGGTTACGATGAAGCGGGATTCGAACCAATCCTCGGTCTGGCCCTTATCGAGCATCACCTGCAGGAACCCGAGACCGACGCTCAGCAGGCCCAACCCGATGAAATCGATCTTGAGTCCCTGCTGGAGTGTTTTGCGGATTAAGTAAGGCGGGTCCTCAACCAGAGCCAGAGTCATCAAAATGGCTACCACTCCAACGGGCACATTGATGAAGAAGATCCAGCGCCAGGAGAAGCTGTCTGTGATCCAACCTCCGAGCGTGGGACCGATGATGGGCGCCACAACCACACCCATGCCATAGACGGCCATCGCCATGCCTTGTTTTTTGCGCGAGAAGCTCTCCACCAAAATGGCTTGCGAAATCGGCTGAAGTCCGCCGCCCCCGGCGCCCTGGAGGACTCGAAAGAGAATGAGCAGGAAAAGATTGGGTGCCAAGCCGCAAAGAAAAGAGCTGATGGTGAAGATGACGACGCATCCGATGAACAGCCGCTTGCGTCCGAACATCATCGAGAGCCAGCCGGTGAGCGGCAGCACAATGGCGTTCGAGATCAGGTAAGAAGTGAGGACCCAGGTGCTTTCGTCCACCGTGGCCGAGAGGCTGCCCGCGATGTGGGGGAGCGAGACGTTGGCGATGCTGGTGTCCAGCACCTCCATGAACGTCGCCAGCATCACCGTGGCGGCGATCAGCCACGGGCTGACGCTGGGAGTCCAGGGAACGGGCGGATTCGCGGCTTGCGCTTCGGCTACCGCCACGTGAGCCCGCTTAGCTCCTTCCCTGCTTGGTATGCTCTTGCGGGGCCCAGTTCAGGTCCGCGGAAATGTTTTGAGCCGTCATGCTATGCATCGCGTTCAGGATGGTATCGATCACAATTTCGTCGCCGACCTGGGAGTTGATCATCAAATGATAGAGCTCGCGCGTGGGCCACTCCATGCCGAAATACCTGCGAACGAAAATCACTCGCTGCCGATCCAGATTTTCGATCTCGTCAAGAGCGTCGTCTTCGCTTTTGCCGGCCTCGCAAAGACGGCGGATCTTCTCATCGCGCGGGGCATAGACGAAGACGTGAAAGGTGTCGGGGCGTCCTCGCAGAAGAAAGGGAGCGCCGCGCCCCACAATCACCGAGTTGCCCTCGGCTGCCGCTCCGGAGATAACGCGCTGCATGAACTCCACCATGCTGTCTGCGTCGAAATGATCCATGCCGCGGACCGCCAGGCTTTGCTCCATGCTGCCCCGCATGAACACTTTCATCAGCCGGTAGAACAGCGAGTCGCAACGCTCGTCCATGCGCTCCACCACCGCCTGATCTACTTGAGCGACGCGCGCGATCTCGCAGGTGAGCTCCTGATCCCAAAGCTTCCAGCCAAGCCTTTCCGCCAGTTTTTTCGCGATAACGCCGCCGCCCGCGCCATATTCGCGCTCGACGGTGATGGTCCGGATCACGGCGTTGGTCCTCCCGCGTTTATTTTACGCCAGCCATTGGGGGGGTAGTGGCTCGGGGTCGGTGACTGGTGATTGGTAGATGGCTTTGCTATTCTGCAACCTGCGGGTTGCACATGAGCACAGACCGGATTGAGAAGAAAGTTCTGCTCCACGCAGCACGAGCGCGAGTCTGGCGCGCGCTATCGGACTCAGCCGAATTTGGGACTTGGTTCGGCGTGAAGTTCGACGGCCCGTTCACGCCAGGCGCCAAGATGCACGGAGTGATCGTGCCGACGACGGTGAATGAGGAGGTGGCGAAGGCGCAGAAACCCTATGAAGGCAAGGCCTTTGAAATCACAATCGAGAAGATGGAACCGGAGCGGCTGTTCTCGTTCCGCTGGCATCCCTACGCTATTGAGCCCGGCGTCGACTACTCGAAGGAGCCGGCGACATTAGTCGTCTTCACTCTGGAGGAAGCGGATGGTGGCATTCTGCTGACCGTCACCGAGTCCGGCTTCGATCAAATCCCGCTCGCGCGCCGGGCCAAGGCATTTACGGCCAACGAGCAAGGCTGGGGCATGCAAGTGAAACTGATCGAGGCGTACCTTGTCCGCACGCCGTAACTCCAAAGCGGTGGTGGAAGCCGCCAGATCGGCGCCTCTATTTGCAGCGCTGGGAGACACGATGCGCTTACGTCTGGTCTCTCGTCTGTGCGACGGACCGATGTCCATCACCAGGCTCACGGAGGGCTCCAAAGTTACGCGGCAAGCGATCACCAAACACCTGCGCGTGATGGAGGACGTCGGTCTGGTGCGTAACACGTGGCGGGGACGCGAGAGTGTTTGGCAGTTGGAACTGCAACGTCTCGAAGATGCGCGCCGTTATCTGGACTTGATTTCCAAGCTGTGGGACGACGCTCTGGGCCGATTGCGCGCGTTCGTGGAGCAGTGATGTGGAGTGCCGGACTGCGCGTGTAACTGCCATCAGCGTATCCAATATTGATATTCTGGAACGCGGAAATGGGAGGGCTTATGAAATCGATTGGAACTCTTGTGGTTGTGTTGGGCGGAGTGGGTGCGATGGCGGCGCTGGGTCAAATACCGATGCCTGCCGGCAAGACCACTGGGCCGGGAGTGCAGGCCGCGCGCGACTCCAAGGAGCCAGAGGTATTGAAGACCTGCAAGGTGCCGCCCCCGACGGCGGGTGGCTTTCCGAGGGGAGGGCCCCCTCCCGCCACTGCGGCGCCAGGTCCCAAAGAAGTAACCGAGATTCCCGGCGTGGTGGCCGCGGGGCAGCAATGGAAAGAGATCTGGGCAGTGGACGGCAACAATGCCGACGGGATCATTGCAACAAAAGATGGCGGGATTCTGATCGCGCAAAACGACAACAGCGACGTAGTGAAGCTGGATAAAGACGGCAAGACTTCCGTCGCCTTCATGGGCACGAATACCGGCGGTTCGGTGGCGATGAACTCGAAAGGCGTGCTGTTCGTGGACAATCGCGGGCTGAACGCTTCCGTGGAAGAATTGGCGCCGCAGCGCAAGACGCTGGCCAACAAATATAACGGCGATTCGTTCGATTGCATCGGCGGAGTACTCAACGATCTGACGGCCGACAGTAAGGGCGGTGTGTATTTCACCATGGGCGGCCTGTTTTACGCGGATCCGCAAGGCAAGGTCACCAAGTACGGCGAGAATCTTTTCACCAACGGCATCGTTCTGAGTGCCGACGAGAAACATCTTTACGTCACCAATGGGCCGACGGTGGCGGCATTTGACGTCCAGAAGGGTGGCGCGCTCACGAACCAACGCGAGTTCGCGAAGCTGGAAGGCGGCGGTTTCGGCGGCGATGGCAGTACGTTTGATTCCACCGGGCGGCTTTACGTGACGACGAATGGTGGCGTGAACGTGATCGGAACGGACGGCAAGAATCTCGGCCTGATCCCGACGCCGCGCGATGTCATCAGCGTGGCCTTCAGCGGGCCGGATCGAAAGACGCTGTACGCAGTATCCAGGGACAACGCGCAGAATAAGGACTGGATTATCGCGATCCAGATGATTGCGCAGGGGCCGAAGGGGCGCGGGAAGTAGCGCTTATACCTCCGGCTGTCTCTCCGTCGAGACTATTCCTGGCTATGCCAAAAGCCCAACAACAAACGATTTAGAGATTTTTCGCCCCCCTTCTCGCACTGGAAGGTGCATGAAAACTTCACTTCCGGTGTTTGTGCTGGGGCTGTTTGTTAGCGCGGCTCTGGTTTACGCGGGAACCGGCGCGGCCACCATCACGCTTTCCGCTACCCCCGCCGCTGTCAACTGCGGCGCGTCGGACTTCGTCAACCGGGTGGTGGTGTCCGTCGTTCCCGGCGGAGAGGGAAAAGTCTTCGTCGGCCAATCGTCGCAGAAAGTATCCACTGGAGCGGGCATCGCGCAAATTCTTTTTCCGAACGGCGGTGCGCATAGCGAGCAATTTGAACTGTCCGATCCTTCCGGCAACGATACCATCAACCTTTGCAACCTCTACGTGGCCGGCGAGATCCCCGGTGAGATCGCGCTGGCCAGTTGGAAATACAAGAATGGGACATCCACTGGAAATGAAATGGTGCTGGTGCAAGCGCAGGCTTATAGCGGTCCGATTCCAAGCAATGAACCGGCCGGATGCTCGGGTGTGACGGGTCCGTTCGTCCCACTTGGTCCGGCTGGCTTGTTGAGGGATGGATTGCTCACCGATACCGATCCCTCTTACTATTTCAGCAAACTTCGCGTGCAGGTGATTCCGGGGCAAGAGGGCAAAATTCACCTCGCCTTTTGTAATGGAATTACCGACGGATATTTTCACGTTTTATATCCCAATACTGGGCTTATTTCGCAGCATAGCGCATGGTCAGAGGGCTGGGACGTGCAGGACCCGAGCGGGCAGAACGGACTTTCCATGTACGATGGCGCGGTTGCGGGTTCTGTTTTCCACGGCTGGGGCTTCGTGCCGGACGTTAGTTCGGAAGGCTTGCAAGTGGCGCTATGGCAACTGCAAACCAACGGCAGCGTAGTGGATCCCGCGAACGTCTATTCGTTTTCGGGAACCAATGGCGTCCCTCCGGCCACGTTCGGCAGTACCGCGTCGCGCTTGCGTTTTCGGGTAGAGCCGGGGTATTGCGGGAAGTTTTCTTTCGGAAATAGTTCGCTGAATCCGGCTGCGGGGACGGGTCTTTATAAGACTCTATTTCCGAATTGCGCGGGAGGGTGGAGCGAGGAGTTTGCAGCGATCCCGGACTCCACCGTAAACGTTCCGGTTGCACTCAACATCGCCGCCGAGATTCCTACCGATCCCTTGAGCTCGGAAGCGCTGTCCGTCGCGCCCTATGGAGGGACCGGCACTGCCAGTTCGCAATCGGTGGGCGGCGGTACAACCGTGCTATCCACTGCACCTGTGGCGCTGGGAACCGGTTTCGTTCATCGAATCACTATTTCGGTGACACCTGGACAAGAAGGGCAAGTCTACATTGGTACGGGGTCCATGAGTACGGACCTGGGCGGCGTAGTTGCGATTCTTTTTCCCAATACCGTGGGGCGCTGGTCGGAACAATTTGACCTGGTGGATCCTCAGGGCGACGGAATAGATCTGAGCGCGCTCTATATTCTGGGCGAGATTCCTGGTGAATATGTACAGGTGGTGACTGAGACTACCGGGATCGCGCCAGCCACGCCATTGAGCGTTTACCTGGCCAACGTGATCTCCTATCCCGGTTCCTGCACCGGCAGCACGTACACGTACGCAGTCCCGCTCACCGGTTGTCCAGGAAGCGCGCCGATTTCCGCGGTGCGCATTCAAGTGATTCCAGGTCTGGACCCGGCGGTGTCCGTCGGCACGTCGGCGATGTTGTCCGATACCGAGCCTGATGCAAGCTTTGCCGATACGGCCAAAATCCTCTTTCCGAACTGGGGCGATTACGATGTTCACGAAGGCTTCTCCGAGACTTTCGCGCTGGCCTGCCAGGATGGAACGAACTGTCTGACCAGCGACGCATTTTCGCTGTGGCCAGAGTACGCGTACTATCCGGTGTTGGTGGCCTTGTGGCAGCATTGAGTGCTGCCCGACTTCACGCCCGAGGGCGATTTGCCGGCAGGCGTGCACCTTGCCGCGTGGGAGGAGTTCGCATCGCGCTTCGGGACCTCAACGCCAAGACGCATCTGGCTGGTTAGCCGCCTGCGAGCCGTACTTTCACTTGCCGCGAGCACGCGAAAACTACGTCGCGTCTTTGTTTGGGGTAGCTTCGTTACGAGCAAAGCTTCGCCAAAGGATGTTGACCTTCTCCTCACCCTGGAAGAAGACTTTGAGGTGGAGCATGTGAACTTGGCGGCTCAGGCTGTCTTCGATTCAGTTCTTGCCAAACTACTGTACGAATCGGATGTGTTCTGGGCACGAACTTCCATCGGCAATGAAGCCTTGGACCTGTGGCTGGACACCTATCAAATTTCCAGAAGCTTCCGAAAACGCGGTATCGTGGAATTGGAGTTGCCGTGATACAGACCGACGACCAGATGCTAATCGCTCAGCAGTGTGTCGCTAACCTTAGGACGGTCCTTCTGGAGGCTCGCAAGGTTCATTCGCCTCAAGATTATTCGCGTCTGGCCGAACCAATTCTTCTCGAAATACAGCAGCGGCAGCAGGAGATTCTTGAATACTTGAGCGGCAGCGTGGGACAACGGGTGGCCCAGCTAGGCTGAGGAGCCACGATGGAGTACACGGCCATATGCGAGCACGGGCCGGCATCTTGGGGCGCCTACGTTCCCGATGTTCCTGGCGTGATTGCTGTCGGTGACTCGCGTGACGAGGCAGAACGTCTAATCCGAGAGGCTGTCGAGTTTCATCTGGAGGGCATGCGCGAGGAAGGATTTCGATTCCACTGCCGTTGAGTTTTGGGACCTAAGCCGCTTTTAGGGTGTTGGACAATTCCTCCGCTGTCTGTTCGGGGGTATCGCGAATCAAATAGCGACGTAAACGAACGTCCAGAGGTAGAACGCTTGGATCCAGATCTTTGGGCACGATAGCTACGACCCGCTTGCCCATTCCGATGGCTGCCCCCAGCTCGAAAAAAAGATTTGGTCTGGACGGGGACTCTGCATCGAGCAAAGCCACTAACACGTCACTGGTTCGCAAGCCGGCCTCAAGGGCGTCTCGCACTGATTCACCGGGTCGAACGTCAAATTCGTCAAACCAGACGGTAACGCCTCGTTCCTTCAGAGCTTGCGCAAAGGAACGTGCCCAATCTGCATCTCGAGCAGAGTGTGAAATGAAGACTGTTCTTTTTTCCATGCCTCTCATCCTTGCTGTTGTCGGACGCGCCTTGCCAACTGCCCGAGGTAAATGTCGATCTCATTTAGAAGTAAAAGGTCTCGCTTCTTCAGAAGCACCGGAATGCCGGAGCGCGTTTGCAATTCATTCGGCGTCAGACCAAGCAGCAGAGCGACTATGGGAATCCGACGACCCCACGCAGCCCCAATCTCAGCCCACACGTAGGGTCGATCAAGAGCCCACGGAGTTAGCAGGACGACCAAACTCGTGGGCTCGCTCCAAGAAATTCAGGATGTCTTCCTCGAAATCCGCTCCGGCATCGACCTGGGCCTCGTCCAAGAACGGGACCGCTCCGCAGGCCGCGATCTCCCGCGCGATCTGCTTCGCCACCCACGTGTCGGCGCTGCTATGGCTGATGAACACAAGTCTACCGCTTCTGATTGCATCCTCTTGCACCTATATAACGATTCTACGCCGTTGAGCGACACGCCTCACATGTCGAAGCCGGGAGCGGCGCGATTTCCAGCCTACTGGGGCACCGGAATCTCTCGGGCCAGAAAGTCTCCGAGCCGTGCCGCCGACTAGTGCGTCATCGCGTACACAATATAGTTCACCCCAATGCGAATCCCCAGCGCGGAATATCTCTCCGGATACTTCGGATTGTCGGCGTGCTCCCAGGAATCGCCCAGGTCCATGTCGTGGCAGATGGCCACCATGATCCGGCCCTTGTCGTCGAAGATGCCGCGCCAATGTGGCACGTAGCCGTCCTTTTCCGGGATGCGGTGAGTGTAGAGGACCTGTTCACCCGGCACCTGGTAGCGATCGTCGAGATCGAAGATCGTATGAAAAATGGCGCTGCCATTTTCGATGTCCACGATAGGCCGGTCCGGAAACACGCGGCTCATGCCGGAGATGAAGATGTTCCACTCGTCGCTGCCGTGAAAATCGTCGCACATAAAAAAGCCGCCGCGGAGCAGGAAATCGCGCAGCTTGGCGGCCTGGGCATCGGTGAGATCCCAGTGCCCCACTTCGACTCCGTACAGCCACGGCCAGTTGTAAACCTCGTCGCCATCCCGTAAATCCACGGGCTCTTCCACGGACCGCGTCTGAATGCGTGTAAGCCGGCGCACGGCTTCGGAAAGATGCCGGTCCGAGCGCGGATAGTCGATGGTCCAATCCGTCCGGCCGTCCCACCAGTCGGCATGGTAAGGGCGCGGATACTCGCCAACATAAAAGCGGTGCTGGGAGGGGTACATCAGGCGCGCGAAGGTCCATTCGCCGGGAACCCGCCAGTCGGAAGGGCGCGGGAAATTTTCGTACTCATAGCCGGGATACTCGCGGAAGGGGCGCTGGGCGAACGCTGCGCAGATCAGAACGGAAGCGGCCAAGGCGCAGGCCACCGGAAAACGCAAACGGACGAAGTTGCACATCGATGCGGTTAATTCCAGGATGCCATACTAGCGGCTTCGGAACTTTTCCCTGGTTTATTCGTCTAACGATCCAATAACCTGAAGGTGCGTTTTGAGCGGATTGCTGCAAGACCTTCGATACGGCGTGCGAACGCTGAGCAAGAGCCCCAGTTTCACCATTGTGTCGCTCGCGACGCTGGCGCTTGGGATCGGCGCCACTACGGCCATCTTCAGCTTTGTCAACGGCGTACTGCTGAAGCCGCTCCCCTATGCGGATGCCGACCGTATTGTGCGCGTGATGGAGAAGCCGCCTCTCGGCGAGCGCAATGGGATTTCGACCTTGAACTACCTGGACTGGCGGAATCAGAACAGTGTCTTTGAGTACATGACCCCCTGGGCCGGCCGCGCGGTAACGCTAACTGGAATGGGCGACCCGATTCAATTGCGAAGTGGGCAAGTATCGACGCACTACTTCGACATCTTTGGAATTCACGCGGTACTTGGCCGAACATTCGCGGCAGACGAAGACCAGCAAGGCAAGGAGCACGTGGTGGTGCTGAGTCACACACTCTGGGAGTCGCAGTTCGGAGGGGACCCGAAGTTAATCGGACAAATCATTCGGCTGGATGGCGAGCCGTACACTGTGATCGGCGTGCTTCCCCAGGGCGGATCGTTCGACCGTTTGTTCGCGCAGTTCTATATGCCGCTGGTTTTCAAACCCGAGAACATGACGCGCAACTTTCATTGGTTCATCTCGTTCGCGAAACTCAAGCCGGGCGTGACGCTGGAGGCTGCGCGCAAGCAGATGGATGCGATCGGCACCCGGATCGCGCACGATTATCCGGACTCGAACAAAGGCTGGGGCGTGGTTGTGGAGCGCTATTCGGATATTCTGGTCGACCAGGATTTGAAAAAGTCGCTGTACGTGCTCCTGGCGGCGGTGGGTATGGTCCTGCTGATTAGCTGCGCGAACATCGCGAATCTAACATTGGCGCGAGGGTCGGCGCGCGAGCGGGAAGTCGCCATTCGCTCGGCGCTGGGTGGTGAGCGGCGCAGGATTATCCGGCAGTTCTTGACGGAAAGCGTCTTGCTCTCGGTATCGGGCGGCGTGCTGGGCCTAGCCATCGGCTACGCGGGCATGGCGGCTTTAAAAGCCGCCGTCCCACCTTTTACGCTTCCCGCGGAAGCAGACGTTGCTCTCGATCTGCGCGTCCTCATCTTTACCCTTGTTCTTTCCGTTCTGACCGGGATTATCTTCGGATTGGCGCCGGCGATCGCGACCACGCGGAGTAATTTATCGGGCATAATGAAGGACCGCGCGCGCAACGCATCGGGAGGCGCCGGACGAAAGACTCTACGCGGAATCTTGGTGGTTACGCAGGTCGGGCTGGCGTTTGTGCTGCTCACCGGTGCCGGCCTGCTGATCCGCAGTTTCTCTCGCATGCTGCAGGCGGATATGGGATTCGATTCCACCAATGTGGTGACTGCCGGACTGCCCATTCCCGCCGAGCGCTATCCCGACCCGCACCAGCTCAATGAATATCTGCGATCGATTACGGCTAATGTCGGCGCGGTGCCTGGCGTTCGCGACGTTGCTCTGACGTCCGCCCTGCCATTGCAAGGATGGGGCTATGGGATGCCGTTTCAGATCGCCGGCCAGCCGATAGTCGACCGCTCCAACCGTCAAGCCTGCTTCTTCAAAATGGTCAGCCCGTCCTATTTCCGCGCGCTGGGAATGAAAGTGCGCCAGGGACGCGCGTTGAACGATCATGACGTGGCGGGAGCTCCTTCCGTCACCGTCATCAATGAAACCATGGCCCGGAAGTATCTGCCGAATCAAAACCCGATTGGCAAGCGGATTCTGATCCAACAGATCGTTCCCGGAAAAACACAGCTTGGCCCGGAGGTCGCATGGGAAGTGGTGGGCGTGGTCGCCGATGAGCGCGTCACCAATCTGGATGCGAAGCGCGACAATCCGGGAGTTTACGTCACGAACGACCAGAGTCCGGTCTACTTCGGGGGTTTGGTAGTCCGGGCATCCATGAATCCGCTGTTCCTGCAGAAAGCGATTCTCAAGGCGGTGCATGACGTCAATAAAGACCAACCGTTGACGGACATGAAAACCTTGGATCAGCTCAAGTCCGAATCGATGGCGGGGGATCGGTTGCGATCGATCTTACTGGGCGTGTTCGCGGCAATCGCGCTGGCGCTGTCGGCGGTGGGAATTTACGGTGTGGTTTCCTATACCGTGGCGCAGCGAACGAACGAGATCGGCATTCGCGCGGCCTTGGGCGCAAGCAGCGGCAACTTGCTGGGACTGGCATTGCGCGGCGGCATGTGGATGATGCTGGTGGGCTTGGCGATCGGGTTCGCAGGCGCGCTCGGTTTCGCCCGGCTGCTTTCAACGCTCTTGTTTGGCGTGGGCGTTTGGGATGCGGCCACCATTAGCTCCGTCGCGGTTATACTAGCACTGGTCGGGCTGATGGCTTGTTTCATTCCCGCCCGGCGCGCCGCGCGCGTAGATCCAATGGTCGCGCTCAGGTATGAGTGACCAGACGAAACTTTTGCCGTTATCGATGGTCCTATTTTTATGAGTAAAGAGAATGAGCCCAAGCCGGAAAAGGGGCCAACGCCCGATTCCACAGAGCCGGAAGAAAAGCCCGAAAGGGAACTCCCCGACGACGATGTAGATGAAGCTGGCGAAGAGTCGTTTCCGGCAAGCGATGCGCCACCCTGGACGGGTACGGCGGCGCACTAGTCAGCGTGCTTCTTGCGAGCACGACGCTGGAGGAACTCGATCAATGGCGTTTCGCCGCGAAGCTGTGAGGTGAATTGGCCCTGGTCCATTCCGGGACTCCCATTGTGGTTTTCGTGATGCGGGCATGGATCGCCGGTGGAGGGCTCAACCAACACCCTACGCGGAGCGTCGGGATCTACAGCTTCATCGGGACCGGTAATCTTCTGCGAGCGCGACGCGATCCGCCGCACCTCCAGAAACGAGAATATGATGGCCCAAACCACCACTAAAACACCCAGGAGCAACACCAGGCTCTGCCACCCCGAGAGCTCTGCCATCAAACTATAGAGGATGATGCAGGTGGCAACAACCGCACTCGCTACCGCATACATGAACGCGACTCGATTTCTCTTTCTCTTCGACATGATCCCATCTATAGAGATTCAGTTTTCGCACAAGTGATAACACTACAGGCTTGCTAGTAACGGTTACGCGCCACTCGGTGAGGCCACAGTGACCCAAGTCACGGCGCGCGGCAGGCTGCTGGCGTGATACTGCTAGTAGCGGTGGACAAAGCAGCCGCTCTCAGACGCACTGTACTATTTGGCAATCTCCAACCCCAGGAATTGACAGAACTGGCCGCACTGGCGCGAAAGCGTGAGCTGGCCAAGGGCGAACTGTTGTTTCTGGCCGGGGAGAAGGCTGCGGGACTATTTGTGATTGCTTCCGGGCGAATTCGGGCTTATCGCGTAAACGCACAGGGCCGCGAGCAGACCATCCACATGGAGGGCGAGGGCGCCACGCTGGCTGAAGTGCCGGTCTTCGACGACGGGACGTACCCCGCAACCGCTGTCGCCGAGGAACCCACTTCGGTGCTGTTTCTCGAAAAGAGCGACGTCCGCCGCTTCATGCTGCGGCATCCCGACGTGGGCCTCACGGCTTTGAAGCTGATGGCCCAGCGTTTGCGCGGGCACGCGGAGCTGGTGGACGCGTTGTCGTTGCAGCAAGTGGGCCAGCGTCTGGCGCGCTTCATATTGGCGCAGGTTCGCGATCATGGCTCCCGAACGGAAGCTGGTGTCGAAGTGGAAGTCGCGGTGTCCAATGAAGAGCTGGCGCGGCGCGTTGGTTCGGTGCGGGAGGTGGTTTCGCGGACCTTTACGCGGCTGGAGCGAGACGGACTGATCGGCTATGCAGCCGGTCCCAAGAACGGCAAGCGCCGGCGCGTGTTGATCGCCGATGAAGCAGCGCTCGCCAGGTACGCCGGGCAGGAGGAAGAGTCATGAACGAGAGCGAGATTGGACGGTTGGTGGATGGCTTCTACGCCAAAGTCCGGGAAGACGACATGCTTGGACCAATATTCGCGGACGCGATTGGCGACGGGTGGGACTCGCACCTGGCTACCATGCGAACGTTTTGGTCGTCCGTGATGTTCGGCTCCGCTTCGTACAAAGGCAATCCCATGGCAGCGCATCTACGCTTGCCGCGTTTGACGGCTCTGCATTTCGAACGCTGGCTCGAGTTGTGGCGGGAAACCGCCGCCGAAGTTTGTGGCGACCAGGGCGTATTGTTCGTCGAGCGAGCGCAGGCCATTGCCGGGCGTCTGCTTTCGGTAGTGACATCCGGAGCAACCGTTGACGGGGTTCAAATTACCTAGCTCGTTTTGTGTACCGCGGGCCGATCGCTATTGCGAAAAGACGGCAGCCGAATGTGCAGCACCCGCTCGCGATCGCGCTCTTCGGAAAGATTCCGCGTACGCGCCGACAACAAATCTCGCAGTCCGATGATGCCCACCAATTTGCGTTCATCGCCCCGATCCACCACCGGGAATCGAGTGAATCCCGTTTCCGCCATGCGGTAGACCAACACGCGCAACGGCTCGTCGGGATGCGCTACCACTGGTTGGGTAACTACATCGGCCAGCGTTTCGTGGACGGGATGAGGCTCGTCTAGCCATTTCTTCAAATCATTCCTGGTAATAACACCTCTGAGGCGCTCGTTTTCATCCACTACCGGATAGAGGTGCTGCCCGCGAGGCCGGTGATTGGTGCTCAAGATAGTGCGCACCTGCTCCAAAGTGCTGGATGCGGGAAAGGCCACCAGGTTGGTTCGCATGGCGTCTCGCGCGAAGAGTATTTCGAGCGGATCCACTGCATACTCGCGGCTCAGGTGATAACCGCGCCGGGCTACTTTTTCGGTGAGAATCGATCTCTTGAGCACTAGCACGGTGAAAGCGTGCGCGATGACGCTGGCCACCAGCAACGGCAAAAGTACGGTGATATCGTGCGTGAGTTCCAGGGCGAAGATGATGCCGGTTAACGGCGATCGCATGGTGCCGCCCAGGATGGCGCCCATCCCGATCAGCGGCCAGAAGCCCGCGCCTTCGTTGGGAAGGAACATGGCCTCGATGCCACCCAGCGCTCCGCCCATCATCAGTAGTGGCGCCAGCACGCCGCCCGATGTTCCGGACCCGAGCGAGACCGCCCATATGATGGACTTCACCAGCAAGACACCAAGAATTACGTTGCGCGCAACGTCGCCTTTGAGCAGCGCGCCGATGGTGTCATAGCCGACCCCCAACGCCTGCGGGAAAATTAAGCCGCCCACACCGACCACCAGGCCGCCAATCGCCGGCCACCACATCCAATGAATGGGCAGTTTCAAAAACGCATCTTCGGCGGCGTAAACGGCGCCTGTGAGCAACGCCGACAGCGCGCCCGCCAGCAATCCGCAGATCACGCAGCCCAGCAATCCCCATGGACCGATGAACACCGGATGAGCCGGAACCGGAAACAGCGGACCAACGCCCAGAATGTATCGGCGTGCGGCTCCAGCGGTGGCGCTGGCCAGTGCAACCGGAACCAGGCTGCGAGGCTTCCACTCAAACAACATCAGCTCAACCGCCAAGAGAACTGCGGCAATCGGCGAGGCGAACGTCGCCGACATGCCAGCCGCGGCGCCTGCTACCAGCAGAGTCTTGCGCTCCACGCTGGTCAAGCGAAAGAACTGCGCGATCAACGACCCGATTGCACCGCCCGTCATGATGATGGGTCCCTCAGCGCCAAACGGTCCGCCGCTGCCGATGGAAATCGCCGACGATATCGGCTTCAGAATCGCCAGCCTCGGCTCCACGCGGCTGCCATTAATGAGGATCGATTCCAGGGCCTCCGGAATACCGTGCCCGCGGATTCTTTCAGAGCCGTAGCGCGCCATCAATCCAATCACAAGCGATCCGCCAATCGGCACCAGAATGGCCCAGACACCCAGCGAGTTTCCAGCCGGCGAAGTCAGCGCGGTATTCCAGCGATGATAGTAGAACAGGTTCGTGAAAATACCGATCAGCCGCAATAGCGCCCATGCCACCACGGTGCTGATCAAACCGATCCCAACGGCCAGCAGCGAAATTGGAATCACCCGCCAGTCGGTGGTGAAATCGCCTAATTCGTGCGCGCGCGAATGTTTGTGCTTCATGCGGCGGTTCTCCTCTGGCCGTGTTGCCGGGCAATGGAACGCAGCGCTTTGGCCAGGCGTGGTCCGGCGATCTCCAGCTCCTGGTGATGCGAGAGCGAAAGTTTGCGCAAAATGCTAGCGCCGGAATGGGTTAGATGAACAATCACCTGGCGCCGATCCTGCTTGCTGGCTTCCCGCGCAACGTATCCCAGCTTCGCCAGCCGGTTCACCAGTTCCACCGTGCTGTGATGCTTCAGTTGTAAACGCTCCGCCAGCTCGCCGATGGTTGCCGTGACGCTCTCCGGCAGACCCTTGACGGCCAACAGCAGCTGATGCTGCTGAGGCTCCATTCCGGCCACCCGGACTTGGTCCTCGCTGAAGCCGAGGAATCGCCGGATTTGGTAGCGAAACTCAGCCAGCGCGCGGTACTCTTCCAAGGACAGATCCTTCATCACTTATATCGTAACACGATATATAAGTGCAAGCAGGACGAGAGCAACAAAGCTCATGACGGATGAGCGGGGATTAGTTCGCCACGGGGTCGGGAATTCGAGTCGGCCGGGAGCCGCGGCTCCAAATGCGGATGGTCCCGAATTTCCGCGCCAAAGCTTCCAGGTAAAGGTAAACCACCGGCGTGATGTAGAGCGTGATGAACTGTGAAAACAGCAGGCCGCCCACCACCGCCAGACCCAGCGGCTGTCGCGCATCCGCGCCGGCGCCCACTCCCAGAGCGATCGGAAACGTGCCGAACAGCGCCGCCAAGGTGGTCATCATGATGGGGCGGAACCGAAGGATGGAGCCTCGGACGATGGCGTCGTAAGGCGACCGGCCCTCCACCCGCTGCGCTTCAATGGCGAAGTCGATCATCATGATCGCGTTCTTCTTCACCACTCCAAACAGCATGATCAGGCCGACGAACGCATAAAGATCCAGTTCCTTGTGAAAAATCTTGAGCGTCAGCAGCGCGCCGAAAACCGCGGACGGCAAGCCCGAAAGAATGGTGATGGGATGAATGAAGCTCTCGTAAAGCATCCCCAACACCATGTAGATCACGAGGATGGCCACGATCAGCAGGATCGACAGTCCCCGGAACGACTGTTGGAACGCCTGCACCGTCCCTTGATAGAGAGGCGCAATGGTCGGCGGAATCCGAAGTTCCCGGATCACGTCGTCGATGGCTGCGGCCGCGTCGCCCAGCGCGAAGCCCGGCTGCAAATTGAACGAAATGGTGGCGGCCGGCAGTTGCCCGAAGTGATTCACCGAAAGCGGACCCACCGTGCGCTGCACCGACACTACGGTATCCAGAGGAACCAGCGTTCCTTTGGCGGAATGAACGTACAGCTTTGAGAGAGCGTCCGGGTTGCGCTGGTATTGCGGCTCCACTTCCAAAATCACTTGGTATTCGTTAGAGGGCGTGTAAATCGTGGACACCTGCCGCGTTCCGTAAGCGGTGAAAAGAGCATTCTGGATTTGATCCGCGGTTACGCCCAGCGTCTCCGCCCGGTCGCGATTGATGTCCAGCGTCACCTGCGGGCTTTCGATCTGCAGATCGCTGGTTACGTTTATAAATCCCCGCAACGTGCGAATTCTGTCCATCAGGATCGGCACCCAGCGGTAGATTTCGTGCTGATCCGCGCCCTGCAGCGTCAATTGATACGGACTCTGCGTATTGTTGCTGCCGATACTGATCGGCGGCGGATTTTGCAGAAACGCCTGAATCCCGGGAATGGACAGAATCTTAGGCTGCAGTTCCTGGAGTACCTGATCGGCGGAGAGCGCACGCTGATCGCGTGGCTTGAGCATCATGTAGATTTGCCCTTGATTGCCGCCGCTGACATTCGCAAATGCGCCGCGCACGTTCGGATCGTGTTCCAGAATTCTCTTCACAGACCAGACGTGGTTCACCATCGAGTCAAACGAAATATCTTGTCCGGCTACTGCGATTCCGTTTAGCACGCCACTGTCCGTGCTCGGAAGGAAGCCCTTCGGCATGTCGAAAAACAGCCAGCCCGTGCCGCCCAGAAGAGCGAACAAAACCATGAGCGTCGCAAAACGGTGGCGCAGTACAACCAGCAACGAGCGTTCGTAAGCGTGGGTCAGGCCCTGGAAAAAGCGCTCCAGTCCGTTGTAGACGAAATTGTGACGGCGATCGTGATGGAGTGCCAGAAAACGGCTGGCCAGCATGGGCGTGAGCGTTAGCGACACGAATCCGGACACCAGAATCGCAACCGCAATGGTGACCGAAAACTCGTGCAGCAAGCGCCCCACGATGCCGCCCATGAACAGCACCGGAATGAAGACGCTGACCAGCGATATGGTCATCGAAAGGATGGTGAATCCGATCTCGCGCGACCCGCGAAACGCAGCTTCCATTCTTCCTTCGCCCAGCTCCATGTGGCGCACGATGTTTTCCAGCATCACAATTGCATCGTCCACCACAAAGCCGACAGACAGTGTGAGGGCCATCAAAGAAAGATTGTTCAGGCTGTAGCCCAGCAGGTACATGATGGCGAACGTGCCCACGATCGAGAGCGGCACGGCTACGCCCGGAATCAAAGTGGCCGAGATGTTCCGCAGGAAAAGGAAAATCACCAGCACCACCAGACAAATGGTCAGCGTTAGAGTGAACTTAACGTCCTGGATCGAGTCGCGAATGGAAGTGGAATTGTCGTGGACCACTTCCAGATTCACCGACGGCGGGATTTCCGAACGGAAAATCGGCAAAAGACGCCTGATACTGTCCACCACCTCAACCGTGTTGGTGCCAGGTTGGCGCTGGACGGCGAGGAGGATGGTGCGATCGTCGTTCACCCAGGCTCGAATCTTGTCGTTTTCCACGTCGTCCAGAACTTTGCCCAGTTCCTCCAGCCGCACCGGGTTGCCATTCCGATAAGTGACAATCATGTGCCGGTATTGGGCCGCGTTTGTCAGTTGACCCGTGGATTCGATGGTGAAGGCCTGCTTGGAACCGTACAGTTTTCCGGTGGGGAGGTTGCTGTTGTTGGCCTGGATGGCCGCTTGCACGTCGTCGATGCCGATGCCGCGGGTTGCCAGACTGTCCGGATCCAATTGGATGCGGACCGCGTATTTCTGCCCACCGAACACCTGCACTTGCGATACGCCGCTGATGGTGGAAATGCGTTGCGCCATCACGGTCTCGGCATACTCATCCACCGTGTAGATGGGCAGCGTAGCCGAACTAAGGCCGAGAAAGATGACCGGCTGATCGGACGGATTCACCTTATTAAAGGTCGGCGGCCGGGGCATGGTGGGAGGTAGCAGACCACCGGCCTTAGCGATGGCGGACTGAATATCCTGCGCGGCTGCGTCGATGTCGCGGTCCAAACTAAATTGGATGGTGATGTTGGTGCTGCCCAGCGAGCTCGATGAATTCATCGAGTCGATTCCGGCGATGGTCGAGAACTGTCGTTCCAGCGGCGTGGCCACCGACGCGGCCATGGTGTCGGGACTCGCGCCCGGCAACGCTGCTTGAACCTGGATGGTAGGGTAGTCCACGCTGGGCAAGGCCGCCACTGGCAAAGCGCGATACCCTACGATGCCGAACAGCAGAATACCGAACGCGGTCAGCGTGGTGAAAATCGGCCGCTGAATGAAGAAGTGCGAAAGATTCATGAGGCCCCTGCCCCTGCTGTCGCCGGCGGAACAACCCGGATGTGCGCGCCTGGGAACAAGCGGAGTTGGCCGTCCGTCACCACCGTTTCACCCGGCGAGATTCCGCTCTGCACCACAATCTGGTTGTCGATGGTCTGGCCGACGGTGACAACGCGCGTTTCCACCGTTTGATCCGGCTTAACGACGAACGCGAATTGCCCCTTTTGTCCCGACTGAATGGCTTCCGATGGAACCACGGTCGCGTGATCCACGGTCCGCAGCGTCATCACCACGTTGATGAACTGGCCCGGCCAGAAGGCATGATCGCTGTTAGGAAAACTTGCTTTCAATTTGATGGTGCCGGTAGTGCTGTCCACCGTGTTGTCGATAAATGTGAGTTGACCCGTGGCGGTCACCGGGCGGTTGGAGCCGTCCGCAACGCCTGTGCCATTGACGGAAAGCGAATGTCCCGCGCTATAGCGGCGGATTTCCGGGAGTAACTGCTCCGGTGCGCTAAAGGTGACGTAAACGGGCTGGAGTTGATTGATGTTCACCAAGGCCGTGGTATCGTTCGCCTTTACCAGATTGCCCGCTTGCAGCAGCAGACTGCCGGCGCGGCCATCAATGGGCGAGCGAATATAGCAATACGAAAGATTGAGCTTTGCGGTTTCAATGGCGGCATCGTCGGAGACCACGGATGCTTTGGCGCTGTTGAGTGCGGCTTGGTCGGCTCGAACAGCTTCGTCTTGCACCTGAGCCGTGGTCTGGTAGGTGTCGTTCTGATCCTTCGAGATCACTCCATCCGCTGCCAATCCTGCGTAGCGTTTGGCCTGTGCCTGAGCGTTGGCCGCCTGAGCACGGTCACGCGCCAGATTGGCTTCCGCCTGCGACACCAGCGCGATATCTTTTTGAAGCCCGGCCTGGGCCTGATCCAAGGCTTGCTGATAGGGGCGCGGATCAATCTCAAAAAGCTCCTGGCCCTTTTTCACTTCCTGACCTTCTTTAAAGAACACTTGGTTCAGTTCTCCACTGATCTGGGCCTTCACGGCGATCACAGCCACCGGTTCCACCGAACCAATCTGGCGAACTTGAATAGGGATATCCCGCATCTGCGCTTGCGCCACGGTGACCGGCGTGGGAGGCAGAACACGGTTTGTTTTGTTCGTCTTGTCGTTACCAGGGGTGCAACCAAACAGACACGCCAACAACAGGGTCGCAAGACCGGCCCTCAGAAAACACAACATCAGTGAGAAATTGCTCCTACTGCTAGAGTATCGAAAAACGCCATCGAGGTTACCCAACCACGACTATGCGGAAGGACATTCTGGCGATTTGAGGAAGTGGTTTAAAATCAAGCGAGAGAGTTATTCCCCTCCCACGTGCACGTAGCCACGAAGCTGCAAATTGACCAGCGTCGTCAAGGCCCACAGATCCACCTCGATCTCCGGCATCACGGTCTTCGGATCAATTTTTCGCGCCAACACGGCTTGGCCGCAAACTCGAAAGTCGACCCCCGCCTTCTTCATGCTCTGAATCAAAGCAATATTTGGGTTGTCGTGGCCCTGATTGCGAGCCTTGAAGGTTTCGTTGTTCACAACGACGTCGGTTCCAGCGCGATGGAACACCACGGCGATCTTCCGATGATCGGCAGGCACGCCATTCTTCGCGAGTGTATTAACATACCGCACCACGCCATTCAGCCCGGGATTCACGTCATCCACTTTTGGAGCGGCTGTAGCGATGTCGAACACAACCTTGTAAATCATGTTCGGGTCGGGCAGCTCTTTGGCGCCCGGAACGTCCCGAGCAACCTCGCCGCCCGGTATTGCCAGCGGTTGGTCCGGTTGCGCAAGAGCTGAACCAGAGAGTCCAATCAAGGCGGCGAATACGGCCGCGGAACTGAATAACGATGTCTTCATCATGACCTCCATCAATACGAAACTATTGTATACAGACCTCAGCGGACGGCACCCCGCTCCCCGTGGAGGCGTATGATGAGAAACTGAAGAAGCCCAAGCCCCCCTGGGGCCAGAAAGGCTGACACATGAAGATTCGACTATTCGGTTCCCTGTTTCTGCTTCCGCTCCTGGCCTCGGCCGCTACCGCCGTGCGAAGCGACATGCTGGTCTCCACCGCCTGGCTGGCTCAGCATCTCAATGACCCGAACATCGTCATCCTGCAAGTGTCACGCGATCATACGGTCTATGATGCCGGGCACATCCCCGGCGCACGATTCCTGGCTCTGTCGGACATCGTGGTTACGCGCGACGGACTCCTGAATGAACTTCCACCCGCGGTAGCGCTCAAGAGCGTGTTCGAACGGGCCGGCGTGTCCGACGATTCCCGCGTCATCCTGTATGGCGACGCTTCCGTTCTCCCGGCGACGCGGGCTTATTTCACTCTCGACTATCTGGGACATGGAGCTACAGCCTTGCTCGATGGCGGACTCCACAAGTGGACGGCGGAATCCCGTCCGCTCGCCAAAGAGACTCCCGAGGTGAAGCAGGGCCGTTTGACGCCGCGCCCTCGGCCGGAAGTCGTGGTGGACATCAATGCGGTGAAGGATCTCTCGTACGCCGCCACCAACGCTCCCAGCGCTTCTCCGGTGTTGGTGGACGCCCGCACCGCGGGAGAGTTTGCTGGAACCACTGCAGCGTCCTCCGAGATCCCACGGCCAGGCCATATTCCAGGCGCAGCCAATGTGTATTGGATGCAGACGCAGGCCAGCAAAGACGACATGTCGCTGCTTCCGGAGGCGGATCTTCGCAAGCTCTATGAGTCCCTCGGAATTACTCCCGACCGTACAGTGGTAACGTATTGCAATACCGGCATGCAGGCGTCGCAGTCGTATTTCACGCTGAAGTACTTGGGCTACGACACCCGCATGTACGATGGATCCTTTTCGCAGTGGAGCGCCGCGAAGGATTCCGAGGTCCAAAAGTAAAAGGAGATTACCTATGCCGGAGCAGCTCACGCGCAGAGACACTTTGAAGACAGGATTGGCCGCGGCCGGTCTGCTGGCCCTGGCGGACTCGGCCTTGCCCGCGCTCGCGGACGGCGAGGTTGACATTCCTTTCACCGACTATCCGAAGGACTATAAGGTGAACGGCAATCCCAACGCCGCTAACCGCTTTCTCGATATTCGCAAGATCGATGGCCACATCACGTCCAACGATCAGTTCTTCTTCATCCAGCACTACAACCGTCCCGAGATCGACGGGAACAGCTACCGGCTGAAGCTCACTGGGATGGTGAAACAGCCCGCCGAGCTTTCCCTGGCCGATCTGAAAGCAATGAAGTCTACCGACCTGGTGAATGGCTACGAATGCTCCGGAAACAGCAGCCGTTTCTTCGATGGACTTTCGTCGTGCGGCCGCTTCACCGGAGTGCCCTTGAGCCATGTGCTGAAGCACGTGGGAGTGGGCGCCAAGGCCAGGGAGGTCGTGTTTTTCGGCACGGATCGCGGCAAAGAAGATGTCGTTTTCCGCGAGAATACTTACAAACTCGAGCAGCAGTTCGGACGCAGTATCACTCTGGAGAACGCGATGAAGCCGGAGCCCCTGCTGGCCTACGCACTCAACGGCCAGCCGCTCACCCGCGACCAGGGCTTTCCCGTTCGCCTGATCATGCCGGGCTGGTACGGTGTTGCCAACGTCAAGTGGGTGGCCGAAATTCATTTGCAAGAGGACCGGTATCTCGGCAACTTCCAGGCCCGTTGGTATCGTACGCTGCGCGGTGTGGGGGGCACCGGGGAGGATACGGATCCGGGCACTCAGTGGGTGGAAACCGAAGTCACTCGTATGCACTTGAAGTCGGTAATCGCCCGCGTGCGAAAAAATTCCAGCGCATACCAGGTGTTTGGTTTTGTGTTGAACGACGGCACGCCGCTCAAGTCGGTGGAAGTGAGCGTCGATGGAGGGCCCTGGCAGCCCGCCGCTCTCGACAAATCCAACACCCGCTACGCCTGGAAGCTATTCACTTTCGATTGGAAGAGCGCCACGCCGGGCGAGCATACGCTCGTTTCCCGTGCCGTGGACGTGGACGGAAATATTCAGGCCACTCGAGCCGAGCTCAGTAGGAAGAAAACGTTCCTCGAAGACAACTCACAGGTCCCCCGCAAGATTACGATCGCGTGAAGCGGTTCGCTTGGCTCCGGCGGTCTGTGACCTGCTAGCAGCTCTCCGCTTCTCTACCACAAATAGGTACCGATGGAGACTGAAGAAGAAGTTGTCTTCTTTACTCAGTGTCGCAAACTCCGCAAACCACGAATCCGCCTCGCTCTGAGGTGACGCCGTTTCGCCCTACCGCGAACGATGCCATCACTCCCAGCCGGCCTTTTCCATAGGTATCATTCTTAAATTCCGCGTGAACATAGGGGTCGCCATCCGCGAGCGGACGTTGTGAAACCCGCTTCCTGTAACTGTGGATCACCAACGATCCATAATCTGTATCCAAGAGGGCCTCGCTTTTTCGGCTCATCTGCTCGTCGAATTCAATGGCGCTCAGCGTACGGTTTTCCTCATTGCTTGCTCATAACGCTTCCATTGTGAGTCCAGCCTGACAGCCACCTCATTCCGCTTTTCGGACCATCTCGACATCGATGGTGATTTCTACATCGTCTCCCACCAGAAACCCGCCACTTTCGAGCGCGGCATTCCAGGTGAGTCCAAAGTCTCTGCGATCGATGAGAGCTTTCGCGGTCGCGCCCCGCCTCCACCATCCGCTAGGATCCTTGATTTCTGGCGTAACCGAGTCCACCCGAAGGATCACGTTATGTGTCACGCCACGGATCGTGAGGTCGCCGGCAACCTCGTAGCTGTCTTTTCCGGCAGGCGTAATGCTCGTCGACCGAAATTCAATCGCGGGGTTTCTAGCCACATCAAGAAAGTCCGAGCTCCTGAGGTGTCGATCGCGATCGGGCTCGCGTGTGCCGATGCTCTTGGCGTCGATAGTTGCTTCGATGTGAGAGGCAGCCGTGTTCGAAGGATCGAACTCCACCCAGCCCTTCACACCACTGAACTCGCCTTTCACATTTGAAATCATCATATGCCGGACTTTGAAATGCGCACCGGTGTGCTGAGGATCGATTTGATAACTGGCCATGGCGCAATCTTACGCTATCAAACATTCTCGCCAAGATTGCTTTGCTTCGTTCATATCGTCTTGCTTACCGAATTGGGCTTTGCCAAGTCAGCCACCAGCCCAAATATCTTCGAAGACGGCGGATCGCCGGCGGTTACTATGCTCTTGACGAACTGCCACGGAACCATCAACTCGAGCCCAGGAACGCTTACTGGGCAGATCCAAATGCCAGCGCCATGATTAGCCTCTACGAGCCTACCGGTGAGGGCAAACCCCCCAGCATCCTCTGCCGCGTGGAAGTATTCTTCCAATTTATCTACCGGAGGTAAAACAATACCGGCCTCTATAAAGATTTGGATCATTCCCGGGGACTTTAAGAACTCTGGCGACACCCAGATCAGGACATGCCGCCGTACTTCACTCATACGACCTCCTCCTCAGCCACGTCTCGAACGATTCTATCCCACGGCTCCCTTGTGCCGATGCCTGGAAGGCTATCTAGGAGACCGTCCTACTCGCGGCCAGCATCTTCTGATAAGCCTGGATGAGCTGCTCGCGCGCTTGTGTGCCGATGGGCTCCGGCAATTCAGCGGGTCGGTAGCCACGGCATAATTCCACCGTCTTGCGAAGGCTTTCGGCAAATTCGATGCATGGCGCGCAGCCCGCCAAGTGACCCTCGATCTCCGCACAAACATCCGCCGGCAGCTCTAGATTCAGATAGTCCGAAAGCAGGGCAAAAACTTCTTTGCATTTCTCGGAGTGTACGTGCGATGCCATCTCATCCTCCTCCAACCGGGGATCCCTCCGTCACGCGACGGCTGTCGGCTTGCAGACGCTCATCCAGAGTTTTGCGCAAGGCGAGGCGTGCGCGATGCAAGCGCTGCTTGACCGTGTCTTCGGTCACATCCAGGATCTGAGCGGTTTCCTCAGTCGACAACTCCTCCAGATCGCGCAGCAGGATTACCGCGCGATAATCTTCGGGAAGATCGCCCATCGCCCGATCGAGAACTTGTTTCATCTCCGATTGCAGAGCCTGATCGTCCGGCAAGCGGGACCAGTCGGCGATCTCGATCTTCGCCTGGCCATCGGATTCATTTCTGGCCGGCAGGAATTGTTCGAGCGAAAGCTCATGAGCCGGAGCAAACACGCTCTTGCGCCGCTTCATCAGGCATGCGTTCTTGGCGATACGGAATACCCAGGGCCGGACCCGTTCGGGCTCTCGCAGTCGATTGAAGCTCTCAAAAACTTTGAGCAAGGTTTCTTGCGCCACTTCTTCGGCGTCCTCGCGATTGCCGCACATCAGCCAACTGTACTGAAAGATCTTCGCGCGGAAATGGTCGACAAAGCGATCAAAGGCTTCCGGCGTCCCGGCCAGTAGCTGCCGCGCGAGTTCTACTTCCGCTTCCCGGTCCAAAGGTTAAATCTCGCCCTTGATTGTAGCGGGCCTGCCCGGCGGCTAAACCAGCGCGGTATCCGCCGTATGAACCACTACCTCGATATGGGGCTGGCCCAGCAAAGTATTGTGAATCAGACAGGCCTTCGCGGCTCGTAGTATTCCTTCTTGGTGACGTTGGTCCAGCCCTGGAACCATCACTTCGATGCGAAACCGGTCCAGCCGGGCGGGCTGTTGCACCTTCTCGGCGCTAACCCGAACTCGCAAGTCTTCCGCCGGCAGTCGGCGAACCTTCAAGTACTGAACCGCATAGTAGGCCGCGCAGGTAGCCAGAGACGCCAGAAGGAATTCCGGCGGTGTCATGCCTGTGTCGGAGCCGCCATGGTCTGCTGGCTGGTCGCAAACTACCCGGTGTCCGCGAGCCTGAACTTCGAATCTTAAATCGCCAAGGAACCCTGCTGTCACTTCCATGATCTTCATCTGCCCTTCTATCTCTCCAGATGCAGGCAGCCTTCCAAAGGTGACGCGTGTCACCTCGGTTGAAAAATTGCATCATCGCAGACAGAACCGATAAGAAAAGACGATCTATGACGCCAACTTTCATGCACTTAGCGGCGTCGCGCCAGACTGCGTGCAGCGTCAGTCAGCCCAAAGTGGTGGGTGAGAACGCGCAGCTCGGCGTGGCGCTTGTCGTCGTCATCCTCTTCGCTCTGCCGGTCTGGGCACAAGCTCCACTGTCCCTGAAGGAAGCCGTGCGGACGGCGCTCGAAAAGAACAGCTCCATTGAGGCTTCGGGCGCCGCCCAGCAGGCGGCGGAGAGCAAGGTCCAGGAAGCCCGCAGTGGCTTCCTCCCGAAGGTCAACTATTCGGAATCTTGGACCCGCAGCGACAATCCGGTGTTTGTGTTTTCTTCGCTGCTGACGCAGCATCAGTTCGGAGAACAGGACTTTCTACTCGGACCATTGAACCGCCCGGACTTCCTGAACAACTTCCAATCGCTGGTTACAGCGGACCAGACGCTGTTCGATGCAGGGCAAACCAAGCACGCCGTTCGATCGGCCGCGTTAACAAGAGATATCGCGGGCGAGGATCACCGGCTCACGCAGATGGATGTGATCGCCAGCGTGGTCCGGGCCTATTACGATGCAGTACTGAGCGCGGAGGAAGTGAAAGCGGCCGATCAGGCAGTGCGCTCGGTCGAGGCCGATTTACAGCACGCTGAGAACGTGCGCTCCGCCGGTTTGTCGACCGATGCCGATGTGCTGTCGATTCGTGTTCATCTAGCCGGCGTGCGCGAGCAACTGATTCGCCGGACGGCCGATTTGGATGTGGCGCGCGCGGCCTTGAACGACGCATTGGGTCTTCCGCTCGACACCGCGCATAGTCTGACTACAGAGCTTGCGCCTGCTAGTCTGCCGGCCGGACTGCTTGCGGATTACGAAAAAAGCGCAGTTGCGGACCGTCCCGAAGCCCGCCAGGTGAAACTCTCGGCCAGTCTTGCCGAAACTCAAGCGGCGGACGCCCGCAGCAGTCTTTTGCCGGACGTCGTGTTGCACGGCGCCTTCGAAGCGGACCGGCAGGGATTTTACGATCGGGGTGGGGCCAACTGGCTGGTCTCGGTGGGGCTGCGCTGGAATCTGTTCAATGGCTTCAGCGACAAAGCGCGAATCGATGAGACCAAATCGCTGCTGAGCCGCAGTCAGGCACATCAAGAAAGTACCGGTTCGGCAATCCGGCTGCAGGTCCGGCGCGCGTATGCCGATCTGCGCGCCGCCGAACAGCGCATCGACGTGGCGAAAGCGTCCGTAGCGGAAGCCGAAGAAAGTCTTCGCATCACCCAGAACCGCTATCAGGCCGGAATGAACAACGTAACCGACTTGCTTCGCACCGAAACGGCAGTCCTGGATGTGCGGACGCGCTATCTGGCGGCCGTTCATGACCAGCGCATCGCCGCCACAATGCTCGCAATGGCCGCGGGCACACTCAGCGCGGACTCGGAGGCCTTGAACTAGATGACGAAGAGCATACTCTTACTCAGTCCTTTCGCGATCTGGCTCGCCGGTTGCGGTGACGTGTCGCACGAGCCTGAGCGCGTAGCGCCCGCCACGCCCATCGTCACGGTGAGCGTCGTGGCTCCGGCGATTCAGCAGTGGCCGATGAACTACGAGGCGACAGGTACAGTGCGCGCCCGCTCTTCGGCCATCGTTGCCGCCAAATGGATGGGGTACGTTCGCGAGGTGAAAGTCCAGGTGGGCAACCGGGTTCACGAGGGGCAGTTGCTGGTGGTTCTCGATGCACGCGACTTGGACGCCAGCGCGAACCAGGCTGCGGCGGCGCGCGAAGAAGTCCGAAACGGGTTTCCTGAGGCTGACAGCGCAGTGGCGGCAGCCAAAGCGAATCTGGAACTGGTGCAGGCCACTTTCAAGCGCATGAACGAGCTGTACGAGAAGAAATCGATCTCTGACCAAGAGTTTGATGAAGCGTCGGCCAAGCTGAAGGCGGCGCAAGCAGCGTTCGAGATGGCGCGGGCGAAGCGGACTCAAATGGACGCGAAGCTGGCTCAAGCCGACCAGGAAGTGCGCGCGGCCCAAGTGACACGGAGCTACGCCGAAGTGGTGGCGCCTTTCTCGGGAATCGTCACGGCGAAGTCTGTGGATCCGGGAAATCTCACGACGCCCGGTGCGCCGCTGCTCACCATCGAGCGCGATGGCTATCGGCTGGAAGCCTCAGTGGAAGAATCCAAGCTGAGCGCTATTCGGACTGGCCTGCCGGTGTCGGTGACGCTGGATGGCTTCGATCGAACCATGGACGCGCGAGTTTCCGAGATCGTGCCTTCGGTGGACGCGGCATCGCGCGCATATACGGTCAAGATCGACTTGCCCGCGGAGCCGTTCCTGCGATCGGGCATCTTCGGCCGCGCGAAGTTCCAACTGGGCAGCCGGCAGGTGCTCGCAATACCGTCCGGTGCGGTGAGCGAGCGCGGCCAACTGCAATCGGTGTTCGTAGCAGAGGACGGGGTTGCGAGAACGCGCTTGATCACGCTGGGGGACAAAGCCGAAGGGCAAGTGGAAGTGCTCTCCGGACTGAGCGCCGGTGAGAAAGTGATTTTCCCCGCTCCGCAGGGCCTCGCTGACGGAGCGCGGGTTCAGGTCAGGCCGTGAATGAACATCGAAAACTTGGCCCCGCGGGGAAGCTTGCCCAAGGCTGGATCGGCTCGAAGCTGACGCCACTCATCATCGTCGGATCGATGCTACTCGGCCTGTTCGCCATATGGAAGCTGCCGCGCGAGGAAGAGCCGCAGATCATCGTTCCGATGGTGGATGTTTCCGTGCAAATGCCCGGAGCCTCCGCGCGCGAAGTGGAAGAGCGTGTCACCAGGCCAATGGAAAAGCTACTGTGGGAGATTCCGGGAGTGGAGTACATCTATTCGACTTCGAGCCCGGGTACGTCCATGGCAATCGTACGCTTTCTCGTTGGCCAGGACGAGGAGAAGAGCATCGTGCGGCTGAATCAGAAGCTGTCCGCGAACATGGACCTGATTCCGCCGGGGGCGTCACCGCCGATGGTGAAGCCGCGCTCGATCGACGACGTGCCCATTCTCGCGTTGACGTTCTGGAGCGAACGCTACGGCGATTTTGAGCTGCGGCGCATTGCCGCGCAGGTGGACGACACGATCAAACAGACGCCCGATGTTTCGGCGGTCGCGCTGATCGGCGGTCAAAGGCGACAACTGCGTATTGCCTTGAATCAGGCGCGGCTGGCGGCCTACCATCTTTCGCCTTTGCAGATCGTGGGCGCCTTGGGCGCTTCCAATCGCAGGCTGTCGTCGGGCGAATTTGCCAGCGGCAACCAGGAATATCTGCTGGAGACGGGACAATTCCTTACTTGCGCGGACGATGTGCGCAACGTTGTGGCTGGTGTCTCCGGCGACAAGGCGATCTTCGTGCGCGACGTTGCTGAAGTCACCGACGGCGGGGAAGAGCCGTCGCAATATGTGCGCTTTTCTGACGGGAGCGGTTTCTATCCGGCGGTGACGATTGCCATATCCAAACGCAAGGGAACCAACGCCGTCACCGTCTCAGAAAACGTTCTGCAGCGCCTGGAACCGCTGCGCGGCAGGGTGATTCCTTCCGATGTTCAGATGACCATCACTCGCGATTACGGCGAAACGGCCAAAGAGAAATCGAATGAGCTGCTCTGGCACATGCTGATCGCGGTCATTTCGGTGAGTTTGTTAGTCGCCATCACACTGGGGCTGCGCGAGTCGCTGATTGTCTTCATTGCGATTCCCGTGACCCTGGCGCTCACGCTCACCGTCTTCTATCTGTACGGCTACACGTTGAACCGCATCACGCTGTTCGCGCTTATTTTCTCCATCGGCATCCTGGTGGACGACGCGATCGTCGTGGTGGAAAACATTGTGCGGCACTGGCGCTTGCCCGCGAATCAAGGCCGGCCGCCGTTCGATGTGGCGATTGAAGCCGTGGACGAGGTCGGCAATCCGACGATTCTGGCCACGCTTACCGTGGTGGCCGCAATTCTGCCCATGGCCTTTGTCGGCGGCCTGATGGGTCCATACATGCGCCCGATCCCAATGGGGGCCAGCGCTGCGATGCTGTTCTCGCTGATGGTGGCGTTCCTGGTGACGCCATGGGCTGCCGTACGAATCCTGAAGTCGAGCGGGACGCATCACGCCGGCGAACGGGAAGCGTTTCTGACGCGCCTGTATCGCCAAGTCATGGGCAGCCTCTTGCATCGGCCCCTCATCCGATGGAGTTTTCTCGGAGGCGTCGTGGTCCTGCTGCTGGCGTCCATGTCGCTGTTCTACATCGGGTTCGTGAAGGTGAAGATGCTGCCGTTCGACAACAAGAGCGAGTTTCAAGTGATTGTCGACATGCCGAATGGCACTACGCTCGAACAGACCGCTCGCGTCACGCAATTGCTGGCCGAAGAAACCCAGAAGCAGCGCGAAGTGGTCAATGTGCAGACCTACGCGGGAACGGCATCGCCTTACAACTTCAACGGGCTGGTGCGGCACTACTATTTGCGGCGCGGTCCCAATATCGCGGACATCCAGGTGAATCTATTGCCCAAGAGCAAGCGCGATCTGCAGAGCCATGAGATTGCCAAGCAAGTGCGGGCGAGGATCGAGCCAATCGCCGAGCAGTATGGCGCACGCATCAAGGTCGCCGAAGTGCCGCCCGGCCCGCCAGTACTGGAAACGCTGGTCGCCGAGGTGTACGGCCCGAGTCTCGATGGCCGGATCGCGCTGGCGCGGCAGATGCGCGATCTGTTCAAACGCACTGAAGGCGTGGTCGACGTGGATTGGTACGTAGAGGACGACCAAATGAAGTATCGCTTGATCGTCGACCAGGAAAAGGCGGCCCTGAACGGAATCTCCGAGGACGACGTCGCGCGCGCGATGCAAGTGGCGGCCACTGGCTACGATGCCGGGTTGTTGCATCAGGCATCCGAGAAAGAGGACATTCCGCTCAACGTGCGTTTGGACCGGCCCACACGGTCTGATCTGGAACGGATGCAGAGCCTGCAGATCGCCGGGCGCGATGGGCACATGGTGTCGCTCGGCGAACTGGTTCACGTCGAAAAGGTGGTGGCGGATAAAAGTATCTACCACAAGAATCTGATGCCGGTGACCTATGTGACCGCCGACATCGCGGGCGCCATGGAGAGCCCGGTGTACGCGATTCTCAAGCTCGGTCCGGAGATCGACAAGTTCAAAATTCCCGAAGGCTATCAGATAGAGCAGCACATGGCCGCGCTTCCTACCGATCCAGGGCGTTATTCGATGAAGTGGGACGGCGAGTGGCAGATCACCTATGAAGTGTTCCGCGATCTGGGCATTGCGTTTGCGGCGGTGTTGATTCTGATCTACGGACTGGTGGTGGGCTGGTTCCAATCGTTCCTCACACCGCTGATTATCATGGCTGCGATCCCGTTTTCATTGGTCGGTATCCTGCCTGCCCACGGCTTGCTGCATGCGTTTTTCACGGCGACGTCGATGATCGGCTTCATCGCCGGCGCTGGTATTGTTGTCAGGAACTCGATCATCCTGGTGGATTTCATCGAGCTGCGATTGCGCGAGGGCATGCCGCTGGACCAAGCCGTGATCGATGCCGGTGCGATCCGCTTCCGCCCGATGATGCTCACCGCTGCTGCGGTCGTGGTCGGTTCATCGGTGATCTTATTCGATCCCATCTTCCAGGGCCTCGCGATCGCCTTGATGGCCGGCGAGGTTGCTTCGCTGCTGCTCTCTCGAATGACAGTTCCGGTTCTGTTCTATGTCTTCAACAGAAGGAGGAGGCTCGTATGAATATCGAACGTTATTTGCGCTTGATCGCCGGCGCTTTCGTGATGTTAACCCTGGCGCTTGGCTATTGGGTGAGTCCGTACTGGTATCTATTTACTGCTTTCGTCGGACTCAACCTGTTTCAATCGGCGTTCACGAACTGGTGCCCAATGATGTCGATTCTCCGTAAGCTAGGAGTGCGAAGCAACTGAGGTCGTTCCAGAAAGGACGGTCCCCTTATGTCGCGAGTCGTAGTTCTCGGCGCCGGTATTTCCGGCCACACCGCAGCCGCCCTCCTGCGGAAGGAACAAGTCTTGGTTCCGCTGGCCCCATCTACAAGCGGCACCGTGATTCACGTGATCGAAGGAGGAAGCCGGCGCGATATCCCGGGATTTGTGCGCATGGATCGCGCAGGAGAAAGCCCCAGTGCGAAATCCAGGAAGCAACAAGACGCCGCCACGCCACCGTTCAGATTATTCGGTTGGCGGAGGAACAGGCCGCCGATTTGCTCGTCATCGGGGCCGAGCACAGGCTAATTTTTGACAAGACTGTGATCGGAACAACGGCGGCTCCAGCTTCTGCGGCACGCGCCGTGCGCCGTACTGGCTGTGACGGGAGGAACAACATAAGATGGCGTATCGGATCGGAACCAGCAGGCCGCTTGAAGAGATCGATCGGGGGCTTCAGGAATCGGCGGCGCGACATCGGTTCGGCATACTCGCGATCCATGACCTTCAGGAAACGATGAGAAAGAAGGGCGTCGATCTGGCGATGGAATGCCGAATCTACGAGGTCTGCAATCCACTCCGGGCCAAGAAAGTAGAGGGTAACTATACCCCCGCAGCCATGCTTCCGACGGACATGATGAAGGCGTTTGGGAAGCCCGAAATCGAGCCGGTGGCGCGGGAAGTGGAAGACGTCATCCTCCAGATGATGCGAGAAGCCGCCAGCGATGGGGACTGCGTAAAATCGCTGCTGCCCTGAGTCAGGTCACTCAGCCTTGGCGCCAAGGTTGCTGCGAAGAATCCCCTCGGGTCCGGCATCCTGATTGCTATGTGCGTTATAGGACCGAGCTACGAAGGCGTGAAGGGGCAGTCGACTGGGTCGTGAAAAACAAGGACGCAGATTATGTCGGCAGTTGGTTCAGCCCTGCAGGCGGCAGGCCGCAAAGCTTCATTAGCAAGACGCTTGGGCCCGGCGAATCCGGTAATGAAACGAGTCCGGAAATTCTGGGCGGGGATCCGAAGCCTGAAAGCCGAACTGGTCGCATTTCCGGTGCGCTTTCGTAAGACCGATAGCAAGCTGATCGTGATTGCGGACCTTCCCGGCCTCCAGAAAGAGGAGGTTAAAGTTGACGTGACTGACAGCTTGCTCGTCATTGAAGTCGAACCGCACCGCGACGAGGAACCTTTCTTTCGCCGGGCTGGCCGTCGGGTAATCCCGCTCCCGGATGGCGCTAGAATCCACCGTGCCCATGCTCTGCTGAAAAATGGAGTCTTGACGGTGTCGTTGCCGTTGCCGGGGTCGCACTCAGGGGTATCTCGCAGGGTTTCGGTGGAAGAAGCGATCGATATCGAGTTTCCACGATCTGACCACCCCCAAGCGGAGCGAAAACCTGTCTCGCCCGTATCAGATGAAAAATACGCGCCTCTATGACGTAATCGCATTCGGAGCCCATCCGGATGACGTTGAAGCGGTGATGGGCGGAACCTCAGCGCAACTGGTCGAGAAGGGGCGGTCCGTCCTTGCCGTCGATTTGTGTGATGGCGAGCCGGCGCGACACGCAACCCGGGGTGTGCGCGCTATCCAGGCGAGCCGAGCCGCTCAGATTCTCGGCGTGGAGCGAATCACGCTCCCTTTCCAGGATCGCTCAATCCAGGACACCGTACCCGGACGGCTTGCGGTTGCCCGTCTCATCAGAATTCATAAGCCGGCTCTGGTGTTCACCACCCCGGGGATCGGGCGTTCATCCGGATCACAAGGCCGTCACCGACATTGTCGTGAACGGCGTCTTCTATGCGCGCCTGCCGAAATGGGATGAAATTTCGGAAGGAGCATCGCTGGAAGGCTCTGAAGCGCACGAGATTCAACGGCTCTTCTTCGGACACTGCCGCATGGAGCCGCCCTGGTCTTCCTTCGATTTCGCCGTGGATGTCACCAGAAGTTACGGGAAAAAGTTGGAGGCCCTTCGAGCCTATGAGGCTGTTTTTAGCGGCGACCAAACTCAATTGCTGGATAAGTACACGGCTGAAGATCGCTACATCGGCAGTTTAGTCGGAGTCCAGTATGCGGAGGCGTTCAAGCCCCGAAGCCCGCTGCTAGTGAACGATCCCGAGGTTTTTTTCAGATTGCGATTCGGGTGACCCGCCCAAGCGCGGCTGACACCCTGTCAGGTTGTCCGGACAGCCAGGAAGCCCGTGCAATAATCCGAAAGGATGCTTCATGGACGCTGATGCAAGTCCAGCTACTTCATCCGCTCCTTCCGGACTGACAACACAGGAAGCGGCGGAACTGCTGGCGAAGTTGGGGCCGAACTCGGTAGCGGAGGAACGCGAGCATCCGCTGCGTGTGCTGTGGAGCAAACTCTGGGCGCCGGTTCCTTGGATGCTCGAAGCCGCTGCCCTGCTGGAAATCCTGCTACACAAAAACATCGAGGCGGGCGTGATCGCGGGACTTGTCGTATTCAACGCGGGTCTGAGCTTTTTCCAGGAGAGCCATGCGCAGGGGGCGCTAGCGCTTCTGCGCCGCCGCCTGACCATCCAAGTCCGTGTGCGACGCGATGGCGCCTGGCAGCGCCTTCCGGCTGAACGCCTTGTGCCGGGCGATACGATCCACTTGCGCGTGGGCGACATGGTTCCGGCAGATGCGAGACTCTCCGATGGCAACGTGCTGATTGACCACTCCGCCGTCACCGGCGAATCGGCTCCCATCGAAGCTAGCCCTGGATACACCACCTACGCTGGCGGTCTCATCAAGCGCGGCGAGGCAACCGCGGTAGTAATTGCCACAGGCAGCCACACATACTTTGGGAAGACGGCGGAGCTTGTGCGGCAGGCGAACGCCGCCGGCCACCTCCAGCAAATGATCTTCACGATCGTGAAGTATCTGGTGGCCTTTGATGTACTCCTCGCCAGTTTGGTGCTGGTTTACGCTCTGAGGGTCGGCATGGGGCTGGGCGACATCCTGCCCTTCTGTGTCATGCTGCTTGTGGCTTCGATCCCGGTTGCCCTGCCGGCCACTTTCACCCTCGCGTGCGCGCTCGGCACCCAGGAGCTGGCCCACGGCGGAGTACTGGTCAGCCGACTGTCTGCGATCGAGGAAGCGGCGGCGATGGATGTGCTGGCTACCGACAAGACCGGTACGCTCACGAAGAACGAGCTGTCTGTGGCGATTATAGAGCCAATGGCGCCTTACTCCGAGGCAGATCTAATCCGCTTTGCCGCGCTGGCCTCCGATGACGCGACGCAAGACCCGATCGACCTCGCGATTCTGGCGACAGCCCGCAGCCACAACGTGAGCACGGCCGGCTTTACAGTTCGGAAATTCGTTCCCTTCGAGCCGTCAACCAAGTGCTCCGAGGCGCTGGTGCAACATGGCACGGACCAAATTCGCATCATCAAGGGAGCGCCCTCGACGATTGCCACGTTTGTCGGAATGTCCGGATTTCCGGAAGCGGAGAAATTGGCAGGCGATGGATATCGTGTATTGGCAGTCGCCACGGGTTCAGAACAGCCTGTAGCCACCGCCGGCTTTCTCGCACTACTCGACCCTCCGCGAGACGATTCCGCTCACCTGGTTGCAAATCTCCAGCAGTTGGGGGTCCGAGTCTTGATGATTACTGGCGACGGTCCTGCGACCGCACGCACTGTCGCCACACAGGTCGGAATCACCGGCGGGGCCTGTCCTCCCGAACGCCTCCGCGCGGATCCAGAACGTGCCGCGTCGGAGTGCGATGTGTTTGCCGGTGTGTTCCCGGAGGACAAATTCCAACTCGTCCGGGCATTGCAGCATGCCGGCCATATCGTGGGCATGACCGGCGATGGGGTTAACGACGCGCCCGCACTGAAGCAGGCGGAAGTCGGAGTAGCGGTGGCAAACGCCACCGATGTGGCGAAGGCCGCCGCGAGCATCGTCCTGACCAACCCGGGTCTTTCGGACGTTGTGTCGGCAATCGAGACCAGCCGCCGCATCTATCAGCGGATGCTCACCTACACGCTCAACAAGATCATCAAGACAATCGAAATCGCCCTGTTCCTCTCCCTCGGCGTGGTACTGATGCATGTCCTCGTGGTAACCCCGCTTTTGATTGTGCTCCTGCTCTTCACCAACGATTTCGTCACGATGTCGATTGCAACCGATCGCGTGTCATTCTCGAAACGACCGGATCGCTGGCGCATCAAAACCTTGGTTCTGACCGCCGCGCCGCTTGCCGGACTCCTCGTGTTGTTCTCGCTTTCGGTGCTCTTCGCCGGGCGAAATATTCTGGCGCTGTCGACAGCGCAAATCCAGACGCTGGCGTTTCTCACGCTGGTCTTCGGCGGACAAGGGACCATCTACCTGGTGCGCGAGCGCGGGCATTTCTGGCATTCTCAGCCCAGCAGATGGATGCTGCTGAGTTCCATCGCAGACCTCGTGATTGTCGGAATTCTCGCGACTCGAGGTATCCTCATGGCCTCGCTTCCACTCTTCGTTGTCGAGGGCCTGCTGGGGGCGGTCGTTGTCTACTTGTTCGTTGTCGATTGTCTGAAGATTGCGATCTTCCGACACTTCGAAGTTGCCTAAGATGTCGTGGTCGTCGCGTAGCGTTCCGTTGGCTGTGCGCTCGACAAAAACGCGCTACCAGCACCAGCTTCTTGGTTAGCAGCCAACCGTGCGGCGTCAATTCTCAGGCTCTGTAATCCCTAAACGTTTTTCGCGCCAGGACCGGGGAGAGCAGCCGAAACGCGGAGTGCCGCGGCCAGCTCGTCCGGCCGTTGGGATCCTACCACCAGCTTCTCTCCGGCTGCCAGGGTCAGTCGAACGCCTCGGCCGCCAGTAGCAACGTAGGCTTTGCCTCCGCGAGTGGATCGGATTCCGAAGCCGCCGTAGTCGCGCGCAATGTCGTGAGTGATGGTTTGGACGGCTTGGATGCGATCCAGGGGAATACGTCGTAACCGCCACAACCCCCGCAGAGCGATCGCCAGCTGGCCTTGACGAACCTCAGTGCTCAATCGAACGGTGATGAGACGAAGATAGATCACCCAAAGAAACACGGTCCAACCGATAACGTCCCCGTTGGACATGGGATGTTTGCCCCACGAATGGCCCAGCGCCACTTGCCAGATCAGCAAGCCGAGCAGGAAGCAGGGCGGACTGGCAAGCGCCAAGGCGATACGGCGCAAGGGAAACCTTTGCACTTCGCGAAAGACGGGCCGGCTATCGGAGGAGGCCAATGGTGAATTGGAGCGCCGCGAACTGAATTTGATAGTCGTACTTGGCGTTGAGGTTTTCAATCTCCGCGGAAGTCACGTTCAACTGCGCCTGGGTGAGTTCAACGATCGACGCCAAGCTCAAATCATATCGTCCTTGGGCCAGTTGCAGTGCGAGCGATGCTTGCCGCAAGAATTGCGCTGTGACATCGATTCTCTGATAGGCATCGGTGGCACTAGCCCAAGCCACGCGAACGTCACGGCTGATCCGTTCCTGTTCATCACGGAGCTTCTGATCCGATTCCAAGGCGCGTTGATAGGCTGCTTCGCGGCGCGCGGAAAACAGGTGGCCGTTGAAGATGGGAATACTGGCGTTGACCCCGACGGCTTCGTATTCGGGGGGAATCGGCGACGTACGCGGAGTATTAATGTAGGGAATGTAGCCGGCGGTTGCAATGGCGCTGACGGTGGGGCGCTTCAGGTCTCTTTCGGCATCGAAGAATTTGTAGGCGGACTCGCGTGTGGCGCGCAGCGACGCGAGTTCGGGACGATTATCGGTGGCTTGGGCCACCAAAGACGCGGTGGTGGCTGGCGGCGCTTGAGGGAGGGGTTCGTCGGTGAGCTGAAAATTGGCCGATTGGTCCGACCCAATGGCGCGGCCCAGTTCGGCGAGCGCTCCGGCAACGCTGTCTTGCGCGCGCAAAAGCAGAAGTTTCGCCTCCGATACATTGACGTCGGCGAAACTGACATCCACCTGGGATCGAAGTTTGTTTCGGGCCAGCTCGGTGATCTGATCGTCCAGTATCTGGCGGGCGCTGACGGTTTGCTCGGCGACTTTCACGGTAGCCTGCGCGCGGAGCACATCGAAATAGGCACGGTTGACATCGAGCAGCACAGTGTACCGGGTGGCCGTCGAGTTCTGCGCCGCCGCCTGGGCCTGAAATCGCGAGCTGGCGACCAAGCTGGGTGTTCGGCCGGAATCGGTGATCAACTGCTGGATAATTACACCTTGACCCTCGCGATCGAACAGACGCGACGCGGCCAGATCGCCGGCCCCGATTCTCGAAAGATCGTTGCCTTGCGATCCGGTCAGATCCCCGGTGATGTTCGGATAGTAAGCCGATCGATTGACTACTATCTGTTGATTCGCGAAGTTGACCTCGTTCTGCGCGGCCTGAATCTGGGGGTGGTTCATGATGGCCAGGGCTTCGGCTTGTTGCAGCGTTAACGGGGGCGGAGTCTGCGCGAACAACGCGATCGGAATTGCGATGAGCAGAGCCGCTCGACTAGGCATTCTGTGGCGAAGGCTGGGGAACATTTCTTTGCTTCCTTCCATAAACCAGAAGATATGCGGCGGGCACGATAAAAACCGTAAGCAGCACCGACGAAGTGAGGCCGCCGATGATGGCGCGCGCCATCGGTGTGTACTGCTCGCCGCCCTCGCCCAGCTTCATGGCCATGGGGATCATACCGATGATGGTTGCGAGCGAGGTCATCAGAATGGGCCGCAGGCGCACCCGGCAGGCCGTGACGATAGCGTCCTGCACCGACAATCCCTGCTCTTCGAGCTTGTGCGCGAAATCCACAATCAGAATGCTATTGGAGTCCGCGATTCCAATTAACATGAGCACGCCCATCAGGGACATCACGTTGAGTGTTGTGTGGGTAAGCGGCAGAATCACGAGCACGCCGACAAACCCCATCGGAATCGCTAGCATGATCAGGAAAGGATCGATCCAGGACTTGAACTGCGCCACCAAGATCAGAAACAGAAGAATGAAGGAAATACCAAAGCCCAACCCAAAACTCTTGAAGGACTGATCCATGCTGTTGACCATCCCCCGCAGTGTGACGCGAATGTTGGAAGGGAGTTTCGCGTCGGCGATGGTCTTGTTGATCCCGGTGCGGAGCCGACCCAAATCTTCACCCACGGGAGTGACATACACATCGACAACGCGCTGAATTTGATAATGATCGATCTCGGTGGGGGATTGAAGAGGCACTAATTTCACCACGGAATCGAGAGTGGTGGGAAGTTTCGCATTGGGCGCGCGCAGAGGAATCTCCTTCAGGTCCACCAGGTTGTGGATGGCGGGTTTACCATGCTCGGCATATTGCACGCTGAGGAAGTAGTCATTACCCGTCTTATAATCCACCCAATAGTTAGGCGCGATCATAATATTGGAATTCAGCGCCGTAATCACGTTGTCCACCACGTCCTTCTGGGTGAGCCCCAGTTCCCCGGCATGCACTCGATCGATGTCCATTCGGATGGACGGATAGTTCATGTCCTGCGGAATGTAGATCTCGCCGACGCCTGGAAGGCGGCGAATACGCGCGGCCAAATCCTGCGCCGTATCGTAAGTTAAGCCCAGGTCGCGAGTGTTGACCTGGACATCGATGGGAGCGGGCTGCCCCTGATTGAGAATCGCGTCTTGCATGGATCCGCTTTGGAAGAAGGTGCGCACCTCCGGAAATTGTGCAGCCATCTGCGCCTTCACGCGATCCATGTAGTCATAGCTGCTGACCTCGTGGCCGTCATTCAGAGCCACCTGTATGAAAGCCGTGTACATTCCTGCGTTGGTGGTGTACAGAGAGGAGATATCGTTTACCACGCCGATATTCGAGAGGACCATCTTGAGATCCTTCTTAGCCACCACGTGCCGGATGAGATCTTCGATCCTTGCCACGTAGTCGTTGGTGACCTCAATACGGGTTCCGGTAGGAACCTTGAGGTTCACCGTGAACTGCCCCGCGTCCACCCTCGGGAAGAACGCCAGGCCGAGGAAAGGATAAATGCCGAGGCTCAGCACAAAGACTCCCAGCAGTAAGGCCAGCGTGAAAGCGGGAAACCGGAGAGCGCGGCGGACCCAATGTTCATAGAAGTCCAGCAGCGTATTGAACTGGCGATTGAACCACGCATTGAAACGGCCGCCCCAGGACCGATCCTGGGGTTCTTCGAAAACTTGTTCGGAGCCGTGTTCTCCATGATGGTCTGCGTGACCGCCAGGGATGGCCTTCAGAAAACGAGAGCAGAACAGCGGAATCACCGTCATCGCTACCACGAACGAGGCCAGCAAGGCCAGGCAGAACGCGAGGGCCAGCGCGGAAAACAGAAACTTGCTGACGCCGAATAACAGCGTTACCGGGAAGAAGTCGACAACGTCCACCAGCGTCGCCGCCAATACCGCCAGGTTCACTTCAGCTCCGCCCCGTTCCGCCGCCACGGCCGGAGACGATCCCATTTCCAAATGCCGGTAGATGTTTTCCAGCGAGATCACCGAGTTGTCGATGACGCGGGATAAAGCCAGCGCAAGGCCGCCCAGGATCATGGTGTTGATCGTGCTGCCCCACATGTAGAGAACCACAATGGTGGCCAGCGCCGAAATCGGGATCGACAACAACACTGCGCCGGTGGCCCGCATGCTCCCGAGGAACAGCAGAATCATGAGACCGGTGAGCGCCAACCCGATCAAGCCTTCGTGCAGCACCGTGTTTAACGCCTCTTTGACGAAAACGGATTGATCGAACACGATGTCGGTCATCAACTGTTTCGGTAGACCGAACAGATGCTGGACTAGCCCGCGGACGTCGTTGACCACCTGAATGGTATTGCTGTCACCGCCCGATTTCATGATCGGAATGTACGCGGATTTCTGGCCGTCGATGCGAACGATGTTGTATTGCAGCTGGCTGGCGTCTTTGGCCTGGCCAACATCGCCTACCGAAACCCAACTCGTTCCAACGCTTTTGATGGGCAGGCTGTCCAAATCCGCGACATTCTGAACCAAGCTGTTGGAATAGACGTAATAGTCGCTGGCGCCGATCTTGACGTCGCCCGCCGGCAAGATAAGATTACTATCGTTGACCGCGCCGACTACGTCCATCACGCTCAACTGGCGCGACATCAGCTTATAGGGATCCACGTAGATCATGGCCTGCCGGTACTTGCCTCCGAACACGGCCGGGATTTCCGCACCGTTGACCACCGCGATCTGATTGCGGATTTGGAATTGAGCGAGATCGTGAAGCTGGGTTTCGGTCAGACCTTCGCCCTTCACCGTCACCAGGCACACGGGAAGGCTGGAAGCGTCAAACTTCAGCACCAACGGAGGTAGGGTTCCCGGCGGCAGGCGCTTCAGATCGGCGAGAGCAAGATTCGACAACTGCGTAACGTCCGAGTCGGCGTTCGTCCCGGGCTGAAAGTAGACCTTGATGATGCTGACGCCCAGCAAGGAGCGGGACTCCATGTGATCCACACCGCTGGCCTGGGTGAAGAAACGTTCGAGTGGATTGGTAATGTCTACTTCGATGTCGCCCGGAGGCATACCGTTGTAAAAGGTGGCCACCACTACCTCAGGCAGATTGATAGGCGGGAACAGATCCACCGGCATCCGGGAAAGCGCGTTAATGCCAATGACAGCCAGCGCCAGGCAAACAACCACAATAAAATAGGGGTTACGAATGGAAAAACGTGGCATGGGGCCGGCTCCTGCGGACTAGTGCGGTTCCTCAGAGCTCTGATATTGCATCAGCTCGATCATCTTAGGTTGGACTAGCTGGCCCGGTTTCAGACCGCTACGGTCACTCACAACTACCTCCTCGCCCTCCTGTAATCCCGTGATAACTTCGGCGTCGGTCGCGGTTTGGATGCCCAGCACGATCTGGCGGCGCTCGATTTTGCTGGATGAATCCACTACGTCCACTCTCGCCTGGTTGTTCTCCTGATCCACCGCCTGCAACGGGACCGCGATAGCCTCGTCCTTCTTTTCGAGCGTGATGGTGGCTTCCGCGTATAGTCCGGGAAGAAGCATGCGGCCGGGATTTGGCACGTCCACTTCGGTGTGCATGGTGCGCGTGTCCTCACGAACATCCACGGAGAAGCGAGCCACTTTGCCGGGGAAGGTTCGGTTTAACGAGGGGACGTTGACGCTGACCGAATCGCCCAGATGGATGAATTTAACGTAGGACTCGGGCACGGGAATTACCAGCCGGTACAAGTCGTCCTGGGAGAGCCGGACCAGCGGTTGTGCTTGCGTGCTGGAACTGGTGCCCGCTTGCATCAGCGTGCCCAGATTGGCGAAGCGCTGCGTCACCACACCGGCGAATGGCGCCGTGATCTTGGAGTAATCGAATAGCGCTTGATCGTGTTCCCGCTTGGCTTGGGCGGCCGCGAGTACGCTTTCAGCGGATTGCAAGTTCGACTTGGCCGCTTCCACTTGCGCCGACGAAGCGAGAGCCTTGCCCGCCGAATCGTCCACTTCCTGCTGCGCCACCAGCCCGGGCTTGGATTGCGCCACGCCATTCAGCCGGTCGTACTGCAGCTGAAGGACTCTTTGCTGGGCCTCCACCCGGTTCAACTCTTCCTGAGCATGTGGAATTTGGGCCGTCGCATTCTTGACGGCGGCATCGTCTTCTTTCACTTGCAATTGCAGCTCGGGAATTTCCAGTGTCGCGAGCACTTGGTCCTTCTGCACGCGCGATCCATAGTCGACGTTCAGGTCCTTTACGAAACCAGATTCTTTGGCGAACACGTCAATTTCCTGGAAGGGCACCAGCTCGGAAGAGACGGTCAGCGTCCGCCCCACATCTTTCCTGATCACTTTTACGACGCCCACCGAGACTTCAGCGGAACCCGGACTTCCGCCTGCATCGCCGGGATTCTTTGCCTGGACATTTCGCGAGCCACTGCAGCAGGCCAAAACTACAACCGCCGCGATCAGGCCGAACAACCAAAACAGGCGCGTATCTGGCCGCATAGACCTATTTCCCGCCCCGCCAGGGCAAATCGCAATTGAGATTCATATTTTGAATCCGTTCGTCCAATTCCCGAAGCGAGAAATGCGGAGAGCGGCAGAACTGAACTAATTCTCGCTCCCCGGCACGGATTTTCGAGGCTTCGTGGGGAATTTCAGCCGCGATCGACAGCGGGATATTCACGATTCCGTGTAGATCGCCATGCAACAAATCGCCCGACGAAATCTGCAGGCCGTCCACCTCCACCGGCTCGCCGAATTCTATGATGTGGGCATAAGCGTGGGACACGGAGGTGCGTCGCGCGTAGAGTTGAAAGCCCATGGCCTCCACGGCAGGCAGATCGCGAACCGCCCCGTTCGTGATACAACCCACGCACTGCAACGCGAGAGCAATGGCGGCATGAATTTCGCCCACAAACGCTCCCAACCCGGGTTCGTGATCGGCATCCCGCAATACGATGACCCGGGGCGCGGGTAGCGAGGCCACGTAATTCCACCATTCCATGCGGTCGTAGTAACAGCGGTGGCCCATGGGTGGAGACGCGGTGCGAATTCGGGCGGTAGCCGCATAGCCGACCATCGGCGGGAACTTCGGAAACCGGCACCGCGCCACCCCGGAGAGGAACCCCTCGTTCCGCGGACGAACGTTGAGGCGCTCGATGGCGTTCGAAACCGTGCAGCTATCAAACTCCTGCAGTTTTTCTAAATCCACGAAAGGCATATCGGTCGGAGGGTTCATTTCCTGTGGACGCGGCTGTAGCTGATTAGGCAGAGCTTTACTCGGGCGCTTCAAGAATCCCTTACCTCCTTAACATACGATGCATCTGAGGCCCGTCCCTATACCAGGCGGCTGGTATTTTTCGGCAAAAACGCAGGTAGATTGCTCCGCCGGAGCATTACCTCGGGTAGCATTGGGTTGGCCTCATGCCGGCAGCCTCGGGAGCACCACAAACTCGCTCGGATCGTGTGTTCTTTGGCTCGCGCTTCGCGCTTGTGCTCGGGTTTGGCGGGCTGTTGTCGATTATGGCTCTCGCGGGAATCGACGCTCTCAGCGTCCTCCGGCAGTTCCGCCGCAGCGACGACCAAATCAGACGCCGCTATCTCTCGCTGAACCACGTGCTCAACGATATCCGTTCCGATGTTTACGTTTCCGGCACCTATGTCCGTGACTACCTGCTGGAGCCTGACGCCAAGCGAGCGGAAGCCTATCGAGCCAGCCTGGCAGAGGTCCGGCGGCACATGGAATCCTCTCTGGAGTCCTACGGGCACGAGGTGGCGCCCACCGAAGCCGGGCACTATTCGGCTTTGCGGGCGGAGCTCATGGATTATTGGGGAATATTGGCTCCGATCTTCCAGTGGGACCCTGTCGAAAGGCGTCGTTCTGGATACACTTTTCTTCGCGATGAAGTTTTCCCTCGCCGGCAGAATATGCTCGCGCTGGCAGGGCGCATCGACGCCCTCAATGAACAGCAGTTGGATGCCGGAAACCGGCAGGTAGTTTCCCTCCTTCTGAGTTTCCAGACCCGCCTGCTGCTGACCATAACGGCGGCACTGGCTCTAGGTCTTGGTCTGGCTTTATTCACCATTCGGAAGACGCTCCAATTAGAAGACCAGGCCCGGTTGCAGTACGTGGAAGTGGCGGAAGCTCGTACCCAGCTCAAGGAACTTTCCGCGCGCTTGGTTCAAGCGCAGGAAACGGAGCGGCGGGCCCTCTCGCGCGAATTGCATGACGAGGTTGGGCAAGCCCTTTCGGCCGTACTCATTGAGCTGCGGAATCTTTCGGCCGGACTCGCGGTTCGATCCCAGGAACACTCGCGCCGCCACATTGAAACCATAAAGAGTCTGGTGGAAAGCACGGTGCGCGTGGTACGCAATATGGCGCTTCTACTAAGACCTTCGATGTTGGACGATCTGGGCTTGATTCCCGCCCTGAAGTGGCAGGCGCGCGAATGCTCCAAGAGCACTGGAATGGATGTGACCATCGCAGCGGAGCTGGATTCCGATGAGTTACCCGACGAGTACAAAACTTGCATTTATCGCGTCGTCCAGGAGGCCCTGCATAACTGCGCGCGGCATTCGCAGGCGACCACCATCCGCATCCGCGCCGGACATGAGCTCGATCGTTTTCTCTTGAGCATCCAGGACGATGGGCGGGGCTTCGACGTGCGGGAAACAAAAGGGCTGGGACTGCTCGGGATTCAGGAACGCGTCACCCGGTTAGGAGGAAAATGCAACGTTCACTCAGAGCCCGGGCGCGGGACGATACTGTCAGTGGAATTACCCTTCGTCAAGGATAACCAGGACGAGAACAGGAGCGCGTACGCCCCCAAAACACATTCGCATCCTGTTGGCTGACGATCACACCGTGATGCGTCGCGGCCTGCGCCTTCTGCTGGAGAGTCATGCCGAATTCGGCGTGGTCGCCGAGGCGGCGGACGGACGGCAGGCCGTGGAACAAGCGGAAGCAACCGAACCCGATGTTGCGGTCCTCGATATCGCCATGCCCAACTTGAGCGGAATCGAGGCCGCCCAACGCATCCATGCAGCTTTGCCGAATACCGCGATTGTGATTCTCAGTATGCATTCCGATGAAGGCTATGTACTAAGAGCGCTCAAGGCGGGAGCCAAAGGCTACCTCTTGAAAGATTCCGCGGAAGGGGACCTGATTGATGCGATCCAATCCGTGCACCAAGGTAAAACGTTTTTCAGTCCGGAAATCACCAAGATGCTGATGGAGGATTATGTACGCGAAATTCGGACTCGCGGAGCGGACGACAGCTATGATTTGCTGACTTCCCGGGAGAGGGAAGTTCTTCAGCTCCTGGTGGAGTTGAAGTCTAATAAAGAGATCGCACAGGCGCTCAATCTGAGTTTGTATACCGTGGAAACCCATCGCAGAAACCTGCATGAGAAGTTAAATCTGCATAGTCTGCCCGAACTAATTCTGTACGCCGTCCGAAAAGGCGTAGCCTCCTGACTTAGTTTGCCGAATAACTCACCATGGGAGAGAGGCAGCGCATGGCGCTATCGATCACCCGCAGAACCACCTCTTCGCGCAACGGTCGAATCAAAACATCGAAGCCCCGGTGGTTGAGCACGTCCCACCACAGGTAGTCGTCCTTCGTTGGTGAGACCAGAAGAATAGAACTTCGCGGCGAACTGGCAGCCAGGCGATCCATGACTTCTCTCCACGGATATCCGGGCTGGTCGCGATCGCAGAGTATCAGGTCATAGCCACCGTATGACGCCAACTGGAACGCCTCTTGGGGCGACGCCGCGAACTTCATTTCCCACCCCTGCTGGTTTCCCAGATATTCCAGCAGAAAGATGTCGTTGAGAGAGATGGATACCGCTAATATCCTCAGGCGCTTGGCACTCGATACCGATTGTGCGTTGTTCCGTTTTTTCAACCACTCGGAGAGCCACACCGTTCGCCTCCTATTGAGTGGCCGCGGCCCTGGCGCTTCTCCAATAGGACAAAGCCAATTTGAGAGCGCGAGCGACGTCATCGGCTCGCAGCGGTTTGGCCAGAAGGTCGTATCCGCCGCAGCGTATCAGCTCTTGCCATAGGTAGTCGTCCGCTACCCGAGAGACCAAGATGACACAGGAACGGTGAGCAGAAGACGCGAAAGTCTGAACCGCTGTCCGCCATTCCGCGTCGGGCCAATCGCGATCGTACAAGATCAAGGGAGGACTCAATCGGTTCATGGCATCCCAGGCCTCCACCTGCGATTCGGCGAAGTGTACATCTACCGGCTCGTGATTGGAGATGCGGGTCAATACTTCGCGATCGTGGTCACTGACCACCAGAGCGACGATGGATATCCGAGCTGTTGCCGCCTGCGCATCGCTCTTTGGGCCAGGGCGAGCACGCCGGCGCTCCGCCCGAACCCGCGTGGGAGCGTCCGCTAAGAAAGAATGCAGAGCGCGCAACATTGCGAGCATTTGGGACCTCCATCGGCACAACAGAAGAGGGAGAGTAATCGCAAACGCCGATCACCAGTCTTGGCGCCTTCCACTTCGCGACGCTTGGGTTGCTTTCCATTCCTACCCAGTAGAAGTTTTAGCCAAGTCTTTGGAATTCTCATTCTTCGCCGATTCCTGCCACCATGGCCGCAGCCCCGATTGAGCCATTGCCGCTCTCACGCGCTCCGGTGTTCCAAGATCGCTCCAACCGATATCACCCACCGGAAGCACCGCCAGATGTTGCGTGCTTGGTGTTAATACTTGACGTGAAAAATCCCCCGCGGTGAGGGTTGCCCACAGCTTGTCCTGATCCCCGAGGTAAGTAGCGTGATTCCCATACCGCTGCGCGGCCATAAAAGCTTCCAACACGGCTGGCGCCATGGTATTTTCCAGCAACGCCAGAAAAGTCGATGCCCGCCCCACCATCACGAAGGTGTTCCACAAACATCCGCGAGCGAACAACGCTTGAGCCGTGGGATGCGACGGCTTCTCCCAGAAGCGGGTCACGCGCAGCAGTGCGCTCGTGAAGGGGCTATCAAAACGCGTGCCCGGCTCAATCCAGCCATACTCGACTTCTGCGTGTTCCGCTTCTGCTCCTAAGAGCACCAGGATATCCGAACGATATTGCGCCACTCTCACCGCCCGATGAACGGAAGCGCTGAAGCCTGCCTCGTTCGAGTAGTGATGGTCGGTTGGAAAGAAAGCGACCACCGGATCTCCGGCCAGGGCCGTTATTCGCAGAAGACTGCAAATCACAGCGGCGGTGGTGCCTTTGTTGTCCGGTTGAACGATTAATCGACGCGGCTCGACGTCGTCCAGCTCACTTCTATAAAATTTCTCATGGGTCTTCACCAGCACAAACGCTGTTCGCTCGGGGTGAATTGCGTTCGCCAACCGAGCGCGCGTCTGGGCCAGTAACGTCTTGCCACCGTACACCTGGCAAAATTGCTTGGGACGGTCTTCGCCAGAGATGAGCTGAGTCAGCGATCTCAATCTGGTGCCGTCGCCACCGGCTAGAACAACAGCCCACACTTGTGGATGATTCAAGACCATTCCTTTCCGGCGCGCTGAGTCTGCTGGACCATTAGCTCCACCTTATCCGCGTTTCGGCTGGTCTTCCATACCGGTACTCTGGTAATTCCAGGCACATGAGATCGGTACCGGAGACTTCTTTTTCCTACCGTCCCTCCGTTCTGTAAATTACCGGGCTTCTGGTATGTTCCTGCTAGCCGGTGAGAACGTAGACTGTAGCTGACTGAATCCCTCAATCTCGACGGGCGCATCGACGGAAAGTCCGGTTACACTACGCCCGTCGTTCTTTATCAAATTGGATTTTTTTGGGAAGGATCATTGCTAGTCGAAACGGTGGCTTGCAACGCGATTTCGGGAAAGTCGAACGGGCTGGAGGCGCGTACGCACATCCTCACGTAAGGCCTGCCATTTGCCGCAACGTGTTCGTGCTCAAGGACCCTACGTCCACGCCGGCGCCAGTGTTAAACGCTGTTCCCTTTTGCGGTCGTTCGGACGGAGGAATATAACCATCCGCTACAAGGCAAGGCCGATCATAGACCATCGGAACGCTTTGCCCCTTCGTGGCACAACGCTCATTCTTCTAATTGCGGGGCCGGGCGGGCCACTTTTTGGGAGTGTCGATTGACAGTGACATTCGCCCGGCTAACGGGGATTCTGTAAGAACTATAGCCTACGTCCAGCAGCATTGATATCGCGTGCGCCAGGTATTTCTTGAAGCGGCGGCGCGGTACCTTGCTCGCGCTCTTTCTCCGGAGAGGAGTGCGTCTGGCTGCGATCCATCGATCCGGTGGTATTCGGCCAGTCCCTGGATCCACGCAATTCGCGTAAATACAACCGGCGAAAGCGTGTTCGACTTTGATCTGGAACGTGCGCTCTTGTAAGGCGGCGCATGAGAACGGATATAAAAGCACCGAAGTTTCCTTGGAATACGTCGATCTCATTAGCGCAGGAGGTGAAACGATGAAGATTGGAATCACAATCCTCCAGCAGGCGCTCTGTATATTTTGCGTCGCGCTCCTGCTTCAGTTTTCGGCCGGTACACGTTTGCTCGCGCAAGGACAGCCCGCGCCTCCGCCGTTACAGCCACTCTCATCGGATCAACTGGATAACTTGGTGGCGCCCATCGCGCTTTATCCCGATGCGCTCCTGAGCCAGGTGCTGGTGGCCTCCACATACCCGCTCGAACTCGTCGAAGCAGGGCAATGGCTGCAGCGAAATCAGAACCTGCAGGGTCCACAGTTGGTAGACGCCGCCCGCCAGCAGAATTGGGATGCGAGCATCCAGGCGCTGGTAGTTTTCCCCGATGTTATCGATCGCTTGAATTCAAATATTCACTGGACCACCGACCTGGGAAATGCGTTTTTGGCCCAGCAGGCGGACGTCATGAACGCCTTGCAGCGCATGCGCGCGGAAGCTCGAGCCGCGGGCCGGCTTAACTCCACGACTCAGGAAACCATCGCGACCGACACACAAAGGGGACAGACTGCGATTGAAATTCAGCCGACCAATCCTGACATGATGTATGTACCCTCTTACAATCCCGAAGATGTCTGGGGGCCTCCCGACTATGGTTATTACCCGCCGCTCGACTATCCAGATGTGGGCTATGGATTTGACTTCGGGCCGGGCATCTATCTGGGCGGTTTCTTCGGTGGATTGGGATGGGGTGGTTGGGGTTGGGGACCGAATTGGTTTAACTGCTCGATTTTCGAGAACGGCTATTTCTTCAACCATTACGGCTTTCGCGGTTTCGACGGCCGTGGGTTCGGAGGCCGTGGAACCTGGGCGCACAATCCGGAACACCGCTTGGGAGTCGCTTACCCGAACCAAGGTTTGGCGAACCGATTCGGAGGTAACCTGGGCGGCCGCGCGAGATTTGGAGGCGCGGGACTCGCTTCTTCGCCTAGCCGCATGAACGGTGCCGGAAACGGCAACTTGGGGAACCGCAGTAGTTTCGGCGCGGGCGCCGCACAGCGTGGCGGCCAATTCCCAGGCAGCCGACTCCAAGCGCCGCAAGCTTCTTCCAACGCCAGATCAAGCCAGTGGAATCGCTTCGGAAGTTCTGGCTTTCAACCAAATTACCGAACCAGCCCTGCGTATAATCGCTCCACTCCCTCTTATAGCCGCGGTTACGGCGGAGGCCGGGCCATGCCAGCCTATCGCTCCAGTCCCTCCTTCGGTCGTGGTGGTTTTCGCTCCGCTCCTTCCTTCGGAGGCGGGCGTAGCGGAGGCGGTGGTTCCCATAGCTTTGGCGGAGGAGGCGGTTTTCACGGCGGCGGTGGAGGTGGCTCCCACGGTGGCGGTCATCGCTAGTCAGACATACCAAAGTGAAGTACCTGAATATACCGGCCTCAGGGTATGGGACCGCGGGGCGAAGCGCGGTACCTTTCAGGTAACGGAGCGGTACGCACCGGGAGTGGCCCCCTCCGACCGCTACCGGTGACTCTATCGTTCCGGGAAACTGAGGTGCATTCGTGCACAAACTCTCCCGCCAACGCGCGTTAATGCCAGGGTGTGCCCGCGCGAGCGTGATCGCCGTGATCACTCCACTGCTGCTGGTTGCGTGGGCCGGAACGGCATTCGGCGATCAGGTTCCCCCTGCCCCGCCGTCTCCCCCATCGCTCCTCGAAGTGAGCAGCCAGATGCGCTCGCTCTCTCAGCAGGTGGCGCCGGCCGTCGTACAAGTGCTGGTCAGCGGCTACGGCCTCATCGATTCGGAGTCCGGACACCCGGTGAGCTTATTGGGACGAGAGAAATCCATCGGGTCGGGAGTGATCGTCGATCCCGACGGCTATATCATCACCAACGCGCATGTGATCAAAGGCGCAGTAACCATCCGGGTGGTGGTTATGCGCGCATCCCTTCCAGAGGAGGCATCGGACGACTCCAGCAACCTCCAGACTGTCGATGCCAAGATTGTGGGTATCGACCAGGAATCAGATCTCGCGCTGCTCAAGATCGATGAAAAGGGCCTGCCTACGCTTCCATTCATGAACTCGGATCGTCTGCGGCAAGGAGACTTGGTTCTTGCAATTGGCGCTCCCATGGGTTTGCGGAATTCAGTCTCCTTTGGAGTGGTGAGTTCGCCTGACCGCTCCGTAGGCAACGATAATCCCATGGTCTACATTCAAACCGACGCCTCCATCAATCCCGGCAATAGCGGTGGCGCTTTAGTGACTATGAATGGGCTATTGGCGGGGCTCAATGCGTTTATCGTCTCCCAGTCCGGCGGTAATGAGGGGTTAGGATTCGCTATTCCGGCCAATACGGTCCGGGATGTGTACCGTCAACTACGCAAGGACGGGCGCGTGAGCCGAGGGGAGATTGGCATTTATGCCCAGGACATTACCTTCGTTATGGCAAAAGGGCTGGCATTAGCGCGCGACCACGGGGTAATCGTATCGGATGTGGTACCGGACGGCCCCGCGGATCGCGCCGGCCTGAAGCGCAGAGATATCATCTTGACTCTGGATGGGCAAAAAGTATCTTCCGCGGGACAGCTGGAAAATCATATCTATCGACGTCCGGCCGGCGACAAATTAGCATTGCGAGTTCTGCGCGGGCAAGATGAGTTGAAGGTTGTTCCCGTGGTTCGTGAGCGTCAGGATAAGGCCAGCCTTCTCGAGCGTTTGATTCACCCGGAAAAAAATCTAATCGCTCGCTTGGGTGTCTTATGTATCGAGATTGATAAGGAAGCGGCTGCCATGATTCCAGGCCTGAGGCGGGAATATGGACTGATGGTCGCGGCCAAGACCGCCGGAGGCCAATCGCAATCCATCGATCTGCAACCCGGCGATATTATCGACGCTGTGAATAATTCGCCGGTGGCGTTGTTGGATACACTTCGATTGACCCTCAGCGAGATGAAGCCCGGCGACCCCGTGGTGCTTCAAATTGAACGCGACGGCCGGTTCCAGTATCTTGCTTTTGAGCTGGATCGTTGAACGAAGTACATTCCCAGCGGCGTTGCCACCTTGCAGCTACCGAAGCTGTTAGCCGAAATATACCAGTGTTACGCGATGTTCCGCACCGAGCGAATATCTTACATTTACATCGGAGGGCAACGGACCGGAATGAAGGACTTCAACTTTCACTCTGCGAAAGTGACCGGCCTGTTGTCCTCGCCAGAATTCCGGCGACCTAGACGGTGGACTCCAATCCGAGGTGACAAATGATACTCGATTGGCTCTATCGTCTTATTCACTTTCGGCAGCGCCGCAGATTCGTGTTACGACTTACGAAGTCGTTGTAACGCAAACCGTCGGTAGATCACCCTCAGCCAGATGATCGTGCCCTTGAAACCAACACCATCGCTCCCAGGTCTACACCAAGTAGCCTTCGGAATGAGGAAGTAAGCATATGTCAAGCCAGCTTGCTCGGTTATTTGGATTCGTGGCGCCACGTAATCGCATGCAGCGACTGGCAGTCGAGTTCGCGGATGTGCCATTTGAGAGGTATTCGTCAAACGAAGTATCCGAATACCACGGGATCTTGCTCGTCAGGCTAGCTGCTGGCCGCGCCATGCAAGTGCAACTCCGGGGATCGGACGTCCTAACCCGAACCGTGCCGATCGCGAGAGCAATGCAGATGGGAGAACAGCCGCCATGGCAACTCGCCTCAACTAGTTGCATCCAAGCATGGATTCAGGCGGATGCGGCAATCTGGCGATGGCTGGTAGCAAAGGGTATCAATGTTAGAGGACACAATGCAATCCCGGTTTGAGTCTAGAGGAGGAAGGGAGCAATGTTATGAGAACCAAGGCAAAACAAGCTGTCTGGATTCTGGCGATCGCCGGTGCCCTGAGCACCGCCGCGCTCGCGGCCGATAGAGAAGTCAAGGTCGACGACCGGCTGGATGCTTCGGCCGACGCGCTGACCGACATGATGAGGGCATCCGACCATGGTATCCCCCACGATCTGATCGACAAGGCGCGCTGCGTCGTTGTTGTGCCCGGCATGAAAAAGGCCGGATTTATCTTCGGCGCGAAGTATGGCCGCGGATTCGCCGTATGCCGCCGCCATGGTGGCGTGGGCTGGAGCGCGCCGGCTGCCATGCGCGTGGAAGGAGGCAGCGTCGGATTTCAGATCGGGGCTTCGGATACCGATGTGGTGCTCCTGGTGATGAACGATCGAGGAATGCAGCACCTCTTATCGGACAAGTTCACGATCGGCGGAGACGCCACAGCCGCAGCGGGGCCGGTTGGCCGGGACGCGAGTGCTCAAACCGATGCCATGATGCATGCCGAGATGCTGTCGTATTCCCGCTCGCGCGGGCTATTCGCGGGGATCTCGCTGGAAGGGGCGACGCTTCGTCCGGACGAGGAAACCAACCGGGAACTCTACGGCCATGACACAACGAATCGAGAGATCCTGACTGGCGACTTCAAAACTCCGATCGTCGCGGCGAAGTTTGAGAGAGCGCTCCGTCGCGACTCGGACCAACGTACCCGATAAGCTGCGTTCGTGGCAGGACGGACCCGCATCGGCCCGGGAAGACTATTGACGATTCTTCCTGGTGAATTTTCGGCTTACATCGGGCCAGAATTCCTTCAGGACGTTCGACGCCATGTCGACGCCGATCTGCATGCCGAGCTTGGTTGCCGAATCGCCGGCGCTCCGGTTATCCGGATAGTACGCGTTTGAAATCGCAACCGCGGTGGAGTTGCCAAGAATCTCCGAGTAATTGAACTGAGTGCGATCGGAATCGGTGTGTGTCCAGAAGATTTGACCCACGGAGTACCCGAGCCGCGACAGTCCGCTCCCGATGCCGCGCCGAAAATAACGGGGGTCCTGATGAAGCAGCGCCGGGTAAATCGCCTCCGACATGTAGTTGCCAATGACGAAATCACCGTAGGATGCCCCAAAATAGTGGGCGTATCCCCGGACGCCTTGCCCGAACGAGGGATTAGCGTTGGTGAGCTGAGCGTCGGCCGCGAATGCTGCTGCGAGGATAATCGTGCCCCTATCGAATGAGTCCTGACGGGCAATATCGAACTTTGCCTTGGTTGAAAGGGGCTTGTAGTCTTTGAGACCGGGCGAGGTACGATTGTTCGGAATGATGCCAAAAATACGCTTGCTCTCCGCTGGTAATGGTTGAGGAGTGACGCTCTCCGAAGCAGTTAAATCTTCGAAAGAAGCTTGCTGACCGAACGATTGTGACGGCCAGCACGCCGAGGCGAAGAGGATGATGAATAGGATGATGCGGTTCGTCACATGGCCTCCCTAGGTGTTCGTTACGAAATTTACACAGGCGACCGGAGCGAGACACGAGTTGACGCAGCGGGGACAGGATCGATATCCCCGCAGCGCGCCACACGCAAAGAGCGGTGCTTACTAGTTGCGACGGGCCGAGTCCCGATTCAGCGCATGTTCAAACTTTCGCGCGACCTCCGGAGTTTTGAAGTCACCGGTCAGGATTTCACGATTCGTCGAGTCATGGCCGTAGAGTTCCCGATTGGTTTCCCCATCCGGCCGCAGCGTCGCGCCGGTCAGCGAGATGCCTGCAAATAGCCCGTGCGAACGGGAATACGACAGCATTTCCGCCTGTAGCTCCGCGTCCGTCCGAGCACTCGCGTCGCGGCCGATGGGGCCTGCCGCCACGGATGCATCTCCGCCGAGCGAAAACTTATCCGATAACAGATGCTTCATTCCACCATCGTTCATCACCAGCAATACAACATCGGTGTCCGAAGCGCCAATCTGAAAACCGAAACTGCCACCTTCGGATCGCATAGCGGCCGGGGCGCTCCAGCCCGCGCCATCGTGGCGGCGGCATACGGCGAACCCGCGGCCATACTCCGCGCCGAAGATAAATCCGGCCTTTTTCATTCCGGGCAGGACAACCACGCAATGCGCCTTGTCGATCAGATCTTGCGGTATCCCCTGATCGGAAGCCCGCATCATATCGCTCAACGTGTCGGCTGAAGCGTCCAGCCTGTCGTCAACCTTGATTGCTCTGTCAGCCGCAAAGGCGGCCGTACTCATGGAACCGGCAATTGCCAGAGCCAAAACACAACGTTCTAGATTCGTTTTCATAAAGATTCACTCTTTCGTCTTTCGTTTTGAAGCCAGAATTTCGTCTTGTCCTGGCGATTACCCCTGGGAACTTACCACCGAACCCAGGGCCGGTTTGGAGGAGGCACGCCCATGGCCGTTCAACTGGGGGCGCGGGGGCGGCGCACTTTCTTGGAATGCGTAGGACCGCGGCCCGCCACGGCATCACAGAACGGCGATGAGCCAAAACCGCCTTATTGATCTTATTGATAATGTCCCGCACGGAGGCGAATTCGGAACGGTTCACGTGAAACCTTGAGCCCCGTCAGGCTGATCGACCTCATTTGGTCATGTGACCGCTTATGGTCTGTGGACTGACGAGCGTGTAACGGTTGTTTTAGAATCAATTAGGAATCGGACGCGGGCGCGTAGCTCAGGTGGATAGAGCACCTGCCTTCTAAGCAGGTGGTCGCTGGTTCGAGTCCAGCCGCGCCTACCAAACCTCACGGTTTCAGCGCGTTGCCTCTCACCGCGACGAATGCACCCTAGCAGCCCGTGGTAAAAACCTTCCAAAACATGTGACCTTGATTGTGTTTTGAACGTCTTTTGTCTATGGGCATGGGGCGCAAGAAGGATCGGGAGAAGCAGGAGGATCTATGGGTGGCA
>JBEKRO010000006.1:0-116719 GCA_049518655.1 Bryobacteraceae bacterium | reverse complement strand
AGCAGCTCCGGATCGTCCACCATATCCACTTTGTTCAGCGCCACCACAATCGAAGGCACACCCACTTGCCGGGCCAGCAGAATATGCTCGCGCGTTTGGGGCATCGGGCCGTCGGTGGCAGCGACAACCAGAATCGCGCCATCCATCTGCGCGGCTCCGGTGATCATGTTCTTGATGTAGTCGGCGTGGCCCGGGCAATCCACGTGCGCGTAGTGCCGGTTCGGCGTCTCGTACTCCACGTGCGCCACCGCAATCGTGATTCCACGCGCCTTTTCTTCCGGCGCATTGTCGATCGAATCGAACGAGCGGAACTTATTTTTCGGGTTGTGCTTGGCCAGTACCTTGGTGATCGCCGCCGTCAACGTCGTCTTCCCATGATCGATATGCCCGATCGTTCCAATGTTTACGTGCGGCTTGCTGCGGTCAAATTTTTCCTTCGCCATGGATGTTGAACTCTCCTGCTTCCTTTATTCTGAATTCCTTCTTGTGAATTCTGAATGCCTACTTCGTTACTCTTCCTTGAACTTTCGCTACAATCTCTTCCGACAGGTTCTTGGGAACTTCCTCATACTGCCCGAAATGCATGGTGAAACTGCCACGGCCTTGCGTACGCGAGCGCAGCTCGGTAGCGTAGCCAAACATCTCCGACAGCGGAACCATCGCCTTGATGAGCTGCGTGGTGCCCCGGACCTCGGTGCCTTCCAAACGGCCGCGGCGCGAACTAAGATCGCCATTAACGGTGCCCATGTACTCTTCCGGCACCACTACTTCGACCCGCATCACCGGCTCCAGCAACACCGGCTTGGCTTTCTTGCAAGCTTCCTTGAAGCAGATGGAACTGCAGATCTTGAACGCCATTTCCGACGAATCGACGTCGTGATAATCGCCATCAAAGAGCTCGACTTTGATGTCGACCATCGGATAGCCGGCCAGAATTCCGCCTTCGAGCGATTCGCGGACGCCCTTTTCAACCGCAGGAATAAATTCCTTCGGAACGGAACCACCCTTGATGACGTTGTCGAACTCGAAGCCTTTGGCGTGATTCGGCTCCACTCTGAGCTTGGTTCGCGCGTACTGGCCACTGCCGCCAGTTTGTTTCTTGTGCGTGTAGTCGTACTCGGCGGTGCCGCGAATGGTCTCGCGATAGGCCACCTGAGGCTTGCCGACGTTCGCGCCGACATTGAACTCGCGCTGCATGCGGTCCACGATGATCTCGAGGTGCAGTTCGCCCATTCCGGCCAAAATGGTCTGCCCGGTGTCGGGGTCTGTATTCACGCGCAAGGTTGGATCTTCCTGCACCAGTTTCTGGATGGCCATGCCGAGCTTTTCCTGATCGGCCTTGGTCTTGGGCTCGATCGCGAGCTGGATCACAGGCTCAGGGAAGTCGATTCTTTCGAGAAGAATCGGGCGCTTTTCGTCGCAGATCGTGTCGCCGGTGGAGACGTTCTTTAGCACCGCGGCGCAGATGTCGCCCGCCAGGATTTCCTGAATGTCCTCGCGCTTGTTGGCGTGCATCTTCACCAGACGCCCCACGCGCTCCCTGCGATTTTTCGCGACGTTGAACACCGAATCGCCCGCGCCCAGCCGGCCCGAGTACACCCGGATAAACGCCAGCTGGCCGACAAACGCGTCGGTCATGATCTTGAACACCAGCGCCGAAAATGGCGCCTCATCGGTGGGCGGAAGCTCTTCAGTTACTTCGGGGTTATCGGGGAGAACGCCCTGCACCGGCGGGATGTCCAGCGGCGAAGGCAGATAATCGACCACGGCATCAAGCAGATTCTGCACGCCCTTGTTTTTGAACGCCGAGCCGCAAATCACCGGGAAAATCTTTTGCGTGATGGTGGCCTTGCGGATGCCCTCCATGATCTCTTTTTCAGAGATCGGCGAGCCTTCCACAAATTTGGCGAACAGGTGGTCGTCGGATTCGGCGATGGCCTCAATCATCTGCTCGCGATAGGATTTGGCTTTCTCGAGAAGATCGGCGGGGATCTCTACCTCATCGTACTCAGCGCCTAGCGTCTCGTCGCGCCAGATGCGCGCTTTCATGGTCACCAGATCCACGGTGCCCTTGAACTGGTCTTCAGCGCCTACCGGGAGTTGAATCGCGACTGGCCGGCACTTCAGCCGGTCAACAATGGTGTCGATGGCGTGGTAAAAATCCGCGCCCACGCGATCCATCTTATTGATGAAGCAAATGCGCGGAACGCCGTATTTGTCGGCCTGGCGCCACACGGTTTCCGATTGGGGCTGCACGCCCGCAACGGCGTCGAACACAGCGACTGCTCCGTCCAGCACGCGCAGGCTGCGCTCTACCTCGGCCGTGAAGTCCACGTGGCCGGGAGTATCGATAATGTTGATGGTGATGTCGCGCCACTGGCACGTGGTGGCGGCTGAGGTGATGGTGATACCCCGCTCCTGCTCTTGCTCCATCCAGTCCATGATGGCGGTGCCTTCATGAACCTCGCCGATCTTGTGAGTGCGGCCGGTGTAATAGAGCACACGCTCGGTAGTGGTAGTTTTGCCGGCATCAATGTGGGCCATGATGCCGATATTCCTCATTTTCTGTATCGGTACAGTACGTGCCATAAATAAACCCTAACAACTCGACTACCAACGGTAATGGGCGAAGGCCTTGTTTGCTTCCGCCATTCGATGAACGTCGTCCTTCTTCTTAATTGCTCCGCCGCGCATGTTCGCAGCATCCGTCAACTCATTCGCCAGCTTGTCCGGCATGCCCTTGTCGGGCCTGCTACGGGCGTTCTGCAGAATCCAGCGAATCGCCAAACTGACCCGGCGGTTCTGCGAAACTTCCACCGGCACCTGATAATTCGCGCCGCCCACGCGCCTTGTCTTCACTTCCAGCAGCGGCTTGGCGTTCTCCACGGCTTTCTTGAAAAGCTTCAATGGATCGTCGGCGGTGCGCTCCTTGATCTTGTCCATTGCACCGTAGAAGATCCGCTGGGAAGTATTTTTCTTGCCATCCCACATCATGGAGTTGATAAACTTCTCCGCCAGCGTGGAGTTGTAAATTGGATCCGGCAGGATCTCGCGAGGCTCTGGTCTGCGTCTGCGTGGCATAGATTATTTCGTGGGCCCTTTGGGCCGCTTGGCCCCGTATTTCGATCGCCCCTGTTTGCGGTCGGCAACTCCGGCCGCGTCCAACGTCCCGCGCACCACGTGATATCGCACGCCCGGCAGATCCTTTACACGGCCGCCGCGGATCAGCACGATGGAGTGCTCCTGTAAATTATGGCCGACACCGGGGATGTAAGTGGTCACTTCGATCCCGTTGGTCAGCCGCACGCGCGCAACTTTCCGCAAGGCCGAATTCGGCTTTTTAGGCGTGGTAGTGTACACGCGCGTACACACGCCACGCTTCTGCGGGCAGGCCTGCAGTGCTGGACTGGCGGTCTTATAACGTGGCGGTCTCCGCCCTTTTCGCACGAGTTGATTAAACGTCGGCACGAATCTTCCCTTCAGAAGTTATGTTGTTCGTTGACACACAAACGGCAGGCTCAAAGCCAACCGCGAAAACTACAAGCTGCGAGGGTACTTGCTCTGGACAAGCCCATATCCCAAATGGCTGAAAAACCATCAGGACCTCGGGGCCGGCCCCCGGCCGGGCTCTTCAACTAAAGAGCGGTAGCACGGGAGCAGAAGACACAACTCGCCAAACCTTTATAAGAATACTGGAGGAAGCGGGCCTTGTCAAATTTGCTGCTGGGATTCCCAAGGTAGAATCCCACCCCTCTGTCCAAACCTTCATTGACATACGCTCTGAATCATGATATGTCTAGACATATGAGAACGACCGTGAGACTTCCTGAGGGATTAATGAACCAAGCTAAACGAGAAGCAGAACAGCGAGGAGAAACCGTGACCGCCCTCATCCAAGAAGGTCTCAGATTGGTCCTGGCACAGTCGCGACAGCCGCCAAGCCGTGAACGAGTTACGCTGCCAGTATGCAAAGCGGGGGGCGGCGCGCTTCCCGGCGTGGACCTCAATGACAGTGCCGCACTCGAAGACATCATGGAAGGCCGTGGGTGATTCTGCCCGATGTGAACGTGCTGGTGTATGCGTTCCGTTCGGACCTTGCAGAGCACCCCGCGCATCGAACCTGGCTGGAAGAGGTGGTCAACGGCGACGCAGTGTACGGAATGTCACCGCAAGTTCTGGCAAGCGTGATCCGGATTGCGACGCATCCGCGCATATACGCACATCCGAGCCGTTTAACAGATGTGTTGGCTTTCGTATCCGTACTGGTTCAACAACCCAATTGCCAAATAGTTCAGCCTGGACCTCGTCACTGGGCCATATTCACCGCCCTATGCCAGAGCGCGAATGCCAACGGAAACTTAGTGCAAGACGCATGGTTGGCGGCCCTGGCCATAGAATCGGGCTGCGAATGGATCACCAGCGATCGCGATTATGCACGATTCCAGGGATTGCGGTGGCGCGTGGCTGTCTAACGCTCAACCCGCAAGAGCCGGCATCAAGTGCAGCGCGTTGTCCCGTTCGATGCCTGCCAATTCCTTGTCTGTGAATCCGTGCGCCGCTAGGCCGGCGCCCACTTCCGCTCCGTCGCGATACGGGAAGTCAGTGCCAAACAGTAACTGGGCGGGCGTCACCATCTTGAGCAAAGCCGCCAGCGCCCCTGGATGGTTGGCCTGCGCAGTGTCATAGTAAAACCGTTGCAGCTCGTGCATCAAACCGTTCGGAATCCGCGTGGCTTTGTCCTTCATGGTCTTCTCTTGATAAATGAAGCGGCTTAATAGGAATGGCATGGTTCCACCGCCATGGGAGAAGATCCAGCGAATGCCGGGATAACGCGCCGCGACACCACTGAACACCACGCTCGCGATGGTGCGGGTGGTGTCAGTGGCCCATTCGATTGCAACAGCGGGAACCTCATCGTTCAGATTCCCGCAGCAGGCGGGCGTGGTCGGATGGGTGTAGACCACGGCTTGGCGCCGGTTCAGTTCCTCCCATACCGGCCGGAACGCCGCATCGCCCAGCCAGCGATCGCCATAGCTAGTCATCAGCCCGATGCCGCTCGCGTGCAGCGTGTCGAGTGAATGCTCGATTTCGCGCAAGCTGCCTTCGGTATCGGGGAGCGGTAACGCGGCGAACAAGCGGAAGCGGCCTGGATGATCGGCGGACATCTTCGCGGCGTATTCATTGGCGTCACGCGCTATCGCGCGGCTTTTGGCAACGTCCGGGAACCAAACCCCTGGAGGGCTCAGCGAGAGAATCGACGTCGCGATACCGCTTCGGTCCATTTCTTCCAGCGATCGCGCTGGACTCCAGGCAGGCGACGACGCAGCGCCTGCGGCTGTGATTGCGCTAACGTAATCAGGCGGAAAGAAATGATGGTGGACGTCGATGCGGCCCGGCTTCGCTCGCGAATCGGCGGCCGAAAGCAACTGGCTGGCGCTGAATGTCGCGAGGCCAGCCAGGAATCTTCGTCGAGATACGTCGCTTGGTTCAAACACTTAGCGCGTCGAAGTAGTGCGATTTTCCGCCAGCAGGCTGTCCACCTGCGCGTAAAACTCCTTGACGGCCTGATGATACAGCGTGCCGCTGGCCGGGCCCGGGAATCCGGCGTGGACGAACCGAACGCGGCCATCACGGCCCAGGAAGAACGTCGTTGGCCAGGAGTTTAGATTGACGGGCTGGGTCAGCTTCGCGTCGCGATCGTCCGGAACTCCGCCCAGCAGCACCGTATAGTCGATCCCATACTCCTTCATAAACGCGCGTAGCCGGGTAGGATTCTTGAGCTGATCTTCTTCCTCGAAGGAAAGCGCCACCACTTCGAGCCCCTGGCTGCGATACTTGCGATACAGTTCTGCCAGGAACGGCGCTTCGTCATGGCAGTTGGGGCACCAGCTTCCCGTAATATTCACCAGCACCACCTTGCCCTGAAAGCGCGCATCGGTATTCGAAACGATTTTTCCATTGAGATCGGGGAAGCTGAACCGAAATGGCTCGGACGGGTCCTTGACAGTGGTGTGATGATCCGGATCGGTGGGCGGCGGCAGGCCTTTGGCGCGCGCCACGTCCGGCCGCGTAGCCGTCAGCTGGCTGGTTCCATGCAGATCGGTCATGTCGATGGCGAGTGTTCCGTCGGCGGCGGGGGTCAGGATCACGAGCGCCGGCCGCCCGCCCGAGAAGTGACTGAGGACGAACTTGCCATCCTTATAAGTGCCGGTCAACGCGCCGGTATCGCCGTCGACACGCAAAATCGCGGCCGATACATTCGACGCGCTCTTCTGCTGCACGATCAGATGCCAAGCCTTCTCGCCTTTAGAACTTTTGACAGCGACATCCCATAGTCCGTCGATCGACGGGGCGCCCGCACTTGCGCTGGCCTCCGCCTTGTGTCGGTGCGCAGTAACTGGGTAGTTCTTTTTCAACATCGGTCCGTACTGCCCAACCAGCGCGCCATCCTGCAGTTTGGCTTCGAGCTTGGCGGCGTAGGAGTCAAAGTTCAAAACCAGAGTCCCGTTTTGAAAGCTGCCGCCGCTGGAGACCTCTTTGTCATTGCCGTTGAAGAACCAACCCTGGATATTCGATCCGTCCCCCGCGATTTGCAGCCGGAACGGAATGTCTTGACCATTAAAGGTGATAGTGGCATCCCAGAGACCCGACAGCGACTGAGCCATAGCGGCGGGCGCAATGGCAAGAAGGAGAGCAGCAAAGGACTTGGTTTTCACGTTCGCTCCTTTCGTGAACCGGCGATTGGCAGCTATTAGTGTACATCCGGGCCGCGCGGCGCAGAAGGGCTGCTACGCGATCCAGGGATTGATCAATCGAATCCCACAGTGTTCGAAATCACCGGTGTTGCGGGTTGCGAGCGCGGCGCTGCGTGAGCGAGCAATGCCGGCTATCATCGCATCCAACTGAGAAATCGGACGTCCAGCCGCCTTCCGACTGCCGGCAATTCTCGCAAACTCCCGCGCCGATTCCTGGTCGAAGGGAAGAATGCGTCCCTGAAAATCCTCAGCGAAGATTTCTTCGACAACTTCAGCTAAGCGCTGCCTGCGCTTCCCTGCGGCCAGTGCTTCAACTCCATAGAGCATCTCCGCCTGTGTAATCGCCGTGGTAAAGACGCTGAACGGCTCCTGCAAGGCCATCCAGCGGAGAACGATGTCGGAAGGCGCAGGTTTCAACATTTCAGACACAACGTTGGTGTCCAGAATAGTCACTTAAATTTGGGCGGGCGGCGAATCGGTTCGCGAATAGGAAGCTCCAAATCGACACCACCGAGCGGCGCGATGCGGCGCCGGATGGCCTCAGCGAGATTCAAAGTGCTTTTCGGTTCCTCTTGGAGCGCGGCGCTTAGGACTTGGCGAGCTTCCTCTTCCATGGACCGCCCATGACGGGCCGCCCGGATGCGGAGCCGCGCCTTCACTCCGTCGTCCAACCGCCGGATTGTGATGCTCGCCATACCCTCCCATGATAGCACTGCAATCACTGATAGCACTCACCGTACGAACAAAATGCCTCAGTTTGACACCCCTGACCCATTTCGATAGGCTACCGTGGTGAATTTGAGAATTGCATTTCTTGCCGCTCTATTCCTGGGCGGAATGGCATTGTCACCTTTTTCGGTGAATGCCGCGGAAGCATGTGACCGAGCCTGTCTCGAAGGATTCGTCAATCAATATCTGGATGCGCTCGCCGCGCACGATGCCTCCAAATTGCCGCTCACGAAGAATGCGCGCTACACAGAAAACGGCCAGACCTTGAAGCTCACCGACGGCATGTGGGGGCCCAAGGTGACGCTAGGAAGCTACAAGCTCTACTTCGCCGATCCCAAAGCCGGTCAAGTGGGATTCATGGGTGTGGTCAATGAGAACGGCCATCCGCAAATCCTCTCGCTGCGCCTGAAGATCGAGAACCGCAAGATTGCGGAGATGGAGGCGATTGTCGCGCGCTCGGGCGCCGGTGGTTTCGCCCGCCCGCAGGATCTGGTCGATAAGCCGATCTTTCATGAGCCGCTCGCAGCCAACGACCATCCATCGCGCGATGAGCTGGTGCGCATCGCGAACTCGTACTTCGAGGGCCTCGAAAAAGCCACCGGAAAACTAACTCCCTTTGACCCGCAATGCACGCGCATTGAAAATGGCGCAGTCACCGCCAACAATCCCGATGGAAAAGGAATGGCGAAGATGACTTGCGGCGAGCAGTTCGACACCGGATTTTCGCCGTTTATTACGCACGTGCGCGAGCGGCGCTATCCCATCGTCGATGAAGAGCGGGGGTTGGTTTATTCCATCATCTTCTTCGATCACGCCGGGACCATCACCAATGTGAAGTGGACCGACGGCACGGAGCACAAGGTGAATCCGCCGTTCGACACGCCGTACACGTTTTTACTGGGCGAGTTGTTCAAAATCAAGAACGGCAAGATCACTCGCGTAGAAGCCGTACTGCTGCCCGTGCCTTACGGAATGCCCTCCGGTTGGAGCAAGAAGGAGTAACGATGAAAAGCCTGCTGATAGTGGCAATGGCGTTGGGCACTTGGATGAGTGCTGGGCAAGCAGGGGAGCCCAGTTGCGACCGGGCGTGCCTGGAAGGATTCGTCGATCAATATCTGGTGGCGCTGGTAGCGCAGGATCCGTCGAAGCTGCCGCTTGCGAAGAATGCGCGCTATACCGAAAATGGGCAAGAGCTCAAGCTGGGCGACGGTATGTGGGGCCCTACCGTGACGCTTGGAAACTACAAGCTGTATTTCGCCGATCCGCAGGCCGGGCAGGTGGGCTTTTTCGGAACCATTGAAGAGCACGGGCATCCGGTGATTCTCGGGCTGCGGCTAAAGATCGACAGTAAAAAGATCAGCGAGATGGAAGTGATCGCGCTTCGTAAGACCAGTGGCGTATTTTCCGAGCCTCAAAATCTGGTGGATAAACCGATCTTTCATCAAGCCCTGGCTCCGCCAGAACGCCGTTCAAGAGCCGAGCTGATCCGAGTGGCGAATTCGTACTTCGAAGGAATGGAAGCGGGCACCGACAAAGACACTCCGTTCGATAAAGACTGCCAACGTATTGAGAATGGAGTGATCACGTCAAACGACCCTGCCAGCAAGAGTGCAATCACCAGAATGAGTTGCGGCGCACAGTTTGCCACCGGATTTACGAAAGTGATTACGCGGGTGCAGGAACGGCGCTTCCCGGTGGTGGATGAAGAACGTGGAATAGTGCTGTCGATTATCCGCTTCGATCACTCCGGCAAAAACAAGACCATCACCTGGGCCGACGGCACCCCACATCCCGTGAATCCGCCGTTCGACCAGGCCTTTTCGTTTTTCATTGCCGAGCTGTTCAAGATTGTGGACGGCAAGATCAATCGAATTGAGGCGCTGGTGACGCCGGTTCCTTATGGGATGTGAATTGGTTGGCCGGCCAAGAAATGACTTAGTCCTTGCGCCATTCGATGGGGAAAAGCTGGCCCGCTTTCACCGGATCCAGTTGGACGCCTGCTAGTGCCGCGGCCTTAGCGAGAACCGGGTCGCGTCCGGCTGCCAGGTCGGCGGCCGACGGCAGAATCACTTCGTCCGGCTGGACGCCAGTGTGCTCCAGACTCTTGCCATCTCCCATAATTAAGTCGGCCTCGGTGATCGAGGCTCCATAGAAAATCTGAACGTCCGCGCCCTGATGAAACTGGTAGCGGCGCGACTCCATGACGGAACCCGAGCTGTGATCCCCGAGCACAGTTCCGCGGTGCTCGATTTGGACGACGCGCGCAAACAGCTCGGCCGCGGACGCCGACCGGCTGTCCACCACACAATCAATTTCCCAGGAAACGCGTTCGCGCCTCGGGATTTCGCAACTTCGGGCTTCAGATCGGACTTACGGCCGGTGCGCTGGGCGATGGTTACATCGTGATCGATGACACCGCCCACCACGCGTTGCAGAGTCTTTACCAATCCGCCTGGATTGCCCCGCAAATCCATGACGAGTGTTTGGTATTTGCGCGCATCCTTGATCAGGTGATCCACTTCTTCGTCGGTCATAAAGAACTCGGGCATTTTCCAGATCAGCAAGGAATCTCCAAAGTTAACCAGGCGTTGCCGGTTTTCGCGCTCGCCGTTCTCCTCGTCTCGCACCAGCTTCCAGAAATCATTGTCGTTAGTAAGATCCAGCACCTGCTTCTCGCGAGTAACTTTGGGGGTGACGTCCACCTTGCGCGTGGCTCCATCCGGACCTCGTACCGCGAGATTCATGACGGGAAGCGATAGAAGAGTGTTGAAAACATAAGTCATGTTCCAGAGACTTTCGCGCTGTGGCGTGAATCCCTGCCAAGCGAGCACTTCGTCTCCTGGTGCCAATTTTTCCGAGGCGTCTCGATCCGGGCGCACCCCCGTTATGAAGCAGCGATCCCCGATCATCTGCAGGATATAGCCGTATTCCCGATGAGTATTGCGCGAAGGCGGCAGGAAAAACGTATGCGAGTCTTTGAGCGCATCCAGGGTTTGCGCAATGATGGTCAGCGCGGCGCCCAGGTTGTTGACGGATTGCAATTGCGTGTCCGCCGCTTTGAAACGCGCTTCCATATCGATGCCGTGATACTGAGGATCGTAGTAATGATGCTCCATCGCATCGTGCAGATCGCGCAGCATCTGCCGTGCCCGATCCCGTTGAATGCGATCGAATTGAGGCTGCGCGGCCGCCGGAAGGCGCAACAAGCCCGCGGCAATAATGCCGGCGACAGCAAGCTGTTTCAGCATGGGTTTCGGATGATTATACATCCATTCAGGAAATTACCGTCCACGGGAAGTACTAATAGTCCCACTGTCGGCGCAATTTAATCGCGGATATTGGAGGGTTTCGTGGGCTGTTCCGCCAATAACCGGTCCACGTCCGCCCGAAAAACTGTCTCGCGGACCGCGCCGATGTAGGATTTGGCTGCGCGACCGTTGCGATCCACCAGCACGGTGGTGGGCAACGCGTCGATGGCAGGCGCCGACGGTGATGCAAGATCGGGCATGAGCACAGGATAGGGCACGTGGAATTCTCGCAGGAAGGACTCGACGGCCGGCTTGCCGCCCTCATCCATGGCGACGCCGACGATGGAAAGACCCTTGTAACGATAGTCGCGCGCCAAGTCAATCAATCCCGGAGTCTCTTGCCGGCAGGGAGCGCACCAACTGGCCCAGTAGTTGATGAGCACCACTTGTCCGCGATGATCGGAGAGGCGCCAGGAACTGCCGTCGAGTTGCGGCAATACCAGATCTGCCATGCGCGTTCGATCCTTCACCGCCCTGACGCCCGCTTTTTCATCGCTCCAGGTTTCCACGCCGATCGCAATCCACAGAACAGCGACGGCGAAGAGCAGATACTGGAGGAGCTTCCGGTAGTTTAGTTTGCGTTCCAACTACCTTCCAGTATATCCGGTGAGCCGCCGGCAGCCCGCCGCGCCCGTTTTTCTTACACGGATTCCAATTGGGACAGGTTCACGCGAGCGCAAATGCTGTAACGAATTCCGAACCCGCTCGCCGAGGCATCTTAATCAGACAATCGATCCATTGAGTTACGACTGGCAGACGAGTTGCTACAGCTAATTGGCGTAGTTAGCTGGCGTTCGAGGAGGTTACATGTCGTTCGCTCTGTACATCGTTGGTTTCATCGTGCTGATTGTGGGTTTGGCTTGGGGCGCGCACCTTGCGCATGTGCCGCAGCAGTGGATTGGCGTCGGGGTAGTAGTTTTGGTTGGACTGGGCGTTGTCAAGGCCGTGACGAACACTCGTCAACGCGATTCCAATTAGCTTCGCCCGAAGCCGTATCATCGGAAGATCGCCATGCACGATCTTCAGCATCAGTTCGGACAGATCGACATCTACCTCTTCGATCAAATCCTGCGTGGGCGCATCACGCCGGGGATGCGGATCTTCGACGCGGGCTGTGGCCACGGCCGCAATTTGGTCTATTTGCTCCGGGAAGGTTACGAGGTTTTCGGAGCGGATGCGGATCCGCGGGCGATTGACGCAGTGCGTAACCTGTCTCGATCGCTGGCGGCGGCTCTGCCGTTAGACAACTTTCGCGTAGAGCCAATCGAAGCTTTGTCCTTCGAAAACGGCTTCGCAGACATAGCGATCTGCAGCGCAGTTCTCCATTTTGCCCGCGACGACGATCAATTCGACGCCATGCTCCGGGGGACATGGCGCGTATTGAGACCGGGCGGGTTGTTGTTCTGCCGCCTCGCGTCCTCAATTGGAATGGAAAGCCAAATAGAGCGTATCGCCGGCCGCCGATTCCTGCTGCCGGACGAGTCAGAGCGCTACCTGGTTGATGAAGCGTTGCTGGTGGCGCTAACCAAAGACTTGGGCGGCCAGTTAATCGATCCGTTAAAGACCACCGTCGTGCAGAACCAACGTGCGATGACGACGTGGGTAGTGCGGAAAGATTGATAGAATCACAGCCCTTTTTTGCCCAGAAATTCGATCAGGTCCACCACGCGCATCGAATAGCCCCATTCGTTGTCGTACCAGGAGATGACGTGAACCAGATTTCCGTCCAACACTTTGGTCATGCCGGCGTCGACGATTGAGCTATTCGGATTGTGCAGCATATCGGTGGAAACCACCGGATCTTCGGTATAGGCCAGGATGCCCTTGAGCGGGCCATTGGCCGCGGCTTCCAGCGCCTTGTTCACTTCTTCGGCGCTCGTGTTCTTGGACGTCAGCACCACCAGATCCACCACGGAAACATCGGGCGTGGGAACGCGCATCGCGTATCCATCCAGCTTGCCTTTTAACTCCGGCATTACAAGGGCGATCGCTTTGGCTGCACCGGTGGTGGTGGGGATCATGTTCAGCGCGGCCGCACGCGCCCGACGCAGATCCTTGTGCGGAAAATCGAGTACGTTCTGATCGTTGGTGTAGCTGTGGATGGTGGTCATCGATCCTTTCTGGATGCCGAACTTTTCGTGCAGAACCTTCACCACCGGCGCAAGGCAATTGGTGGTGCAGGAGGCGTTCGAGATGACGTTGTGCTTGGCCGGATCGTACATGTTCTCGTTGACGCCGAGCACGATGGTGATGTCCTCTTCTTTAGCGGGCGCCGTGATGATGACCTTCTTCACTGTGCCGCGCAGATGTTTGGCGGCGTCCTTCTTATCTGTGAATCTGCCAGTGGACTCCACCACTACCTGCACACCGAGCGAGCTCCAATCCAACTCGGCCGGATCCTTCACCGCGAAAATCTTGATGCGCTTGCCGGCCACCACGATGCAATCGCCATCCACCTTCACCTCTTCATGAAGCTGGCCGAGGATGGAATCGTACTTCAACAGATGCGCCAAAGTCTTGGTGTCGGTGAGATCGTTGGCGGCGACAAACTCAATGTTCGGGTGATGCAAGCCCGCGCGCACCACATTGCGGCCGATGCGGCCAAACCCGTTAATGCCTACTTTGATGGACATACCCCTCCATGTATTCGATGGTCTTTTGTAATGTTTGGTCGCGCACAAAGGCAGAGCGCGGCTGGCATGGCGTCACTTGGCCACTAACGGGGGCGCCGTCGATCCGCCGATGTCGGCGTAAGCTTCCTTGATCGCGGTTACCTTGGATCCGACAAAGGTCACAAAAGTAATCTTACCGGGAGGATCGCCGTAGATCCAGTCCTCGGTTTCGGTGCCATCATTGCTGACGTTGCGTTCCTTATGCCGGGGCTTTCCGATCGCTAGCAAAACCTGATCGCGATCCATGCCTACGATTACCTTATTCGCCTTGATGGCTTTCTGGATCGGCTCCGGCAGCTTCTCGACATAGTTGTCGGTTGCCGTCTGCTTGTCAAAGTCCAGAACGGGGGCCAAGATCTTCTTAATGTCGTCGGCCTTTACCGCGGGAATCGGCATATCGAACAGGAGCGCGATGGAGGTGCCGCCCGGCGAGTTGGAGTTCTGCTGCCGGTTGATGGGCGCCATGGTGGGACCCATGCCAACCTGTACGTGATCGCGCCAGCTTCCGCTTCCCTTCCCTTTCAGGCCGTTGTTGATCTCGAGGATGATCCTGTCGTTTTCGATAGCGAGATGCGTGATCTGCACCAGATCCCCGACACGCGCTGCCGGACCGAACTCCTGGCCGGCTCGGGCCCAGGCGTCTTTGTCCCACGCGCCACTGGCATCAAATGGAAGCGGCTTCTTCGAGCGCGGGAGAAAAGCCTTCACCGTGGCGTACTCGGACAGCAAGCCGCGCAGGATTTCAACCCGGTCGTCCTCGCTGAGCTTCTGGTCGGCGCGCGCGGCCAGCGGCGCAAGAGTGGAAAACAGCAGAAGACAGGCTGCGGGCGGTACCAAACAGTGAGTCGCGAAACGCTTACGAATCATGGTTCCTCCTCCAAGCTGGCTTCCCCCGGCGGGCTGGCTTCCTGGTGCTGGATCGGGGCCTTCCCAACGTAGAAGAACAAACCGATAGCGACAGCGGTGGTAAGCAAGCTGCCTTCCGGGCCATAGGCGCCTCCACTCAAAGGTCCACCGATCTTCCAGTGCATCGCGTAACCTGTAACATCCATTGTAAACCCGCTGAGATTTGCGCCGAGCATAGGCAAAGCAAAGTTCCAGCCGAAATGCAGGCCGATGGGCAGCCACAGATCCCCACTGCGAAGGTAGGCGTAGCCGAGCACCACGCCCCACAAAATGGTGTTGAACAGCGCGAGCGGCCCGAAGTTCAGGTTTTGCGAGTGGGCCAGACCGAAAAGCACGGCAACGGGAAGAATAGTCGCAAAGGGGCCGATGCCTCTCACCAGCACTTGAAAACCGTAGCCGCGGAAGAGCATTTCTTCACCCACTGCGCCAAAGAGCAGCAGGATCGAAACAAAGAGCAGCGAGGGCCAACTCAGCTGCTCGTTCGGTACACGCTCGAGATCGGCGATGCGCAATACCAATGGAATCAGGATCACAACCAGCGCGGCGCCGATGCCGCCCAGAATTCCGAGCGATAGATTACGGCGGGATGCGGCGGTCCATCCTAGCCCGATATCGGATAGGTTGCCGCGTTCATAGATGCGCAGCGCCAGCGTATTGGCCACGGCGGCGGCGGCGAACGTGCCCAACGTAGAGATCACCAAAACGGGCGCACCGAGCAGAGCGATGATGATCGGAAATACGAAGTAGTAGCCCAGAGCGGCGATCAGGGCAAAGACGCCGACGCGCAGAAGTACACCGAGGAGTTTCTTGCGCTGGGTCGCTGAGGAGACGGGCGGAGGCAACAATCTACATGTTACGTAAATAGGGAAATGCCCGCGACGCCCGCTGCCCCCGCTTCGATGCACAACGGCGCGTTCTTGGCCGTGACACCGCCCAGCGCGTAGACTGGCAACCGGACGCTCGCAGCGGCTTGCCGAAAAGCGTCGATGCCGATGGGCGCGAGTGACTTGGTGATGCTGGGGAATACGGGCCCGTAGACGGCGAAATCGGCGCCTTCCCGCTCGCCTGCAACCAATTCGGCGATGGTGTGGCACGAAACGCCAATCAGGAAGCCCGTGGGCGTAATGCGTCTGATCGTCTCGGGCGACATGGATCCAGCAGGCAGGTGAACGCCGTGCGCGCCACAGGCCAGGGCGACATCGGTGCGCGTGTTCACTAAAATCCTGCTCCCTTGTGCAACCCGCACCACTTTTCGCACCAGATTACTCAGGTCACGCGCAGAAAGCTCCTTGGCGCGAATCTGAATCATCTCCACACGCTCGCCAGCGGCGCGCGTGGCGACGTGGAGGGAATCGGTAATGCAGTAACGCTTCACACCTGTTACCACTTCAGAGAATCCGCAGACCGGAGCTGGGAAATTCAACCACCCAGTCCTTTACGCCGCCGTACTTTCCCATCGCGGCCGCCGGCACTTCGACGGCGATGTCGCCGGAAAACTCCAGACGCACGCGCTCGGGCTTTTCCACCGCGCGAAGCAGCGTGGCGGGGATCTGGTTGAACGCCGGGCGGCCATTGCGCGGAGCAACCGAGAGCTGATCGGGCCGCACCATCAGCCAGACTTGGTCGCCGATCAGACGGCCGGGGAAATACGGCCCCGCCAATTCGGAATCCTGATAGCGCAGGCGGCTGGCATTGCGGCCGGGATCGAGCCCACGAATCTCGACGGGCAACAGATTATACAGGCCGAGCAATCGCGCGACATCCACATTGGCCGGCTGCTCGAAAATCTTGCGCGGCGATCCGTTCTGCACCGCGCGGCCGTCTCGCAAAACGATCATTTCGTCGGCCAAAGCGAAGCATTCCTCGGTATCGTGAGTTACCAGCAGCATCGGCGTTCCAAACTCCTGCCGCACTTGCCGGAGCACGGAATAAAATTCGGCCCGCAGCGGAGCATCCAGACCGCGCCCGGGCTCATCGAGTAACAAGACACGCGGCGCACCGATCAACGCGCGCGCGATAGAACAGCGCTGCTTTTGCCCGCCGGAAAGCTGATAAGGCCGACGCCCGGCGACGTCGGCAAGGTGGAATCTCTCCAGCATCTCGGTCACCTTGCGATGACGGCCCAGGCGGGGCGTGCGCTCTACCGCGAACTCCAGGTTCTGTCGCAGCGTCATGTGCGGAAACAGCGCGTAATTCTGGAAGACGTACCCGCAATGACGCGCCCGCGGCGCTAGATGAACGCCCGCCGCACCGTCGAACAGGATCTGATCGTCCAGCAGGATGCGACCTTCATCGGGGCGCACGAATCCGGCGATGGAATCGAGCGTCAGAGTCTTGCCCGCGCCGCTGGAACCAAACAGAACCGTCACTCCCGCCGCGGATTGGAATTCGAGATCCAGCGAAAAAGCGGCGGAATCCGGCCCAGCGGTGTACTGCTTGCGAATCTTCGCTTGAATCATGGGGCTTGGATCATGGCGCTTGGATCATAACGCTGTTTGGCGAGGTCCGAAGGGGTTGGAAGTGAGACGATTCGCCAGGGTCAGGATGGCAAGCGCGATCGCCGAGACAATCAGCACCAGAATGCGCGCGGCTGCTCCATTGCCTCCTTCCACCGCATCGTAGATCGCAATGGAGACGGTTTGAGTGCGGCCCGGAATGTTGCCTGCGATCATCAGCGTGACCCCGAAATCGCCCAGGGATCGGGCGAAGGCCAGCGCGGTGGCGGCCAAAATGGAGCGCCGCACCAGCGGCAGCGTTACTCGCCAGAACAGGCGCACTTCCGTTGCGCCCAGATTGCGCGCGGCCCGTTCGTAGGATCGATCGACGCTCTCGAAAGCGGCTCGCGCGGACTTTACCAGCAGTGGCGTCGAGTGAAATAAGGAAGCCACCACCGCCGCCTGCCAGGTGAATACCAGCGGTCCGCCGAAGAGCCATTCGTAGAGATGACCCACCGGGCTGGCCCGGCCCAGTAAGACCAGTAGATAGTAGCCAAGAACGGTGGGCGGAAGCACCAGCGGCAGCGTAATGGCCGCGTCCAAGACTTCTTTTCCCCGGAACGTGCGGTTCGCCAGGGTCCATGCCAGCCACAGCCCGATGACCAACGCAAGTGCGGTGGAAATCGCCGCCACGCGCAAGCTGAGCCACAGCGGAAACCAGTCGAGGGGCATGAAGATATCTCATGTTAGCGCAGGCCGCGCTGAAACATCCCGACCGGTTTACGTTCTAATGGACTGGTCTAGCCTTGTGCCGCTTTAGCCCGGAGCTCTATCTCTTCGGGCGTAACATCCTCGATATGGGTGGCGATCCACCATTGGTTGCCGAACGCGTCTTCAACCGCGCCGGAGCGGTCGCCGTAGAACTGGTCCGCCGGCTCGCGGAGAGACCTTGCGCCCGCCTGAATGGCGCGCCGATAGACTGCGTCCACATCCTCCATGTAAAGGTGGAGCATGGCCAGGAAGATTTTCCCGCTCTCCCCGCCTTCGCCCATCATGACGATGGAATCGCCAATCTTGATCTCGGCGTGCATCACGGACCCATCTGGACGCTTGGACACGTGGACTTCGGTGGCGCCGAAGGCCTGTTTCGCGAATTCGATTAGCTTGGCCACGCCCGAGACGACGATATAAGGAGTTACCGTGTGGTGACCCTCCGGGATGGGTTTTACTTTGGTTGCCATGCAGCCATTTTGCAGCAAAACATCGTGGCCCGTATTGTATATTTTTTCCTCAATCGGGCAGCGGCACGTGATTGCGGTGCGGTGTCTGGTACGCCAGGTAAGTAGAAGGATTGATTCCCGAAAACGCGCGGAAATCGTGGATGAAGTGTGCCTGGTCGAAGTACCCGCAATCCAGTGCCACGCTAGCCCACTCCACGGTTTTGACGCCCGCAATGCGATCGAGCACCTGTTGGAATCGGCGAATACGGCAAAACACCTTGGGCGTGAATCCAGTTTGATCGCGGAAGGCTTGGATGAATCGTTTGGGGCTCAGGCCGACCCGATCCGTCACGCCGGCTACCGTAGCGGCATGAGGGTCTTCCATGAACTGGCGTAGTGCGAAGCGGACTGCCTGTTGTTGATCGAATCCTCTCGCGAGTTCGCTCAATAGGGCCCGCTCCAGAATCTGAAAACGATCCCGATGTGTAGCCGCCTCCAATAGTCGATCCCGCAGATTCGCCGCTGCGGCGCCCCACAGCGTGTCGAGAGACACCGTTGTGTCGCGCAATTCGCCGGCTGGCATCCGCAGGAACGGGAACGCGCCGCCCGGCTTAAAAGACACGCCGATGACGGAAGCCTGCATGGCGGTGTTGATGACTAAGTATTCCGAATGCGCGCCCGAAAGCAGCGAACCGCTGAAGGTCTGGCAGCGATCCGTATCGTCGCGATCGTAAATGCAGGACCTATCTTCCAGCAGATTGATTACAATCTGCATTTCGCCCGTGGGCAAGACCCGCTCCCTGGCGTGGGGCTGCCTATAGCCTTCGTAGAGCCACAGCATGTGTATAAACTGCGAGAGCGGCGGGCCCGGAACGTAGGTGAGGCGGATCATGACTGACTCTTCCATTTTCCCACTCGGGCCTTCCCGGTGTGGCCTATAGCCCTTCCGAGCCGTTGTAACGGAAGCGCCAATGTGAAAGAATCTCCCCGTTACGCGGAGGCATATGAAACACCAGAGAAAAGCGATGGCAGGCTTAGGCTTGCTGCTTTTATGCGTGTCGGTGGGCGGGCAAGAGCAAGCCGCGCCCAAGTTCAAGTACGATCCGACATGGCCGAAGCCCCTTCCCAACAAGTGGAAGATGGGCGGCGTCACCGGCTTGGCAGTGGATAAGGACGACAACGTCTGGGTGTTGAATCGTCCGAACGATCTGACCGATATTGAACTTGAGGCGGAACTGACCCCTCCACTCGCCGATTGCTGCGTCCGGCCTCCGTCGATGATCCACATCGACAAGAACGGCGACGTGATCGGTTCCTTCGATGCTCCGCAAGGTCACGGTATGGCTGTAGACAGCAAGGGGTTCGTCTACATCGGACAGGACACGGTCCGCAAGTACGATCCGAAGACTGGCAAGATGGTGGCCGAAGTTCCTCGCACGCCGGATAGGCCACCGGGCGGAGGAGGCGATGCCCCTCTGACGTCATCTCACGTTCCAGGCCACGGGAGTGCCGGACCGGTAGCGGGATTTCTGACAACGCCAGGAGGACGTCCGAGGCCCGATCCCTCGGCTCAGGCGGCTCGAGAAGCAGCGACAGTGGCCTTCCGCGCCAAGTATCCTCCGACCACGCCGATGATCGTGGGCGGACTCGAAGAAATCCGGCTGGACGAGCCGGCTCACGAACTTTACGCCGCCGACAACTACCTGGGCGGCCGCGTGATGGTGTTCGACCTGGATACGTTCCAGTTCAAGCGAGGCTGGGGCGCCTATGGGCATACGCTATCGGAAATGAGCACCAACGATGCGGATCGCGCCTATACTCCGGGCGGGCCCGAGCCCAAAGAGTTCCGCGGACACCTCACGCTGAATATATCGAACGACGGGTTGGTCTACGCCGCGGACCGGATGGCGAATCGCATCGATGTCACCACGAAACAAGGCAAGTTCGTGAAGGAATTTACCCTGGCGACGACCACGGGCGTGGGCGGATCCACCGGCGGCGTGATGTTCTCGCCGGATAAGAAGCAGAAGTTCCTGTATATTTCCGACCTCACCAATAACCACATCTGGTTCCTCAACCGCGAGGATGGAAAGCTGGTGGGGCAAATGGGAAGCATGGGCGAAAGCGGAGGCCAGTTCTTTGGGCTGCACATGATCGCCGTGGATTCGAAGGGCGACATCTATACGGGCGAGGTGTTCGCCGGCGAGCGGGTACAGAGGTTCGTGCCGGTGAAGTGAAGGGCTAAGTCAGAGGTTAAATGAGAGACGTTGGTTTTCGATCAAGTCGGCGGCGACGCGTCCCCAGTCCCGCCCGCCTCTGGTATAATTGTTCCTGATGTTTGCTTTTCCTCCGCGATCGCGGATGAAAATTCCCGCTATCGCCGATCCTTGCTCGCATCGCGTCTCATGCCAGGCCTCTGCTGCTGTTCCCGCATGCAACTAATCCACATCAATATCTTGGAATGAATCTGCAGGAATGAAACTCAGCGTTCAGATCACCCGCGGCATTGAGTCCTTGTTTGGCACCCGCGACGAAAATATCCGTGTGCTCGAGAAAGGCTTGAACGTCACGGCCAGCCTGATGAACGATTCCCTGGACATCGAAGGCGCCGAGCCGGATGTCATTCGCGCCGCGAGCATTCTTGAGGATTATGTCGCTTTGGTGAAAGAAGGACAGACTTTCCCCAACGGAGATCTGAACAGCTACCTGCGCGTGGTGACGGCCGATCCCGAAGTCACCCTGCGCAGCCTGGTTCACAGCGGCCGGCAGCGCAATTTCGGAAAGAAGACGCTGGCGCCCAAAACCGTCAATCAGCGCCGTTACGTAGATGCCATAGAGCGAAATGACCTGGTGTTCGGCGTGGGGCCGGCCGGTACCGGGAAAACGTATCTGGCCGTGGCTATGGCCGTTTCGGCGCTGATGAACAAGCGCGTGGCGCGCATCGTTCTGACGCGTCCGGCAGTCGAAGCGGGCGAGCGCTTGGGTTTTCTCCCCGGCAATCTGCAGGAAAAAGTGGACCCGTATCTGCGCCCGCTGTACGACGCTCTGTACGACATGCTGGACGCCGACAAAGTGGAGAAGCTGCTGGAGCGCGCGGTGATTGAGGTGGCGCCCATCGCCTTTATGCGCGGCCGCACGCTCAATGACAGTTTCATCATTCTGGATGAAGCGCAAAACAGCACCGCCGAGCAGATGAAGATGGTGCTGACGCGCCAAGGTTTCAACTCGAAAATGGTGGTCACCGGCGATCTAACGCAAGTGGATCTGCCTTCCGGAAAACGCAGCGGCCTCAACGATGCCGTGGAAGTGCTGCGGGGCATCGAAGGCATCAGCTTTGTTTATTTCGACGATCGCGATGTCGTTCGTCACAGCCTGGTGCAAAAGATTGTAAAAGCTTACGAGCGGCACCAGGAAATCATCGGTGGACGGCAGCTCGCATTGAAGCTGACCGACTCCTCGGCCGAAGCTGCGCAACCGGCCGGCCAGCCGCTCCCCGTCGTGCCAGCGGAAAACCGCGAGATCCCACTGGTCTAAGATCCGGCCATGCCTTCCGAGCAGACTACTCTGCTATTCCATTCCGCCACTCCAGGCCTTGCACGGGGCTTCTCCAGGAGGCAGACCCGCGCGTTTGCCAAGCGCTTGGAATCGGAAGTGACCGGTGGACGCCCGTTCACTTGCCTGATCACAGGCGAAGCGGAGATGCGCCGCCTGAACCGGGATTTTCTGAAGAAAGATTATTCCACCGACGTGCTGTCGTTTCCATCCAAGCAGACACTTGGTTTCCTCGGAGATATTGCGATCTCATTCCCGCATGCCCAGCGCCAAGCGGCGGAGTACGGCCATGACGCCGGCCAAGAGATCGAAATTCTGATGCTGCACGGCGTGCTCCACCTGCTGGGCATGGATCACGAGAAAGACCGGGGCCAGATGGCGCGAGCGGAGAACAAATGGCGTGCTGCCTTCGGATTGCCGGACGGCCTGCTTCAGCGGGTACGATCATGATACGGGCACGAACATGACATGGTTCGCAGTGGGCGCTACCGTGATCTGGGCGGTCCTGCTGTGTCTGATCACCGTGGTCCAAATCCTCTACATGGAATCGGTACGGCTGCGCTCGCGCGATCTGCCGGCGCTCCAGTTCTTCAAAGAGGCCCTCGAGGATCGCATCGGTGTAAAAGGCGACGACGGCGTGCTCGCCTTTTCGCTCATTAAGCATACGCTGGTGGTGCTGCTGGGAGTCTGTTTTCTGGCAACGCGCACGGGCGATGTTAGCCAAAACGCTGAGCAAGCTTGGCAGAATCTGTTTGAAGCGGCCCTCTTCGCCTGGCTCACCATGCTGGTTTCGACGTACGTGCTGGCCCAAGTGCTGTACCGCAAAACCAATGGTCGCTGGCTGTTGCCGCTGGCGCCCATCCTTCGCTTGTGCGCCCTGCTGATCCGGCCGCTGACCGCGATTCTCGGCTTCTTCCAATCGCTGGTTGAACTTTCCGAGCCTGCCAACGCCAACGAAGAGGGGCCCGGGCCGTCCGGCGACATCGAGGCTCTGATTTCGGCCGGTGAGGAAGAAGGCATCATCGAGAAAGAAGACCGCAAGCTGATCGAATCGGTGGTGGCGTTCGGCGACAAGACCGTCCGGGAAGTAATGACGCCGCGCCCGAAAATAGTGGCCATCGAAGCCTATCGGTCGCTCGAAGACTTGCGCGAGCTGGTGATTCACGAGCAATACTCGCGCGTCCCGGTGTACGAGCGCACCATCGATAACATCATCGGCTTCGTGCACGTGCGCGACATGTTTGAGCTCGACGAAGCGGCTCGCCAGGGACGTCGAGTCAAAGAGCTGACGCGCCCCATCCGCTTTGTTCCCGAAACCAAACCGGTCAACGACCTGCTGCGCGAGATGCAGCACGACGGCGCGCATATGGCCATCGTGATCGACGAGTACGGCAACACCGCCGGCCTTGCAACCATGGAGGACATGGTGGAGGAAATCCTGGGCGAGATCCACGACGAGCACGAACCCGAGCGCGACGTGCTGAAACAGCCGGACGGCAGCTTTGTGGTGGCTGGTAGCCTGGACCTGGACCGTTTGCACGATCTGCTGGAGTTCCGGCCGCCGGAAGAAACCGAATCCACAACTATCGGAGGGCTGGTGACGGAATGGCTGGGGCACGTGCCGCATATCGGAGAGGTGATTGAGCGCGATGGGATTCGGTTGGAAGTGCTGGCGGGTGACGAGTTGAAAGTGGAGCAGGTGCGCGTGTCGAAAGTGGCGCAGGAAACCGTGCCGGAGACCCATATATGAGCGAAACTCCTGCCTTCCGATCAGGGTTCGCTTCGCTGATCGGCCGCCCCAACGCGGGCAAATCGACGCTGCTGAACGCGCTCATCGGCGAAAAGCTGGCCATCGTTTCAGAAAAACCGCAAACCACGCGCACCACCATTCAGGGAGTGGTCAATCTCCCTGGCGCTCAAATCGTTTTCATCGATACTCCCGGTATTCACAAATCCACGACGCTGTTTAACAAGCGCATGATGGAAACCGTGCGGACCGCCCTGGAGGATCGCGATGTGCTGCTCTATATCGCCGATGCGTCCATTCCCTTCTCCGAGGAAGATGCCGAGGCCGTATCGGTGGTGAAAGCTTTGTCCACGCCTGTCCTGCTGCTGGCCAATAAAATCGACCGGGTGCAAGACAAACGAAAACTGCTGCCGTTCATCGAGCAATACAAAGCGGTCCGCGAATTCGACGAATACATTCCGGTGTCAGCCACCACCGGCGAAGGCTTGGATCGCGTTCGAGACGCCATCGTGTCGCGTCTCCCGGAAGGACCGGCCTACTTTCCAACCGAGCATCTCACCGATCAGCCCGAGCGATTCCTGGCAGGCGAACTGATTCGCGAGCAGATTCTCCGTCAAACCCGCCAGGAGGTGCCCCATTCGGTGGCGGTGCTGATCGAGCGCTGGGAGGAATCGGCCAAGGTTGGCAAAGAGATCACCAAGATCGCTGCTACCATCTACGTCGAACGGGACGGACAGAAGGCCATCGTTATCGGCGCGGGGGGTGCGTCGCTGAAGAAGATCGGAACGCAAGCGCGCCTCGAAATCGAGAAGATGCTTGGCCGCAAGGTTTTTCTGGAGCTATTTGTCAAAGTGCAGAAGGACTGGCGCGACAATCCCGAGTTTCTCAATGCTATTGACTGGCGATCCATGCGGGGAGGAGAATTGGACTCGGACGAAGGTTCGGTTTCCTAATGCGACTGTTCTCTCTTATACGACTCTACGGGATCGCGATTCTGTTTGCCGTGCTCCTGACCCCGCTTTTTGCGGATAAGGACAAGACGCCCATTACCGACGACACCATTGTGGATCAGGTCCGCGTGAAGATCGCGGACGATTCCGAAGTGGGGGGCCAGCCGATCCAGGTGGACGCTCACAACGGCGTGGTGGTGCTCACCGGCAAGGTCACTAACGACAAGTTAAAGTCGAAAGTGGAAAAGCTGGCTAAGAAAGTAAAAGGCGTCACTGGAGTAGACGACAGGTTGGTGATTAGTCCGGAGTAGTCTAAGCAGGCGCGAAAGTGCTTGAATGGCGGGCGCTTTTACGTTTCTTGACACTTTGCGAGTAACCGCCGTAAGTTCCTGATCGCCCAGTCTAGATGATGAAAGTGTGGCTCAGCTTGGTTGCGGTCGTGCTATCTTGCGCTGCGTGTTGCGCCCAAGCTCCCCCGGCACTCAAATCGGTGATCGGCGAAGTGACTTCCATGGATACTGCCGCCAAGCAGGTGAAGCTGAAAGGCGATGACGGTACGGTTTACACCGTCACGCTCAACGACAGTACCTCTTTTTTGCGCATTCCTCCTGGCGAGAAGGATCTCAAGAAGGCCAGCAAAATCGCATTTTCCGACGTAACAGTCGGGGACCGGGCTCTGGCCCGTGGTCCGCTGGAGGAAGATAGCAAGACCGTCCCGGCCAGGACCGTGATCATCATGACGAAGGGCGATCTGGCCCAGAAGCATGAGCGGGATCGGGCAGAGTGGCAGACCCGCGGGATTACTGGCGTAGTTACCGCTCTGAATGCCGCGAACAAGGAAGTCACCATCACAACGCGCGGGCGCGATTCTAAGAGCGTCACGATTGACGCTTCCGCGGCTGAATTGCGACGCTATTCACCCGATTCGGTGCGATTCGCGGATGCCAAACCCAGTTCATTTGCCGATCTGCAACCGGGAGATACGGTGCGCGCGCTCGGCGACAAGAACGAGGACGGTACGCATCTCAAGGCCGAGGAAATGGTTTCGGGCGCCTTCGAGACGATTGCCGGAACGGTGGACTCCGTGGACCCGGTGAGCGGTGAAGTGCACATCACGAACCTGCAGAATAAGAAGCCGGTGGTGGTTCGGATCAATAAAGACTCCCTTTTGCGACGGCTGGATCCAGTGGTCGCGACGATGTTGGCGCGACGGCTCCGCCCTGACTCCTCCTCCGCCGGCGGGTCGTTCGCGCCTGGGGGCGCGCCAGGCGGGCAGGCTCCAGCAAGAGACGGCGGTCGTCCGGAAGGCGCAGCGCAAGGCGGCCCAGGTGGCCCCGGCGGCTTTCGCGGTGGATTTGGCGGAGCCGGTGGCGGCCCCGGCGGCGGCGATCTCCAGCAAATACTCGAGCGGATGCCGCAGTTGATGCTCGCGGAATTAAAGAAAGGCGACGCGGTAATTGTCTCCAGTTCGAAAGGCCCCGGCGATTCCGGGGTCACCGCCTTCGCGTTTGTCGCGGGCGTGGAACCATTCCTGGCAGCCGCGCCGCGTACCGGCGGACAAGTGAATTTAGGATCTTGGAATCTCGATCTCAGCGGCGGTGGACCGGATCAATGAGCCCCACCGGCTTGCCAAGCTTGGTTTGCTAAACGTGGATCGCTAAGTAAAGGCACGAAATGAAATCCCTACTGTTGCTCCTGTTGCTATTGCTGACTCTGTTGCCGGCCATGTACGCCCAACCCGCCGGAGTGCTGCATGGCATAGTCACTGATGAATCCGGCGCGCTGGTGCCGGGCGCCACGGTCACGGTATCCAATGCCGCTGGTCCCGTGAAATCCGCTACGGCCGGCAGCGATGGCGCCTACTCAGTGTCTGGTCTCGCAGCCGGCTCCTATACGGTGCAGGCTTCCTCGCCAGGCTTGCAGCAATTGAAACCGGCGTCGGTTGAAATGAGAGGCGGCACGCAGACCGCGACGGCCGATTTGCAATTGAGCGTCGCCGCCGAAAAACAGGAAGTGACCGTCCAGGAAAACGCCGGACCTCAAGTGAGCGTGGACCCTTCGCAAAATGCGGGCGCGTTGGTGCTGCGCGGAGCGGACTTGCAGGCTTTGTCCGACGATCCCGACGATCTGCAGGCTGATTTGCAAGCTCTGGCCGGACCCTCCGCCGGTCCTAGCGGCGGGCAGATCTACATCGACGGATTCACGGGCGGCACGCTGCCGAGCAAGGATTCCATCCGCGAGATTCGCATCAATCAGAATCCGTTTTCACCCGAATACGACAAGCTGGGCTACGGACGCATCGAGATCCTCACCAAGCCGGGCACCGACAAGCTGCACGGCAACGTCAACGTCGATTTCGGCGACGCCCTCTTCGACGCGCGGAATCCCTACGCAGCTGAGAAAGCGCCGTTCCTGCAGCGGAATTTCGGCGGCTCGCTGAGCGGCGCGCTGGGCAAAAAGGCGTCCTTCTTTCTGGATGTTCAGGATCGCGACATCCAGAACGGAAACATCATCAACGGCTTCAACGTGAACCAAAGTACGTTCGCGACCGCGCCGTTCAACAGTGTCTTCGTACAACCGCAGAACCGTCTTCGCATCAGCCCGCGCATCGATTATCAACTCAGCACGAACAACACGCTGACCCTGCGCTACGGTTACACGCGCAACGATCTTGAAAACCAGGGCGTGGGCAATCTCAGTCTTTTAACGCGTGCCTATCACGCATTGGATACGGACCACACCATACAGCTCATCGAAACAGCCGTGCTCAACACCAAGGTGATCAACGAGACGCATTTCCAGCTCTATCACACCAACGTGGGTCAGTTGGAAAGTAGCGATCTGCCGGCCGTGATCGTGGCGGGCGCGTTCAATGGCGGCGGCGCTCAGATTGGACGCTACAGTGATACCGAAAACCACTACGAGTTGCAGAATTACACGACGATTTCAGGCGGCGCGCACACCTGGAAGTTCGGCGTTCGCACTCGCGCGGTCACGATCAACAACTTTTCGCCCACAAACTTCGGCGGAACCTACAACTTTTATGGCGGCTATGGCTTGGCGCCGTCCCCGGACGGCATCTATTCGGCGGTGCCTGGTGCGTCGCAGTGCGATGCAACCAACCCGAACCCGGCTTGCGGCACACTGCAATCCATTCAGGTTTATCAGCTCACGTTATTCCTGCAAAGCCTGCACTATACTCCGGCCCAGATTCAGCAGCTCGGCGGCGGTCCGTCCCAGTTCAATATCAACGCCGGATCTCCTCTGGTGAACGTCAATCAAACGGATGTCGGCGCATTCGTCGGCGACGACTGGCGCGTGAAGCCCAACCTCACGCTGAGCCTGGGTCTGCGCTTCGAAACCCAAACCAACATCCACGACTGGCACGATTGGGCCCCGCGCATCGGATTTGCATGGGCTCCCGGCCAGAGCAAGAACAATCCGCGCCCCGCCACCGTGTTTCGAGGCGGCTTTGGGCTTTTCTACGACCGCTTCAGCGAGCAAAACATCGAGACAGCGGAACGCTACAACGGCATTTTGCAGCAGCAATACGTGATTACGCAGAGCGCCGTCAATCCGATCCCGTTCGATCCCACGGTGGCCGGCATTCCTTCAGGTCTCTTGTTGCCGCCCCAATCCCCGCAGACCATCCAACTACTCGATTCGCAGTTTCACGCCCCCTACATCTTGCAGGAAGCTCTCACGGTGGAGCGCCAGTTACCCAAGAACACGACCTTATCGGAATCTTACGTGAACTCGCATGGCTTGCATGAACTGCGCTCGGAGGACATTAACGCACCGCTGCCCGGCACCTATACCGGCCCCGGGACGGGAGTTTATCCGCTTTACAGCCAGTACCAAACAGATCCCGTGCTGCTGATGGAATCATCCGGCCTGTTCAACCAGTGGCAGTTGATCACCAACGTCCGCTCGCAGTTGAACAAGAGAGTCTCATTGAACGGGTTCTATATGTACGGGCGATCCTACAGCAACACCGATGGCGTGAACACGCTGCCCTCCAATCCGTACAGCATGCAGGGCGAGTACGGGCCTTCCGCCCTCGACGAGCGCAACCGCGTGTTTGTCGGCGGCACTATTAATGCGCCTTGGGGAGTGCTGCTGGCGCCCTTTTTCAATGCCAATTCCGGCGCGCCGTTTAACATCACCACCGGCACCGATCCCTACGGCACCACGCTATTTAACGAACGGCCCGGAATCGCGACCAGTTCCACTCCTGGCGCGGTTCTGACGGCTTATGGCTGGCTGAACCCCAACCCCACGCCGGGCGAGGCGATCCTGCCGCGAAACTTCGGCCGGAGCCCTGGCAGCATCAGCCTCAACTTCCGCATCGCGAAGACCTTCGGTTTTGGTGGATCGCGTGAGAGCGCGGCCAGGAACAATCGCAACAATCCCGACTTCGGCGGAGGTGGAGGCGGTGGGCGCGGACCGGGCGGTGGCGGTGGGCCAGGTGGCGGCGGACCGGGCGGTGGGTTCGGCGGTGGTCCGGGCGGTGGTCCCGGCGGCTTCTTCCGCGGGTTTGGCGGCGGATCAACCGGTCAGCGCTACAACCTGACCTTCTCGGTCCAGGCCCGCAACTTGCTGAATCACGTCAATCCGGGGCCCATCAACGGCATCGTCACGTCGCCGCTGTTTGACGAATCGAACAGCCTTGCGGGCGGCTTTGGCGCCTTCGCTCAGAGCGGCCTGAACCGCCGGATCGATTTACAGGCGCGGTTCACGTTCTAATCCAACGCTGGCTCGCACGCCACCCGTCCGGTCTTCTTCGTGTCGATGTTCTCCAGTGCACGGCCACCCCTGCGGGAGTTTTCCACCGGATGTTCCCAGCGTGCACGACCTCCTGTCGTCTTCGATTGTGCTGCTGGCCTTCCGGTCGTCTCCGGGTGTGCTGCTGGCGCGCCACCCGTCCGGTCTTCTTCGAGTCGATGTTCTCCAGTGCACGACCACCCCTGCGGGAGTTTTCCACCGGATGTTCCCAGCGTGCACGACCTTCTGTCGTCTTCGATTGTGCTGCTGGCCTTCCGGTCGTCTCCGGGTGTGCTGCTGGCGCGTGGTTCAGAAGCTGTTCCGCGCGCTACGCCTGCAACCTTGTTAAACTGAATCGAAACCATGCCGATCAGCAAGGATTTGCTCGACATTCTGGTCTGTCCGCTGTGCAAGGCGGAGCTGGAGATGAAGCCTGATCAGAGCGGATTGAAGTGCGTCCAGTGCAAGCGCGTGTACCCGATTCGTAACGACATCCCCGTCATGCTGATCGACGAAGCCAAGGTCGAGGAGTAAGCTGACCTGCTGAAATGACCAATGTGCTAGACCGCTTGCCGTCCGGCGCACGGGTGGCAATCATCCGTTTGCGGTCGCTGGGCGACTGCGTGCTTACGACACCCTCGCTTTCCCTGTTAAAGCGAGCACGCCCGGATTTGCAGATCGCCGTGGTGGTGGAAGATCGCTTTCGAGCGATATTCGCAGGCAATCCGGATGTCGATCAGATTCTTGCGCCCAACGCCAGCAGCATCTCTCGATTTCGACCACACCTGGCGCTCAACATGCATGGCGGCGCTACCAGCGTTCGTTTGATGCTGGCGGCGGCGTCCGGCCTGCGGGCCGGATTCGGTCACTTTCGCTTCCAGCCCATGTACAACGTGCGCATTCCTCGCGCTCAAGAGATTTTGAGCGTGGATCGCAAGGTGCACACCGCGGAACATCTCGCGTCCGCAATGTTTTTCCTGGGAGTTCCGCCGACGGAGATCCCCCGCGCGCGATTGTTTGCCGCGCCGCACTCCCGAACGCGTCCCTATGCCGTCTTACATCCATTCGCGTCGGAGGCCGGCAAGACCTGGCAGCCGGAAAACTTTCTCGCTGTTGCAGAGCACCTGGAACGCCGTCTTGGAATCGAACCCCTGTTCGTCGCCGGCTCTGGGGAAGACTTAGCGGGATTCAGCGAATATACCTGCTTTCAGGGGGCGCCGCTCGAGGAAGTAAAGTCGCTGCTGGCGGGCGCGGCGATATTCATCGGAAACGACAGCGGACCGGCTCATATCGCCGCGGCATTCGGCCGCCCCGTAGTTGTGTTGTGGGGCTCGTCGGACCTGGATAACTGGCGTCCCTGGCGCACCGAGAACACAGTGCTGACCAGCCCGAACGGCGTCCATTCGATCGAGGTATCGGACGTGGCGGATGCGATTGAAAATCTTGTCCCGCTGCCCTCTCCACAATGACGGAACTCCGGCGCCTCCTCCACTACGTCCGGCCCTACTTCGCGCCGCTCGTGTTGTCTGTGGTCTTGATGGCGCTGGTGGGCGCCACGCAAGGATTCACGGCCATCCTGATCGCACCTGTCTTTGATCGCGTGTTGAATCCCGCCTCGGCCGACTCGCTGGTTCTGCTGTTCACCATTCCGTTGTTTCACCACGCCGTGTATCTTCAGGATTTCCTGCCCGCGTCCATTCACAACGTCTGGACCATGGTGGCCGTGGCCATCGTCGCCACGTTCCTTATCAAGGGCACGTCCGATTACTTCGGAAACTATTTCATCAACTACGTGGGCTTCTCGGCCGTCACCGACTTGCGCCAGACCGTCTTCGATAAGGTGCTGCGGCAGGACGCCCATTTTTTTGAATCCAACTCCACCGGCCGCGTGATGTCGTCCATCATGAATGACATCGAAAAGATTCAAGTTGCCACGTCGCATATGCTGGCCGACTGGATGCGCCAGACGTTTACCGTGCTTTTCCTGCTGTGCGTGGTAATCCAAAAGGATTGGCGGCTGGCCCTGGTCAGCCTGACATTGCTGCCGTTTGTGCTGGTGCCGACGCTCCGCATCGGGCGGCGCATCCGCCGGACTACCCGAAAGGCGCAAGACGAAGCGGCCGATCTGAATCAAATCCTGCAGGAAACCATCAGCGGGCATCAAGTGGTGAAATCGTTCGGAGCCGAGGATGTGGAGTCCAACCGCTTCGCCCTGGCTGCCGCGCGGTTCAAATCCAGCAACCTGCGCTACATCGCTCAGCAAGCGCTATCTTCACCGCTCATTGAATGCTTCGGCGCGCTCACTATCGTCGGCCTGCTCAGCTACGCGCGCATCCAGATCAAGAGCGGAACCTTGACAGCGGGCGAGTTCACCAGCTTCGTCATTGCGCTTTTGATGCTGTATGAGCCAGTGAAGCGCCTGGCTGGCATTCACAACATTTTTCAGCAGGCGCTGGGCGCCTCGCAGAAAGTTTTCGAGTATCTGGATCGCGATCAGCAAATTGTCGAGAAACCGAACGCGGTGAAGCTGGGCAAGTTCCAGCACGCGGTTGTGCTGGACAACATCGATTTCCACTATCAAAACGCGCCCAACGGATTTTGCATGCGCGGCGTTTGCTTAGAAGTACGCGCCGGTGAGGTAGTCGCACTGGTGGGACCGAGCGGCGCGGGAAAAACCACGCTGGCCAATCTGGTTCCGCGGTTCTACGACGTCACCGGAGGCGCTATCCGCATCGACGGCAAGGATGTGCGGGATCTCCAGATCGCCTCGCTTCGTACTCAGATCGGCATGGTCGCGCAGGAGACCTTTCTGTTCAACGATACGGTGGCTAACAACATCCGTTACGGCCGGCCGAAGGCGAAGGACGAAGAGGTCTATGAAGCCGCTCGCAACGCGCTGGCTGAAGAGTTTATCGAACGGATGAACGAAGGCTACAACACCGTCATCGGCGAAAGAGGCACTAAGCTGAGTGGCGGTCAGCGGCAGCGGCTGGCTATAGCCCGGGCGCTGCTGAAGAACGCGCCCATTCTCATTCTCGACGAAGCCACTTCCCATCTGGACACCGAATCGGAAGTGCTGGTGCAACGGGCGCTGCAAACGTTGATGAGCAATCGTACGGTGATCGTGATCGCCCACCGGCTTTCGACCATCCGGCGGGCTGACAAAATCGTGGTGGTGGATCGGGGCCGTATCTCGGAGGTGGGAACACATGATGAATTGATCAATCACGGCGGCATCTATCAGCGGCTCCACGAGCTGCAATTCTTATCGGATCCCCTGGTAAATCCGTGAAAGCCGAATCCCTGAGCAAAACGAAAACAACCGCGGCCATCCGCAGCATGACCGGCTTCGCCCGCGTCCAAAAAAACATCGAGCACGGCGACATCACCATCAGCCTGAAGAGCGTCAACCATCGCGGCCTGGATCTTCATTTTCATTTGGGCGCCGAACTGGACTCGCTGGAGCATGTGATGCGCGCCGCACTAAAACGCTCGGTAATCCGGGGACACGTCGACGTGCGCTGTTCCGTGTTACGCTCCGCAAACGGCGCGGCGGGCGGTCTCAATCTGCCGCTGTTTCGCTCCTACTTGGCTGCCTTTCGCAAAGCGGCGGCGGAAGAGAGCCTGGATGCACAGCCGGATCTGAATCGAATCCTGTTGCTGCCGGGGATCCTGGGAGCTTCAGAGCAACTGGCTCCCGACGCCACTGCCGAAAAGGCCATCCTGGCGGCGCTCGAAGAGGCGGTGGAAATGCTCAACCAGTTTCGAGCGCGCGAAGGCGCGGAGCTGGCGGCGTTCATCCGGGAGCAAAACGTAGCGATTCGTACCGGCTCGGAAGAAATGCAGAGGATTCGCACCGGAGCAATCCCCGTTTTCCAGAAACGCCTGGTCGAAAAGCTACAAGAGTTACTCGGCAATACGATGATCGATCCGCAGCGCCTGGCCCAAGAGGCCGCGTTGCTGGCTGACCGCGGCGATATTGGCGAGGAGATCTCGCGCTTGCAGATCCACTCGCGGCAGTTAGACGAAATTCTCGATTCCGGCGGCGAAGTCGGCAAACGCCTCGACTTTCTGCTGCAAGAGCTGAACCGCGAGACCAACACCATTCTGTCGAAGACCAGCGGGCTGGGCGATCTTGGCCTCCGCATCACGGAACTGGCGCTGGCCTCCAAGGCCGCCATCGAAAAGATCCGCGAACAGGCGCTGAATCTTGAATGACACCCCGGGAGTGACAACCGTTTTCATCATCTCTGCGCCCTCGGGCTCGGGCAAGTCCACCCTGGTCCACCGCTTGCTCAAAACGGTCCCGAACCTAGCCTTTTCGATCTCCTACACCACGCGCCCGCCACGACCCACAGAGGTGAACGGGGTGGACTATATCTTTATCAGCCGTAAGGACTTCGAGGATCGCCTGTCACGCGGCGAGTTCCTGGAATATGCCGAGGTTTTCGGCAATTACTACGGCACCAACCGCGAGACATTCGAAGCCGCTACGCGCGAGGGGAAAGACCTGGTACTCGACATCGATGTCCAGGGTGCGAGACAATTGAAGGTAGCGATTCCGCAGGCGATCAGCATTTTTGTGTTGCCGCCGTCGCGGGACGTTCTGGAGCAGCGGCTTCGCTCGCGGTCGCAAGACAGCGAAGAGGTGATTCAACGCCGGTTGCGGGGAGCGGCGGCGGAAGTTCAGAACTACACGCAGTACGATTTTGTTCTGATCAACCGGGATATTGAGGAAGCCTCGGCTCGCCTGGCTACCATTGTCAAAGCCGAGCGTCTGCGCAAGGCCAGAATGGAAGAGGAACTCGGGCCCATCCTCGAGAGTTTTAAGATTAATTAAGAGAGGTAACTTCGGCATGGCAGAGAGAATGAGAAACAACGCGATGTATTCGATCCCCGATGACAACGAGCAGAGCACGTACCGCTTTATCATCGTGGCCGCGAAGCGCGCGCGGCAATTGCAGAATGGCGCCCGCCCATTTCTCCCCACCACGTCGAAGAAACCGACGGTGACCTCGATGGAGGAAGTGCGGCGCGGCTTGGTGAAGTATACCGACTCCCTGCGTGTGGTCCCTGAGGAACTCGTAGCAGAAGAATAGACATGAACGTGGTGCTGGGTGTGGGTGGCGGAATCGCCGCCTACAAATCCGCGGAGCTAGCCAGGGCCTTGATGGAGCGCGGCATGCGCGTCCAGGTGGTGATGACGGATGCGGCCCAGCGATTCATCACGCCACTGACGTTTGCCAGCCTCACTGGGAACAAAGTAATTACCGGGCTGTTCCCTTCAGGAAGCTCGCCGGAAAGCCCGGAAGCCACGCTTTCGAGCGCGATCGAACATATCGCCGTTGCGCAAGACAACCAAATCCTGGTGATCGCGCCTGCGACAGCCGACTTGCTGGCCCGCATGGCGCGCGGCTTAGCAGACGATTTCCTGACCACCCTGTATCTCGCGTTCACCGGCCGCGTCGTTCTGGCGCCCGCGATGAACAACAATATGTGGACCCATCCGGCCACCCAGGAGAACCTGGCAGCGCTGCGCCAGCGTGGGCACATCGTTGTGGAGCCGGAAGAAGGCTTGCTGGCTTGTGGCACCACCGGTCCAGGACGTCTGGCCGAGCCCGACAAAATCGCCGATGCGGTCGCGGGCTTGAGTTTTCATTCGCGCGATCTGGAAGGGGAGATGGTTCTCATCACGGCCGGCCCCACGCAGGAGCCGCTCGATCCGGTGCGCTTCATTTCTAACCGATCCAGCGGCAAGATGGGCTACGCTCTGGCCGAAGCAGCGGCACAACGCGGCGCGCAAGTGATCCTGGTCTCAGGCCCCGTACAATTGGCCGAGCCGCATGGTGTGCGCGTAGTGCATGTGCGCACTGCTCTTGAAATGCACGACGCCGTACTCGCTCACTTGAGCGAAGCCAGTATCATCGTGAAGGCGGCCGCGGTGGCGGACTACCATCTTGCGCAGGTGCCCCGGCACAAGATAAAGAAAACAGCGATGCGAATGTCTCTCGATCTGGATCCAACGCTCGATATCCTGGCTGAACTGGGGCGCAAGAAAGGCGACCGGCTGCTGATCGGGTTTGCGGCGGAAACTCAGAACCTGGTTGAAAGCGCCCGCCAGAAGATGGAATCGAAGAACTGCGACATGGTGGTCGCCAATCTGGTGAACCAGGAAGCCACCGGCTTTGAAGCTGACGAAAACGAAGTGGTGCTGGTGCTGCGCACCGGCGAAACCATTCCGCTTTCGCGCGCTCCAAAACGCGAGATCGCCGACCGTATCTTCGATCAGGTGCTGAAACTTCGCCGCGCCGTTCACGCCGCACAATGACGAAGGACGAAGTTCGCCGCCGGCTGGAGTTCTACCAAGACCTCGGCATCAAAACTGTGTATCGCCGGGCTGCTTCTCCGGTGCCAGCCACCAACCACCAGCCACCAGCCACCGTGCAAATTCCCAAACTTGAACCCGCGCAGGACTCGCTGCTGAACATCCTCGGCGATATCGGCGATTGCAAGCGCTGCCGGCTGCACGAAGCCCGCAACAAGATCGTCTTCGGATCGGGCAACGAGCAAGCCAGGCTGGTATTCGTAGGAGAAGGTCCGGGCGCCGATGAGGACGCGCAAGGCTTTCCGTTCGTCGGCCGCGCCGGCCAATTGCTCACGCAGATGATCGAAGGCACGGCGTCCAAGGAGGGCATTCCGATCAAGCGCTCCGACGTTTACATCTGCAACGTGGTGAAGTGCCGGCCGCCGGAAAATCGCACGCCGCAGCCGGATGAGATGGAAATCTGCGGGCAGTTTCTTTATCGCCAACTGCAAGCCATCCGCCCCAAAGCGATCTGTTTGCTCGGATCCACCGCGGCGAAGGCCGTGCTGAACACCAAAGACGGCGTGACCCGGCTGCGCGGAAAATGGCACAACTGGCGCGACATTCAGGTGATGGTCACTTACCATCCGTCGTATTTACTGCGGCCCTACAATCAAAACGCGAAAAAGGAAGCGTGGGAGGATCTGAAGAAGGTCCTGCACTATGTCTACGACTGATCGCGGCCTCTTCATCACCTTTGAAGGGCCGGACGGCAGCGGCAAAAGCACGCAAGCTCGTATGCTGGCCGAACGTCTGCGCGGCCAAGGACGGCCGGTGCTCGAAACCGTGGAACCCGGCGGCACCCCGATCGGCCAGCAGATCCGGCGCATTCTTCTAGATCCAGCCAACAAAGAGCTGATGCCGACCGCCGAGCTGCTGCTGATGTTCGCGGCACGCGCACAAAATGTCGAACAGTGGATTTTGCCGGCGCTTGCCGAAGGCAAGATCGTGATCTCGGATCGATTCACGGATTCCTCCCTCGCCTATCAAGGCGCGGGCCGCGGGTTGGGAACGAACACGGTGCTGGATCTCGATGGTATCGCGTGCCACGGCTTGATCCCGGACTTAACTATTTGCGTTGACATCGACACCGAGACCGGATTGGCGCGGGCGCTAGCGCGCGGAGGCCTGGAAACACGGTTGGAAGAGCAGTCCATCGAGTTTCATCATAAGGTCCGCGAGGCTTATCACGAACTCGCTCGCAACGAACCCCGGCGGTTCAGGTTAATTGACGGACGAGGCACCCCGGAGGCGATCGCAGCCAAGGTCTGGGAACAAGTGGTACCAGCGCTGTCTTCTACATAAACTCGATGATTTACATAAAGGTGATGCGTTCATTGCGCGCCGAGTGGTCGATCAGCTTCTCCAGGCGCTTGCGCTGGGTCTCTTCCTTCTTCGCACTCGCCACCCAGCCGATAGTCAAACGGCGATAACCAGGCGGAAACTTTTCGTAATTCGACCAAGCCACGCGTTGCTTGCGAAATTGGTCTTCGAGCACTTTCGGCAGTTCCGTGGGCATTGGGGGAACCTCACGGCGATCGCCTGCCTGGTACGCTTTCAGCCCCGCGGGCATCATCTTTCCTTCAGCAATCAGCCGCTCCACGCGTTGAATATTCGACTTCGACCATGGGCTCCGGAGCTTCCGCGGCGTGAAGCGGAACGCGTAGCATTCCTCGTCCAGCTTCTTTTTCATGCCGTCTACCCAGCCAAAACACAACGCCTCTTCCACGGCGTGGTCGTAAGAGACGGTTTGCTTCCCCGATGCTTTCTTGTAGAAGCCCAGCCAAATCTCTTCGCGACGCGAGAAGTTTTTCGCGAGCCAGCGCCGCCATTCAACGCGATCCTTGGCGAAGACGGTCTCCACTGACTACCCCACCAGCTTCATTTCGTCGATGCGGTCCACTTCCACCACCAGGTCGCCCTTGGGATCCACTTTGAACGAGGGAATAAACTTCGCGCCCCACACCATCTCGTCGTGGCGGTAGGAATAACGCGAATGGACCACTTGGCTGAACGTGTCGTCGAATCCTTGAATCAAAATCAATAGTTCGGCCGACAGCCTGGCCAGGTCTGCGGCGCTCTTTCCGAAGAACGGACTGTCGGAATCGATAGGGTGGACAATCGTCCAGGTGAGCGCAAAGAAATAGACGCCCTGCCGTTCGAGTGGCAGGTCGACGAAACTGCGTTTCAGTTGTCCTTCGCTATTATCCACTGTCATCAGCAGAACACGAGCTTCCATATTCATGAGCACGTTCTTGCGCGCGTTGGTGACGCGGAACTGCAAACTGGTTCCATCCTGATAGGGAGCGACGATGGCTTTTTTGCTGTAGACAATGCGCGCGGAGGGCCTTGAAAACCGGCCGTAAAGAAGTCCGGTCGCAATCGCAAAAACCATCAATCCGGTAGCGGCTTCCATCGACGAAATGGCGTTGGCCCAAGCGCCTTCAGGATAAACATTGCCGTAGCCGACGGTGGTCAGCGTGTGAACGCTGAAGAAGAAAGCGTTGGCAAAGGCGCTCATATCGGACTCGAGTCCTTTGAGGTGTTCGATCCCGATCATCAGATAGAAGGCGGCGAAGATCATATTCACGGTCAAGAAGGCCGCAAACACGACGAAAAGAAACCGCGTCCACGTGGTGTCGATCAGCATGAGATAGGGATTGGAGTCGCGCCACCGCAATCCGCTGCGTTTTACGTTAAAGGAGCCGTCCGCGTTAATGGTGCGGCGCAGCTCACCGCTGAACTGCGTTGTTAAGCCGGGATCGAAGGATTCCTTCTTCATAATGGAATGAACTCAGAATAACCCAGCGGAGCGAGGGAAAAGAGAAGTACGTTAGCGCAGGAGGCCCATCTTATCCAGCGGCCAGTAAATGAACACAGCCTTGCCGTAAATGTAGCGGCGCGGCACCATGCCCCAGGCCCGGCTGTCGTTGGAGGAGCTGCGATGATCGCCCAGCACGAAATACTCGTCGTCGGGAATTACGCGCTCGGACATGGAACTCTGATCGCGATACTCGGCCGGAACGTAGTTCTCCACCAGCGCCTGCCCATTGACGATCACCTTACCGTCATCCACTGCCACACGGTCGCCCGGCATTCCGATCACGCGCTTGATGTAGCTCTTGCTGGGGTCGCCCGGAAACCAGAAAACCACCGTGTCGCCGCGATCGATGTTGCCGAAATGGAAACGATAGACGAACTTGTTGATGAAGATCCGCTCCTGATCGTCGAGCGTGGGCATCATGCTGGTGCCCTCCACTTTCACCGGCTGATAGATGAACAGGATGACGAAGATCGCCAGCACCACCGAGATCATCAGATCGCGCGCCCAGTGGGCCACCGATCCCAAGAGGGAACGTTTGGCCGGCACAGGCGGGCTCATGCTGGGAGCCGTGTTGACCGCGGAAGGCGTCTCTTGCTGGTCCATTTCTTATGTGATTTCGAAGTGGATTTCCGATACCATTTTCACACCTGGGGCCCTGTGAAGCAAGGGTGTGCGAAGTGGACCAACGCGCCAAGTGGCTGGTGGCCGGTGCTTCGTGGCTGGTATAGTAGTCGATTGAAGGAAAACATTGATGTATAGGCGCCGTTTAGTTTTTCCCGTTATTGCCCTTGGCCTGATCGTGTTTGCCCCCGCTCGAAGCTTTGCGGCCGATGCGAGCAAATTGCCTGGCGGGACGTGGGCGTCCATCGCGCAATTGCCTGATTTGAATGGAGTCTGGGAGATGACTTTCGGCCGCGGCGGAGGATTCGCGCCACCACAGCCGCTCTCGCTCACGCCGAAGTACGAAGCAATCCTCAAGGCTTTTCAGGCCAATCCTCCGCACGATACGCCATCGGCGAACTGCGTGCCACCCGGAATGCCTGGCATTATGGGCGAGCCCTATCCTATCGAAATCCTCTACACGCCGGGCATGGTCACCGTGATCGCCGAAGCGTTTATGCAGGTGCGGCACATCTATACCGATGGCCGGAAGCATCCCGACGATCCCGATTTGACCTACAACGGTAACTCGATCGGACATTGGGACGGCGATACTTTGGTGGTGGATTCGGTGGGATTCAGCACGGACACGCCGCTCGGCATGAATATGGGTACGCAGCACAGCGAGAAGATGCATATCGTGGAGCGCTTTCACTTGAAAGATCCGAAGATGCTCGAAATCACCACCACCATCGACGATCCGGAAGCGCTGGCGAAGCCGTGGACCAAGACCGTCACCTACTCGCGTCACCCCGATTGGACCCTGGCCGAGTACATCTGCCAGCAGAATAACCGCAACTCTGTGGACGCTTCCGGGAAGGCCGGAATCAATCTTCAGCACTAAAGCGAGACATCGAATGAAATTAAAGTTCGCCGCTCTCATAGCCATTTGCGTTGCAATTCCAGCGTTGGCGCATCACTCTTTTGACATGTTCGACATGACGAAACAGGTCACCCTCACCGGGACCATCAAGGATTTTCAGTGGACCAATCCGCACACCTGGACCTGGATCGACGTTCCGAACGACAAAGGCGGCGTCGACACCTGGGGCATCGAGGGCATGAGTCCCAATTTTCTGGGCAGGCGTGGCTGGAGCAAGCGCACCTTGAATCCGGGCGACAAAGTGACCATCACCATTTATCCGTTGAAGGAAGGAAAAATGGGCGGGACGTTCCTGCACTGCACATTGCCGGACGGCAAAGAGATGGTGATGTTCGACGTGCGCCCGCCGAAATAGGCGGCTACTTCGCGGCGTTCCGCGCCAACAGCACCGATCCCAAACCAAGGATCGCGAACGCCATCCCTAAAATCCAGTACATGCTTTCGTATATCCGGGGCCGCACTTCCTGGACCTGAGGCTGGCCGTTGTCGTCACCCGAACCTTCCGACTGCGCCGGCGGCGCAAGGATGCCCGTCCCGTCCACTTCCACTTTGAAGCTCGCGTTCTTGATGCGATAGATGCTGGCTTGCGTTTTGGGTTCCTGCCCCGCCAGTTCCAGATCGTCGCTCTTCACCGTGACGCCATTGGGGACCACCAGGTTCGATGATGCGTCGGCGTGCAGAAGCTGATCCGTGAAGATCATGGGACTGGTGGTTGGAAGGGTGTAGTTCAAGTCGAAGCGGGTCTCGCCGGGCCGGACTGGATAGTCAATCTTGTAGATGTTCGGCTCTTTGGTCTTCAGAGCGGGCCGCTGGATGGGCATCCCGCCAGCCGGATTCACGGTGACTCCGATGGGCCCTTTGACGTCCGGTGGAACGTAGAAGCGGACCGAGCCGTTGACCGGATCGTAGTAGGTGAGGCTGGGATCACCGACGTACAGCAATCCCTCATTGACGGTCATTTCCTTGTCGCCCGGCTGGAGCACGATGAAGTGCTGCGTCTCTTTCGCGGTGCCGGCTTTGTTGGTTGAGGCGAACACCGGGATCTGAACGCCGGTGGACGGCATGCCGGGCGGCACCATTTTGTTGTATTGCACGCCCTGGAAGATCGCTTGAATCAGGCGAGGGCCGGAATCGTCGTTGTTGTCGAAACTGAATTTGCCTTGCGCGTCGGTCTTGGTGCTGCCGAGATTTTGCATTCCGGCCTGGGTGGGCTGGATGAGCTGGACCACCGTGTTCGGCTCCGGCTGGCCGGTGGTGCCGTTAATGATCACGCCATCGACGGCCGCCAAAGCGGGCGCGATCGCCAGCAAAAGGCAAAGTGCCGCGCGTGTCATGCCATAGCCTTTCCACATTCGCCGCAGAACTTCAAGGGTTGGGGGAACTGAGCCCCGCAATGGGGACATTTATTGGAGACTTTGGGCGCCGGTTGCTGGCGCGGAGGTTTGACGGGGGCCGGTGCCGGTGTCGCATCGATCTCCGCCAGTACTCTCGCCAGTTCAAGCTGCAAATCGACTTTGGTCTTCTGGTAATCGGCGTCTGATAACTTGCCCAGGCGAAACTCAAATTGAAGATCGCGCAGGTTTTCGTAGATCTGCGCCTTGCGCTCTTCCAAGTGCGCTGTGGGCGACACGGCGGGAGCATCGGGCACGTCTTGGGAACGCACGAACAGAGTAAACAGAAGAGTCCCCACCACCAGGACAACGGCTGCGGAAAGAACCATCAATCGAGCTTTTCCACTTCCTTCTCGATCTGATCGTGATAGCGATCCAAAAGCGGATCATGCGGCGGTGCACCGGCGGCGACCGCAACTTCCTTGCGGCGATACTTGCGGATCACGAATACCACCAGGATGAGACCCAGGGCCGCAGCCGTGTAAAACGAAAGCGAACCCAGGATGCCCGGTGGAACTACCACCACATTCGGGCCCATTTCACTCGCGAATGAGGCCAGGATAGCCTGATCCGACATTCCGGCCTGCTCCATCTTCAGGATCTTTTTCTTGTTTTCCCAACAGGTGCGGCAAGGGTATGGGTCCATGCGGCAAGCCATGTTCGTCTTGCAACCGCACGGGCAATTTAAGCGGTCGGCAACGCGGTTCACCGCCGGGCTCTCCAGCTCCTCAGCGGACTGAGCTAAACCCACATTCGCCAGCGCACTCAGCGCCAGCACGCTCAGAACCAGAAGGCTAGTTCTCAACGGTCGCATGTTTCTCTGCAACTCCTACTACTTGCGTCCGGGCATAAGACAAACGAACTTTATTGGGAATCAGGCAGACGATGGTGCCGAACGCGAGCACCCAAAATCCGATCCAGATCCATGACACTAACGGGAACACGTAAGCCTGGATCACGGCGCGCTTGTTGTCGGCCGAAAGACCCGCGAAATTAATGTAGAAATCCTCGTTCAGGCGTCTCCGAATAGACACCTCCGACGTTGGCTGCTGGCTGGCCTTGTAAAGACGGCGCTCGGGAAAGAGCGTGCCCAAAGCGGTTCCATTGCGAGACACGTCCACCGCCAGCCTTTGCCAGGCGTAAGTGTCGTTCTCGCCCGACTCGATTTTCGCGATTCGCAGATTGTAGTGACCAACATCCGTGCCGCCGCCGGGCGCCACTTCCTTGGTGATGTCTTGGTTGAACGCCGCGCCGGTATAGCCGATAAACATGAACACGATACCCATGTGAACCAGGTATCCGCCGTAGCGCCGCGTGTTGCGGTGCGTCAGCTCGATGGCCGCCGGAATGAACCCGATGCCGTTCTTGGCGCTAATGGCCGACGCGCCTTTCCAGAACTCGGTGACGATGGTAGCGGTCACGAACATGCATAGTCCGAACGAGACTAGCGCGTAAGGATGTTCATATGCGCCCAAAATTGCCAGCACCACCATCAGCGCCACTCCGGCGATGGTCGGAATCAGGAACGCGCGCTTCAGGCTTTCGAGCGAGCTTCTGCGCCAAGCGATCAGCGGGCCAATGCCCGTCAGTAGCATCAGCGCGAGACCGATCGGAATGTTGATACGATTGAAAAACGGCGCATCCACACTGATCTTTTCGCCCGTCACGGCTTCAGAAATCACCGGGAACATGGTGCCCCACAGCACAGCGAAGCAACTGGCCACCAGGATCAGGTTGTTGAACATGAAGCTGGACTCGCGCGATACCACGCTTTCCAGCCGCGCCTCGCTTTTCAGATATTTCAAGCGCTCCAGAATCAGGATCACCGTGGCTGCGATGCCGACCGCCAGGAACATGACGAAATACTTACCGATGGGCGATTGCGCGAAGGCGTGCACGGAACTCACCACGCCAGAGCGCGTCAAAAATGTTCCGAAGATGCACAGGAAGAAAGTCCCGGAAATCAGGACCATGTTCCACACCTTCATCATGCCCTTCTTTTCCTGCATCATCACCGAGTGCAGGAATGCAGTGGCGGTAATCCAGGGCAACAGCGACGCATTCTCCACCGGATCCCAGGCCCAATATCCGCCCCATCCGAGCACCGCGTATGCCCAGCCTTGACCCAGCAAGATGCCCGCGCTTTGGAACAGCCACGTCACGATGGTCCAGCGCCGCGTAGTGTGAATCCAGGCATCGCCCGGTTGCTTGGTGATCAGCGAGCCGATGGCAAACGCGAACGGCACCGTGAATCCGACATAGCCGAGATACAGCATCGGCGGATGGATCACCATCGTCCAATACTGCAGCAGCGGATTCAGACCCTGGCCGACGCCCTCCACAACATTGCCACGGCCAGCCTCAAGGATGGCGAACGGGCTCAGCACAAAGGCGATCAGCATCAGAAAGAATGTTTCGGTGACCATCAGGACCGACGTCACCCACGGCATCATGTCGCGGAACTTGCGCCGGTTCATGAAGACCACGACAGCCGAGTAGGTGGCCAGCAGCCACGACCACAACAGCAGAGAGCCTTGCTGTCCGCCCCACCATGCCGTGAACTTGTAAATCTTCTTCATGGACGAATCGGTGTGCGCCGCCACATAAGCCAGCCGGAAATCGCCCGTGAGGAGGGAGTAGATAAGTAGCCCGGATGCGACGGTCAGCAACAACCAGACCGAATAAACCGCGCGTTGGCCGCTGACAACGAGGAAGGAGTTTTTCTTGAGCCTGCCGATCACCGAGGCGACCACGGCGTACACGGCAAAACAGAAGGCGAGCAAAATCGAGAGAGCGCCGATATTTTCCATTTCGAGCTTGTTCCGTCCTCAGAACGGAACGCGAGCAGAACTAGCTTGTGGCCTGGGCTCTGGCCTGATTCATGGCAGGCTTCGCGTCCGTTTTCATTTGGGGCTTGGCTTCGTACTTGGACGCGCATTTCGCTTGCACTTTGCTGGCATGAAAAACGCCGTCCTGTCCTAACTTTCCGTCCGCTAGAGCCTGCGCGTTGTCCTTGAACGTGTCGGGCAGCGGATCGATTCCGCTGTACACCACCGCGAGCCGTACGGGATCCTTCTGGAGCATGCCGGGAGTTTGATGCAGGACGAAGCTGACGGACGCGCCATTGCGGACGATGGAGCCTTGTTCCACATAGCCATTCACGCGCAAACGCTCGCCCTGGGCCTGCGGGCCCATCTTTGCGACCTCTTTGATTTCTTTATAGTACGTCTTGCTTTCGGTGACTCCGCCCATCGCGAGCCATGCCAGCACACCAATGACAACTGCCACGATGGCGCCGAATTTCCAGTACGTATTCATGATCCGCTCCTGAAACTATTAGTATAGCGCCGCCGGCAGGCCCATCACGAAGGTTAAGACGAACATGGGGTGGCGTTTCATCCGAGTTTCTGCAATCACTCCTGGGCAATCAAGCGGCCAATCCAGTCTACACTGGATTCACAGCCGTGAGCGGATACCGAAGCACGATCGGCAATGTTGTCTATTGTTTCGATGACATGAAGACATTGCTGGCCAAGGCGTCGCCCGGCCGTTCCGGCGACGATCTGGCCGGCCTTTCGGCCTCTAGCGCCCAAGAGCGGGTGGCAGCCCAGATGGCCCTGAGTGATATTCCCCTAAAAGGCTTCCTCACCGAACCGGTTATTCCCTATGAATCGGATGAAGTCACGCGGCTCAGCGCCGATGAACACGATTCCGGAGCGTTCGCCACTGTAGCTCATCTCACGGTTGGCGAGTTTCGCGACTGGCTGCTCAGCGAAGATGCCACGGGCGAAATTCTGGCTGCGCTGGCTCCGGGTTTGACGCCCGAAATGGCTGCCGCAGTCTCAAAGATCATGCGGCTGCAGGACCTGGTTACGGTGGCGGCCAAGATTCGCGTGGTCACGCGGTTCCGCAACACGTTGGGACTCGCGGGGCGGCTTTCGACCCGGCTCCAGCCTAATCATCCCACCGACGATCCAAAAGGCATCGCCGCCAGTATCGTTGATGGTCTGTTGTATGGCAGCGGCGACGCCGTGATCGGCATCAATCCGGTATCCGACAATTTGCAGAGCGTGGAAACGCTGCTACGGTTGCTGGACCATATCCGCGAAGCCTACCGAATCCCAACACAGTGTTGCGTGCTCGCGCACGTCACCACAACGATGGACGCGATGCGGCGCGGCGCTCCAGTGGACTTGGTGTTTCAATCCATCGCGGGCACCGAAACTGCGAATGCTTCATTCGGCGTAAATATCGCAATGCTTCGGGAAGCGCGCGAGCAGGCGCTGGAGTTGCGGCGCGGGACTGTTGGCAACAACGTCATGTACTTCGAAACCGGCCAGGGCAGCGCTCTATCGGCGAACGCGCATCATGGCGTGGATCAGCAGACGTGCGAAGCTCGCGCCTATGGGCTGGCGCGGCATTTCAAACCGCTCCTGGTGAATACCGTGGTAGGGTTCATTGGCCCGGAGTATCTTTACGACGGCAAGCAGATCCTGCGCGCGGGATTGGAAGACCATTTCTGCGGCAAGCTGCTAGGCCTTCCGATGGGCTGTGATATTTGCTACACCAACCATGCCGAGGCCGATCAGGACGATATGGACGCGCTGCTCACCATGTTGGGCGCCGCCGGGGTCAACTACATCATGGGAGTCCCGGGCGCCGATGACGTGATGCTCAACTATCAGAGCACGTCGTTTCATGACGCGCTGTATCTGCGCAGTGTGTTCGGCTTGCGGCCCGCGCCCGAATTCGAAGCGTGGTTTGAGCAGGTGCGGCAGGAGTTGCCTCGGATGGCGGCGCTGCTGCTGGAAGCATGATCAGACTTCGCGATTACACACCGGCTCGCCTGGAACTCGGCCTAACAGGCAACAGCCTTCCGACGCGCGCTCTGCTTGAGTTTCAACTCGCCCATGCCAAGGCGCGCGATGCGGTGCATTTGCCGCTGGCTGTAAAATCGCTCGTTCTGGAACTGAAGGAGCGAAATATTCCATCGATCACTTTGGCGAGCGCAGCGCCCAATCGTAATGAATATTTGAAGCGTCCCGATCTCGGACGCCGCCTCGGTGAGGAATCGCGCGAACGGTTGGCTTGCCTGCGCTCGGAGTATGATGCCGCCTTCGTGATCGCCGATGGGCTTTCATCCCTGGCGGTGCATCGTCATGCCGTGCCGTTGCTGGAACTGTTACTGCGCAACTTGGATTGGCGTATCGCACCGGTCGCTATTGTTGAACAGGGCCGCGTCGCAATCGGCGACGAGATCGGCGAGTTGCTGGGAGCGCGAATCGTCGTAGTTTTCATCGGCGAACGTCCCGGCCTGAGTTCGCCGGACAGTCTCGGCGCTTATCTCACCTGGCAGCCTCGAACCGGACGGACAGACGCCGAGCGCAATTGCGTGTCAAACATTCGCGCTGAGGGACTTGGCTACGCGGCGGCCGCGCACAAACTTTCGTTCCTGATGAACGAATCGAGGCGGTTGAAATTGTCGGGAGTGCGGCTCAAAGAAAACGCCCCCTTAGTTGGGGGCTCGATAGTCGACGCCAAACTCGTCGGCGACCACTGACAACCGGGGATCAGCCGTCCACAACTTCAAACGGCTCACTAGCGCAGAAGCCAAAAGATGAACATCGATCCAGCCAATCCCGCGCCCGTATAAGTTCCGCATTTCGACAAAGGCTACAACATCGCTGTGAGGCACGCTCGCAGCGTGAAACAGTTTGTCGTAATCGTCGAGCAGTTTCTTGCGGCCGCCGAGATCGCCTATGAGCAACTCTCCGTGGACCAGATCGTGGGCAGCAGCCTCGCCCACATCGAGGAGCCGTTTGAGTTCGCGGACGAAGGGTTCGCGACCCATGAGGAACCGAATCCAAACCGACGTATCAATCAACACCATTAAGCTGTTTTTCGTCTGGCACGCGGCGGTTCTCGCCGTCTTGGCACGTCCTGCGCATTGGGTTCGGTTCCCGCCAGGGCGCTGAGGCGCTGGTAAGCAGCGTGGCGCACGAGGGCTTCTAAGCCCAACCGAACGGTTTCCGTATCCGTGGTTGCACCGCAAGCCGCCTTGGCCTCTTCGAAGAGCTTCTCATCGACGTTGAGCGTCTTCTTCATATGTACAATTCTGCCATATAAGTATGGCAGAAGGAAATGTACGCCGAAATTAAGGGAGTGGAGCGCCGACTCCCCGGCCCGAGCCCCGAAGATGCTGGTAGTAGCCCAGATCGTCGCCGGTCAGCATCTTCGTCAGCAGAATGATCTGCCCGGTGTGCTGCGAGAAGTGCTCCACAACGTGGGCGATGGCTTCGAGGACCGTGACATCGTAGCCCTGCGGCGTAATGCGCTCAGTCAGCCGGGCAGCCGGTGTTGCACGGATGATGCCGATGGCTTCCGCCACTCTCGTCCTGAGAAGCTCCGCAGGCGCTTTTCCGCCACGTGCATCAAATTCAGCGTCGCGTTTGCGATGGTCCGGCAAACCGGCCACGCCCGAGCCGATCCACTGGCGAACGTTCCCCGAGAGATGCAGCACCAGATTGCCGACTGCGTTTTCGTTTTCCGAATTGCGCGTCCAGATCTGCTCCGGCGACAGACGCGTCAGGCAATCCTGGATGCGGCCATGCAACTGTTCCAGCTTTTCAGCCGAGAACTGAACGAAGATTTCCTCCGCGGTCACAAAACTTCTTCAGACCAGTTCTCGAGAATCGATTTCACCTTCCCGGTAAACTGATCGGCCAGCGCGCCGTCGATCAGGCGGTGATCGAAGGTCAGGGCAAGATAGGCGATGGAACGAATCGCGATGGCGTCGTCCACTACCACCGGCACTTTCTCCACAGCGCCCACCCCCAGGATGGCCACCTGCGGCTGGTTGATCACGGGCGTCGCGAAAACACTGCCGAAGCTGCCGAAATTGGTGATGGAAAATGTTCCGCCTTGCACTTCATCGGGCTTTAGCTGGCGTGAGCGGGCCCGCGTCGACAAGTCTACGATTGAACGTTGCAGCCCGACCACATTTTTTTCGTCGGCGTTGCGGATCACCGGCACAATCAGACCGTTTTCCAGCGCCACTGCGATCCCGATATTGATTTCGTTGTGATAAATGATGTTGGTGCCTTCAATGGAAGCGTTCACGATCGGGAAATGCCGGATCGCTTCCGCCGCCGCCTTCGCGACGAACGGCAGGAAGGTGAGCGAGTAACCGTAGCGCGCCTGGAATTCGCCCTTGTTCCGCTCGCGCATCTTGGCGATTTTCGTCATGTCGACTTTGTGCACAGTAGTGACGTGCGCGGAAATGCGCTTGCTCATCACCATGTGCTCGGCGATGCGCTGCCGCATCACGCTCATCGGTTCCACGCGCGCACGAGGTGCTTCGGCGCGCGGCATTATTGCGGGAGTGGGCGCGGCAGGCGGCGCCGAGGGAGCCGGGGGCGTGTAAACGGTGGGGGTGGAGGATCCGGTTGTTGTGACTGCGGTCGACGGCGCGCTCGGTTGTGTCACGCTCGCTTGAGCCATGGTCCGCGCGCCTTGCGCCGACATATACGCTTCCAAATCTTGTTTGGTGATGCGCCCTCCGGCGCCGCTGCCTTGCACCTGCTTGAGATCGATGCCATACTCGCGCGCCATCTTGCGCACCAGCGGCGACAACGGACCCGCCGGTGTCTCGGTTTCCACGGCCCGGGCGGGCTCTTCCACTGGAATTGGATAAGGGCCAGCGGAATGTGCAACCGGTTCGGGCAAAGCCTCCGGTTTGGGAGCGGGAGGCGCGGGTGCTTTCGCAGCCGGAGGCGGTGCGGGTGCTGCTTTCTGCGCTGGCGGTGCAGGTGGAGCGGGAACGGCTTTCGCCGCTGCGGGCGCTGGTGCAGACGCCCCGTTTCCGGCCCCTTCCTCGATGCGACCCACCACCGTGCTGATCGCCACTGTCTTGCCTTCTTCCACCAGAACTTCTTTCAATACGCCTGCGGTAGGCGAAGGAATCTCGGTATCCACTTTGTCGGTGGAAATTTCAAACAGCGGCTCATCGCGATCCACGTGCTCCCCGGCCTTTTTCAGCCACTTGGTCAGGGTGCCCTCCACGATGCTTTCGCCCATTTGAGGCATTACTACGTCAGTCATGAATATGTCTCCGTATATGAAACGCCCGCTCCCTCAAGGTCGCGGCTTGGTTGGTCACCAGTTCGTTGCTCGATGCCCGGCTGCCTATGGAACTGGCGCGCAAAGCTAGTCGACAACGCGGCGAGCACTTGTTCGCGGCTCGAACCCGATCCCAGCTCCTGCATGGAGGTGACCGGCTTCGTTAGCCCACAGGGAACGATGTACTGAAAGTAGCGTAAATCGGTGGTGTGATTCAACGCAAACCCATGTGAAGTGACCCAGCGGCTGATATGCACGCCGATTGCGGCCACTTTCTTTCCGTCTACCCAAACGCCGGTGCAGCCCGGAATTCGCCCGGCTACAAGGCCGAAGTCCGCGAGCGCATCGATGATTACTTGCTCGATGGCCCGCACATAAGCGACCACGTCGCGCTTCCATTCTCGCAAATCCACGATTGGATAGCCGACAATCTGGCCGGGCCCGTGATAAGTGATGTCGCCGCCGCGGTTGGTGGGATAGAACTCGATCCCCGCGCTACGCAGCGCGTCTTCACTCGCCAGCAGGTTTTCGGCGTGGCCATTGCGCCCCTGCGTGATGACGTGCGGATGTTCGACGAACAGAAGCTGATCGGGAATCAAACCCTGTTTGCGCTGCTCGGCCAAGTCTTTTTGGATGGCGAGCGCATCTCCGTAGCGCATGCGCCCCAGGTCCTGCACTTCGAAGGCGAGGCCTTCAGGCATTGATGGTGAGCCCGTAAACGTTGTTGAACGCCTCGCCCATCGCTTCGTACAACGTCGGATGAGCGTGGATGGTGCCCATCAGCGTCTCCACGGTAGCCTCGGCTTCCATGGCGAGCACGGCCTCGGCGATGAGCTCGTACGCCTCCGGCCCAATGATGTGAACGCCCAGGATCTCGCCGTATTTCTCCTCGGCCACTACCTTCACGAAGCCGTCGTGACTTCCCAAGATAGTCGCCTTGCTGTTGGCCACGAACGGGAATTTGCCCACCTTTACCGCGTATCCCTGCGCCCGCGCCTGAGCTTCCGCAAGGCCCACGCTCCCGATCCCGGGCTCGGTGTACGTGCATCCCGGGATGCGATTGCGATTGATCGGTTTCGACGGCTTACCAGCCATGTGCGCCACCGCCACCATGCCTTCCATGGTCGCGACATGCGCCAGTTGCGGCGTTCCGGCCACCACATCGCCGATCGCGTAGACGCCCGGTTCACCCGTAAGCTGATGCTCGTCAACTTTGATGAAACCGCGATCCAATTGGACCTTCAGCTTATCCAGACCAATATTCTCGGTATTCGGCTTACGCCCGACGGCCACCAGCAGCGTCTCGGCCTCCATGTCCTCGCGCTTTCCGTTGGCGAGCGCGGCACAAAGGCGGACGCCATTCTCGGTGCGCGTGATGTTCTCGGCTTTGGCGCCCGTTTCACATCGGATGCCGGTCTTCTTGAAATAGCGCTCCAGTTCTTTAGAAACCTCTTCGTCTTCCACCGGCACCAGGCGCGGCAACATTTCGAGCACCGTGACCTTGGTGCCGAAGCGATTGAAGATGGATGCAAACTCCACGCCCACGGCGCCCGCCCCGATGATCAGCATGGTCTTGGGGATGACGGGCAGATCCAGGATCTCGATATTAGTCAGAATCGCCTTCGCATCGGGTTCCAACCCAGGAAGCATACGCGCTTCCGATCCGGTAGCAATGATGACATTCTTGGTCTCAAGCGTTTGTGCGCCCGTTTCCGACTTCACCTCCACCTGAATCGGACCGTCGCCTGAGCGCGGCTGGATGGTTCCATAGCCCTTCACCCAGTCGACCTTGTTCTTCTTCATCAGGAACTCGACGCCCTTGGCGTGTTTCGAGACGATCTTGTTCTTGCGATCAAGCACCTTGGCGTAATCCAGCCGTGGGTTTTCGCACTGGATGCCCTCATCGCCAGGGTTAACGAAGTGCTCCCACAGATCCGCGGTATGGAGGAGCGCCTTGGTGGGGATGCATCCGACGTGCAGGCAGGTTCCGCCGAGCTTGGGATCTTTTTCGACTATCGCGGTCTTCAAGCCATATTGACCGGCGCGAACCGCCGCGGAGTAGCCGCCCGGGCCGCTCCCAATCACAATCAAGTCGTAAGTCATTTATTTTCAGGATAACATTCGAGGCTCGCCGGACCTTGGCCCGGCACTCGCACGCCAACGATTTGATGATTGGATAACGCGTTCGGATGCGGGCTGGCTAACTTTTCACTGAACGGCGAGGGTGGGTCTGCATTTCGCGCCGTAAAACCTCATTCATGTAAGTTTGATATTTCTTCCCCGCGCCCGAAACCAGGCGAGCACATCGGCGTCCAGGCGCAGACTGACGAGTTTTTTGATCGGCCGATAGAAACGACCCACCTCGACTTCCGACGGCAAAGGTTCTAGTGGCGGCGCATCGGACAAGTCAATTTCTGAATCCGGCATCGCTCGAAGCCGCTGCAGTTCTCGCCGTTGCCTGTCAGCGAGCGGTCTCGTAAAGAGCACGCTCGCGGGAAATCGCTTTTCTCGCGGAGATGATGCGGATTTCTTCTTCGCCATTTCTGCTACCAATTGTATGGTCGCAGGCCGACGGTCGTGTCAGCAGATTGCTAAAGTGTCTAGTGATGCCATGGGCGCGTTCCTTGTAAACAGCTGGGGAAATTTAGTTACCATCCTTGGCTTTATTGTGACGATTTTGACACTACTCAGACGGCGGCAGTTGCCGCACGGCAAGCCGCTGAGGGGACCAAGGCGCAGCTATCGCGGGTAAACACGCTGGGTGAGTTCTCATCAGCGATCACGATTATGGATGAAATCAAGCGACTTCATAGAGCGCGAGCGTGGGAACTGGTTCCTGATAGATAGTCTGTGCTCCGTCGGTTGTTAGCATCTATACAGACACTGAATCCGGACCTCACCGACGAGCAAAAGACCATTTTGGCTGGCGCGGCTGTTCAGTTCCGAACGATGGAACATCAGGTTGAGACTGCGCGCGCCGCCAACCGATTCACCGAATTGAATCTAGCCAGATTTAACCGTATAGTGACCCAACAGCTCGACGAATTAGACAAGGTCATGTTGTCGATAAGACAGACAGGAATATAGCTATGCCAGATATCAAAAGACTCGGCACGCTGATCGATCGTCTTCGAAAGATGTCTGATGAGGACCGTGTTCCCTGGACCGAGACCTCGGACGAACAGGCCTTTCAAGCTACGTTCAAAGGCTACGCTGTCACGATAGCGCAGGAGGTCGAAGGGTATAACTACGGCGAACCGTCGTACCAATATGCCATCCGCTTCTACGATGGACTTGGCAAACTCCTAGACACCGCGACTGCGAGTGATTTCCCCCCGGGCTACGAATTTGAGGGTGAAAAGAAGGCGTGGAACGCTTTGAAAGAGCTCTATGACATTGCTAGGCGCAAAGCACTGAAGGTGGACCAAGCGCTGGACGACCTTCTGCGATCTCTCTAGACGCCTTGCTTCCGACTTGCGGCAAATCCACCGCGATCAGTCGCTTCGGATCTTTCCCCACCGCGACTCGCGTCAGTTCCTTCCGCGACGCCGCGTCGATCACCGAAACCGAGTTCGAGCCCGTGTCCGAAACAACGGGCGCGCTTGCCATCCGGCGTTAACGCAGCGCGCGAACGCTTGCTGGATTAGCGGCTTCGCGCCGGCCAGGCGGCTTAGGACTGAGTCGACTTGTGCGAGTGTAATCCACGATTGGAGAGCTGCTGTTGATGCGTGATTTCTTGTTGGCCATCGATGCCCGGCAGCATTTAATCGCCGTTTCCGCTGAGGACACGTGGTGCGCGACGGCGCGATGCCATGGGATTCTTGGAAACCCTGATTTCGTTGGTAACGATATTAGTAACCAGATCGATAACCGTCTGGCCGCTCTTATAACTTCTGCCGCTCGGGTACTGGGAGGCGTAGGTAACGATTGTTCGAGGTGAAACTAACCAATGGGAAAGTACTAAGTCGGAATCCCCGCGAAATTGGCGGCAAGACAGTCTGGAAAGTCGCCCGCACATCGCGTAAGGTGGAGCTTCACCCATGTTGCGCCGCCCAAAACATCCCGGCACCACCTCGCTCCAGCTCTACGTTTTGGGCGCCATCTTCCTGATTCCACTTTCCATTGGCATTGTGTTGGTCACAAATAATGCCAGCCGCAGCGAGCATGCTTATCAGATCAGCCATGACGTGGGGAGCATGTACGCGCAGGGCGTCGACTTCTCGCAAAAGGCTAATCAGAACATCGCGCTCAGTGTGGCTGAGGGCATCGGCATCGACATCCAAGGCGGAAAAGGCGTTCTCATCCTCAGCAAGATTCGCATGGTTCACCCATCGGATTGTCCGCAGACGGCCTCTGGAAAATGCAGCAACCGGGGCTATCCCGTAGTGACCGAGCGTTACGTGCTGGGAAACCAGTCCCTTCGGCCGAGTTCATTCGGCACGCCAGAAAGTCTCGATCCAGTCAGCGGCAAAGTTCGCGATTGGGCCAATGACCGATCGGCGCGAGCCACCAACTTTGCCTCCGCCTTGAAACCGGGCGAGGTCACTTACGCCGCCGAGTGCTATCTCACCTCACCTGAATCGCCCACCGGCGTGTATTCGCGAACGATGTTCTAGTACGCTCCGGGAGCCGCTACTGCGCGGGTATGCCCGACGTCTTGTACATGATTGGCCCGGAAGCGTCCAGGACCTTAAAATCGGAAGGAACCGTAAACAACGACGGATCGGGCTCCGCGAGCACGATGTTGGTGAGTTGAAACGTCTGATCGCCCATGCGAGGATCGCTGCGCTTGCTATAGACCACCGTCTTCAGTTCGGGCGAGGTCCATACTTCAGTCACGATGCTGATCGGCTTGTCATTGCCGATCTGCCCGGCGGGAATCATGCGGGTAGTGCGAGTGCCGGTGACGTTCACGCTCTCCATGGTCTTCGACCCCAAATCTTCGGCCTGCACTTGACCTTCGTCGGCAATCTGGATCGCGAGCGTCTGCTGCATCGGCACTGGAGGTGGCGCAATGGCTCTCGCGACACCCTTGAGCGAAATCATCGCGCCGTTTGAAACGCTCGTAGTTGGTCCCGCAAACGCCATCCCTGAAACGGACGGCCCTTTCGCTGCGGTCTTGTCCGTCAAGTTCAGGGTGTAAGACGCCTGCGCTACCGGATCTTGAAGGAATACCAAGTGCGGTGCATCGGCCGGCGACATGTTGCCTATTGGCGGCAACGGCGCATCCTGGCGCGTGCGGCCCATGGAATCTCGCGCAGTGTTTCCCGTGCTGGTCTGCACGATCCGATTGCCGTCCGCGAGAGTCTGCACGGACTCATTGGTGATAGTCGCGGAATAAGGCGCGCCCTGCACCGGAGAGGCGGAGACCCTTGAGAATCCACCGCCGACGGCGCCTGCGCTAACAAAGACATGGTTCGTCTCGGGCTGCGCGAATGCACAGGATGAAGCCAGCAAGGCCAGAATCAATGTACGTTGCATATGCTGATAAATCTCCTTTTGACAAACTACTGTTGGAAACGGACATCCGCGATAAAACTGAAGCCTTTCGGAACCGCTCCTGGCGGAAACAGCGCGTCGGCCGGTAGAGCGACTTCTACCACTGGCTCCTCCGAGATCCATTGGCGATGCAGGGGGACCGCAACTGGGTGACGTCGGACCGGGATCCGCGTACTGGCGGCCATGATCGGAGCGAGAGCCGGAGATGGCGGTGACGGAGGATGGAAGGAAAGCTTTTCCGCTGGAGGTTGCCCGAGAAGGATGACCGCGACGATTGCCGCAGCGGCAGCCAGGCCACTGAACGCGGCAGCCCAGCGCCAGGGATGCGGCTTTGGCTTCGTTACCATCTGGGCTTCATAACACGCCAGGAAAGCGCCGCTGACTTCTTCATACGCGCTCACGGCCTTCCGGCATTCGACGCACTGCCCCACGTGCCATTCCACGTTGGTCGCTTCCTCGTCCGGCAGTTCTCCATCCAGCCACGCGATCAATCTTCCCGAATATTCACACATTGCATTTCTCCGCCAGCTTCTTCACCGCGCGTTCCACAATATCGGCTACCGTGGAAGTCGCGATTCCCAGCACTTCGCCGATCTCGCGATACCGCAACCCGCTCGCTCGCAGCACCAGGCACTCCCTTTCAGCGCCAGCGAGCGTCCGGATGGCATTTCCCAGACGCTGGAATTTTTCCTTTTCCAGGAGCACGCGCTCCGGTGTCGCTTCATCCAGCACAGCTTCAACGCCGTCTTCCAAAGGCGAACTGAAGCGCCGCTCATAACTATTCTGCCGGTTCCGCGCCTGATTGTGCGCCACGCGAAACAACCAGCTCCGCATATTCTCTTGCGACCCGCCGCTCGACAAATGCCGATGCAAGCTCAAAAAAGCGTCTTGCACCACATCCTGCGCTTCATCCGGCGAAAGCCCCAGGCACACCAGGTATCGAAGCAAGGGTTTTCGCAGCTCTCGAAACAGGGTTGTGGCCTCGCGATCGCGAATTCGAAAGCGCGCGAGCGGCAGAGCCCATGATAGGGAATCGCCACTCATTGAGTCCTCGGCATCGCGCTTCTAGTCATAGAACAACTCGGGGCTGCTATTTTCCGGACGGCTGCGCTATAAAAGAATTTGCGCGCTAGCTACATGGCTGGTTGGATTGCGTTGCCCCGTTGGGCCGTATTATTAAGCTGCACCGCCGCTGCCGCGCAATCCCCTGTGTTCCATCTAGGCCCCGATATTGCGGCGCCCTTTGTGATCGCAAAGCCGAATCCGGCATACACCGAAGAAGCGCGCCTCGCAAAACTTGAGGGTAGCGTGTTGGTGTCGCTGGTTGTCGACCCGAGCGGCCAGCCGCGCGACATTCAGGTAGTTCGCCCGCTGGGCCTCGGCCTGGACGAAAAGGCCGTAGAGAACGCCCGCGAGTGGCGATTCAAACCGGGAACGAAGAAAGGGAGCCCCGTGGCCGTGCTCGTCAATATGGAGGTTTTCTTTCGCCCGCAGCGGACTTTGTGGGACTGGCATGTGGTGCGCGCGGCTTTCCGGTCGCCGGCCCTGGAAACGCGCCCGGCTCTTATCCAGGTCAAATTCCCCGCGACCGTGGACCTGGAAGAAAACGCCGCCGTAACATTGGCGTTCGACGTCGGGCCAACCGGGCTCCCTCGCAATGTCCTGGTTGTGAAATCTTCCGATGCAAAGTGGGAAAGTGAACTGCTGGCAGCGGTGCGCGGAGGCTGGCGTTTTCGCCCCGGAATCATCGATGGCAAGCCGGCGACGGTGCCGGCTTGGTTTGAGTTCGTCCGCGGGTCGCATTCACCGATTCCTTCCGTGCCGATTCCGCCCGCCTATATCGCGCGCTAAGCCCGCGCCGCGTTCTGGATCCTCTCTTCGACAATGCGGCCGTCGAATAATGTAATGGTGCGGTCTGCGCAGCGCGCATAGCGTGGATCGTGCGTCACCATGCAGATGGTCGCGCCTTCCTGATGCAGTTCGCTCAGCAGCCCCATCACCTGCTCTCCGTTCACGGAATCCAGATTGCCAGTCGGCTCATCCGCCAGCAAGATGGAAGGACGCCCGGCGAGCGCTCGCGCTACGGCCACCCGCTGTTGCTGGCCGCCCGAAAGTTGCGACGGATAATGCTTGATGCGATGCGACATGCCCACGCGCTCCAGCGCATCCTTCACCAGCTTCTTACGCTCCGTGGAGGGCATATTGCGATAGGTGAGCGGTAATTCGACATTTTCATACACCGTCAGGTCACCGATTAAATTAAACGCCTGGAAAATGAACCCGATTTCGCGGTTGCGTACACGCGCGCGCTGCGAAAGCTTCATGTGATCCACACGCGTATCGTTCAGCACGTAGGTGCCGTCGGAGGGTGTGTCCAGCAGGCCCAGAATCGCCAGGAGCGTCGACTTACCGCATCCGGAAGGCCCCGAAATGGAAACGTATTCGCCCTTGCGCACATTCAGCTCGATCCCCGCCAGCGCGTGGGTCTCCACCTCGTCGGTGGTGAACACTTTGAACACGCTCTTGAGACTAATCAGTGTCGTCGCGTCGGAATCCACACTGTCTCCTTCCCGGAGCGCCCGGATTTATCCGGTGCTCAGCTCTGATAGACGTACGTTGCAGGAAGGCGTTAGGTTCACAAAAAATGCGTCAAGTGAGCGGCAAAACCAGGGCCGCTCCCTTACAAATCGTCCGGCCATTTACGAGCGCCATGAATGACGGCCAATATGTCGATGAATCCCCGGCGAATCCGATAGGGTAAAATCCACGGTGTTCCTGGGACTATGAGTTCGCGAGTACCTGGAATCCGGCCCGTGCGTCCCGCCATGGGATGCCGAACCAGAATTGCCACGGCTTGCTGCATCCTCTCCAGGAATTGCTCGGCCGCGTACGCGCTGTCGGCCACAACATATTCGAATGCGGCATCGATATCCGCGCGCGCCAGCCGCGTCCAGCGGATTTTCACTTCCGTCGACGCGAAAAAGTAGCTCTCATTTCGGTTTCAGTGGCAAATTCGCCGGCCTCTGCCTGCCGCAGCCCTTCGCGAATGTGATCCATTTGCCAGCGCTGAACATCAAGATAAGCTTCAATCGCTTCATTAATGATGTAGCTTCGGTCCCTGTCAAGTGCCGAGGCAACAGCATCCAACGCCTCTTTCTTCTGAGTTTCCAAACGAAAGCTAATAGTCTCTTTATTCATGGCCGACCGTCCCTTATGATACCTTGCAATACGACGCAATACAAGTGTGCGAGCGGAGGCTTAACTCAGCGGCAAAACCAGCCGCGCTTCGCACCCCGGACCCTCCTTCGCGTTCTGCAGCGTCAGCGTTCCCCCATGCGCCTCCGCGATCTGACGGCTGAGCACCAGCCCGATACCCGTCCCGCTGGGCTTCGTGGTGAAAAACGGGACAAACAGGTTGGCCGTATTCGGAAGACCCTGCCCTTCATCGCGCACCAACACGGTCAGCCGCCCATCCCGCCGTTCCCATCCGACGCGCACGCCGCCGCCGGTCTCCAGCGACGCGTCCGCCGCGTTTCGAATCACATTGATCAGTAATTGTTCCAGCTGATCTGCGTCGGCCTGGATCAGGATCTCCGGTCCCGGCACAATTTGCGGTGTCACGCGCGTCTCCAGCCTTGCCACGCGACGGACCAGTTCCGCCACCGCTACCGGCGTCATGGTGGGCCGAGGGAGTTTGGCGAGCGTGGCATACGCGCTCATAAATCGGCTCAGAGCTTCGCTGCGCGCAGCGATTACCGCCAGGCCCTTCCGAGTATCCGCCTCCCAATCGTCCGGCCGAGGCTGGCGCGCCAGCAGGCTCTCCAAGCTCCCCGCGATCGATTTGATGGGAGTGAGTGAGTTGTTCAACTCGTGCCCCAGCACCCGCACAATGCGCTGCCACGCTTTCAGCTCTTCCTCTCGCAACGGCTGCGTCAGATCGGTGACCACCACCAATTGGTGCGGCAATCCGCCTTCGCGAAACAGGCTGCGGCTCACGCCCCATCGCGCGGTCCCGCCGGGAAACGTCCGCTGCTCGGTACGCTGCGCCTCACCTTCCAGATACTGGCTGAGCCCCAACAGCTCCGCCGATTGATCCAGCAGTCGCACAGATGGTTGATTCAGCAACCGCTCACCCGCTCGATTCACCAGGCGCAAGCGCCGGTCGCCATCGAAGGCGAACACCGCGACATTGATCTCCTCCATCACCTTGCGTAGCAGCGTGGTGGCTTCCATCGCGCCCAGCCTTTGTTCCCGCAGCGTGGCGCTCATCGCGTTTACCTGTTGCATCACCTCGCCCATGGCATCGCCGCTTTTGGAGTGCCGCGCGCGGATGGAATAGTCGCCCTCACGCATCGCTTCCAAAAGATTGGCGAGCGTTCTAAGCGGCGACGCTACCCGCTCCCGCAATGCGAAGCAAAAGCCCAGCCACACCCCGCCGATCAAAACCGTCAGCGTCCATTGCACTCGCGACGTATAGTCGCCGAGCCACAACACCAGCATGGATGTCAGCACCGCGGGCGCTCCCGCGATGAGCGCCATCACCAGAATCCGCTGCTCGTGAACCAGGCGAGGCTTATGCAGCTTCACGGCGCGGTCACAATCCGTAGCGTTGCAGACGGCGATAAAGCGCGCTGCGGCTGAGGCCCAAGGCGTTCGCGGCGTGGCTTACGTTCCCGTTGTATCGCGCCAGCGCCTTTTTGATGAGGAACGCCTCCACTTCCTCGATGCTCATGTCTTCCAGGCGCGGACTCACCTCGCGTCCGGAGCGTAGCGCCAGATCGGCCGGTTTGATCTGGCTATCTTGCGCCATCAGCACCGCCCGTTCAATCACGTGATTCAACTCGCGCACGTTGCCCTGCCAGGGATGCTCCAGCATCAATTGCAGCGCTGTCCGGTCGAACCCTCCGATACGTTTACGATAACGCTGGGAATGCGCGGCTAAGAAGTGCGCCCCCAGCAACGGAATATCTTCGCGCCGTTCCCGTAGCGGCGGCAAATGGATCTCGATGGTATTCAGCCGGAACAGCAGATCCTGCCGGAAACGGCCGGAATTCACCTCTTCGTCCAGATGCGCGTTGGTGGCCGAGATCACGCGCACATCCACGCGCTTGGTCTTGGACGACCCGACGCGCTCCATCTCGCCCACTTCCAACACGCGCAGCATCTTGGCTTGCAAATTCATCGGGACGTTCGCAATCTCGTCCAGAAACAGAGTACCGCCGTCGGCCAGCTCGAAGCGGCCCACGCGATCCGTCTTCGCGTCCGTGAATGCGCCTTTCACATGTCCGAACAATTCGCTCTCAAAAACGCCTTCGGCCAGCCCGCCGGCATTCACCGTGACCATCGGCTTGGCGGCGCGCGGCGAGATCGCGAACAAGGTCTTCGCCACCACTTCCTTGCCTGTGCCAGGTTCACCGGTGATCAGTACGTTGGCGTCCGACGGTCCCACGCGCGAGATCATCTGTAGCACCGGCAGCATGGCTTGCGACTCCGCGATGAGCGACGGCACGCCTTCGGCGCGCAACAGCCGGTTCTCGGCTTCCAAACGCAGGCCCCGGCGGATGGCGTTGCTGAGATCGATCTGCGTCTTGACGATGGTTAGCAGCCGCTCGTTCTCCCACGGTTTCTGCACGAAGTCCCGCGCGCCGCCGCGCATCGCTTCCACCGCCAGGCCTACGGTGGCCCAAGCCGTCATCACGATGACCGGCAGCACGGAATCGATGGCTTGGATTCGGGACAATAAGTCGAGTCCCTCCCGCCCCGAAGTTGTATCCCGCGTGTAGTTCAGGTCCATAATGACGACGTCGAAATCGCGCGCCTCGAGCGCCGTAACCACGGCGGCGGGAGAAGTGACGGCGTCGATCTGATAGCCCTCGCCCTTCAGCAGCAGACGTAACGCTTCCAACACGTCGGCCTGATCGTCGGCGATCAAGATGCGCGGTGCGCCGGAACTTTGCCATTCCTTCATGGCCAGTCCTTCATTTATTTTTCAATCCAGCCGTCGGCGATGTTGATGATGCGATGTCCGTACTCTGCATTTTTTTCGTTGTGCGTCACTTGAATGATGGTGGTGCCGGCCTCGTTCAAGCGCTTGAAGAGCTCCATGATCTCTTTGCCTTGGTTGGAATGCAGATTGCCGGTGGGCTCATCGGCCAGAATAACCTTGGGACTCGCTACGATCGCGCGAGCGATGGCTACCAGTTGCTGTTGCCCGCCCGAAAGCTGGTTCGGATACAAATCCTTTTTGCCCACGATCTGAAAGCGGTCTAGCACGTCGCACACAATGCTGTCGCGCTCAGACTTTTTGATGTTGCGATAGGAGAGCGGAATGTCGAGATTCTCGTACACGGTCAGCGAATCCAGCAGATGATAACTCTGGAACACGAAGCCGAAATACTTCTTGTACAGCTCCATGCGATCCTTCTTCGCCAGCTTGTGAATGGCGTGCTCGGCCAGATAATATTCGCCCGTCCACGCACTGTCGTGCATACCGAGCAAATGCAGCAGCGTCGACTTGCCGGCGCCCGAAGGACCCATGATGGATACGAACTCGCCCTCCTTCACTTCCGCATTGATGCGGCGCAACACAAAGGTCTTGGTGGGACCGTGCTCGAAGTACTTCTCCACGTTCCGGAGAACAATCATGGGGGAACTCATAAGGTATCTATATTATGACGACGGCGAGAAGTCAGAATTCAGAATGTCAAGCCGGACCTATGCGCCCCGCCGTTCTACTCCCGAACCCACCCTTCTGAATTCTGAATTCTGACTCCTGACTTCCGTCTTCTAGCGGAAGATCGAGGAGAGATTCGATAAGACCTGCTGTGATATCGGGCAGCGCTCGACGTCAATCGCATTTCCGATGCGAATCGAATCCGGCATGTGCCACGTCCGCACTTCGGCAAATCCGAGCATCGCGAGCGCGATGAATGAAACAGCGAAAAAGTCGATATTTCTTCCAAACATCAGGCCACCCCCACGCTTTCTTCCACAATCCGTCCGTCGAACAACCGGATGGTCCGATCCGCGTAACTTGCATAGCGCGGATCGTGAGTCACCATGCAAATGGTAGCGCCGCCGCGATGCAACTCGCGCAGCAAATCCATCACCGCTTCGCCGTTCACCGAGTCCAAGTTGCCGGTGGGCTCATCCGCCAGCAGAATGGAGGGATCGCCACCCAAGGCCCGCGCCACGGCCACCCGCTGCTGCTGGCCGCCCGAGAGCTGCGACGGATAGTGCTTGATGCGGTGCGACATGCCAACGCGCTCCAGCGCGTCAATCACTCGCTTCTTGCGCTCGGCCGAAGGCATTCCGCGATAAGTGAGCGGAAGCTCCACGTTCTCGTACACCGTCAGATCGCCGATGAGATTGAAGGCTTGGAAAATAAAACCGATTTCGCGATTGCGAATGCGCGCGCGCTCCGACAGCTTCAGGTTCTGCACCGGCTTGGAGTTCAATACGTAGGCGCCGTCGGAGGGCGAGTCGAGCAGGCCCAAAATCGCGAGTAGCGTGGATTTCCCGCAGCCCGAAGGCCCGGCGATCGCAAGATACTCACCCTTCTTGATGTGAAGATGAATGCCCGCCAGCGCGTGCGTCTCCACCTCGTCGGTCTGGAAAACCTTGGTCACGGCGTCCATGCTGATCAAAGCTGTTTCGTCAATCGCCATGAGAACTCTCTCCCCGCTGCCGCTAGTTCAAGCGAATGCGATTATACGCATCCTGCGCCGACATATCCGACAAGATCACCTGATCGCCCACTTTCAAACCGTCCACTACTTCGATGTTGTTCACCGAACTGCGTCCCAACGACACCGGCACGCGCTGCGCTTCTTTGCCCTCGCCATCCAGTCTGAACAACGTGATCTTCGCGCCCGGCTGCCCCACTACCGGCCGGCCCACGTACACGACATCGGTTAACTTCTCCAGCGTGATGGTGCCGTCGACGCTCAGATCCGGCCGCGCTCCGGGCGGCAGAGCGCCTTCCAGCGCCACGTCCACGTCCACCGTTCCATTCACCGCCGCCGGATCGATGCGCGAAACGTGCCCGGGAATAATTCCGTTGCGCGTATCGATGGATGCCACTTGCCCGATCGCTACGTCCTTCACCTGCGTCTCAGGAATCTTGAGCGTCGCTTTCAGCTTGTTGGGCTGCGCGATCTTCGCCAGAATCGTGCCAGGCGCAACGCGCATTCCCACTTCGAGCGGCATGGCCGTGGTGCCAAGCTGGGTCAGCGTTCCGTCGGTTGCCGAGCGAATCGTCAATTGATCCACTTGTTCTTTTTTCAGTTTGTATGCCGCTTCCAGCTTTTCGATCTGCACCTTCTGCGCATCCGTCTGGGCTTGGATCGACTTGTCGCTGATGTCCAACTGCTCTTTCGACAGCGCGTAGCGGCCCTTCAGCTCTTGCCATTTCGCGACGGAAAGCTTGGTGTCCAGGTCCGACTTTAACCCCAGCTTAGTCAGCTGCGAATCGCGATCCTGTTGCAGCTCCGCCTGCTCCATGTCCGACTTCACCTGTTCCGTGGTAGCCTTCTGCGCCAGTTGCTGCGTTTCGAGCGTTACCCGCAGATTCTCCAAGTTGGCTTGCGCCGCCTTGATTTGCCATTCCAGATCCGCCGCGTCCAGCTCCATCTGTGGCTCGCTCAACACCATGATCACGTCGTTCGGATGCACGGTTGCGCCCGGCAGGAAATTGATTTTGTCCACACGGCTCTCAAACTCCGCCGGAATCCACATGTACTGCTCTACCACCAAAGTTCCCAAGCCTCGTACGTCGCGCACCATGGGGCCACGCTTCACCGCGTCGATCCACACGGTCGCCCGATCCACCGACGGCGCCGCTGGCTTGAGTCGCGAGAGTCCCCAAGTGATGAGAGGAATCGCGGCCACAAGGAGAACAATGTAGACGATCCGGCGAATCAGCTTCCGCCGAGCGACTTCTTTACCGCGTGGTACATCCATGGCCATGGGGGATTTCTCCTGATGTCAGTTCGCAAATACTCTGCCAATGTCGATATTACTGAAAAATAAGGCGCAATGGGTGATTTCGGAGTGCCGCGCCGGCCCGCTGTGTCCGCTTGTGGGACTCGGTGTGCGGGTCCAGACAGACCTACTGCAGCAATTTACTGAATTAACCGCGACGAGCCGGCGATTGCCATGTACATCATCCCGAACGCGGCCACCGTCAACGCGATGCATACGCCCGCCAGCGCTCTCAGCAGCGGTTCCTTCCACATCAACCGCGCCCGGGGTGTGCTGGCCAGCCATCCGGCCAGGAAACCGCCCGCAATCCCACCCACGTGGGCCCAAAAATCCACGCCGGGAAGGAAGCTCAGCACCAGTCCGTAAATCACCCAGCGCGTATAGAGCGATTTCACCTGCATTCCGAGCGACGAACGGTCCGTGAAACCAAATGCCAGCATCGCGCCGATCAGCCCGAATATCCCGGCCGACGAACCCACCGAAAAATGTCCGCCGCCGATGTGGGAACTGGCCGCGAATCCCGTTACGGTGGAAACGAAGTAGAAGACGATCAATCGGCTGGTGCCGTATAACAGTTCCACTTCGGCCCCCAGATCGAACAGCACCCATGAGTTCATCAGAATATGAAGAACTCCGCCGTGCAGGAAACCAGCCGTCACCAGCCGCCACCACTGCCCTTGCATCAGCACCGCGGGAACGCTCTGGCCCGCTTCCGTAATTCCGGACTGAGGGCTGAAATATTGCGCCGCGAACAGCGCAAAGTTGATCAGCAGGATCATCACGGTGGTGAAGCGCGCGTGCGGAATCAGGCCGCCCAGAATATCGCCGGGATTTCGCCGCTCTATGGCTCTAGGACCTATTGGAACCTGGCAATAGGGGCACACCTTATCGCTGGTAGTCACAAACGCCCGGCAATTCGGGCACATCCGCCTGGTATCCACTGCACCATTGTACAGCGCGGTCTTGGGCAGACTGGCTACGATTGCTACAATTGTAAGGCCGGATGGCCAAGACGGAGCTACAGTATCGCCAGGACATCCTCGAGGTCGGCAAGCTGATCTATCAAAAAGGATGGGTCGCCGCCAATGATGGCAACATCAGTGTGCGTCTCGACGACCGCCGTGTTCTGTGTACCTGCACTGGCGTTAGCAAGGGCATGATGACGCCCGCGGACCTGATCGTCTGCGATCTCGAGGGCAACAAGATCGATGGCGCGCGCGAGCGAACCACCGAGATCGCGATGCACCTTACCATTTACCAGATGCGCGAGGACGTTTCCGCGGTAGTGCACGCGCATCCTCCGGTGGCCACCGGATTCGCCGTGGCTGGGCGGCCGCTCAACCTGGCTCTATTGCCTGAGGTGATCGTCAGCTTGGGCTGCGTGCCGCTCGCCGAATATGGACTCCCCGGCACACCCGCGCTCACCGATGGCATGCTGCCTTACATCCCCAAGTACGATGCAATCCTTCTTGGCAATCATGGCTCGGTTTGCTACGGAGAGGATGTGTACAAGGCGTTTTTCAAGATGGAGACGGTCGAGCACTTCGCGCGCGTCACCCTGGTGGCCGAGTTGCTGGGAGGGCCGAAGGTTCTTTCCAGACACGAAGTGGGCAAACTGTTCGAAGCGCGTGGGCGTTATGGCGTACAGTCCAGGAATCGTATGGAACCGGGCCGTCCCGTTGTAGCGGAAGACGCGGAAGCCGGCTCGTCGGACCGCCTGAATCTTACACGCGACGAACTGATCGCCTTGATAGAGGAAGCGCTGCGCTCCCGCGGCGTTTTGACTTAGAGCCATCCGAAGTGACGCGACCCGGCCATTATGGCCGTATATGGTCGAAACCCAACGCGCTGTCTGCTAACCGTTGCAATCTAAGCCGTGCCCTTGTAAACGGTCGTCAGCGTGCTCGCTAATGGACGAAGGGACAAATTTCTATGAGATCGAACTTAAGACGCTGCATCGGGGTGTTAGCGGTAGCGGCAGGGATTGGCATCACTGGGGGCGTGGGACAGGCAGTGGGGGCTCCATTCTTCCAGGATCATGAACAGGATTATTCAAAGAACAAAAAATACCAGCAAGGTCTGCATGAAGGCCAGGTGGACCAGGCGCATAAGCGGGACCACAGCAAAAAGAGGCACTTCAAGAAAGACGACGATCAGAAGGCGTACGAGGCTGGCTACCAAAAGGGCCACGGTAATTAGGCCAACCTCGATCTAAGGACAGTGCTTGGTTTACGGTCTTTCCTTCGGCTCGGCGCTCTTCTTCTTAAACACGTTCAGCTTGCTCCAGAATCCTCGTTTCGGCGGCGTCGCATCTTGCGAGTCTGCCGGATCTGCGGCAACAGTTTCGATTGGCTGGGTGGCGGCTGTCTCCGGGGTTGGAGCAGCGGGCGGGGGAACGGGGATTGGAGCAGCCACTCTAGCGTCATGTACTTGTGAGTGCGTCCCAACCCGCGGCATAAGACGTGGTGCGGGCTGCTGGCGTAAGGGAGTCTTGTCAGTAGCAAAGGGCGGAGGGGTGATGTGCACGCCATGCCATGGAGCGATGGCTGGCGTCGCTCTATGGAAACGGCCGAATTCAGGAGAAGCAACCATCGCCAGCACCAGGCCCGCAAACAGCGCGATCCCAATCCCTAGCGTCCGCAGTTGTGGCAGTGGAAGGTCCGCCACATCGGTGGGCTCGTCAAGCTGAACAATGGCATGCAGGAACTCCTCGGCCGTTTGATAGCGGTGTGCCGGCTCTCTGGCTAAAGCACGCCGGATGATCTCGTCCCATTCAGGCGACAGGCTGGACTCGATCAGGCTGGGTGGCGGAGGCTCACCTTCTGCGTCGGTAATCACCGGCGCTAGTTTCCGATTTGCTCCGAAGGGTTTCTGACTGGTGAGATGCTCATACAGAATGGCGCCCACGGAATAAAGATCGGATCGCCGGTCCGGCTGCGTGATGCCCTTCAACTGCTCCGGAGCTAAGTACGGCAAGGAACCGAGCACTTCGCCGCAATTGGTTAATAGAGAATCGCCATAGGACTTCGACAGACCAAAATCGGTCAGCTTCACCTCGCCGGTTGCGGTAACGATCACGTTCGCCGGAGTTACGTCGCGATGCACCACGCCCCGCTGGTGAGCATATCCCAGCGCCAACAGGATCTGCCTTATGTATTCGACGCCCGTATCCAGGGAAAGACGTCCAGCGGAAAACATGCTTTCCAGCGTTTGGCCTTCGATGAACTCCATCAAAAGGATGAGCTGATTTTCCGCGTGAAGTGCGTTGTGAAGGGCGGCTATATTCGGATGGCTGAGCCGGGCCAGCGCGCGCATCTCTCGTTCAAAACGCTTGACCTGAATGTCGGTGGCAAGTTCCGCTGATAGAACCTTCATCGCCTCGGTTCGCTTGGTGAGACAATGTTCTACCTTGTAGACGCGCCCCATTCCACCCGCGCCCACTACGGCCACGATGGAATAGTCGCCGAAAATCTGTCCTACATGAAAGCCCATGTGCCAGGATCCCAGGCTCCACTTGCGACCGACGAGTTCCATTATTGTGTACTGTGCGCTGCCGAACAATGCATCAGTTTGATCAATTTGCCCTAAGATCGGACCCTAGGCAGTTAAGGCGAAGCTCTTATAACGTCGATCAGGAAGCTGGGCACATTCACCTACGCTGGCCGCGTCCTAATGGGCCGGTAATTATCCCATCAGAGCACGTAGGTGAGGTAAGCTATGAGATATGACCTTCCCGTCAGCACTGTTTTCAATTATTATCAGCCGGAAGATCCAGATGCCTCAGGGGGTCAAATAATGGAATTTCGTCTGATCTATCAAGGTCCTCTCCCGGCGGAAAAATGCGAGGACAGGGGATCTCAAGGCGGTACGGTTGGCAGGGCGAAAGAAAAGCATCAACTGAGAAAGCATTTCCATCTTCAATTGCGCGAACTTTGGAGACAGAATCCCGATTTGAAGCGTCAAGCTGAAACCAGTTTTACGGTGATCACCACACCGCCCAACATGGTTAGTTACCCCGGCCCTGGCGTCAGAATGATTTATCCAAGCCAAATGGGCATGACGGGTGAACAACAAAGCCGAGCTAAGACATGGGTAGAGCACATAGCCGACGACCATAAGAGATGTGGAGGGAGATTCGTTCCACTCGTCAGCGAGTTGGGTGGATTCACCTGTGATCTTAATATTCTGTTTCTACGGAGAGACAACCCAGGAAATCTTGTGTCGAACGGCGGCGACATCGACAATCGCATCAAGGTTCTCTTCGATGGTTTGAGGATGCCCAAAACAGAACGGGAATTGGGAGGTTTTGGGATAGATGCTGATGAAGATCCATTTTTCTGCCTGCTTGAAGATGACACGCTGATCACCAGAGTTTCCGTAACCACAGACCGCTTGATCATCCCCCAGAAGGATGCCGAGAACGTCAATGACGTGTTGCTTGTGATTCACGTGACAATGGTAAATCCATCCGCCGTGTTTGCTGGAGATCGCCTTATCTAGCAGCGATCTTGTCGTGGTCTCCGCGCGTCGAAATGTGCTTCTAGAGACTCGGCAGCTACGCGGAACGATTACATAGGTCTGGATAAGGAGTGATGCATAACCCACCACTTGCAGTTCTGCGATTTGACTCGGACACACCACTGCGATACCCTCCAAATGGAGAGTAAGTGTCCAATACAGACGGACCGACGCAAACGGGCAAACCTCTTCGTCCGGCCAAGGATGTAGAAGAAAAAATGCGCCCGTTCTCGCGGCGCGGATTTCACAACTTGTTAAAGCGTGCGATTAATCCACCGCCCGTGTCGAAACCTGCTCCAAAATCGACTTAAAAATCAAGTTGCCTTGATCCCTTCGATTGTAGCGAAAGCTGTATTCATCGAGGTAGGTTTGCAAGTACTTCGAACTCACCGAGTGATAGACGCCGCCGATCCCGCGTTTGATTAGAGACCAGAACCCCTCGACCGAATTGGTATGAATGTCGCCATGAACATAAACATGCGCCTTGTGGTTGATGCGCCGATGTACCAATCCGGCCTTGGTTCCATCTGCCTTGCGGATGTTCTCGATCCCGCCGTAGGCTTTCCATTCGTCGGTGTAGACAGTACTCTCAGGAAGGATGTAATCGCGCACGAGGGGCAGAAGGGTTGCGCCGGTAGCATCCTGGGTAGCGCGTGCGACGGCGCGGCCCTTGCGTTCTACGATGCCGACGATGGGAGTCTTCCCGCGATCCCCGCGCATCGGACGGCCTTGCCCGTACTTGCGGACGCCGCCGTAATAAGTTTCGTCCATCTCGACCGTCGGCCCCTCCAGTTGCAGATCCTCGGACATCAAAGTGCGAATCTGCTTGAACATGCGCCACGCGGTTTTGTAGGTGACGCCGATTTCGCGCTGGATCTGCTTTGCGGAGATTCCGCAACGGGTCGAGCCCATCAAGTACATCGCATAAAACCACAGCCGTAGCGAAGTGGTGGTTTTCTCGAAAATGGTTCCCGCCAACGGATAGATGTGAGTACCGCAATAATCGCAGCTGTAGGCAGTGCGCCCGTTGATGCGGTGATGCTTGGTTTCCTTTTTGCACTTCTCGCAAGGAGCCATGCCACCCGGATAACGCTCCGCTGCGATGTGGGCCAAGCAAGCATCGTCGTTCGGAAATTCCGCGTTGAAGTGGTTGACAGTGTAGCGGAGATGCTTCGGGATCGATTGCTTGACCGCGATGTCTCTTCGTCCGGGCATGATTAAGTATGCCCGATTCCATACGTGTTGTCAAGGGATAATTACCAATAGGCCTTGACTTCCCCTTTTGTTCGCCTCACAATAGGTCCATGGCTTTGACCAAGCGGCAAAAGGAAGTGCTCGATTTCATCGCGGATTTCGTCGAAGAGAATGGCTACAGCCCCAGCTACGAGGAACTCGCCCAAGGTCTCCATCTCGCCTCACTCGCCACCGTGCACAAGCACATCCAAGCGCTGGAATCGCGCAACTACCTTCGCCGCCTGTTCAATCAAAGCCGTTCGCTCGAAGTCTCAGCGAAGTATGCGCAGGAACGGCGCAGGGGGCGTACCTCGGCACGCTCGGGGGACATTCCACTCGCGGGCCGGATCGCCGCGGGCATGCCGGTGGAAGCCATCGAGGGACAGGACACCCTGCAGTTTGCCGACTTCGCCGGTAAAGGCGACACATTCGCGCTGCAAGTGAGCGGCGAATCGATGATCGACGATCACATCATGAACGGCGACTACGTGCTGGTGGAGCGCGCCCCACAGGCGCAGGATGGGGAGATCGTGGTCGCGCTGGTGGACGGCCGCGATGCCACGCTCAAGCGCTTGTACCATGAGCCAGGCGGCCACATCCGTCTGCAGCCGGCCAATGCCGCGATGCAGCCTATTATTGTGGACGCTGCCTCCGTGCAGATTCAGGGACGCGTGCTCGCGGTCCTGCGAAAATACAAGTAACGCGCCCGCGATCCTGCCTACATTCACTTACATTCGCCTCCACGGAAATCGGGGAGACGCATGTTAAACTGAGATCGACATGGCTGATCCAATGAGCGCAGTAAAGCGCTTTCTGTTCTGGGATTATCCACGCGCCGGTTGGCAGTACGACGTGATGGTGGGGCTGATTCTGGCTTTCATCTTTCTCACGCCCAGAGAGTGGTTTCGCGATCAGCCTCGCGCCAATAGCATTGTGATGCTTCCTTCGGGACGCGGCGACACCGTTTTCTGGATGGATGCGGAGCAGCTTTCCAATACCCCGGAAAAGGCGCGAGCGGCTGAAGCCAGCGCTCTGCTCCAGGCGCGCACCGGCAAAAAGTACCATGTGGCTCGTTTAGAACCGATCGTCGATTCCGAGCAGGAAATAAAAGGATTCATGGCGTTCACCACGCCCTAGCCGCAAGGCTTTTTCAGGTGTTGAAGCCGCGAGGCCCTTTCAGGTATCCAATCGTTGATGCAAACGCGACTGCGGGCATTGGTTGTGTGTTTTATCTTAGCCGGGTTAATTCTGCCTGGGCCGGAAGCGACGGTGGCCGCTCCCAACGACGGTCTGCAGCAGATTCTGGCGCGCATGGACAAAGCCGCAACCGACTTTAAGTCCATGACAGCTCAGGTCACCTATGTCACCCACACCGACGTTCTGAACGAAGACGACAAAGAAAGCGGCGCCGTGACCATGAAGAAGGTTCAGCCGGACGAAGTACAGGGCCGGGTGGATTTTACTGGACCGGATGCCAAAATTATCACTTTCGAGAAACGCAAGTTCCAGCAGTACCTTCCGAAGATCAAGACGTTACAGGTGTATGATTTGGCGAAGCACGGCGAGCAGATCGACAAGTTTCTCATGATCGGATTCGGGACCTCCGGCATGGAACTTGCTAAAGACTATGACGTGACTGTGTTGGGAACAGAGAACGGGAAGGGCCAGTCCGCAATTCATTTGCAACTGATTCCTAAGGACACCCAGACGCGCCGTGACTATGTTCAAAAGCTTGAATTGTGGATTCCCTCCGAGGGCGATCCTTATCCGATGCGTGAAAAGATCATCGAACCTTCGGGCGATTATCGTCTGGTGACCTACAACGATTTGAAGATCAATCCGCCATTGCAGCCGGACGCGTTGCAGCTCAAGCTGCCACCAGGCGTAAAGGTCGAAACTCCGGGCAAATAGACAAGCATGGACACTGCAGCAGCACAGATCAACAATCGCGACACCAGCGGCCGCCTGACCTTTCTGGATTGGGCGCGAGGCGCGGCCGTGGTGGTGATGCTGCAAGGCCACGTATTCCATTCGTTCAATCGAACCGATCTGCGAACGGACGGACCGTTCATGCTTTCGCAGTTCTTCGGCGGCATCGGTCCAGCGATTTTCCTGGTCCTCACCGGCATCACGCTTTCTTTCCTGATGGACGGTCGCGAGCGCCAAGGCGTGAATCCCCTGGGACGCTGGCGGGCTGCGTTGAAACGCGCCGGTTATCTGTTTACGCTGGCGTTCCTGTTTCGCCTCCAGCTTTGGACCTTTGCGTTTGGACAAAGCCCCTGGACCGATCTTTTCAAGGTCGACATTCTGAACTGCATGGGATTCGCCATCGCACTGATGTCCGTGATGGCCATCTTTACCACCGCCGAGCGGGTTCGTCTGTGTGCGGGTTTGGGCGTTGCTATCGCCGCTGCGGCTCCGCTGGTCTCCGCCATCGATTGGCGCTGGCTGCCGCCCAATATTTCCGCGTACTTCGTCCCCAGCTATCAATACTTCGCCTTCTTCCCCTGGGCTTCATTCATTGCGTTCGGACTCAGCATCGGCAGCATCTTGAGGCTGGTGAAGCCCGATCAAATGAATCGCGTCATGCAGTGGGGCGGTCTCCTGGGCTTCGGCTTGATCATTGGCGGGCAATACTTTTCGAACATGCCGTACTCGCTCTATCCGAAGTCGGAGTTTTGGCTCGATAGTCCGGGGCTCATCATCATCAAGCTAGGCGTGGTGATGCTCGTGATCGGTTTCGCCTATCTGTGGACTGCGTTGCCGCTTGCGGCGTCCTGGAGCTGGGTGCGGCAGCTTGGCACCACTTCGCTGCTGGTCTACTGGGTGCACATCGAGTTGGTCTACGGCCGCTGGTTCGGCGCCTTCAAAGAATCTCTGCCCAACGTGTGGTGCGGTGTCGCGGCTGTGATCGTGATCCTGCTCATGGTGGGCCTCTCCCTGCTCCGGACGCGATGGAGCACAATCCGGGTAGCGCTCTCCGCGTACTTCTCGTACAATCCACCGCGCCGCGCGTCCGGGGACTAAACGGCGCGACTAAGCTTGGGCCAGTAGCGCACCCCAATGAAATCCAGCGCCGAACGCAGCGAAGCAGACAAGATCGCCCGCGCGCGGTCCAGGATCGCGCCACCATTCTGCGGCAGCGATCAGCATGGATGCGGAAGAGGTATTGCCATAGCGCCGGATATTGGAATAAAAGCTTGAGGCGTCTACTTCGATTGCGCGAGCTACCCGATCCATTAAGTTTTGATTGGCTTGGTGCATCAGGAAGACTTTTACCTCTGATGCGGCCTTACCGTTTCTCTTGAGCAGCTCGCCGATTGCCGATGGAATTTTGCGCGAGGCCTGCATGATGACGGAGCGCCCATTCATTTCGAGTGAAGCGCCGAATTCAAGGCGAAGATCTTCAGCGAACGCTCCGTCCGAATGCAGCGCCGAGTCGACGATCTGGACGGGTCCGTCTCCCGGACCGATCAAGCACGCACCTGCTCCATCGCCAAAGAGCGGCGCAACGCCGCGCTCCATGGGATCGCGCGAAACGATCGCAGACATTTTTTCGGACGCGATCACAAGAATATTGCCGTGGATGGTAGAAAGCGACGAAGCCAGCGCCATCCCGAACAGGCTGCCCGCGCTGGCCAGGGGTAAGTCGATGGCCGGAACACCGTCGATGCCCAGGCTGTGCGCGATCTTGGATGCCGGTCCCGGAAAGCGGCGCTCGGATGATCCTGAGGATACGAGAATCATTCCCAGATCGCCGGCTTTAATTCCCGAGCGCTCCAGACACTGCTCCGCCGCGGCGACGCCCAGGCTCGCCACCGACTCCTCAGGTGCGGCATAGCGGCGCTCTTCGATTCCGGAAACGTCCAGGATCCAGCCCGCTTCACAATTCAATCGCTCGGCCAGTTCGGCGTTGGTGACGACGCGCGACGGCAGATAGGCTCCAAAGCCCCGGATCGCCGCCACGAGTTACATCCTGCTCTCGATGTAGCTCTGAATCAGAGTGATGGATTCGAATTTGCGCGGATTCAGATCCGAATCGGGGATCTTAATCCCGAACTCGAGTTCCAGGTCGCTCACCAGATCGGGCAGCGCAAACGAATCCAAGAACCCGGAGTCGAATAGCGATTCATCCGGATTGGGAAGCGCGGAGTTGTTCGATACTTTCCGCACGATACCCATGATGCGTTCTCTATTGTCCATCTTTATTGACTATGGCTTCCCTCGGCGCGGATGGTGAGAAATCGATTGTACTGTGCCATTAGTTCGTCGAAGAGCATGCCGCCGGCCGTGCGATAGCCGGCGCCCGTGAGGTGCGTGTAGTCGCCTTGTCCCAGGCCCGCCTGCACCCATTGACGCACTGAACCGGGGCCGCCCATGGCGGCGCGCCAATCCCAAAAAGCGCAGCCGCTGGCTTGAGCGACATCGCGCTGAATCTCGATCACCTGGTCCAGATGCGGAAACGGAAGCCGGCGTCCGTGGGTGCGATATTCGCAATCGGGCGGGCCGATGAGGAGAATGCTGGCCACTGGAACCGCGGCGCGCAGCCGGCGGACGATTTCGATGAGAGCGGCACGATATTCTTCGGCGGTCCACGAACGGTTGAGAGCTTCGTTTGTTCCGTACGCGAGAACGATCAAAGCCGGGTCGCGGCTCATTAGCTCCGGCGACAGAATGGCAGAGTTCCAATCGAGTATCAGGTTAGCCTGCGCGCCGTTGATGCCAAGGGTCTCGTAAGTAAGCCCCGCGTGGTTTTGCGCCACCCAGCCAAACAGGCGCACGGGCGCGGCGCTCAGCGTACGCAACATGTATTGATGCGGTCCCGGCGATGTGGCGTAGCTATAAACACCCGGTCCTTCTTCGCCATCCGTGTCGATGGTCTCCATAGGGGCGCCATCCACAGAAAATTCCAGTTGGCCGCCCCCGGGCTGGCGCAAATAATGCAATTCCAGCTGCTCGCATTCTACGGTCAACGTCACCGTTTCACCGCCGGATTGAGACGTCAAGCTGATTCCACCCAGGCCGTCGATTCCGTCGCCTTTGCGCGTGACGATTCCGCTGGTGTACCATCCGCGCGAATTGCTGCCATGGCTGTCGAATCGGCGGTAGCCAAGAAACGGATGCCCCGGCAGCGTATATCCGGCGCCGCCCGCGCCAAATTTGGCTTGGAAATCCTGGCGCATCTGGTTGGCCCAGTCGTCAGACGCGGTGTGGGAATCGCCGTACTGCAAAATATGCAGCGACATATTTTCCGGAGGATGCGAGAGCTGTTCGAAGAACGGCACCAGGGCTCCAGCACCTTCGAGAACGCCGACCGGCTGGGAGGTTCGTTCGCTGATGGCGCGCAGCGCGGCGCCTCTGACCACGGGCGAAACGTGAACCACAGGCAGCCGGATATGTTTTTTGTGAGCGGTTTTCTTGCCGCTCTTCTTTGCGCCGGTGGTTACGGCGGGAGAGGACACGGCCGAGAGAAGAGCCACTAAAATCAGGACAAGCCTGCCCGACATACCCATCAGTGCGCTCTCCGCTGCTCGCGCGCTTTGAATTGCCGGTAGCCGGATTCGAGCGCCTGATCAAGCAGCACTCCTACTTTTCGCGCCCCCGCCGGCAAGGGATGAGTGAAATCGGCGCTCACCAGTCTCGGCGTGCTGTCATACCAGCGTGCCATGGTTCCCGCTCCGCCCATGGCTTGAAAGGTGTTGAAGAAGGCGCATCCCATCTCCTCCGCAGTCTGACGCTGGATTTCGATCAGGCGCGGGAGTGTGGGAACGGTGGAGATGCGGGCGTCCGAATCGCGCTGCCCGCGGTCCATGGGACTCATGATCAGAACCGATGCGCGTGGAACAGCCTCTTTTACGCGCTCGATCACTTGGCGCAACTCACCGGGGTAGGAACGCTCGATGTAATCGGCATAAATACTTTCGTTCGTGCCGTAATTGATCACCACCAGATCCGGATGCTGGTGTTGTAACTCTTCCGTCCATTGCGGCTTGTCGAAATAGCGGACCACCACCTGCACTTGGCCGCCGTTCAGCCCAAGACTATTGTAGATCACGCCCGGCCTGTTCCTTTCGAAACTGACGCCGAAGAGGCGAACCGGTCCGCGCTCCACCGAGAGGTCAATTTCGCGCGCGCCAGCATTCAACGGGAAGGTCTGGTAGCCGGGCTGTTGGTCGGGCCCGTCCGTATTTACGTCGCCCAGCTTCTGTCCCGAAGCTTCCACCGTCAGCACGCCGCCACCGGGCTGACGCAGAAAGTGAATCTCCATCTGTGAGTGATCTTCGGTCAGCGTGAAGTGGGTGGAAGCGCCCGTGTCGCCTTCGAAGCTTACGCCGCCCAGGCCATGGAACCCATCGCGAGCACGGACCTGCGTGGCCGCATTGATGCGCCAGCCCTTCCCTTCCACCTCGATGCCGCGGTGACTGTACCATGCCCACGGTTTTGCGATCAGGATGAAGCCGTGGCCGGCATCGCCGAAATGTTGTTGCAAGAGCGAGCGCACATCGGCTGTGATGGAATCGGCGGTGACCGGGGAATCGCCATAGTGAAGCACACGCGTGATCGCACCTGGCGCCCCCAACTCAGTGCGCCACAAGGCGAGGTAAAACGCCCTGAGATTATCGTGCGGATCGATCAGATTGGCCTCGAAAATCGGCCGCTTCGAGGCAGTAGCGGATGTTGTGGCTGCCGGGATCGGCGGGAGCGGTTCCACGTTCGGAATGTCGCGCGGACGAAAATCGAGGACTTCTGCAAGCGTAAAAGGCCGGGCCAGCTTCGCGAATTCGAGCAACAACAACAGCGCACCCAAGGTTGCTATGGCCATGGATGTCTTTTTGGGTAGCATGATCAGAACCGCGAATAGATGAACGGCGCAGATCCCGATCCAGCGACGTATCGAATAGCGACGGCGAGCGCGGCGATGGCCGCGGCCTGCGCGTAATAAGGGAATTGGCAGTAGAGTTGGAGGCCACTGTCATACCAGCGCTTCGGGACAAAGTGTGCGAGGGCTGCGATGACCATCACCGCCATGAACGCCGGAGTTATGTTCGCAAACGAAACGGTGCCAGAAGAGATTTGATAGAGGATATCTCGCGCCGTGGAGAGGCTGGAAGCGCGAAAGAAGATCCAGCCAATCAGAACGAAGTGGAAAGTCGCAAGGCCGCACAGAACACGTGCTCCGGGCGTGAACGTCAGCTTCGGATTGCCGTGCAACGCGCGCCACCAGCGGTGCGCCGCCAGGCCAATGCCATGCCAAGCGCCCCAAACGAGAAAGGTCCAGCCAACACCGTGCCAGAGGCCGCCGATCACCATGGTGACAACGAGATTCAAGTAGGCGAAGATTTTCCAGCGGGAGCGCAGGCCGGGTAGCGAAAAATAGAGATAATCGCGCAACCAGTTGGAGAAGGAGATGTGCCAGCGACGCCAGAAGTCGGAAATATTTTGGGCCGCATAAGGGCGATTGAAATTGCGCGGGAGCGTGATGCCCAGCAGGAGGGCGGATCCGATGGCGATATCGCTATAACCGGAGAAATCGTAATAGAGCTGGAGCGCGTAGCCATACACGCCCGCCAGCACCTCGGCGCCGGAGTAGAGTTTCGGCAGATCGAAGACGCGATTCACCAGAGCCTCAGCTAAGAAATCGGCGATGAGCAGCTTTTTCACCAGGCCGATCCCGATCAGGAAGAGCGCTCTGCCTCCATCCTGCGGAGTGAGCATTTCGCGCTTAGACCACTGCGGCAACAACGTCGATATGCGGGTGATGGGACCAGCGACGGTGGTGGGGAAGAAACTCGCAGAGGCAAGATACGCCAGATAGCTTTCCGCCGGTTTCGCGTCGCGGCGGTAGATGTCGATGGTGTAGGTGAGCGATTGGAAACCGTAGAACGAAAGCGCGAGGGGCAGCACCCAGGGCAGGGCGGGCAGATGCTTGACGGAGGCCATCAGCCCGACGTTCAGCGCGATGCTGAGCGTGACCAGCAAGCGCCGAAGTTCCGGGCGGGTGGAGCGGTGCAGCGCGTGGCCGATCAGAAAATCGCACGTGGAGGCGGCGGGAATGACCGCTAGATAGATAAGATCCCAGCGTGCGTAGAAAAAGTAATTGGCAAAAAGTACGACGGCGAGTGCGCCCAACCGGTAGCGTGCCGCCAGCCAGTAGGCGAAGAAAACGGCCACGAGAAAGCTAAAATAGGCCGCTGTAGTCAACAACATGGACGGATGCCCCAAGTATAACCGGGGCCGGGGAGTGGGGGGTTGGGGTTAGGAGATTGGGGATTTGGAATCGAAAGGCTAGGCGTCGATGAAATGAGCGAAGGATGTAATCCTTCACCGCCCATCGGCATCCTACTGGCAAGGAGACTGTGTCTTGAGACTCGCTAAATCGATAACGCTTTTATTTACAGTGGCTTTCTTAACATTTGTCAGTCTGGTGGGCGCCAAGGATAACCCGGAGAGCTTCTCGGGAAAGTGGGTGCTGGACAAAGAGAGCCCGCGGCCGGGCGATGCGCCCAATAATCTGGAAACTAAGATCAAGCAGGATGATTCGGGCCTGACCATCGAGTCGAGCTTCAAGGAACCGGACAATGGCGTGGTCCCGTTGCTGTATCTGGGGGTGATGACTAACAAGCTTCACCTGAACACGGATGGCCAGGATCAGCAGAGCCAGATCGGGCCGTTTATGGCGGTCTTCAGGAGTATGCTGGACGGCAACAAAGTGACCACGCAGTGGAAAGCGCAGATTAATGGCGATCCGGTAGAGGGCAATTGGATTCAAACTCTTTCCGACCATGGCAAACACATGACACTCCAGATCAAGGAAAGTTCGACGCACGGCCAGCATGCCGAGGCGACTCTGAACTTTGTGCGCAAATAGCTAGATTGCGAAGAGAGCCTCGGCCTGCTGCGGTCACACCAGATTTGATATAGTGACCGGCAATGAGCCGCACACTTGTTACACGCGTAGCTGCTGTCGTTTTGTTTCTGACGCTGGCCTGGATCGCCTACACCCAGAACCAGGCGCCCGCGAAACTCACCCTCAACAAAGTGAAGGACGATCTGTATGAGATCGAAGGCGACGGGGGGAACGTTGCCGTCTATATCACCGACGAGGGAGTCATCCTGATCGACGATAAGTTCGATCGGGATCACCAAAGCATCGTCGATCAGGTGAAGAGCGTAACGAACCAGCCGATCAAGTACGTGATCAATACTCACTATCACCAGGATCACAGCGGCGGCAACACGAAATTCCTGCCAACGGCCGAGATCATCTCGACGGCCATGGCGCGAACCAACATTCTGGAGCACAAACAGGTGGGGAATGTCCAGCCTCCAGACGTGAGCCCGGCGCGGATCACTTTCACCACGGAGGCGGCCGTGAATTTAGGCGGCAAGGAAGTGCGCGCGATCTACATGGGGCGCGGCCACACCAATGGCGACGCGGTGATTTACTTTCCGGCATTGCGAACGCTTCACACCGGCGATCTGATGGCAGGCACCAGTCCGCTGATCGACTACAATGGCGGCGGCAGCGTGGTGGAGTGGACGAAGACGTTGGACAACGCGCTGAAGCTCGACTTCGACACGGTGATTCCTGGCCATGGCGCCATCACCAACAAAGCCGGACTGCTGACTTATCGTAACAACGTGGAGAAGATGCGGAACCGCGTGAGCGGGCTGATTCACGAGGGCAAGAGCCAGGATGATATCGCGAAGTTCATGACCGCAGAGTATCAATGGGCGCCGGGCAGTTTGCAGCAGCAGTGGAGCGTGCCTGGAATGTTCGCCGAACTGAAATAGTTATTTCGCGAACGCCCGAAAGAACTTAATAAACATCGACGTGGCCATCGAAAGACCCACTAGGATTACAATGCGCCGTACGGCGGGTCCTCCGATGCGGCGCGCGATGAGCGCACCCCCGTAGCCGCCTATGATGGCGCCGATCACCATCACCACGAACTCGGGCCAGTAAACCATCCGCGCCCAAATGAAATAGAGAGCCGCGACACCGTTGACGCTCGCGCCGAGCAACGCTTTCAGCCCGTTCATCTGATGAATATCGGTGAGGCCGAGCACGCTGAGCGCCGCCAGCATCAGGATGCCGATGCCCGCCCCGAAGTAGCCGCCGTAGAGCGCCACGAAGAGCTGAAAAGTCATCGCGCCGATGAGCCAGCGCGTGGATTTATGGGACTCGGGATGCGAGATTTTCAGACGCCTCTGTATCGGCTCCTGGATCATGAACAACAGCGTGGCGAAGAGGATAAGGAAGGGCACCAGCGCATCGAAGACAGCCGGCGGCGTGTGATTCAGCAGCAGCGCACCAAGAATACCGCCGACTACGCTCGGGAACACCAGAGCCAGCATGCGCGGACTGGACGCCCGCAGGTCTTGCCGGTAGCCCCAGATGGTCCCGACCGTGCCGGGCCAGATGGCGACGGTGCTAGTGGCATTCGCATTGATGGAGGGCAGCCCCAGCCAGATGAGAGTGGGAAACGTCAGCAGCGTGCCGCCGCCGGCCACCGAGTTGATGGCTCCGGCCACGAAAGCGGCGCCGAACGCCACTAGAGCGTGCCAGAGATCGACGTTTAGAAATATCATAAGGAGAACATGCGTCAGAAATTCACCCTAACATCAGCGGAAGCGCACGCCGTCGTGACTGCCGCCAAACTGGAAGCGGTCAAGAATAATTGGAAGGTAAGCATCGCCGTGGTGGATGAAGGCGGATATCTTTTGCACCTGGAGCGCATGGACGGAGCGACATTGCCGAGTCCGGAGATCGCGACGATGAAGGCGCGGACGGCGGCGCTCTCGCGGGTTCCCACTAAATTTCTCGAGGATGTCACCAAAGAACGCGCGGCGACGCTGATGTTTCCGGGCAGATTGCCGGTGCAAGGCGGTGTTCCGATTCTGTATGAGGGCGAATGCGTGGGGGCGGTTGGCGTCTCGGGCGTCCAGTCGCCGGAAGACGAGCAGATTGCGAGCGCTGGCTTGGCGGCCCTGTCCGGGAAGTAGCGCGTTACTTTTTCTCGAGCGCGTTCAGCAGTGGAATATCTTTCGGCGCCTTGGCCTTGGGCATGGTCTGCAGGTACGCGTGGATGTCCGTCAGTTCCTTATCGGTGATCACTTTGTCGGTATAGGCGGGCATCGCACCAGCAGGCGCACGAACGTAGCGGATCAGCCCTTGCGCGTTCAGCCCAATGGTCGCGATGCGCGCGCCGGCAGCGCCGCCTTGTCCCCCGTAGCCGTGGCACTCGTAACAGCCATCCCGCAGAAAAAGCTTCTTGCCGTTTGCAGCATCGCCCGAAGAAGTCTGGCTGTAACCTGAAATCATCGTTACCGCCGCGAACGAGGCCAGCAGAAATAGTCGTTTCATTTGCGAATCCTTGTTATCGGGGCTGAGTGACCAGGTCGATCATGGCCGGCTCGCCCTTCTTCACCACTTCGATCGCGCGCTTAATGGCTGGTCCGAGATCGTTCGGGTTATCGATGGGGCCTTCGCTGAACATCCCGTAGGCCTTGGCCATCATCGCGTAGTCGATATTAGGATCTGTAATCGCGGTGCCGATCCAGGCCCGTTCCACGCCACGGCGCGCGCGAGCGGCCATGTCCTCCACGTACATCAGCTCCTGATGATACGCGCGATTGTTGTGCATGATGTTCAGCATCGGGATGCGATGATGCGCTGCGGTCCACAGAACGCCGGGAGCGTAGTTCAGATCGCCGTCGCACTGGATGTTCACACTGATGCGCCCGTGTTTCTTGTTGGCGAGAGCCGCGCCCACCGCTGCCGGAGCGCCGTAGCCGACGCCATAAGCGCCATGTCCGCCAATGAAGTGATAGGGCTTATCGAAGTCCCAGAGACGGCCCGGCCAATTGGAAACGAAGGTGAGATCGGACACCAGCGACCAATCTTCGGTCTTGATTTGGTTCCACAGCTCGGCGGCCATGCGCGCGGTGGAAACAGGGCTCGCGTCCCAGGCCCAGGCTGCTTGTTCGATGTCGCGCTCGCGATTGCGCTTGCTCACTTCAGCCAGTTTGACGCCACGCTGTTGCAGAGCGGCTTTGCGGTCCGACGTGATCAACTTGCGGCATTCCTCGATTAACAGCGGTAATGTCGCTTGCGCGTCAGCCGCAATGGCCAGTTCCACTTCGTCGTAGCGTCCGAAATCCTGATAGTTGCTCTTGCCGAAAAGATCGCCCGCAAAGATGGTAATCACCTTCGCGTCGGTCTTGGTGATGCGCTTGGCCTCCATACCCATGCGGTTCACCGGCGTCTGCGAGTGAGTGACGAACCACATGTCTGGCACTTCCAAGCCCAAGACAACATCGGCCGAACCAACGCTGCCAGCGCCGTAAAGCGGGTGCGTGGTGGGGAAATTCATACGGAAGTGTCGATCGATGACGGGCGCCTGCAGAGTCTCGGCCAGTTGGATCATCAGATCGATGCCTTCCGGAGTCCGCGCCACGCGTCCAGCGATGATGACGGGATTCTCGGCGTCCACCAGCATTTTTGCGGCTTGCTTCACAGCGCCGTAATCGCCTGCGGGAGGCGAGGCTAAAGTGAGCTTGGGGATTTTCAGGCGTCGATCGGCTTCAGGGATCGGCTCTTCCTGCATCACCGCGTCGGCAACAATCACCACCGGCTCCATGGGCGGCGTCATCGCGATCTTATACGCGCGCACGGCCGATTCGGCGAAACCTCCCAGCGACACCGGGGCGTCGTCCCACTTGGTGTAATCGCGAACCATCGAAGCTGCGTCTTGCACGCTGTGCGCCCACTCGACATCGCTGCGTCGCCATGCACCGTCCTGGATGTTACCGAGCAAAATGTAGACCGGTACTCGATCGGCGTACGCATTGTAAATGGCCATCGACGCATGCTGCAGGCCCACCGTACCGTGCGCCATGATCATCATCGGCTTGCCTTCGATCTTGGCGTAGCCGTGGGCCATGCCGACCGACGATTCTTCGTGGCAGCAGGTGATCAACTCGGGCGCCTTGTTGCCGCCGTAATTGATGAGGGATTCATGGATGCCGCGGAAACTGGAACCGGGGTTAGCGGCGACGTATTCAAAACCCAGGCTCTTGATGACATCGACCATGAAGTCCGAACCGGGGCGGTCCGTAGTCCACACGTCGACACGAGGAGGAGGTGGCGCGGTTTCGGCTGCGGTCTGCTTGGCGCCGGGCAGCGGATTGGGAGTGGCGGGGCGATGAACTTCCGCCGCGTCTTGCGCCTTTGCGGCCTCGGGTTTCGCGACCAACGCCGCGGCAGCGCCTGCGGCTCCGGCGGCCGCCCCCTTCAAGAAGCCGCGACGGTCAACTGAAATCTTCTTGGATCTCGCCATGGTGAATCCTCCCTCGAGGTTGAAACACTCCATACTTTATCATGTTGAAGCGGGCTGGCCGTTGCCCTGGTTTGAATCAAGTACAATCGAATTCTGAAAGAGAGAAGGATGATGCTACTCAAGCCTCCGATGACTTCTCTTCTGCTGAGTTTTGGCCTTTCAGCAGATCCTATCAATGTGTCCTACACCGTCAATGGTAGTCCGGAGGACTGGACGCTGGATTTCAGTGTGAACAACAATATGAGTGGAGCGCCGGATCAGAATTTATAGCTGGCTTCCGAGCTCAATCTGCGGATAGCGGCTACCCAGGAGTTGAGGAAGCAACCCGGTCTCTACGCCTTCGCGGCGACGCTGTGCATGTTATATACTTTTCCCGCGAGGGCGAGGAACATCCTTAAATGATTAGATTTCCGCGCCGGCGACAGTTAAATTCCCGGCGTTGGGTGGACGCGAAGCTATATGAGTCACAAAGACTGACACGGATATCACCGGACGAAGACGTTCTCGACGGAAGATACCACTCATTTCATCGATCGGTGGATCGAAAAGATTCGATTAGAGCGGTGAACCCTTGGGAGCCCCTCGCCAGCCGATTCCGAAGTCTCTCTTGAATTAGGCCCGGGCCGTCCGGACCTTGTGCAGCCAGATCAGGCCCGCCGCTCCAATCGCCAGCAGCGGGAAGCCTGAAGGCTCCGGGACTTCCGACGTCGAGGTCACACTGAAGGAGGCCGCGAGCACGCCGTCCTCCGTCGTCGTGAATCCAGGAATGTTGACAGTAATCACATCGCCAGCGATACCGTACGTCAGGCCCGAAAAGGTGTTGGTGAGTTCGCTAACACCGGTAAAGGCGCTGTCCGTGAACGTGAGTGTAATGTTAGTGCCTCCACCGGTGAACGATGTATCCGTGAAAGTGAAGCCAGTCGCGCTGAAGCTGGTGATGTCCTGGTTAGCGCCGTCTTGATAACCGAACTCATTTCCCCCCACGATCGTAACCGTAGGCGAGTCCTGGTTGCTCGCCGAGTTACTGTAGCCGGTCGCCGGAACGAAGCCGTTTGCAGGATCGTAGAAATTGGTTGTACCCGCGGCGAAGTTCAAATCCCCCGTAACCGTCGTGTCAATCAGACCCGCCCGGCACAGCGGCGACAGGCACAGCGCGGGCAACATCGCCGCGACAAGAAAGTTCAGTGCTCGCATAGAAGCAAGTCCTCCGATCGCCTTAGGCCGGGATTTCCGTTTTGGCCTCCCGGCTTTGAGCAGTATACAGCAATCGCCTCGATTCCGGCCAAGTTTTGCACACTGGATCGCCGGAAACGGTACCAGCGCCCATACAAAGCGGGTGGTACTCCTTCCAGATCGGAGCGGACCAGAAACTTGGGCGCGTTTCAGCGCAATTCTCGGACATTCCACCGTTCCCCTCCTTCTTTTCTTCGCTACCCTTTCGCCCCGGCGAGCCGCTGGGCTGGCAGGAATTGTCGGGTTGCGCCGCCGCAAGACAATAGCGCGTTAGCGCCAAGCCGCACGTCCCCGTCAGTTCTCTTTGAGCAGCTCTTGGATCAGCGGGATGTTCTTCGCATCCGGTGAAGTGGGCAGCGTCTTGACGTAGGCGAAGATATCGGCCAGTTTATCGTCCGAAAGGACCTTAGATGAATACGACGGCATGCGCCCGGCGTTACGAACGAATCCAATAAAGCCTGCCTGATTCAGCGGCATGGGAACCAAGCGCGCGCCCGCGCCGCCATGCCCGTCGAAGCTATGGCACGAATAACAGCCGTAGTTCAAGAACAGCTCCTTGCCGTGCTTGGCGTCGCCCGCCGGAGCCTGAGCCATCAGGGTTGCGGCTGCGAAAGAGGCGATCAGGAGTAGTGGTTTCATTTGCGATCCTAACGGGGCTGCGTGACCACGTCGATCATGGCCGGTTCGCCTTTCTTCACGATTTCGATTCCACGCTTGAGGGCCGGCACCAGATCGTTCGGATCGGTGATGGGGCCTTCGCCGTGCATACCGTAAGCCTGGGCCATCTTCGCGTAGTCTATATTCGGATCCCACAGCTTGGTCCCGATGGACGAGCGGTCCGCGCCGCGATTGTGGAGGGTGGCCTGCTCTTCGATGAACATCACTTCCTGGTGATAACCGCGATTGTTGTGCATGATGGTCAGGAGCGGGATGCGGTGGTGCGCGGCGGTCCACAACACGCCGGGCGCGTAGTTCAAATCGCCATCGGTCTGGATGCTGACGGACAAGCGGCCATGCTTGCGATTAGCAAGCGCCGCGCCAACGGCAGCCGGTGCGCCGTAGCCCATTCCACCCGCGCCTTGTCCACCGATGTACTGGTAATGCTTGTCGAACTTCCACAGGCGATTCGGCCAATTGCTGATGAAACCCTGCCAGGAGACTAGCGACCAGTCTTCGTTCTTGATCAGCGGCCATAGCTCGGCGGCAAGACGGCCCAAGCTGATGGGGCTGGAATCCCAACCATACTGCGCCTGCATGATCTGGTCGTCCCAGGCTTTCTTGTGCGCCTCAGCCAGCTTCGCGCCACGCTCCTGAAGCGCGCGTTTGCGATCAGGCGTAAGTTCCTTCTTGATCTCTTCGATGAGCGCCGGCAGTGTCGCCTGAGCATCTGCGCCAATGTCGAGATCGATGTCGGCGTAGTGTCCAAAATCCTGAATATTGCTCTTGTGAAAGACGGAGACCGAGGTGATTTGGATGGTCTTCGCGCCGCGTGCTCGATCGATGCGAGCCTGCGGCAGAATATCGCCCACTTCCAGGTTCAGCGTGACGTCGGGCTGATAGCCTTGCCAGCCGGTGCCGGCGAGCGGATGCCGCGTCGGAAAATTCATTCGCTCCTGGCTATTGACGGGAGTTTGCAGCAGTTCAGCCAGTTCCACCAGCAGCGTCATGCCTTCGGGCGTGCGCGCCATGCGTTGCGCGATGATTTGCGGGCGCTCGGCGTTGACAAGCATGGTGGCGGCTTGGCGGACGGCGTTGATGTCACCTGCCGGTGGAGTGGTGAGAGTGAGCTTGGGAATGCGCGGCGTGGTCCCCTGAATCGGATCGCCTTGTATCTCGGCGTTGCAGACGATTAAGACTGGACCACCGGGCGGCGTCATCGCGATGTTGTAGGCACGTACTGCCGTGTCGGCGAAATGGCCGAGCGAGAGTGGCTCGTCATCCCACTTGGTGTAGTCGCGAACCAGCGCGCCCAAATCCTGAGCGCTATGCAGCGACTGTACGCCGGGCCCTCGCCGAGCGCCGTCGGAGTGATTGCCGACCACCATATAAATAGGCACGCGATCCACGTAGGCGTTGTAGATGGCCATGGACGCGTGCTGGAGCCCGATGTCGCCATGGATCAGAGCCATCATCGGCTTGCCTTCGATCTTGGCGTAGCCGTGCGCCATGGCGACGGCCGATTCTTCATGGCACGCCGTCAGAAATTCGGGCATCTTGTTGTCGCCATAGTTGATGAGCGATTCATGCAGCGATTCGTACGTAGACCCGGGATTGGCAGCCAAATATTCGATATTGAGCGTCTTGAGAACATCCACCATGTAATCGGAGCCGGGATGCTCAATCACGCGGGAAGATTCGGCGGGACGCGCGCCGGTTTCGCGCGCCAGCGCCACTTGCGTGGGTTCGGCGGCAGATCCGTTCGCACCCCGATTTTGGGCGGTTTGCTGGCCGTTGCTTGGCGGCACTGCCTGCTGAGCATCTGCGAGCTGAGGTTTCGCCACCAGTGCCGCAGCGCCGGCGGCAGCGCCTTTCAAGAACCCGCGACGGTCAACCGAAGTCTTCTTGGATTTCGCCATGATCACAATCCTTCCTGGATCGCTACGGCTCGGCCTAGCCGAGCATTTCACACTCTATCATTTTCAGTTTAGTTGCCTGAAGGCCGTTCCACGCCGTCGATCACCAGCGTTTCCACCGATCCTCTGGTGGGCTCTAGTTTCAGGCCCAATTGCTCCTGAACAGCCGCAAAAAGTCCAGGTTTTGAGACGTCGTCGGTGGCCCTTCCCAAAGCTCCGTCGAACAGGGTCTCGTCGACCGCAAACTCCAGATCGAAGTCGTATCTTCCGGAAAGCCCGGTCTCATCCACTACCGGACGGTCGAGAGCGGCGCGCTGGAGCACAGAGGCGAACTCGCCCATGGTGGCGTAGCGGCCCGGCATATGAAGGATTGGCAGCGTAACCAGAAACACAAGAGGCGGAGGCCCTTCGGGAGACGCATCCGGCGAGAGGGTGCTGGCCTTTAACTTTGAGCCGCCCTTCGCCACGGTAAGAGCGTAGATCGACAATTCTTTTTGTTCGCGATGGAACGTCAATTTGAACCGCTCGACGATCAGGCGCCGCAACATCGACATCTGCTGATCGAGGTTGGGCCTGACCTCGCACGGTGTCTCCGCGAGAATATCGTAATGATCGGAATCCACCCACGCAGGCCCACCAGCAATCGCCTGAGGACTAAGGTTGTACGCAGCCGCTATGAGAGTCCTCAGCGCATGGTTCTTCGCGAGAAACCGATGAGCAGTCTGCATCCTGATGAACCTGCCGCCGGTCCATTCGGGAGGCGTTAGCTTGACGGTCGCCACTTCAAACGAATCGAAAACGGGATGGGCGCAGGGAGTCTGGGCGAATGATCCGCCAGTCGCGATAATGGCAGCCGCAGCTAAGCCGAAAAGTTTCACCGTTGCATTGGGCCAAGTGGCCATTAGAGGCAGATCAACCCCAAAATTGGTTTGTTATTGCGGTAATGCGCAGGTGAAATTCGCGGCATCGTCCGTGCTGCCGGTCCCGTTGTAGCGCGCGACCTTAGGATACAAGCACAGCGGACGAGTGCGATCCACTGTTCCAGCTTTATCCATGTGCGAAGCAATCATCGTTTCGGGCGCCTTCCCTTGTTCCACCCATTGTTGGATAGCGGTCATCTTGTCAAAATCGTTAGGACCTTCGCCGCCGCCGCAGTGCGCCATGGCCGGAACCATGAACAACCGGACATCATTGGACGCTTTGCTCTCGCCGCCCAGATTCTTCACCACGCTCTGGTAGTAATGGACACTGTTGAGCGGTGCGATGGCCTGGTCGCTCCAGCCGTGATACATCAGCAACTTTCCTTTGTGCGCGAAAAACGCTTTCATGTTGGGATCGGTGGCGTCGATCAAACTGGCGTAGGTTTTCTCGATTTGCGTGACGTCGCTGTCCAGGTTCATGGTGTGCCAGTCCCAGGCGGGATTTTTGTAGACCACGTAAGTAAAGCTATCGGTGGCCACGGAGGCAGCTTGTTGGCCGGCGAGCAGGTTCCAGCCCAGTTCGCTGCCGGGTTCGAAGCTTGGGAAAACGTCTTTGCCGCTAGAATTCTTGGGGCCGGCATAGATGGCCTGCACCGCCGCCACTTGCGCGGGTTTCAGGCAATTCGGCAAATCCTCGCCCTTGCACTCGATGGTCTTGGGATCGAAATGACAGCGAGTAGGATCGTTCAGCAGACCGTCCTTGACACCGTCGTTCGCATCGCACGCGGCCACCACGGCTTTGTGCAAGACCGCGAGTTTTGCGGGGGAAAGGTAGCTGTCGGGAGTTTTGTTCATTTCCTGCGCCACCCAAACGGACCAGACATGCAGATGAGTCTGGTAGTTCGCGGGCGCGCCGGCGATGATCCCGTTGAAATCGTCGGGAAACTTCTGCGCCTCTTTCAAGCCCTGACGACCGCCGGTGGAGCAACCATTCCAATAGGAATAACGCGGCGCGGTGCCGTAAAAGTTTTGGATGATGGCCTTGGATGTTACCGTCATCTCGTGGACCGCGCGATAGGCGAAGTCCGTTAGTTTTTCGGGATGCCCCATCGCGAAGCTCGCGCTGCCGCCCACGTGGCCCGTATCGGTGCCCGCGGTAGCAAATCCACGCTTGACACCTTCGGCGAGTGGTCCATAGCCCATCGTCCCGTTCCAGCCGCCGTTGCCGATAGCTTGGAAATCGTTGTTCCAACCAGACGCGGGAAGCCAGACTTCGATTTTGATGTCGGAATCACTCGAGGGTGTCAAGGTCGCCATGACGCGGCAGAACGCGGGCAGACCCTGGAAGGGAGCCAGGTTGACAGGGAATCCACCCGGCGGGGCCGGGGGCGGCGTGAAAGCACCCGCAGCAACGCTCTGCGCCGAGTTGATGGTGACATTGGGCAGATTGAGCTTGGAAAGGCTGTCGCACGTCGATCCGCCCGTGGGCGCGGCTGCGAGCGTGGCCGCCGGAAGCAGAAGCACTGCGGCAATCGAGAACTTTGTCATGGACCCTTCTCCTCTCAACATTTCGTCTTGCATTGTACATCTCACCGGGATGGGGGGCCCAGCGCGGCTACTCCGGCGCAAACGCCAGCAGCACGTTTCCCGGCATTCCATTTCCGGTGCCGATGTAGCCCGATCCCAAGTAGAGCATGCCCCCCACGATGGCGGCGCCCGGATCGCCCAGCGAGCCACCCTTGGCCGCGACGCCGTTGACGGTGGTGTACTCGTGCGCCGTGGCATATTGCCAGAGTTCATGCCCATCGGCGGTTGAAAGCGCGTGCAGCACTCCATCCCATCCGCCGGCGAAGACCACGCCAGGAATCACGGTCACGGCGGCAGCCAACCCTCTACGGGGACGTCCACCCCCGGCAGGCGCGGCCGGATCGATGTGCCTGAGCCACGCGACGCTTCCGTCAGCGAGCTTCAGCGCCGCTACAGCACCGGTCTGGAGCGAATAGTACACGTTTTGATCGTCTGCGGCTCCGCCCCACATGATCTGGCCGCCCGGTCCCGCCGTGGCGCCGTCCGTAAGATCGGCCTTCCATAGCAGCGCGCCCTTGTTGTCGGGATCCACCGCCACCGCCGTCCCACCCTTGTGCGCGGCGATCAGCATTCGCTTACCGTTGGCCAGCGTCTTCAGGATCGGGGAATTGGCGAAGTCCCAGTCGGGGCCCGGATGCTCGGGGCATTGCTCGCCCTTCGGCCCGCGGCCTCCGCAACCCTGCGGCGATGCGTCGTTCTCCACGCCTTGGTACCACCACAGCATCTTGCCTGTCTCCATATCGAACGCTACGATCGCATCGGAAGTCTTCGCCGCCGGCTCGGTGAACGCATTGCCCGTGGAGACGTAAATCGCCTTGAGCTTGGTGTCAATGGTCGGCGCGCTCCAAATGGAAGCGCCCGCCGGCGCCCAAAGCTGCGTGCCCAGCGAGTTTTTCTTGGTAGGCTTGGGCTCTTCGGGAATGGTATAGCTCTTCCAAATCAACTTGCCGGTGTTCGCATCCAGAGCCGAGAGACTGCCGCGATAAGTGCAACATGGATAATGCGGATCGCCTGAGGCCACTTCCTCCGATCCCGCGATTCCAACGTAGACGCGGCCGTCATGCACAACGGGCGAGCCGGTGATATGCGCGAGTACCCTTGGCTCGGTGTTGGACTTCCATAGCAGCTCACCGTTGTGCGCATCCACGGCGTAAGTGTTGCCTTTCCGATCACCGAAGTATGCTGCGAATTTCGCGCTGCCTCGCCCGTTGACGGGTCCAAGCGCGATGGCGGTGCGCACCTGCGCTTCCGCTTGGAAGGACCAATACACGCAGCCACTGGCGGCGTCGAGTGCATAGACGAAGCTATTGTCGTCGCCGATAAAGAGGCGTCCCGATGCGATGGTGGGTTGTCCGTAGGTCTCAGCCCCGGCGGGCAGCCCGAAGGCCCATTTGAGTTTGAGCTTTGCGGCTTGATCCGCGGAGAGCCCCGCGGCTTTGGCGGATTGAAACCGGGTGTTGGTCACATCGATGCTCCAGCCGGTCCACGACGGCGCGGCCGAGATGCTTCCTATTTGCGGATTCGACGCGCAGTGATTGGTCATGTTCTTCGCGTCGCCCTGGTCTGCCGCGCCCAGGGGCCGGCCCCCGAAAAACTCGGCGAGAACGCGCTTTTCGTCGTTGCTCAGGTTCGCCGCCTGCTGCGCCATCGCTCCAGTGGTGAGCGCCGCGTAGATGGCCTCCGGTGTCATGGTGGCTAGCGTGTCCGTGCTGGGAGCGTTGTTTTCCTGGAGCAGCCCCGGTTCCGCGCTTGCCTTGGTGTTCTTGTGGCAGGACGCGCAGTTGTTGTTGAACAGGGGTTGCGCCGCCATGCGCTCGGCCGGGCCGGCCATGGGAAGGTTGCGCCGCACCGGCTGCGGAGGTTGAGCGCCTAGGACCGCTACAGCGCAAAAGAACCAGAGAATGTTTTTCATGTCATGCCTTCCGATGTTCCATTCTTACCCATTTAGCATGGTATTCTGAGATCGCAGTCAGGCCGCTCATGCGTTTTCGCGTCACCTTCGCCTTTTGTTTCGTGGCGATCCTCTCCGCTTGGGGCGTGCTTCGCGCGCAGAAGCCCTTCAAAGAATATCCCGCGATAGAGTACGAGAATTTTCCAAAGCCGCGGGACTGGGAACAAAAAGCCGAGTGGGTGCGCGCGCGCCTCCGCTATCCCGATATTTTCGGTTATCCCGATCATCCGCGCGTCGTGAATCGTGATGGCAGCCCTTTTCCAGGCTACTGGACCATGGATTATCCGCGCTCGGATCGCCACTTATTGGCCGGTATGCGGCGCCTGACTCGAATCGATACACGATCCATTGAACAAGTGGTGACTCTCGATGGTACCGACGACGTCTACAACTGGCCTACGCTATACGGAGTTGAGGTAGGGCACTGGCAATTGCGCGACGAGGACGCCAAACAGTTGCGCGAGTATTTGCTGCGCGGCGGGTTCTTCATGTGCGACGACTTTCACGGCAACGTACCTTACCGCCCGGTTGCGGAGTGGGACACCTTCATCGCCAGCATGAGCAAAGTGTTTCCAGACCGCAAAATTGAGGATATTCCCGATAACGATCCAATTTTTCATACGCTGTTCGACTTGCAGGATCGCTTCCAAGTGCCTGGTGCGCAATTTTTCGAAACCGGCATCACGTATGAAGCCGGCGACACCGGCAAGGTGCCGCACTGGCGCTGCATCCGCGACGACAAGGGCCGCATCATGGTCGCGATCTGTCACAACATGGATTTGGGCGATGCCTGGGAGTGGGCCGACGACCCGCGCTATGAGGAGAAGTGGGCATCGTTGGCGTATCGCATCGCGGCAAATTATTTTGTCTACGACTTGACGCACTAAAAGCCGCTGGGGCGAACCCAAAAGCTCTCCGTCCAACTCCCGCCCGGCTGAATGCTTTGCAGATTCTTGAAAAGCCCCGCGTGCGCCAGGTTGAAGCCATTGGTCAGGCCGGTCATCGGCTCGAAGCACACGACGTCGGGCGTTTGCGGCGCGTAGACCACGGCGATGGGGAACTTCGGACCGAAGCGCACAGAAACTTTCCGGCCATTCGCTTCGAGCGAGAACTCGCCGTTCGGGTCCACGCCGCCGAAGACGTCGTCCAGTTGGCGGCCCGCGAGTGGCGTGGGATTCTGTAGATCCGCCGGCTGAGTTTGGCCCGTCGGAATCAGTTTGTCGGAAAGCACGTAATGTTCGCGTACCGGCACGCGCACCTTCCACTGATCGCGCGGCTGGCCGGGAATCTGATACCAGGGATGAAAGCCGATGACCAGCGGCATGGGGTCAGTGGAATGATTTTCGATGGTAGTACGAACTTCGAGAATGCCGCCGTAGAGCCGATGGGTCATCGTGAGCGTGTGAGCGAATGGGAACTGCGCCATCCATTCCGGATGCTTCCAGAACTCCAGGCGACTGGTCACCTGGGCCCCCTGTTGGTTCCCGTGGGTCTGCACTACTTGCCAGGCTGAGGCGAAGAGCAGCAGCCCGTGGATTGGTAGCCCGTTGGCGTCGCGCCGGATCTCGACTACCCCGGGGTTCAACTGGTAGCGTTTTCCGTTGGCCCAGTAGGCGTCGCCATCCAGCCGATTGGCCCAAGGTGCAAGAAACGGGATGCCGGCCTGAGACGGCTTCTGCTTCCATGCGCTCAGCGCCTGCGGCGGACTCAGCAGGATGGGTTGGCCCTTGACGCGCATGTCGTAGGCAATGTTGCCGATGGACGGGCAAATCGAAACCTCGATGCCGTGCGCCTGGTCCGTTAGGCGAATGGTCTCAATGGAATCGTCAATCAGCTTTTGTGCGGAGTAGGTTTCTGACAATCGTCTTCAATTATATTCACGGCTACGGGATTATGTTGGCGCGTTACCGACGCTTGGATTGGAACCGCAGCCACTGAATCCGTAGTACCTGACAGTACGGTCCTAGTCCAAAGTACCTTGTCCAAACGATCCGATACAGTTGAGACTGTTAAGTGAAATCGTAATGGAAAGAACCGACCTAGATCAGTGGCGAAGTAGAGAAGTCGCGCGCCTTCTGGCGCTTGTCGAAACGCAACGCCGCTATTACCAGGATATCGTCTCTTCCATTCCGGTTGGTCTGTTGGTTCTGTCCTCGGATTTGAGCATCTTACTGGCCAATGGCGCCGCGCGGAAGATCTTTGGATTGCACAGCGGCGAGTCTCCGCGCCGCATGGACACCATCCTGCCCGCAACACTGCTCGATCGGATTGAAGAAGTGTTGAAAACCGGAGTGCAGCGGACCGGACTGATAGTTGAAAGTGGCCGGGACAAACGCCGCCTGCGCGTCGGTATTTTGGCGATTCGCAATTGGGATGAGGAAGCGGCCCAGGAAGCGCTGCTTACCGTTGAGGACCTGACCGATGTGGAAGCGATCAGGGAAACGATTCACGTTCCCGCTCCCATGGCGCCGGAGCCTTTGGTGGAAGCGGCATTAGAAGCTCCCATAGCGGAGGCCCTGCCTGCCATTACCGCCCAGCAACTGATCGAGAACGTCGATGCCGTTGTTTGGGCCGTGGAACTGCCTTCCATGAACTTTATCTTCGCCAGTCCGCAGGCCGAGAAATTACTGGGCTTCGCTCCGGAGCATTGGACCAGCCATCCCTCGTTTTGGCTGGATCGCGTGCACGATTCCGATCGCGATTGGGTGGCGCGGGGTTACCAGCACGCTATGGAGACCGGCGCGGCGCACTCGTGCGAATTTCAGGCTATTACAGCCGGCGGCGGCAGTGTTTGGCTGCGAGAATATGCCCGCATGCTTCCTAGCACCGAGGGACAACCGCGCTACATGATTGGGGTTGCGGTGGATGTTACCGAGCGCCGCCTGCTAGAAGATCAGCTGGTTCAATCCGAGCGCGTGGAAGCAGTTTCGCGCCTGGCCAGCCGCATGGCGCACGATCTGAATAACATGCTGATGATCCTCACCGGTTACAGCGAAGAATTGCTCACCAGTCTGCCGGCCGGCAGCACGCTGCGCGCCGACGTGCAGGAGATCCTGGCCGCCACGGACCGCATGAGCGGCCTCACCAGCCAATTGCTGTCCTTCGCGCGACGGCAGGGCGGCGGCGGCACGGAGATGGATCTAGAATCCACGTTGGGAAGATTTGGACCGCGATTGAGCGCGCTGCTGGGAACACATGTAGGCATCGAGCTGCGCATGTCTGGAGAACCCAACCGGGTCCGCGCCGACCATGCACAGTTGGAACAAGTGATCATCGCCATCGTAGAGCGAGCGCGTCAAGCCATGCACGCCGGCGAGAAGATTGTGGTGGAGACTTCGCGCATCGACGTTACCGAGGATCTGCATCGCCCGAACGCGCCGTTGCAACCAGGAAGCTACGCCGTTATTTCGATCGTCGCTCCCGGACAACCACTGGATGCCGAAGCCAAAGCGGCTTTGTTTGAATGTTCATTACCCGGCAAGGAACCGTGGGACGATCTGGCAGCCACGTTGTCTCGCGCCTATGCCGTCGTGCGGCAATGGAGAGGCGACATCTCAGTCTCCAATGGCCCGCGTTCCGCTACTGTTTTTCGTGTTTTCCTGCCGCGCCTTGAGTCGCCGGCCGGTGAAGCGGCCGAATCCGTGATTGCCGTCGAACCGCCGCCTGCGACGCCCGAACCGGTGGCCCCGCTAGCGACCATCCTGGTGGTTGAAGATGAAGCGGGCATCCGGGCGCTGGTGCGAAAGATTCTCCGGCGTCAAGGCTATGAGGTGCTGGAAGCAGCCAACGGGCAGGATGCCCTGGCGCTCTGCCGCGAGCATGGCCAGCGCGTGGAGCTTCTCATTACCGATGTGTTAATGCCCCAGATGGGCGGGCGCGAATTGGTGGAGCGTCTGCAAACCCAGGGACACGATATGAAGGTGCTGTATGTCTCCGGCTACACCGACGACACCACCGTTTACTCGGGCGATCTTCCGCCTGGCACGGCTTTTCTGCAGAAGCCTTTTACTTTGGGATCCTTGCTGGATAAGGTGAAAGAAGTTCTGGCGAAGTAGAACGGCCAGCTATTTCTTGTACATGGCGCTGTAGCCGAGCTGCTGCTTGACGAAATCGCGAGGGTAGGAGATTTCCACCTTGACGATTTTTCCCGCGCCGTCGAAGGTCGCGGTCAACTCGGGATTGATGCCGGCCCAATAGGTGGGAATGTCCAACTTGCGATATCGTTCCATCACCTGGTTGCGCAAGGCTGGATCGAAGTGCACTGCGTACCGGTCGATCAGGGCCTTGATCGCAGCGTAGTCGCCTTCCGCCTTAATGCGCATCAACTCCGTGAGAAGCTGTCCCACGCCTTGCCGCATCTTGGCGAAGTCGCGAATCTCAAGGTAGGTCTGCCCGTTGCGTTTCACCTCCGCGATCGCGTCCGTCTTGTCCCTGATGTAGTTCACGATCAGTTGACGGTCCCGCTCGTGATCCTCTTCGATGGTGTCGCCCTTGGGAATGCGGCGAAGTTGGGTGATCGCAACTCGGACGGCGTTGTAGTACATCGCTTTGGCGACGTCCGAATTCGACATCAGCCCGAGCTCTCGCGCCTTGGGATCCCACACGCTCCAAAGCGCCATCAAATCCGCACGCCCTTCTTCGAGCGTCGAGAAATACTCTTTCAAATAGAACCCAGGTTCGTGGGTCAACTTCGGATTCATTTTGCCCGAGCCGTGGCCAATGATTTCGTGCAGTGCGGTCATCAGATCCTCGGCTTCGTCGCCATATTTCTTACCAAGCGCGATCTCTTCGGGCGTTGCGGCAAATTCTTCCAGCAAGCCGTCACCTTGAGCGTGCGCCAGCGCTCGCGAGCTGCCCGTGAAAATGAAACTTTTGCTGCCGTACTTCTCGTGGATCTCGTCTTCGTTGGGAAGGTTGTCACCGACGGTGGTCACGTGGAAATCGCCCGTTTCTATAACGCTCTCCACTGCCTTGGCGAGAGGCGGCTTCACGCCCTGCTTGCGATACTGCGGGGCCCAGGGAGCATGGTCCTCGAAATACTGAGCGTTGTCGGCCACCTTCCGCATCAATGCGTCCACCGCGTTGTCCGTCACGGTGACGAAACTTTGCGACGTGGCCTTGACGCCCCGCGCGTCGCGGTAAACCTCGATGAAGCCATTGGCGAAATCGACCAGCGGGCTACTTTCCAGCCAATCGATGTCAAACTGAAGCCAGTCCTTCGGGTCTCCGGTCTGGTAATAAAGAATCAGATCGTGCAGCGCTTTGGCTTGCACCGGTTCGGCAAACTCGGCCGCGCGCGCCAAGCAAAAATTCGCTTTGGCGAGATATTCAGCGTAAAGGCCCCGCGGGACGCGATGGTCGGGCGTGCCTGCCCGGTAAACCTGTTCCTCCAGACGCCCGCCCTCCTTCACCAGCCGCGAGTTCAGCGGATAGTGTTCGGTGAAGCCCTTGAGATCGGAAAGTTGAACGCCGGAGTAGAAGTTGTTGGCGCTCGCTTCGAGAATGTCCAGGCCGGCACGCGGGCTCTTCGCGGTAATCAACGGTTCGAAATCGGGATCGAAGAACGGCCGCCTCAGCTCTTCGATTTCCTTCTGGAATGTCGCGTCCGTAAAGCCAGAGCCTCCGTGATGCAACGCGGCGCTCTGATGTAATACGTCGAGACCGGCGGCGCGGAGTTCCTCGAACGTAAATTCGGGCAGAAACTTCTGTGCCGTGGTTTCGTTGTGGTTCCCTCGATTCGCCCAGAAGAGTTTCGTGAATGCGAGAATCTTGGCGTAGGCGGCGCCTCCGTTTGGATGGGCAACGATGAGCTCAAGGACGCGCTTTTGGCGCAATCCAAATCGCGAGACTTGATCGAAGATGATGGGGTGGATCGCGATGGACGCTCGGGACAGCCAATAGGTGAGCGCCTGCTGGCGCGGCGTGAGATGGTGAAAGCTGTCCGCTTCGAGCTGAACGAAGCCGGTGGCACCCACCCGATCTACACGGGGCGATTGAGTCCAAGCGCGCGATGGGAACCAAATTGCGGAAGCCAGCGCGAAAATCCATGCTGCTAATTTCACGCGATCAACCTCCGGCTACCAATAGACGAATGACTCTTCCTCGCAAATCATTATGATCGGTGGGCCGCCACTCGAGATGCTTTGAGCATGGGCGATGACCTCTTTCCCGCCATCGGATTCGATGCAGGTATTCAGATCATTCATCGAAGAAAAATAGGCCTCCGCAAGGCGGTAAGCAGCCACCTTACCTTGTGGCGAGCCGGTTACCTTCGTCAGGACTAACCGGGTCAGACCCTTTAGCTTACTCTCGGCCAATGGTACATGCTCGCCCAGGTACGCTTTTTCAAATGCCTGTTCGTCTTGAGGCCGTGGATAAATGATTACTACTTTGACACCGTGAGTGCCCATGGAAAGAGATCACCCACATCTTAGCACCTGAGGAATTCGGGCTACACGAGAGGAAGAGGGCCGTTCGCAAACTAGACACGACCCATGAGCATAAGGATAAGCACAATAATTAGTATTAGGCCCAGACCGCCGCTTGGGTAGTAACCCCAGCCAGCACTGTAAGGCCATGCCGGAAGGAGCCCTAGAACCAGAACGATCAGAATAATCATCAGAAGCATTCGAGGCATGGAGGTTCCTAAGCGACCGAGCTTTGCGCCGCCACGGGGCTGGTAGATGCAAATGCCCCGATCGGATTCAGAACAGCATCCAGCCGGTGCGCGCGCTGCTGCATGTCGGCGAGTTGTTGCAGAAAATGGACACGCAGTTGGGGCTTGCTTTTGAGACGAGGGTACATCTTCTGCAGAGCTCTCTCGCTCTTCCTCAGTTCTTCTAATTCGGCAATGAGCACGTTCTCAAATTCCTCTTGTGCGGGCGTTGCTTTCAAGGCTTTCATAAACCTGTCACCTCCCTTTATTTGGAAGCTGCCGAATCCGGGCGACCACTTTTTTCCTGAAGTCCCGCAGCCTGCGACTGTTAGAGCAATTGATCTGCCAAGAGAAGGGTTGTGGTGAAAGTCTTAGGTATGAGTTACTTGGAAGCGATACGCGTCGGGTACTGAAGGAGTGGTCGACAGTAATTACTTCAGTAGCTTGTCAATTTCTGCGAACAATCCCGCACCCTCGAAAACATTGCGCGTAGTTTCGTCGTAGCCGAAGTCGTTACGAATGACGCCGCGCTTATCGATGAGGAACAGGTGAGGAACTTCGATCTGCTGCATGGTGGCGGGTGTGGCCTTAAAATAGGATGCTGTCATTTGCCCCATGTCGCACACCACCGGAACAGTAACGTTGTTCGTCTGAATGAACTTGGAGATGGTTTCCTGGTTATCGGGCGGTAGTACCACTTCCAGGATCGCGACTTTATCCCCGTAGCGCGCTTTCACCTGCTCTAATGTTGTGGATGCCAAAAGGCAATGGGGACACCGCGTGGACATGATGTCGATCAGCACGACCTTGCCGGTATAATCCTGTAAATCGTAGTAGCGCTCATAAGCGGGGTCCGGAAGAGCGAAGCCCGGCGCGCGCCGGTCGGAAAGCTCGCCCGATGCGCCCAACAGGAGTCCGCTGGCGGCGGCCAGAAGGCAGAAAGAGAAAGCAGAGCGAAGCATATCTTAACCTAGCAAAAGCCCTAACCTACCAACTTTCGGAGGGTGTCCAAATAGGGTGCGCGAGCCACGCCGCGTTCGGTGATGATGGCGGTGACGTATCGATTCGGTGTGACGTCGAACGCCGGATTCGCAACGGCGGTTCCTTCGGGAGCAACCGGCACACCCTGAACGTGCGTTACTTCGGCACCGGCGCGCTGCTCGATGGGGATCTGTTCGCCGGAGGCCAGGCTCAAGTCGAGAGTAGAAATGGGCGCGGCAACGTAGAACGGAACATTGTTTTCCTTGGCAAGCACGGCCACCGAGTAGGTACCGATCTTGTTGGCGACGTCGCCGTTGGCCGCAATGCGGTCGGCGCCCACCACCACGCAACCAATACGGCCTGAATGCAGGAAGTGGCCGGCCATGTTGTCGGTGATCAGGGTGGCGGGAATGTTGTCGTGTTGCAACTCCCACATCGTAAGGCGAGCGCCCTGCAGGAATGGCCGGGTTTCATCGGCGAAGACGTCGATCTTTTTGCCGGACGCCACGGCCGCACGGATCACGCCGAGCGCGGTTCCATACCCCGCGGTTGCGAGTGCGCCCGCGTTGCAGTGCGTAAGCACGGTTTTGCCATCCGGGATCAGCGACGCACCGTTTTTTCCGATGCATTCGTTGATGGCGATGTCTTCCAGACGAATCTGGATGGCCTCGGCCACGAGTTTCTCGCGGATTTCTGGAAGGCTCCGGCCGGCGAGCGCATCGAAGACACGCCGCATGCGTTCTAGGGCCCAGAACAGATTGACAGCGGTAGGGCGGGTGACGCGGATCGCCTCGCAAATTTCATCGAACTGGCTGGCGGATTCCGCTTGCTGCATGCCCAGCGCCACTCCCATGGCAGCCGCCACCCCAATGGCGGGCGCCCCTCGGATAACCATAGACCGAATCGCAGCGGCAACCTGAAGGTGGTCGGTACAAGTAACGTAGACTTCTTCGCGCGGCAAGCGTGTTTGATCGATCATCACCACGCCCGAATCGGTCCAAAGTATGGTTTCAATCATAGGGTCCGAGAGCGCCAGACAAGCGCGGCAAACTGCGTGAGATTGAAAGTGCAGTGCATCAGTGTGGAAGCAAAAGTGGATTGATTTTTGTACTTGGCCCAGCCGAAAATGCAGCCAGCCAGCGAGATCAGCAGCATATACTGCCAGGACCATTGATATTCATAGCCGTGAATGCTTCCGAAGATGATGCCCGTGAGGACGATGCCTCCCGCCGCTCCCAAACTGCGAATCAGCAGGGGCATCAGGAATCCGCGGAAGGCGAGCTCCTCAGCCACCGGTCCAACGATGACGGCAAGAATGCCGAACAATAGGATGGTGGTGCGAGAGCCGAGCATCTGTCCGAAGGGCGGTTCGATTTCCGGCGATCGCAAAGCAAACTGCAGCAAGCCGATTGAGATCACAAGTATGGGCCCAGCCAGAATCGCTCCTGTAGCGGCGCTGAAGGAGATCGGCCGCCAACCGAGAGACTGCCAAAAGGGCCGCTGATAGCGAAACAGAAGCAGCATCTTCAGCGCTCCGAATGCCAGCGCGTACCACAGGATCTGAGCCACAAGCAGCCGGAGCGGAACACTGAGCTTGTAAAACGCCAACCCCACCAGGAGCGACACGGCCAGGCTCGTACCTACAAGAAGCACAAAAAGGAAGAAGTCGGTATAGTCCCAGAAAGGCTCGCCCGATCGGGGGGAATGCGCTGGGGTCAGATCCACAGGTTCAGCGCTCGATGGATCAGGCGGGTTCATGCATTGGACTCGATAAGAGCGGCCGCCAGGAGCGGAATCATGATTTCGTGATGACCGGTGATGGAGTAGCCATGTCCGCCGGCCCGCGCGTGCGGACGTTCGACGACGTTCACCTTGGGGCGGTAATGCTGGAGAAAATCGAAATTGACGGTGGTGAAGTTGGCCAGCGGATGGCCGAGGTTGCGGACCACGGAAACAGCCTTCAAGAAAACTTCCGGCAAAACCACGGCGGATCCAACATTCAGATAGACGCCGCCGTCGTTGATGTCCTTCACCAAAGAACACAGCAGACGAAAATCATGATGCGTGGCGCGGCCCAGTGCTTCGCCACTCGCGGTGGGATGGGTGTGCGGCGTGTCGGTCCCAATGGCGACGTGGACGGTCACCGGCGTGGAGTTGCGATACGTTTCGCACAACAGGCTGGAAGCGGCAAAGCGCGGGTCGGCGATGGTTTCAAGATGACGCCCCAGCGACTCTCCGAAACCTTGCTCCTGCTTCAGCGAGGCATCTCGATTCAAAGCTCCGTTGAACTCACGACCCGTTTCTTCCGCCGCCCCGAAACTGCCGTCGGGGAGCACCGCTTCGACATCTTCGCTGGTCTGTCCGGCGATGGCGATTTCAAAATCATGGATCGCGGCCGCTCCGTTTAAGGCGAACGCCGTGGCGTAGCCGCGCTGCATCAGATCGATCAGAATCGGCGCCAAACCGCACTTAATGACGTGCCCGCCGAGTCCCCAGAGGATCATTTTCTTGCGTGCGCGGGCGTTGGCCACGGCGTCAATGACCGAGCGTAGGGAATCGGCCGCAAGAATGTGCGGAAGCGAATCGATCAACGCGGAGACGCCGCCCGAGGTATAAGGCTTTCCGAAATGTTCGACGCGAACCTTGCCGCCGCGGGCCTGAATGGGAACAGTCTTCAGCCCATGAAAGCTCAAAGGCTGGTGAGCGTACTTGCTCATGCGACTTTACCGGAGTGCAGTGCCTTTTCGAGCGCGTGGGCGGTGTGGCTCTTCTTGAATCGCAGGATTTGCTCAGGCGTTCCGGATGCTACAACACTGCCGCCGCGCTCGCCGCCTTCCGGGCCCATGTCGATGATCCAATCCGCCGATTTGATCACATCCAGCTGATGTTCAATCACAATGACAGTATTGCCCAGATCGACTAGCCGTTGAAGCACGTCCAGTAGCCGCTTGATATCTTCGAAGTGCAGACCGGTAGTAGGCTCATCCAGGATGTACAGGGTTCGGCCGGTTTGGCGCTTGCTCAATTCGCGCGCGAGTTTGATGCGCTGCGCTTCACCACCCGAAAGCGTGGTGGAGGATTGGCCAAGATGGATATAGCCGAGTCCCACGTCGTGCAGCGTGCGCAACTTGGCATTGATCTGCGGGATATTTTCAAGGATGGGAACGGCATCTTCCACCGTGGAAGCCAGCAGATCGGCGACGGACAGGCCCTTATACTTCACTTGCAGCGTTTCGCTGTTGTAGCGGCGGCCGCGACATACGTCGCAGGTGACGTAAACGTCCGGCAAGAAATTCATCTCGATGCGCTTAAGGCCGTCGCCCTGGCAGGCTTCGCAGCGTCCGCCCTTCACGTTGAAGCTAAAGCGGCCCGCTTTATAACCGCGCTCGCGCGATTCCGGGAGCATCGCGTAGAGTTCGCGGATGGGCGTGAAGAGACCGGTATACGTGGCGGGATTCGAACGCGGCGTGCGGCCGATAGGCGATTGGTCGATCTCAACAACTTTATCGATGTTTTCCAGGCCTTCGATGGAATCATGCTGGCCCGGTGCGTCGTGCGATCCATAGATTTCTTTCGCCAGCGAACGGTAGAGAATATCATTGATGAGCGTCGATTTACCGCTGCCGGAGACGCCCGTGATGACAATGAAGCAGCCCAGTGGAAATTCGACGGTGACGTCTTTGAGGTTGTGCTCGCGCGCGCCACGCACGATGAGTTGCTTTCCGTTACCTCGGCGGCGGCCTGACGGAGGATCGATGCGAACCGCTCCCGAAAGATATTGGCCGGTGAGCGAGGCCGGATTCTTCTTGATTTCGCGAGGCGTGCCCGCCGCCACTAAATGACCGCCCAGGCGTCCAGCGCCCGGTCCGAGATCGATGACGTAATCGGCTCGTTCGATGGTTTCGGCATCATGCTCGACAACCAGCACTGTGTTGCCGAGATCGCGAAGACGCGTGAGTGTATCGAGCAGGCGATCGTTATCGCGCGGATGCAAACCGATAGAAGGTTCGTCTAAAACGTACAGCACGCCGCGAAGTTTCGAACCGATTTGTGTCGCCAGCCGGATGCGCTGAGCCTCGCCGCCCGAAAGCGTCGCCGCGGAACGCGCCAAGCTCAGGTAGTTGAGCCCCACGGCGGTGAGAAACTCCAGCCGGTTACGAATCTCTTCGATAACGCGCGCGGCAATCTGCTGTTCGCGCTCGTTCAGCTTCCAGGATCGAACCGCCGAGAGCGCGCGATCGATGGACATCTCGGTCAACTCGGCGATGCCCGCGCCTTTGACACGCACCGCGAGACTGCCCGGGCGCAAACGCCGTCCCTGGCAATCGGGGCAGAGCGCGGGCGACATGTAGTCCATCAGCCACTCGCGATAACCGGGACCGGCTTCCTCATAGGTGTCGGTCAAAATCTTGACAATGCCGTCGAATCCGTTGCCACCTTCCAGCAGCAACGCTTGTGACTTCTTGGGCAGCTCTTCGAACGGCTTGTTGATCTTAATGCGCAGACGCGCCGCGCCGTCAGTGAGCTGCTGTTGCATGTAGGAGGAGCTGGCGCCGGGGCCGAGTCCGCCATCCAGCAACGGTTTGGAAGAATCCACAATCACCTTCGCCGGATCGAAGCTCCAGGTGCTGCCGAGCCCATGGCAGGTTTCGCACGCGCCGAAGGGACTGTTGAAAGAGAACGAGCGCGGTTCGAGCTGCGGAATGCTGGTGCCGCAATTGGGACACGCGAGTTTTTGCGAATACAACTTTTCTTCGCCGTTGACCACGGACACGGCAACCAGTCCATTGGCAAGCTTGGCCGCGGTTTCGATAGAAGCTTCCAGCCGTTTTTCGGAGCCCGGCTTCAGCGGCAGACGATCCACTACGATCTCGATGGTGTGATTCTTGCGCTTGTCGAGCGGAATTTCTTCATCCAGCGAGCGAAGCACGCCATCCACTCGGGCACGGACAAAACCCTGGCGGAAAAGTTTTTCGAGATCCTTTTTGTATTCGCCCTTGCGGCCGCGCACGATAGGGGCAAGGATCATGATGCGCTCGCCCTCCGGCAGCGCCAGTATTTGCTGCAAGATCTGCTCGGTGCTCTGGCGCGAGATTTCGATGCCGCAAGTGGGGCAATGCGGAACGCCGATGGAGGAGTAGAGCACGCGCAGATAGTCGTAGATTTCGGTAATGGTGCCGACCGTAGAACGCGGGCTGCGGTTAGTGGTTTTTTGTTCGATGGAAATGGCCGGGCTCAGGCCGTCGATGGAATCCACCTCGGGGCGCTCCATTTGATCCAGGAACTGGCGCGCGTAAGGCGAGAGTGTTTCCACATAGCGGCGCTGGCCCTCGGCATAGATCGTGTCGAAAGCCAGGGACGACTTTCCGGAGCCGCTGAGTCCGGTGATCACAGTGAAAGTGTTGCGAGGGATCTCAACATCGATGTTCTTGAGGTTGTGTTGGCGGGCGCCGTGCACGGTGATGCGCTTAAGCATTTTCGCGGGGAGAGATTTTATTTTAGCAGCGACAAGGGGCGGCGGGCGATGCAGTTAGAGTAAAATGGGCTTGCGTACGTCAAAAGTGGGCGGCTAGCTCAGCTGGGAGAGCGCTGCGTTCGCAATGCAGAGGTCGGGGGTTCGATCCCCCCGCCGTCCACCAATTCGTCCTCGGGATCCATGGGCTCTCGTTTGATACTATGGGCTCGGGACAAGGTTCCCATAATGTGTTTTTTCGCTCGCGCATCGTGCTCGCGGTTGGGTTTGGCGGGTTATTGTCGATTATGGCTCTGGCCGGAGTCGATGCCCTGCGCGTGCTGGGGCATTTCCGCCGCAGCGACGATCAAATCCGCCGCCGCTATCTAGCGGAAAACCACGTACTGAACGATATCCGATCGGACGTTTATGTCTCCGGCACTTACGTCCGGGACTACCTGCTCGAACCCGAACCCCAAAGGGCCGAGACCTACCGCGTCAACCTCGAACAAGTTCGGAAACACATGGAAGCGGCGCTTGACTCCTACGGAGGCCAAGTGGCTCCCGCGGAATTCCAACATTACACTGCGCTTCGGACGGAATTAGCAGGCTATTGGGGAATTTTAGCTCCGATCTTTCATTGGGACGCGGCTGAACGGCGGCGATCCGGATATTCCTTTCTGCGCGACGAAGTGTTCCCGCGACGGCAGAATATGCTGGCCCTTGCGGGCGGCATCGCCGACCTGAACGAGCAGCAGTTGGATGCCGGGAACCAACAGGTAGTTTCCCTCCTGGTCAGCTTCCAGACCCGGCTGTTGCTCACCCTGCTGGCGGCGCTGGCGCTGGGCCTGGGCTTAGCGCTGTTCACCATGCGCCAGATCCTGAACTTGGAAGGCCAGGCCCGCTTACAGTATGGGGAGGTGGCGGAAGCACGTACCCGGCTCAAGGAACTGTCGGCGCGTTTGGTTCAAGCGCAGGAGGAAGAACGCCGGTCGCTCTCGCGAGAGTTGCATGATGAAGTGGGGCAAGCTCTGTCAGCGGTATTGATTGAATTGCGTAATCTTTCGAGCGGGCTCGCGCTGCGGAGCGAGGAACAGTCGCGCGGGCATGTGGAGACGATCAAAGGGCTGGTGGAAGGTACGGTGGGCGTGGTTCGCAACATGGCGCTTTTACTGCGGCCGTCGATGCTGGATGACTTGGGTCTCATTCCAGCATTGCAGTGGCAGGCCCGGGAATCTTCCAAGAGCAGCTCAATGGACGTGACGATAGCGGCAGAACTCGATTCCGATGAATTGCCGGACGATTACAAAACATGCATCTATCGAGTGGTTCAAGAGGCGCTGCATAATTGCGCGCGGCATTCTCGCGCCACTTCGGTCCGCATCAGCGTCCAGCAAGCGCATGGTCACTTGCTTCTGAACATTCAAGATAACGGCCGTGGATTTGACGTCCGGCTTACTAAGGGATTGGGGCTGCTCGGGATTCAGGAGCGCGTTACCAGGCTGGGAGGAACGTGCCAGGTTCACTCGCAGCCAGGGGCCGGCACTACACTGTCGGTGGAGTTGCCAGTCGCCTGGGACAAACCCCAGGACAACCTCAAGAACAGCGGGCGGGAGAGCCGGAGCGCGTGTGTCCCTGAAACAGATTCGCATCCTGTTGGCTGACGATCACACGGTCATGCGGCGTGGTCTGCGGCTTCTGCTGGAGAGCCGTCCCGAATTCGCCGTGGTCGCTGAAGCGTCGGATGGCCGGCAGGCCGTGGAGCAAGCGGAAAAGACGCAGCCCGATGTCGCGGTGCTGGATATCGCGATGCCCAACTTGAGCGGGATCGAAGCCGCACAGCGCATTAATGCCGCCTTGCCTCAAATCGCTATTGTGATTCTCAGCATGCACTCGGACGAAGGCTATGTTCTTCGAGCGCTCAAGGCGGGCGCCAAAGGCTATCTGCTGAAAGATTCCGCTGAAGGGGATCTCATCGATGCGATCAAATCCGTGCACCAGGGCAGAACGTTCTTCAGTCCCGAAATTACCCGCATGTTGATGGAAGACTATGTCCGTGAAATCCAGGCCCGCGGAGCGGAAGATAGCTACGATCTGCTCACCCCGCGCGAGCGGGAGATCCTGCAACTATTGGCGGAATTGTGGTCCAACAAGGAGATCGCGCAGCATCTCAACCTCAGTTTGTATACGGTGGAAACCCATCGCAGAAACCTGCAGGAGAAACTCAACCTCCATAGCTTCGCGGAATTGATTCTGTACGCGGTGAGAAAAGGCGTCATTTCTTAAGAAGGACGAGCCCGCCGTCAGCGCGGATCATGCCGGTCCCAAACCAGCCTGTGCTATTTTTGAATCTCTATGGTTTTGTCCGACGTGGACATCCGGCGCTACATCGCGCAGGGCAAGATAAAAATTTCGCCGGAGTTGCCGCCCGAACAGTTTGGGAGTTGCTCCGTGGATTTTAAGCTGGGCAACGAGTTCAACGTCTTCGAACACAGCCGCAACGCCTATATCGATCTGCGCGAAAACAAGGGCATTGAAGGATTGATGAAGAGCGTGATGGTGCCGCCGGGCGAACCCTTCATCCTGCAGCCGCGCGAGTTCGTCCTGGCCATCACAGAAGAAACCCTGGAACTTGACGACGACGTTCTCGGCAGGCTGGAAGGGCGGTCCAGCCTAGGGCGAATTGGCATCATCGTGCATGGCACGGCCGGCTTGTTCGATCCAGGCTGGGCGGGTAAAGCGACGCTCGAGCTCAGCAATCTGGGACGTATGCCGGTGGCGCTGTATCCTGGCATGCGCGTTTGCTCGTTCACCTTCGAGCAGCTCTCCACGCCTTCGTCCATGCCCTATGGTAAGAAGGCCGGCAACAAGTACGCCGGCCAGACTCGTCCGCTCGCTAGCAGGCTGGCGGGCGAATTCAAAGGTTCATGAAAGGTTCGACGGAACGCTTGGCGAACCAGCGAGTGATTACGCTATCGCCGATGCCGCCGGAAAAGTGCGCATTTGCACTGGCGCGCTACAGCCGCTCGCCCGATTCGATTCGCGATTCCGTGGAATGGGTGCGCACGCACGACTCCACCAAGTTTCTCGAGAGCTTCTATTTTCAGTATGGGCACGCATCCATCGCCGACCTCGGCCATGTGGTGCTGTGCTTCGAGGGCATCTCCGAACTGGCCGCCACTGAGATCGAGGACGAACAGCTCTGGGACGGCCAGGCACGCTCCTCCCGCTATCAGGATTTCTCGAAGTCCGGATTTATAACTCCGCCGGAGTTCGACGCGGCACAAGCGGCTGTCTATCAGCAAGCAGCCGGAGAGCTGTTAGCCGGCTACAACGAGATTCAGGCCAAAGTCTTCCATTATCTCGCCGGGAAATTGCCACGGCCCGCAGAGATGAGCCCGGCGGCGTATGAGCGCAACGTCAAAGCACGGGCTTTCGATGTAGCCCGCTACTTGCTGTGCTTCGGCATCCCGACGGGTGTCGGACAGGTGAGCAGCATTCGCACACTGGAGCGGCAAGTGCGGCGGTTGAAGGCCTCGGAGTATGGGGAGCTGCGCGGGTTAGCGGACGAAATTGCGGAAGCGTGCGCTGCCGAACCGTGCTTGCGCTGGGATGAGAAGGGAACGAGTGAAGCCGTGGCGCCAACGCTGGCGCGGCATCTGGATGCGGACGAGCACTTCGAACGGAGCCGCGAAGATCTGCGCAGCTGGGCGGCGCAAAACCTCGCCACAGCTACGTCCGCGGCGCCTAACGACGATGTCGATCTTATAAAGCCGAGTGATACGGCGGCGGACATCGTGGCAACGTTGCTCTATCCGGTGACCGATCGGCCGTACCGGGAGCTGTACGAGATGGCGTCTGCTTGGAGCACGGCGCAAAGGGGAGAAGTGATGGATGTCGCCCTGCACTCCAGAACCAGGCGTGACGAGTTGCTGCGAACTTTCCGCAGCGAGCCTTATGTTTTCGATATCGTGATGGACATCGGCGCGTATCGCGATCTTCACCGGCACCGGCGGTGTCAGCAGTACCGGCAGGGTTACTCCGCAAAACTTGGCTTTGAAACCCCGGAAGCCATTGCGTTGGCGGAGTTGAGCGAGCGATACGCTGCCTTGGTGTCACGGACCTGTAACCTTGCAATGACATTACCGAGGCCTGGCGGTCACTATCTCCTTCCATTCGCCGCGCGCTCGCGCTTTCTCTTCAAGATGGATTTCGCAGAAGCTGAATACATCGCCCGTCTGCGGTCCGGAGTGAAGGGGCACTTCAGTTATCGCAAAATTGCTTGGGAAATGAAGCAAAAGATGAGTTTGCTCGAGCCTGAGCTGGGCCGATTGATGGACGCGACGCCTCCTTGGGTAGAAGATCCACTGCAACGCTAGGGAAACTGAGCATAGTCAGCCATTTATTGAGTCAATTCGCGCAGGCTGTGGCTGAGCGGCTTAGGAGTTTGCGGGCGGACGAGTCCATAGTTCAACAGCATCTGTAAAACTTTCAGTGTCCAGCGACGAGTTTCGTTAGAAAAACGATGAATCGACATCACTTCCTCTTTGGCATTCAAGCTGCGATGTGTAAGGGTGAGGTCGCGGCTTCAGGGCCGGACTAGTTTAAACCGTGCGGTTGCGTGATGCGATCGCGAAGCGGCCATTAACCAAAGAAGGAGTAGATTATGAACCGTTTAGTTGTTGCAATGGCATCCGTCGGATTGCTCGGAGTTGCGCTGGCACCTGGCGCCCGCGCGGACGAATGGAACAAGCTGACAGTGCTGACCGTCGATGAACCGATCCAGGTGCCTAATAAAGTGCTGCCTGCCGGAACCTACGTGGTGAAGCTGCTCGATTCCCCGTCGGATCGCCACATCGTGCAGATTTTCGACAAGGATCAGAAGCACCTGCAGACTACGATCCTCGCAATTCCAAACTATCGGATCCAGCCGACCGGTAGAACCGTGTTTACGTTTTGGGAAACGCCTCCCGGACAACCGAAGGCTTTGAGGGCTTGGTTCTACCCGGGCGACAATTTCGGGCAAGAGTTCGCCTACCCGAAGTCCGCCGCCGCTCAGATAGCGGCTGTCGCACATGAACCGGTCCCCACCACGGAAGCTACCCAGCCGGCAGAGTTGCCGAAAGCTGAAGTAACCCAAACACAGCCGGAACCACAACAAGAGGTGGCCCAGAATACTCCGCCTCCAGCTCCCCAGGAAGCCGCTCCGGCTCCTGAGCCAGTTCCGGCTCCTGAGCCTCAGGAACTGCCCAAGACCGCCAGTCCTTATCCGTTGATTGGTCTAGCCGGCATCTTCTCGCTCGGTTTGTTCGCTCTGGTTCGCGCTTTCCGTTTGTCGTAAGATCGGTATCGTAAGGTCAAGGCGATCGGAGAGTTCATGATCCGCGGCCGCGTAGCGCGTCTGGGAATCGGTGTCCTGTTGTGGGCAGCAGCCAGCGTCGGTGGTGGGGGCCAAACGAGAGCCTCCAATACTGACGCAAAAGCTGCCGCCCAGGAGTTCACCATCCAGACCACTTCGCGGCTTGTTCTTTTGGATGTTAGTGTGAAGGACGCTGCCGGAGGCTTTGTTTCGGGACTCACCAAAGACCAGTTCAAAGTCTTTGAAAACGGCAAACCGCAAGAGATCAGCCAGTTCGCCAATTCGGACATTCCGGTCACGGCTGGAATTGCGGTGGATCAGAGCGGGAGCATGCGGCCAAAACGGGCGCAAGTAGTCACTGCCGCGCTAGTCTTCATTCAAGCCAGCAACCCGATGGATGAAATGTTCGTGGTGAACTTCAATGAGAAGCCTCGCCGCGGCCTGCCCGATGACGTTTTGTTTTCGGATAACGTCCAACAACTGCGATCAGCTCTGTGGCAAGGCGATCCCGAGGGCAGGACCGCGTTATACGATGCCATCGAGATGTCGCTGCGTCAACTCGAATTCGGAAGACAAGCCAAGAAGACGCTGGTGGTGATCAGCGATGGCGGCGACAATCACAGCAAGCATACGTTCCAGGAAGTCATGAAGGATGTGCTGTCCTCGCTAGTGACCATCTACACCGTTGGCATCTACGACGAAGACGATCCCGAGAGGAATGAGGGCGTCTTGAAAAACCTGGCGCACGTGAGCGGCGGCGTGTTTTACCATCCCCAGGCATTGGAAGATATTGTTCCCATCTGCCGCCAAATTGCTAAGGATATTCGCACACGCTACACCATCGGATATGTGCCTAACGCCGAAGGAAAAATGGAGCGTCACATCAAAGTACAGGCTTTCTCGCCAGATCATCCGAAGTTGATCGTGCGCACCAGAACGAGTTACGTGTTTTCGGACAAGGTGACGGAGTCTCGATGAAAGCGCGCTTATTTTGGCACGATCAGGAGATGCCCGACAGATCCGAGCGGCGCGGCTTACGCGCGCTGGAATGGATTTTTCTGCTGGTTGGCCTGCTGGCCGTCGACTGCTTTGTTTGGGTGAATACCAGCAGTGTGCTGTATCAGGCCTATGAAGACTGGGCGTTCGATCAGACTCTGCGGGGACTGACGCCTGAAGTGGGCGGATTCATCCGCGATGAAGCACGCTGGTTGTTCAGCGGTGGCCGCGAGAAAGCGGAGGCTCCTCAGCCCGCCCCAGCCCCCACCGAAACTCCCGGTGCAGGGCCTCCGGCCAAACGATCCGTTATCGGACGGCTCGAGATTCCGCGGCTTAACCTCGCGGTAATGGTGCGGGAAGGCGCCGATGAAGGCACGCTGAGCCGAGCCGTGGGACACATTCCGGGAACGGCGCTGCCCGGCAATGTCGGCAACGTTGGATTGGCCGGGCATCGCGACACGTTCTTTCGAGCACTGCGTAACATTCGCGACGACGACACCATCGAACTGCAGACGACGGCTGGAACCTATCGCTATATCGTCAAATCCACTCGCATTGTCACGCCGCGCGATGTCAGTGTCCTGGAAGCCTCTGGAGGCGCGACGCTAACGCTGGTGACTTGTTATCCCTTCTATTACGTTGGGTCGGCGCCCCAGCGATTTATCGTGCGCGCGGCACTCATGCATGAAGCTCCCGGGATGGGAGCTAACCCGCGGCGCCAACCGCTGCCAGGCTCTTGAGTTTCGCGGTGAGTGTGGTTCGCTTCAGCCCTAGCATCTCTGCGGCGAGTTTTTTGTTGCCTCGAGTTTTCCGCAAGGCCTGCTCCAGGATGTTGAGTTCGATACTCCCAACGGTGCGTTCGAAATCGAGACCTTGATCGGGGACCGCGATCATGGACTGCGTTCCACTTGGATAAGCGACCGCCAGCCGTCGAGGCGGAAGCGGGAAGTCGGCTGGGAAAAGGACCGTGCGATCGCCACTCAGGACAATAGCCTTTTCCACCGCGTTCTCCAGTTGACGGACATTGCCGGGCCAGTCATGCCCGGCTAACCGGCCAAGCGTCTCGTGGGAGATTTGCTTCGGGGCAAGATTCTCCTCCCGGCAGATCTTCTCCATGAAATGCTCCACCAGCGTGGGCACATCGGAGGGACGCTCCCGGAGCGGCGGTAACGCAATGGGCACTACGTTGAGCCGGTAGTACAGATCCTCGCGGAATTTGCCTTCTTTGATCAGGTCCGCTAGATCGGTATGCGTGGCCGCGACCACGCGCACGTCCACACGAACGGTTTCCGAACTGCCGAGCCGCTGGAATTCGCGTTCCTGAATCACCCGCAACAACTTGGCTTGCACCCCGAACGGCATATCGCCGATTTCATCCAGAAAGAGCGTACCGTGATTGGCCTCCTCAAAACGCCCGGCACGATGCCCCACTGCACCGGTGAAGGCGCCTTTCACGTGGCCAAACAGTTCGGCTTCCAGCAAAGTTTCGGGAAGAGCGCTGCAGTTCACGGCCACCAGGGACGACCGGTTGCGGCCGCTGGCGGCATGGATGGAGCGGGCCACCAGTTCTTTGCCGGTCCCGGTTTCTCCGGTAATCAGCACGGTAGACCGGCGGGGAGCCACCAACCGGATCTGTTGCGCGGTCTGCTGCATCGGACGGCTGTCGCCGATCAGGAAATGGCGCCAGGGTTCCATCTCAGATTCCACAACAGCGGATGTTGCTTCCTGGCTCCATTTGGAATTAGCCGCTAGAAAAAGCAAACTGGTGGCATCGCCGTGAGCGTATACGTGGAAGGCGCCCAACCGCAACAGGCGCACTACCTCTGTGGCGGTGGCGCGAGGCGCGTGAAGGACCACTGGGGTACCCGGTTGGGCTTGCTGCAAATGTTCCAGCAGACTGGCGGCGTCCGCACAATCGGCGAGCGGAAGACTGACTAGCACCACATCGAAATCCTGAGAACGAAGAAACTCCAGGCCCTGCATAAGGCCTTCCACCATCAGGGTGGACGACAAGAGAATTCCGCTGACAATCTCGCCTGGCCGGTCCGCAATGCATAGCACCTTGGGAGCGAGACTCGCCGAAGCCAGCGATGCGGAAATTGTAGGAGTGAGAATGGGCGTTTACCTCCGTCGCTTGTCCATCGACACAAAGACGCGAGGCTTTATCGGAAAACAATCGTACTCCTTCGATTGCACGAGGGCGTAGTGCTCAAGTTGTTGCAGGGTGCACTACACTAGAACTTATGAACGATATCGAGCGCATGTCGCGCCCGCTTTCCGCCGTCGACCCGGAAGTCTATGAGGCCATCCAACATGAAGTTGAACGCCAACATAGCCGCTTGGAACTGATCGCCAGCGAAAACTTCACCTCCGAAGCCATCTTACAGGCGACCGGCTCCGTATTCACCAACAAATATGCCGAGGGATATCCGGGCAAGCGCTACTACGGGGGATGTGAATTCGCGGACGCGGTGGAGACTTTAGCGCGGGAGAGGGCGAAGAAACTTTTCGGGGCTGAATATGTCAATGTTCAGCCGCATTCGGGTTCGCAAGCCAATCAAGCGGCCTACGCGGCGGTGATTCAGCCGGGTGACGTGATCCTCGGCATGAATCTGGCGCACGGCGGACATCTCACGCACGGCCACCCATTGAATTTTTCAGGCAAGACCTATCATGTCGTGGCATATGGAGTGTCTCGCGAGGACGAGCGCATCGACTATGCGGAACTGGCCCGGCTGGCCGAAGAGCACAAGCCCAAGCTAATCATTGCAGGAGGCAGCGCCTATCCGCGCATCATCGATTTCGCGCGGTTCCGCAAGATTGCCGATGCGGTGGGTGCCATTCTGGTAGTCGACATGGCGCACTTCTCGGGATTGGTAGCCGCGGGCCTGTATCCGAATCCATGCGAATACGCGGACATTGTGACATCCACCACGCATAAAACATTGCGCGGACCCCGCTCCGGGATGATTCTGGCCAAGGCCCAGTATGGCGCGGCCATCGACAAGGCGCTCTTCCCCGGAATTCAGGGCGGTCCATTGGTGCATGTGATCGCGGCCAAGGCGGTATGTTTCCTGGAAGCCATGACGCCCGAGTTCCGCGCTTATTCACAACAGGTGATTACCAATGCCCAGGTGCTGGCCGAGAGCCTGCAACAGCAGTCCTATCGGGTTGTCTCCGGAGGCACCGACACGCACTTGCTTCTGGTGGACGTGTTCGCCAAAGGTGTTCGGGGAAAAGAGGCCGAGACAGCCTTGGATGAAGCCTACATCACGGTGAACAAGAACGCCATTCCGTTCGATGTGAATCCACCGCTGAATCCGAGCGGCGTCCGGCTAGGCACTCCGGCGGTAACCACGCGCGGTTTCCGCGAGCCCGAGATGCGGCAGGTGGCCGCGCTCATTGCCGAAGCCTTGAATGGGGTCCAATCCGGTGTGCATACACAAGACACGCTTCTGGCGGTGCGGCGGCGGGTGACGGAGCTGGCGGATCGTTTCCCGCTTTATCCTTGGACGCTAGCGCGCACCACAGCCTAACAACCCAGTCGCCCCCGATGCCGCTCCGGATCGCACTCGATACCCGCCGCGTAGCAGATTTTGGCATCGGCACCTACATCCGCAACCTGGTTCGCGCGCTGGCGCGGGTGGACGATCGCAATCAATACCAGCTGATCACCACCGAGCGGGTGGTTCCAGAGTTTTCCGATCTGCCGCCGAATTTTGAAACGGCGATCTTTCCTGGGGCTAATAAGGGGGGCACAGCCCAACGCGGTCTGGCCCAAATTCACTATGGGTTGTTCCTGCGAAAGCTGGAGGCCGACCTTTTCCATATCCCCCTGAATGCCGTGCCGCTGCTGATGCCGAAGCCTTATTTGGTGACCATCCACGATATGAGCACGCTGCTGTTTGCGAGCCAGCTTGGCTTCCGCAACCGTCTGCGGCGATTCTATCTGCGGCGAGGTCTGCTGCGCGCCGATCGCGTCATGGCCGTTTCCATGGCGACGTGCCGGGATGTGGAGTCGGTATTGGGGATTCCGGCCAGCCGAATGCGAGTGGTATACAACGCGCCGGATCCAACGTTTCACGCTCCCAGTGCTCCAGCCATGGCGCGAGTGCATGGCGAAGAATTCGGTTATCCGCCTGGTTTTCCCACGGAGATCCAGCGCGTATTGGACCGCTACCGCATTCATTACCCGTTCCTGTTGTACGTGGGGCGAACGAATCCGCAGAAAAATATTCCCCGCTTGGTGGAGGCATTTGCGGTCCTGCGGGGCGAAATCCAGGATCACCCTATGTATCGGGACTTGCGGCTGCTCATCATCGGCGACGAGATTTCGCGCTATCCAGCTCTTCGACATGCTGTCATCCATAGTCGCGTGGAGGACACGGTGCGGTTTCTCGGGTTCGTGCCTATTGATACGCTGCGCGCTTTTTACCAGGCCGCCTCGGCATTCGTTTTTCCGTCGCTTTATGAGGGCTTCGGATTGCCGCCGCTGGAGGCCATGGCCTGCGGAACGCCCGTGGTTTGCTCCAGCGTCAGTTCGTTGCCGGAAGTGGTGGGAGATGCCGCGGAAATTGTGAATCCCGAGAACGTCTTCGATATCGCGCGTGGTATGCGGGAAGTCTTACTCGACGGGCAGAGACGCAGCCAGCTGGTGGAACGCGGCTTCGAACAGGCGCGGCGATTCAGTTGGGAGCGAACGGCGCAGCAAGTGCTGGATGCCTACGAAGAAATCGGATCGTACAAAAACCGGCCACGCTGAGCCGGCGCATCGCGGTCCCGCTCGCGGCCCAGCCAGAAAACACGGGCTTTCACCGCAGCCTGGAGCTCGGGGGCAGTAAACGCCACCTGCTCCCAGGCGGTGGGATTGTCCATGTCGGCATCCGTGATCAGGTAGTAGTGCCGCGCGCCTGAGCGAATGTAACGCATCACGGCTTCGCCGTTCCGCTCCACTACGTAAAGGCCTTGGGGCGCGATGGCATACCGCCGCCGATCTGAGGTGTCCAGCAGCGCAATGTCGCAGGAGCCAAGGGTGGTAGTCAGCGCTGGATCGACAACTAGCTTCGCCATTACAAATTCAATGGGAAGCGTGACAGAAGGAAGCGGTACCGGGAAACTTTTCCGCCAGTTCACTGCGGCAGGCCAAGGTTTGCCGGGCCCGATGGGACCTTCCAGAAAGGGAACCTCGATTACTCGCTCGTGCGTGCGCTGCTGTAGCTGGGCTTCAATCTCGTCGAGCGGGACCAGATCGAGCAAAGACAAGTGAAGATTCTTTAACGCCACATCGAAGATCTCGGGGGAGAGATTCCGGACCCCTTTGAGCACATTATGGGCATGAGGTTGCGATATCCCAATCAGGCGGGCGAATCCTCTCTCCGTGAACTCGCCATTGCGAACTTGATCCCGGACGTAAGCGAGCAGCCTAAGGCGCGCGTCCTGGAAGGTCAAGTTGGCCACTCCTCGTATTTCAGTTTGAAGTCGAGGAAGGCAGCCTTGCCTACCACCAGAGCCCTTTTGGATTGACGTGACTCCCAAGGGCGATGAGACTGGAAATCACGTCGGCTTATCTGACCCGGTTGCTACGCCGGGTTTTCTAGAAGAGAGTGAGACTAAATGGAATGGAACCGTTCCGAAACGCTGGCGCTAGCTGCCCCGGCGTGCAACATCTGCCTGGGCTTAGGATTGCGAATCGGCCGCCATGGGGCGACGCATCCTTGCAATTGCGTGTTACGAGCCATTTTCCGGGCATGTTTTGATCGCTTTCGTGAGTGTGTCGGCCGTGAGAAGTACATGAGCCGCGTGACGCTGGATCCGTTACCTGGCAAGGACCGCAGGGGCTCCTGGGGTCGCAAGGACGAAGAGTTTGCAGCAGACTTTTGTCTGGTCAGCAAACGAACTTTGACGGAATCTGAGAATCGCATTTTCAACTATCACTTCTTGCTCGGAGCGGACTGGAAACTGTGCTGCGAGAAGCTTTACATGGACCGCGGGAATTTCTTCCACGCCATCTACCGGATCGAACAGAAATTGGGCCGCGTGTTTCGGGAACTCGAACCCTATTCGCTCTTCCCCGTGGACGACTATTTCCACGGCCCATCAAAGAACGTTTCCAGTTGTCTGGAGAAGCATGTGGTGCCCATCCGTCGCCTGGGCGCGCAC
>JBEKRO010000005.1:0-121647 GCA_049518655.1 Bryobacteraceae bacterium | reverse complement strand
AGCATCGGATCTACGCCAGCCTAGCCGAATGGGTTCAGCGAGTCATGATCCCAACCCATGAGGACCGATAAGCCGCTGCCAACCGACACGCGAAGCGTCCGCCGCGCCAGCGGCTTCGTTCTAGTCGGCGTTCGGTCGAACTGCCCCGCCGGAACCTCCCAAGATAAGCGCGTCAGGGGACCTGACCCACTATTCGGCCGACAGGGCGCGTGACTAGATCACCAAGAAACCCGTCTCCACGCGATCATTGGCGATGCGATTCCACATGACGCGTGCCTTGCCGCCGGCAATGGCGTGCTGGAAGGCTACTTCTTGTCCGGTGTGCAGCGCGGCATAGGCGTGTACGGCCCGGAATCCGCTCTTGCTGTAATCCAGCAGGCGGCCAACGATTTCCTGCGGCGAGGGATCGTCGAACGAAAGTTTGAGTGGTCCTTGCCCGCGGTAACGGCGCTCGGTCCGGCGATCGGCGGCTGACATTTTAATCAGGCGTGCAGTTGTGGTGTTCCGAAGCGTGTGCTCAAGAAGCGTAAGACTGCCGCACGGCCTCCCTTCCGTAGAGTTTCAGTTTGCGGCTCAGCGTGCGCCGCGAGATGCCCAGCAATTCCGCCGCTTTCTGCTGATGACCGTTGGTCTGGGCCAACACCCGCAGGATGGTGGTCTTTTCCATGCCGTCCAGATTTTCCGAAGGGCCTCCCGAGGAGACGGTCGAAGGGACGGTCGGCATTGGGGTTGCCATGGATGGCGCTCGAGGCGGGGCCAGGAGCAGATCGCCTGCGCCGATTTCGGTCTGGCGCGCCAGCACGGCCGCTTTGGTGACCACATTGCGCAGTTCGCGCACGTTTCCCGGCCAGCGATGTGCTTGCAGGATCTGGAGCGCTTCACTTGAGAAGTTCAACCGGGAGTTGGTTTGCTTTAGGAAATGCTCGGCCAGCGGTACGATGTCTTCCAGCCGCTCGCGCAACGGCGGGACGCGCAGACAGATTTGCCCCAGCCGATGGTACAAATCCCCCCGGAAGCTGCCGGTTTCGACCATGTTCTCCAAATCTTGATTCGTCGCAGCCACGATACGCACATCCACGGTTACTTTCCGTGTCCCCCCCAGCCGGTAGTATGCCACGCCATCCAGCACCCGCAGGAGCTTTACTTGCATGCGAGGCTCCAATTCGCCAACCTCGTCCAGGAATAGCGTTCCATGATGCGCCAGCTCGAACAGTCCAGGTTTGGGGGAATCGGCGCCGCTGAAGGCGCCCTTTTCATAGCCGAATAGCTCGCTTTCCACCAAATGCTCGGGTAGCGCAGCACAACTGACGTCCACCCAAGGCTTTGCGCATCGCAGCGAATAATGATGCACGGCCCGCGCGATCAACTCTTTGCCGGAGCCGCTTTCACCGGTAATTAGAACGGCTGCATTGCTTTGCGCGATTCGTTCGGCCAGCTCGATGAGCTGCCGCATCCCCGGGCTGGAAACGATAGCCGGCATGCCTAGATACGTCTGGGCCTGGGGGATTAGAGGCACTGTCTTGCATTTCGGCCATTTCAGCGGGGTCCAGCATGGTACTTCGGTTCTGATTCACGTCGGAGAAAGCACTCATAAGGAGCTCGAAAACGACTAATCGGGGCAGACAGAATGTCTCAATAGAGCCGAATGTGTCACGACAAATTGGCTTTTCCTCCTAACGGTCAGGTTTACTCGCGCCGATGTATCAACTGGATAGCGACGTCGGCTTTTGGCAGCGAACCTGCAATCTCGCTGGGACGCATGCCAGTGTTGACGAACAGAGACCGAATGTCCCTTATAGCCAAGATCTACGTTTCATCGATCGTGGTGATCGGCGCCATGGTCACACTGGTCGAACTGGCCCGTTGGCAATCGCAGGATCTGGTTCGCTTCGTCTGTTACTTGGCGCTGGCCATCTTCGCTTCCCGCTTGAAAGTATCCCTGCCCGGTATCAGCGGCGCGCTTTCGGTGCTGTTTATCTTCATTTTGTTCGCCATTGTGGAGCTGTCGCTGCCCGAAGCGTTGTTTATCGGATGCGCGGCAATTTTGATGCAATGCCTGTGGAACTACCGGCAAAGGCCCAAGTGGCATCAAGTGCTCTTCAACCTCGGAAGCATGGCGATGACGGTGGTGACCGCCGGGTCGGTTTACCATGCCAGCCTGTTAACGCAGAGCCACCTGGAACCCGCGCTGCGTTTGGTGGTGACGGCCACCGTGTTCTTCCTCATGAACACCTTCCCGGTGGCGGGCGCCATTGCGCTCACCGAGCGACGGACTCTGCGCAGCGTCTGGCGCGAATGCTACATCTGGTCGTTCCCGTATTATCTGTTGGGCGCGGTGATCGCCGGAGCGGCCAGCGCCCTCAATCGCCATTTCGGCTGGCAGACCGCGCTCTTGGCCATTCCTGTCGTCTATCTGATCTACCGCTCCTATTACCTTTATCTGGGCCGCATGGAAGACGAGAAGAAGCACGCCGAAGAGATGGCCGCGCTGCATTTGCGCACCATTGAAGCTCTCGCGTTGGCTATTGAGGCCAAGGATCATACCACGCACGATCACCTGCAACGGGTACAGATCTACGCTGTGGAGGTCGGTAAGGAATTGTGCCTGGACGAATCGCAATTGGAGGCGCTGCGCGCGGCCGCGCTGCTGCACGACATTGGAAAGCTGGCGGTGCCGGAGCACATCATCTCGAAACCTGGAAAGCTGACCCGCGAAGAGTTCGAGAAGATGAAGATTCACCCCATTGTGGGGGCCGAAATCCTGGAGCGCGTGCGCTTTCCACACCCGGTCACTCCCATTGTCCGGTCGCATCATGAGCGCTGGGATGGCACTGGGTATCCAGACGGTCTGCGAGGCCAGAGCATTCCGATTGGCGCACGCATTCTGGCGGCCGTGGATTCTCTGGATGCGTTAGCTTCCCACCGGCAATATCGCCGGGCTCTTCCCCTGGACGAAGCCATGAGCAAGGTAGCGGCCGACTCTGGAAAGGCCTTCGATCCGCAAGTGATTGAGGTGCTGCAGCGCCGTTATATCGAGTTGGAAAGCATGGCGAACTCGCGGCAAGTGGAGACGGCGAAGCTTTCCACCGACATCAAGATCGAACGCGGCCTGGAACCCGCGGCTGGGTTCGAGAGCAACCGGCGTTCCCCGAATGCTGAACCGGCCGAAAACTTCCTCACCTCCATCGCTGCCGCGCGCCAGGAAGTGCAGAATCTGTTCGAGCTGGCTCAAGACCTGGGCAATTCGCTCAGCCTGAACGAAACGCTGTCGCTGTTGGCGCTCCGGCTGAAGCGCATGATCCCCTACGATTCACTCGCCATCTACGTGCTGCGGGACGACCGGTTGCGGGCCGAATATGTGAACGGCGAGAATTTCCGCCTGTTCTCCTCGCTCGAGATCCCCATCGGACAGGGCTTGTCGGGTTGGGTGGCGGAGAAGCGCAAACCCATTATCAACGGTAATCCATCGGTGGAACCCGGCTATCTGGACGACGAGACCAAGTTCACCACCATGCGCAGCGCATTGGCGGTACCGCTGATTGGACTGAACGGTACGGTGAGCGTGCTGACGCTGTATCACAGCGAGCGCGACGCCTTCACCAACGATCATTTGCGCATTTTGCTCGCCATCGTTCCCAAGCTCGCGCTTTCCATCGAGAACGCGTTGCGGTTCCAACAAGCGGAAAGCTCGGCGTCCACCGATTATATGACCGGGCTGCCCAATGCTCGATCGCTGTTCCTGCACCTGGACGGCGAACTGGCTCGCTGCCGGCGTCTGAATTCGCCGCTGGTGGTTCTGGTGTGCGACATGAACGGCTTCAAAAAGGTGAACGACAAATACGGCCACCTGGAAGGCAATCGCCTGCTGCATTCGGTGGCGAAGAAACTAAAGGAATCCTGCCGCGAGTACGATTATGTGGCGCGCATGGGCGGCGATGAATTTGTGCTGGTGCTGCCCGGCCTGCAACCGGACCAACTGGAGTCAAAGATCGAGCGCCTGAAGGCCATTACGGCCGACGCCGGACGCGAGATCTTCGCCCAAGAGACGCTTTCACTGAGCATCGGGCATTCCATGTTCCCAGCAGACGGCGTGGATGCCGATCGTCTGCTGAGCGAGGCGGACCGCCGCATGTATATCGCCAAGCAAAAGGAAAAGCTGAGCGTGGTGGGGGCGGCGCCCCGCGGGTTCGCATTCGAGCCCACAGGCACCTGGTAGGCGAGGGATGCTTGCCTCGCTTTTGCTGCGTCAAGCCCGCCGTATCCTTCTGACTGCTTTGCTGGGCGGATTGCTGGGCGCCACGCTGGTGCGATTGGGACCGGGCTTCGACGTGGATGAGAGGGAGCTCGATAGCCGTTTGAGCGCCGACAGCCAGCAGGCCATTCGCGCCGAGCGCGCTCGCGACAACAACATCGCGTCGTTCTATTTCCGCTATCTGGTGGGCTTGGTGCACGGCGACTTGGGTTTTTCGCGATCGCTCAACCGTCCGGTGTCGGAGCTTCTGAAAGAGCGCCTGCCGCTGACCCTGGTATCGCTCGCATATGGCGTGCTGGGCGGCGTCTCGGTCGGCCTGACATTCGCTCTTCTCACCGTTTGGTGGCGCGCTCCCGGCGTCGACGTCGTGCCTGCCGTCCTCAGCGGACTGTGCCTGGCTGCGCCGGCGGCGGTAATCGCCCTGCTGTTTTTGTGGATGGGAGCGGCCAGCCGCTGGGCTATCGCGCTGGTGGTTTTTCCGCATGTCTATCGCTACGCCAAGAATCAACTGGTTGCTACTTCGCAATCGCCGCACGTGGTGGCGGCACAAGCCAAGGGATTGAGCGGCTGGCGCGTGCTGTGGGCGCATGTTTTCACTCCGGCTGCGCCTCAACTGGCGGCCTTGGCCGGGATTTCGGTGAGTCTGGCGTTTGGCGCTTCCATCCCCATTGAAGTGATCTGCGACACGCCCGGGGTCGGACAATTGGCCTGGCGCGCGGCCCTCGATCGCGACCTGCCGCTGCTGGTCACCATCACGGTTCTGGTGGCGGTGATGACGTTGGTGGTGAACAGCATGGCCGACTTGGCGCTGGCTGCGTGGCGATCTCCTTCTGAGAGTACCGTGGCATGACGCGCAAACAGAAGTTCGCCCTAGTGATTTTGGGAGTGACCGTGGTGGCCTCGCTCGGGGCCGCGTACATCGCGCCGTCGTCCTATTCCGAACAGTTTCGCGATGCCATCAGCGCGCCGCCCTCGTCCCGGTTTTGGCTAGGCACCGATGAATTGGGTCGCGATCGTTTCGCACGCTTGCTCTATGGCACCCGTGTTTCCTTGTTACTCGCGCCGGCCGCAGCGCTGTTGTCCACGTTGATCGCCGCGCTGATCGGAGGCGCGGCGGGATACTTGGGCGGCCGTTGGGAGCGCGTCCTCACCGCCGGCGTCGATCTGTTTCTCTCGCTTCCGTGGCTGTTCCTGCTGCTGGCCGTGCGCGCATTGCTGCCGCTCAACACGTCGCCGGTGACTTCGGTGATGATCACATTTCTGCTGCTCGGCTGCCTGGGCTGGGCGGCGCCCGCCCGCATGATCCGCGCCGGCACGCGGACGCTCGTAAATTCAGACTATCTGGTGCAGGCCAGCGCCAGCGGCATATCGCGCTGGCGTTTGTTCTGGCGTCATCTGCTTCCCAATCTGCGCCCCATTCTGTTGGCGCAGTTCTGGATCTCGGTGCCGCTGTTCATCCTGAGTGAGGCCAATCTCGGGCTGCTGGGGTTGGGCGTTTCGGAGCCTCTGCCGTCCTGGGGCGTGATGTTACGCGAACTGGAGAACTACTCGGCCGTGCTGCAAAATCCCTGGATGCTCGCGCCCGCGATTTTGCTGGTCGTAGTTGTCAGTTGTTTGCAGCTCTTGCTTCGCACCGAGGAGAGCGCGTTCCCATGTTGATACGCCCGGCGATCGTGCTCCTGTTGGGTACCTCTTTAGCCCTCAGTGCGGCCAACGAGTTGCGTTTCTGCCTGCGCACCGATCCAAAAACGTTTGATCCGCTGCTGGTGGAGGATGAATCGTCGGCCACGGTGCGTTATTTGACGGGCGGTGTGCTGGTCCGCCTGAATCGCTACACGCAGGAGTTGGAAGGCGAGCTCGCCACCAAATGGAAAGTTTCAGAGAGCGGAAGACGAATAGACTTCGAGCTGCGGCCCGGAGTCCGCTTCTCCGATGGTACGCCGTTCACTTGCCAGGACGTGGCATACACCATGCACCGCTTGATGGATCCGGCGCTGCATTCGCCGGTGGCGGATCCGTTCCGCTCAGCACCCGGTGAAGTGGAGACCAAGTGTACCGGGCCAACAGGCGCCACTGTACGATTCCCCGGCCCAGTGGCAGCTCTAGCGGCGCAATTCGATCAAGTGGCAGTCTTGTCCGCGGCTTCAGCCCACAAGGATTCCGCCGTACTCGGCCCGTTCGAGTTGGGCGAGTACAAGCCCGGCACTTACGTCTTACTGCGGCGCAATCCGAACTATTGGAAGCACGATGCGAACGGACATCCGCTCCCGTATCTCGATTCTATCCGGCTGGAGATCCAGCAGAATCGTGAACTGGAATTGCTGCGCTTCCGCCGCGGCGAACTGGACGTTCTCAATAAGCTCGATCCGGATATCTACGACCGGTTGTCTTCGGAAATGCCGCATGCGGTGGTGGACGCCGGTCCGTCGCTCGATTGGGAGACGGTGTTCTTCAACCAGGTACAGAACGCGCCTCTGCCCGATTACAAGCGGCGCTGGTTCCGCTCCACCGATTTCCGGCGCGCCATTTCCGAGGGCATACGCCGCGACGATATTGTTCGCATCGTTTATAAGGGGCACGCACGCGCAGCCGCAGGTCCGGTTTCGGTGGCGAATCACTTTTGGCTGAATCCGGCAATCCAGCCGGCTTCGGGATCGGAAGGCGCCGCCATGGCTCTGCTCGAACATGCGGGTTTCCGGCGCGCTGGCGGCACGCTGATGGATAGCTCGGGCAACAAGGTCGAGTTCTCCATGATTACCAATGCGGGCAACAAACTCCATGAGCGCATGCTGGCCTTGATCCAGCAGGATCTGGGGCGTCTGGGCATTCAACTGAATGTCGTGGTTCTGGATTTCCCCTCGCTCGTCGAGCGCATCAGCCGAACCTACAACTACGAGTCGGTGCTGATGGCCTGGACCAATATTGACCTGGACCCCAGCGCACAGATGAACATCTGGCTCAGCTCGGCTGCGAATCATCAATGGAATCCCAATGAGAAAGCGCCGGAAACGTCCTGGGAAGCTGAGATCGACAAATGGATGCAGGCCCAGAATGCTTCGCAAGATCCGAACAAGCGCAAGGCCTATTTCGATAAGGTGCAGCAGATCGTGGCGGACCAAGCGCCCATGCTGTTCCTGGTGAATCCGAATGCGCTCTCGGCCGTATCGTCGAATTTGAAAAATGTGACCCCCGCCGTCCTGAGCCCGCAGATCTATTGGAATGCCGACCGCTTGCAAATCGGCGGAACGTTAGTAAGCGAGAGATGAGCAATCTTCTTCAGGCGCGCTTGTCGGTGGATTATCCGAACAAACCCGGCGTGCTGCGCGACGTGCAATTCGAGATTGGCGAAGGCGAGATTCTGGGCCTGGTGGGAGAGAGCGGATCGGGCAAGAGTACCATCGCACTCGCGCTGCTGCGGCTGCTGGAACATAAGGGCGCATCCATCTCGGGAGAGATTCTCTTCGCCGGCTGGGATCTGTTGCGCTTGCGCTCCAGCGAGATGCGGCAGATTCGCGGGCGCGATATCGCCCTGGTGCTGCAAAGCCCGCTGGCGTCGCTCAACCCCGCGCTGCGCATCGGCACGCAAATGGCGGAGGCCTGGCGGGCGCATCGCTCTGAAGCAAAGCTGTGGAAACCCCGAGCGCTGGAACTCTTCGAAAGGGTCAGCTTGCCCGCTGAAGAATCGTTCTTGGACCGTTATCCGCGGCAGTTGAGCGTGGGCCAGGCGCAGCGGGTCCTGATCGCCATGGCCGTGCTGCACAAGCCCCGGCTGTTGATCGCCGACGAGCCCACCAGCGCGCTGGATGCGATTACGCAAAGCGAAATTCTGGATCTGTTCCGTAGCCTGAATCGCGAGCTGAATATGGCGATGCTTTTCGTCTCGCACGACTTGCTGGCGGTGGCTTCGCTCTGCTCGCGCATGGCGATTCTACAGCGCGGCCAGATCGTGGAAACCGGCGTCACCAGACAGATGTTCAGTGATCCGCGCACCGCCGACACGCGAGCTTTGCTGGAAGCCGTGCTAAAGAATTCCAGCGCCGCGGCCGAACTGGCTGCGCGTCCCGAGTCTACGGTGCGCCGTTGAGTATGACTGGGCGCGCTATCTTCACTGCCGGATTCTTCAACAGTTCCGTGAGCACGCTTTCGGGAATGGGCTGATCGGTCTGGATCACCGAAATCGCCTCCGTCCCCGCTTCCTTGCGGCCGAGGGAAAACGTCGCGATGTTCACTCGGTTCCTGCCGAACACATCGCCGATATATCCGATGACGCCCGGCACATCCTCGCTCTTGACGAACGTCAGATTGCCCTCCAGCGTCGCCTCGCAGTGCGTACCGTCGATCTGCACCAGCCGGGGCTGATCCATAACCACCGCACCTTCCACCGATGTAACTCCGGTGTCGGTTTCCAGATCCAGGCGAACCGAGTCGATATGCGCGGCGCGTTTCTCATGGCGTTCAGCCACGGTCAGCCCGCGATCGCCCGCAATCTGCATGGCGTTGATCGAATTTGCTTTTCGCGACAGTGATCGTTGCAGTACGCCGGCCAGACCCGCGTTGCGCACCAGGTGCGTGTTGAACTCGGCGATCTTACCGAAATAGACCAGCCGCACCGCCTTGGGATTGCCAGTGGAAATATACGACGCAAAACGGCCCAGCCGCTCGGCTAGCCTTCCGTATGGCCCCAGGGTTTTGTATTGCTCCGGCGTCAGCGCGGGCAAATTCACGGCGTGCAGCGCCGCGCCGTTTTTCAGGTATTCGACCACCTGCTGCGCGATCCGCACACCCACCGTCTCCTGCGCTTCTTCGGTAGATCCGCCGATGTGCGGCGTGGCCACTAAAGTCTCGATGGCGAGAAGTGGATCGCCGGGCGCCGGCGGCTCGTTCTCGAAAACATCCAGCGCGGCGCCACCCAAGTGGCCCGACGCCAGCGCTTCCCGCAGCGCTTCCTGATCGATCAGCTCGCCCCGCGCGCAATTTACAATACGCGCGCCCTTCTTCATTTTGGCGAAGGCTTCGCGCGAGAGCAGCCGGACAGATTCGGGCGTAAGCGCGGTGTGCAGAGTGATGTAGTCGCTCTCGGCGAACAGCACCGGCAGATCCACCAAAGCCACGCCGACGTCCTTGGCGGTTTGCGAATGGACGTAGGGATCGTGTGCGATGATACGCATCTCAAAGGCCGCCGCGCGTTTCACCACCTCCCGCCCAATGCTTCCCAGGCCAATCACGCCCAGCGTTTTCGCGCGCAGCTCGTTCCCCATGAACTTACGCTTCTCCCACTTGCCCGATTTCACCGAAGCGCTCGCGTTGGGGATGGAACGGGCCAGCGATAACATCAGCGCCACGGTGTGTTCGGCAACCGAGACCGCGTTGCCACCCGGCGTATTCATCACCAGCACGCCGGCGGCGGTGGCAGAAGGCAGATCGACATTGTCGACGCCCACGCCCGCGCGCCCGATCACGCGCAGATTCGGCGCGGCGGCCAGCACGGCTTTATCCACCGTCACGGCGCTGCGCACGATCAGCGCGTCGGCGCCGGCCAGGTGCTGCATATATTCCTTAGGGTTGGAAACAACGATTTCCCATCCCGGCTGTTGTTGCAGCAATTTCACGGCTGCGGGAGCCAGCGACTCGGCAATCAGGATTCGCATGTTGTGTGTAAGTATTAAGCAGGAACGATTAAGCATTCAGGATAACAAACGATGGCTCTACTCGACAGGATTCAGACCGACATGGTAGCGGCGATGCGCTCCAAAGAAGAGATGAAGCTCAACGCCATCCGCATGATCAAAGCGGCGCTCAAGAAACACGAAGTGGATTCCATGAAGCCGCTGGACGAAGCCACGGAGCTGCAAATACTGGGCACGCTGATCAAGCAGCGGCGCGAAGCCGCGGACATGTTCCGCAAAGGCGATCGCGCGGAGCTGGCCGACAAGGAAGAAGCCGAGCTGAAGCTGATCGAGTCCTACATGCCCGCCGCGCCCAGCGATCAAGAGATTGACGATGCCATTGCGGCCGCAATGTCGGAGACCGGCGCGACGTCGGCCAAACAGATGGGTTTGGTGATGAAGGCCGCGCAGGCCAAGCTGGCCGGCAAACGCGTGGATGGCAAGGCGTTGAGTGAAAAAGTAAGGGCCCGGCTATCGTAAGTCGGCCGAGCCCGCGCGAAACCAGACTTCTGAATTCTGGCTCCTGAATTCTGACTTCTTAAAAGATTACCTTCGCCGCAATCTGCATGTTGAACGGCTCGCCAGGGCCCAGGCCGGGAGCGCCGTTGAAATCTCCGATGGTATCGCCCACCACGCCGCTTGAGCCAACCGAGCCGGCTCCAGATGCCAGATTGATCTTGTTAAACACATTGAACATTTCCGCCCGGAGTTGTAATCGCAGCCGTTCCCGGATGGAGAAGTTCTTGAACACCGAAAGGTCCACATCGGCGAAGCCCGGGCCATAGAGCGCGTTGCGCCCGAGATTGCCGTCCGGATTCGTCAGATTCGGGCATGCGGTAGAGCCGGGAACGCAGAACGCATTCGGGTTCACCCACTGTTCGCCAACGCCTGGGATGAAGGTTTGGTTCACGCCCGCAAACGGACTTGCGATCAGGTAGAGGCCTGGCCGCTGTGTGCCCGAGGCGTCAGTCCCTGGAAAGTTGAAGGGCTGTCCGCCGTGAAGCGAAATGAAGCCGTCGAACTGCCATCCGTTGGTGATCAATTTCCATCGGTGGGCTCCCGGAATGTCATAGCTCCAAAACGCAGTGAAGTTGAGGCGCGTGTCAAAGTCTCCGCTGCCATACTCTTGTGCCAGGTTGAAGCTGTCCAACGGGATCTCTCCGCGGTACTCGGTGACATCGTCCAACTCGTGCGCCCAGGTGAACGAGAACTGCGAGGTGAATCCGTGCCAGGTTCTCACCCGCAGCGTGCTCTGGAGCGAGTTGTAGTTGGAGTTGCCGATGCTGTTGAGCTGGATGATGGATCCATAGTTCGGGTATTCGGCTGAAAACGCGCCGTTTTGGTTGATGTTTTGCATGATGGACAACCGCCGGCCCTGGCTCCCCACATAGCCTACTTCAAGAACCGCGGCCTGTCCCAAGCTCTTTTGGATATTCAGGTTGTAGTTCATGTTATAGGAAGGACGCAAATTGTGATTCACGGAAAAGACGTTGTAAGTCAATCCGGGAAGGCAGTTTGGATCCGTGGCGGAATTCCCCAGGCACGTGGTCACGCCCGGAAAGATGGAAGCGCCGCCAGCTTGCGCGGTCTGCCAATTATAGCCTTGCCCTGTGGGGCCATTCCCTCTCGTATAACTATCCACCGCATCGGGCCCGATCGGATTGTCTTCCAGGCCATCCGCAGCGTTGATGGGAGGCCGGAAATCCAGGAATGGATTCATGTTGATCTGATCGAAGTAAATCCCGTAACCGCCGCGCACCACAAAGCCTTTGCCGGCATTGTAGGCAAAACCCAAGCGCGGAGCGAAGTTGTGATAATCCGGATTGAAAATGGAGTTGAGGCCGGCGCCCTGAACCACCAAACCTTGGCCGGGCTCAAAAACACCGAGATTGTTTCCGTTGTTGCTGTGCAGCGGCCCGAAGTATTCCCAACGCAATCCATAATTGACATTGAGTTTGGAGGTGACTTGCCAGTTGTCTTGTCCGAAGAAATCCAATCCGTTCACCACCACCTGCCGCTCTGCGTTTCCAACTGCGATAGAGGAATTACTGACGTCGCCCGCCAGAAAGTCGGCGAGTGCTTGCGTGTTCGAGTCGCAAGCTAGCGAAGGATTCGCCGCGCAGGCGGCGGCCCAGGGACCCTGACTGCCATCGAACTTGAAGATACCCGTAGACGCCCGGAAGTAGAACTCGTCCACGCGCCCCTGCCGGAACTCACCCCCGAATTTCAGCTCGTGCCGGCCGGTGACGTAGGACAGGGTGTCCGTCAAATGCCCGGTAATATCCTGGCGGCCTTCGGGTGGCGTGATGCCCACCTGATCGAATCCGCTGATCTGGATGTTGGAAGCTCCCATCACCGGCTGCCCGCCAACCAGAGCGCCTGGGCTGAGGTTCAGCCCCAGACTCTGCATGTTGAAACTATTGTTGGAGTCGTGGAAGATCTGATCGAAATAGCTTACCCCCGCGAGCAACTGATTGGTCAGCTTATTCGTGAACACCGAACTCAAAACGGCGGAGTAGTTCTGCACGTGGAGCGGAGCCACTTCAAAGTAATAACCCAGGTTGGAACTGGCGGTGGCCAGCGCCAGACTCGCGCCCGGAGGTTGGGTTTGGCTGCCTTGTCCGCCAAACCAGTGGACGGACAAACGCTCCTTGTCCGTGAAGTTAAAGTCCGCCTTCGCCACACCGTTGTAGCTATAGCCTGTTCCCGGCACGGTAGCGAAGTAGTTGTTCGTGGTGGCGGGCAGATTCGCGATGGAACTGGGCCACAGAGTAGAAAGCAGCCTGGCGGATAACGTGCTCTCGGGAACGCCTGCGCCCGCCAGCAAGGCCTGCGCTTGGCTCACCCAGGCGTTGGAAGGCTCCGTCGATAAGCCAGTCAATCCAAAAATATACTGCTGCTTTTCAAAACCCATAAAGAAGAACACTTTGTTCTTGATGATGGGCCCGCCCACCGTTCCTCCCCAGTTCTGGTTGCGGAGCTCCGGCGGTTTCGGAAAGTCGGGGGTGGCCACGAAGAATGGAGAACTGGCGGCATAAAACTCATTGCGGTTGTAGTAATACGCGCTGCCATGTACGTCGTTGCTGCCGGTCTTAATGGTCAGGTTCACCGTCCCGCCCGCGCTACGGCCCACTTCGGCGTTGGATTGCGTCTGCGCGGAGAATTCGTCGATGGCGTCGATCGGCATCACCACGCCCGCGATCCCCGACACGCCGCCCTGATTCACGGCCGGGATGTTGTGCCACATATCGTTGTTGTCGGTACCGTCAATCTGCCAGTTCATCTGGTTGGGGCGCGTTCCGTTCAACGATCCGAAGCCTCCTACCGAATAGCCGCCATAGCCGGGCTTGACCGCGATTAATTGCGTAAAATCGCGGCCGTTGAGCGGAATATTCTGCAGCGCAGTGGTTGGAATGGTATCGCTCTCCGTGGATGTGGTTGTATCCACCGAGACTGCCACGGCAGAAACTTCCACCGCCGTCGCTTGCTGACCCACGGCCAGTTGGACCGGGACGGTAAAAACGTTGCCCGCCGATACAGCCACATTCGACACGGTTGTCTTTTGGAATCCACTCGCGGTAACCGTTACAGTGTAGACGCCGAGCGGCAGATCTTGAAATGAGAATTGTCCATCGCTGGTGGCTACTGAATTGTGAGCGATGTTGGTTGCTGTATCCGTTGCTATGACGGTGGCGCCGCCTACGGCCGCGCCTGACGGGTCGGTTACCGTGCCGTTAATCGCTCCACGGAATGTCTGCCCATAGGCTGACCAGGTTATCAGTACAAACGAAAATAGAACCAGATTGAATACACGTTGCATACTTTCCTCCAATAAAACAACGTACGTCAGAATGCTCGGACAGCGCCGTGCTGACAAGGGCGGGGCTAGTCCATCAAACGATAAGCAACAAGGATCGGCTGATAAGTGCTAATCGGCTGAGACTAATGGGGTCATTATGGCTCTGTTACGGAAGCGTGTCAAGAAAGAAACGCGTTGCAGCCGGGGCTGGGAACCGGGCTAGTACGTTCCGACGGCTTGATCTAGTGCCACTTGCGCCCTGGCCGGCGTCCCAAACACTTTTTGCCGCAATTGTTTGAACCGGGGATCTCTGCGGAGCTCCCGGCCGCGCACGTCCACGTCCAACAGGAACAGCGTCGCGGAATTTTCGAGCCTGGCTCTCTCCAACTCGGCGAACGCCTGGTCCCGTCTTCCCAAGGCGTCTTCGAGCAAGGCCATGAAGTACGCATCCACGTACTCCCGTTCCCGCAAGCGCTCCAACTCGTCCCATGCCGCCAGCGCCTCACCGCGTCGTCCGTGCTTGGCCAGACACCTGCCTTCGAGAGCGCGCAGCCAAGGCAAGTCCGGCGACATCAAGCACACCAGCCGCAGTTCGGCCAGCGCTTCCTCCACGCGCCCGGTGCGTTCCAGAGCCTCCGCGTAGTGGGCGCGCCCCACATGCTGGTACGGATGCAGATCAATCGAGCTTTTTCCGCACAGCACGGCTTGGTCGAACTCATGCCGGCACAGCCGGATAAAAGTTTCGGTCGACAACAACACGGGACTCAATGGATCCGCAGCGCGGCCGCCCACAATCGTCTCCAGCGCCGTATCCAACCGGCCCATGCTCGAATACAGAATTGCCAGACGAACGTAGGTGGTTCCAAGCCTGGGTTCTTCCCGCAAAACCTGCAGCAATTCAGATTCGGCTTCGTCCAGCTTGCGCTCGCAGATATGCAAAGCGTGCCCCAGATTGGACCGTAAGGCAGCCGTCATCCCTCCCAACGCCACAGCGTGGTTGTGAGCCTCCTGAAAGCGGGGGTACATCTGCTTGGGCGGCCGCATGCCATACGTGCAGAGCAACAAGTATGAAAGCGAGATGCCTTCGAATGCCCGGAAGTCGGTACCGTCTTCTCGTGAGGCTTCCTCAAAACAAGCCAGAGCTTTCTCCAGGCCTTCGCGCGTCCGGCGCTCCCAAAGGTGCCAGCCTTTCCTGATCAGGTCCTCCGCTTTAGGCACCTCCAGTGCGTAGCCAAGTTTCGGGCGGCACCGGATCCAGGAGCCGTATTCCTGTAAAACCTTCTTCACTTCGGCGATTGTGACGGAGATGGTGTTTGGTGAAACTGATATACCATCCCAGGCCTCGCGGATCATTTTCTCGCGATGCACATACCGCCCGCTGTTTCGAATCAACACGTTCAGAGCGCGAAACGCCTGGGGTCGCAATTCCAATTCCACGGCTCCTCGCCGTAGTCGGCATGCTTCCAGATCTACGGAGAAGGGCCCGAACGCTACCTGTTCCGCAGATGCCATGGTTTGAATTTCACGCATTTTTAAGAGCCAGCCGTAGTGAATCTACCATAGAATCACTTCAAAGGCTAGACGCTGTTTAGACGCTAGGGGTCGCATAGTAATATAAATTTCAGTTCTAAGTTTTTCAAGAACTTACGAACACCCCCGGTCGCGTTTAGCTAAAGAGTTCAAAGGAGAACCAGGGGTATGAGATTTACCAGGCCACTCAGTATGTGGCTCGCAGTTGCTTCCTTGCTGACGTTGTTAGCCTTGTCGGCTTCCAGCTTAATGGCCCAATCGGCCGGAACCGCAGGTTTAGCCGGTAACGTGACCGATCAATCCGGCGCTGCCGTTCCCAATGTCACCGTTACCATCATCAATAACGATACCGGCCAAACGCGTACCGCGATTACTGGCGCGGATGGAACCTATAAATTCAGCCTGTTGCCTCCGGGCACCTACCACGTGCGATTCGCCGCCGCCGGTTTCAAAACCTCCGACGTGAATGCGGTCGCGCTGAACGTTACTGAGACACCGCAATTGAATCGCACGCTTGAAATCGGTCAGCAAACCGAACAGGTAACCGTGGAAGGCACGGCCGAAACGCTCCAGACGCAGAGCTCCACGCTCGGTAATGTCGTCGGAACCGCCGAAGTTTCGGGCCTCCCACTCAGCAATCGGAATTACACGCAGATCTTGAGCTTGTCGGCTGGCGCCAACGCAGCCGTCAACGATGCGCGGTCGCTCGGCAAAGGCACGCAGGACATGAGTGTCAACGGTAACGCGCCCGGCTCGAACAATTTCCAGATGGACGGCGTGGCCATCAACAATATCGCCAACGCCGACACCGCGAACGACGCCAACATTTATGCCGGTATCGGTATTCCCAACCCGGATGCCATTCAGGAATTCAAGGTTCAAACCTCCACTTATGACGCCAGCTACGGCCGCAACCCCGGCGCGAACGTCAACGTGGTGACGAAATCCGGATCCAACCAGTTCCACGGCGACGCCTTCGAGTTCTTCCGTAACAGCGCTTTGAACGCCAACGACTTTTTCTACAATCGCGACAATCCCGCTAGCGCCACCACGAAGCAGGTTCTGAACATGAACCAGTTCGGCGGCACCATTGGCGGCCCCATCAAGAAGGACAAAATCTTCTTCTTCGGCAGCTATGAAGGAACTCGCCAGAAAAACGGTGTGGCCACCCAAGGCTTTACCGATGCCACCTTGTCTCCCATTCCCGGCGGCGATAGAAGCGCACCCGGTTTTGCCGCAGCTCTTGCGGCGGAGAATTGCGGCAGCTTTACTCTCGGCCCCGCGCTCGCCTGCAATGGATCCAACATCAGCCCGGTAGCACTCAACATCCTGAACTTAAAGTTGCCGAACGGCCAGTATTACGTCCCCGGCTCCGGTTCAAACCTGCCCACCCAGGTGGCCTATAGCATTCCGGCCATCTACAACGCCGATCAGACTGTAGTGAACGGCGACTATCTGATCAATAGCAAGAATACTCTTGCGGCCCGCTACTTCTACACGCGAGATCCGCAGATCGCCCCTCTCTCGGGCCGGCTCCCCGGCGAGCCAGCCACCGACTACTATTCGAATACCGACGCTTCTCTGAAACTCACCACCATCATTACGAACAGCCTGGTGAACGAACTCAGGGGATCGATGCAGCGCAATCTGGCGCGCTTGACGGATACTCCCATTCCGGGCAGCACACCCCAAAATCTGGGTATCACTCCGCTGGTTACGGGACTTCCGTTAACGCCCGGCCTCGACATCCTTTCGAGTGGGTATACGATGTTCGATACTTTCAATCCCGCATTCAGCCCCACCACCCAGATGCAGATTTCCGATCAGATTTCCTGGTCGCACGGCAAGCACACCATTCGTGCGGGCTTCGAATATGAAGATGACCAATGGAACATCGTCTACCAGGGTTTCGAGCGCGGATGGCTCTTGTTCGATACCTTCAACGACTTCCTGGTCGGAGGGCCGGGAAACATCCTCAGTTGCATTTTCTGCGTGGCAGGACCGGAGCAAGGCGTGGTTCACGGCTATCGACTGCCTGACATAAACGCCTTCGTGCAGGACGATTACAAGGTCAATTCGAAGTTTACGCTGAACATTGGCGTCCGCTGGGAATATGACGGGACGCTCAGCGACAAGTACGGAAACCTGACCAACCTCTGGACCAGCCAGTTGCAAAAGGTCCCGGTTCCTCCAACCGGTCCCGGAATGGGCGCCAATAACCTGGTCGGCTGGGTGGTTCCGAACAATTACAGCACGGGCACCTATGGCGCAGTTCCGGCCGGCGTTCTGCAAAATTCAGGCAGCCTGCCGATTGCGGATCATCCGCCGTATAGCAACTTCGCTCCCCGCGTCGGCTTCGCTTACCAGATAACCAGTAAGCTCGTAGCGCGTGGCGGCGTCGGCTTGTTCTACGATCGCGTCGACATTAGCGCGCTGGTGCATGGCCTCGAACAAGGCCCACCGTACTCGGGCACCGCGGACGTGGGTGCGGGTAATCAACAGACCCTGGCGAATCCGTTCCCGGTGACTCCTATCGGAGTGTTCCCGGAGCGCTACTTCAATTCAGCTTGCTTGAGCGCCGCTCCCACGCCGGTGAATCCTATTCCTTGCAACTCACCCGCGTACAACTCCTACCTGAACTCGCCCTTCGTGTATCAGGACATGCACACGCCCCTGGTTCGGCAATACAACCTCAATTTGCAATATGAGCTCGCCAAGAACTGGGTGCTGGAAACGGCGTATGTGGGATCCAGCGGCATCAACCTGCTGGATGCGTACCACAATTACAATACCGCGCAGCTGGCAACCGCCAGCAATCCTATCAACGACCAGACGACCAACAGTCTCCAAAACGTCGCTCTGCGCGTTCCCTATCTCGGTTATCAGCCGGTAGGCGTGCAGGGTACCGCGTTTGACGGCAGTTCCAACTACAACAGCTTGCAGGTGACCTTGCGCAAGAACTTTTCGCACGGGCTCCTGATGCAAGCTTCCTACACCTATAGCAAGGACCTGACCGACATCAACTACTACAGCGGCGGCGCAGTGGGCGCGAACATCAACAATGCAAGCAATCTCGACCAGCAGTACGGACCGGCTTACTTCAACCGGCCCCAGCGCTTTGTCGTCAGCTACAGCTACGACCTTCCCTTCGGTATCCATCAGGGAGCATTAGGAAAGGCGTTGGGAGGCTGGAATGTCTCCGGCGTCACGACGCTGCAGGATGGCACTCCGCTCACCATCATCGATCCCAGCGCGGGCACCATCTACGGCACAACCACGGCCAGCACGGCGCAAATTTGCCCCGGACAGACCTTTGGTTCCATTCTTTCCAGTGGAAGCATTACGCAGCGTTTGGGCGGCAATAGCGGTGGTCCAGGCTACTTCAATTCCGGTGCGTTCTGTTCCGCTCCAACCGGAGGAATCTTCGGCAACGGAACCGGCTACGGCAACACGGGCGTCGGAATAGTTCTCGGTCCTGGTCAATTCAACTGGGACATTTCGCTGGTGAAGACTACCAAGATTACCGAGAGACAATCGGTGATCTTCCGCGCCGAGTTCTTCAATGCCTTCAACCACGCACAGTTCAACAATCCAATCGCTACGCCCGCTCCCGGCGAGGTACAACTGGGTCCAACGTTCGGTCAGATTACCAGCACCAGCGTCAATCCCAGAATTCTGCAGTTCGCTTTGAAGTACATCTTTTAGTCCGTAGCAGTTGTTCTAGCACTGCCCGGCCGCGGCTCCATCCTGAGTCGCGGCCAAGTTTTTTATCCCCACGCCCTGATCTTCTTCCAAAATGCCGGCCAAGGCTCCCGAAGGCCTCGACATACCCACAAATACTTGTCATATTCCGTCTCTTCATTCACCACGCGGTAAGGGTTCGAGATCAGTCCCTCGGATTCGCAGGCTACGAAGTTGGTTTTGACAAACCGCGGTGAGAGCCCGACGACGATGAGCGTCTGGGGCGGATGATCGCCGTAGCCGCGCAACCAGAACGAGTTCACGATGCTCAAGGCCTGCGGCAAGCCACGCGCAGGTCCATACAGATCGATCGCGCCTGCTTCGCCGTAGTTGCCGGTGAGGATGCCAGCGCTCGCACGCTCCGACGAAGGCAATGAGTCGCGGATCTGTGCGATCCGATCCACCAGATCAGGCCATCCGATCTCCTCGCGCAGGTCGCCATTCACCCGAATCTCGGCCTGGAACCATCGCGAATTGATTGGCGCAACAGGCAGGGCGAAGGCGACGCCCAGCGCGAGCGCCATCGCCAATCCTGCCCAGTTCAGCCCTCTGGCCCAGCGCGGCCACTGCTCCGATAAAACTGCGCCCGCGGCCAGCAGCATCGGATAGAGCGGTGCGGTGTAGTAATCTCGCGCGTGGGTTGCTGAGAAAAGTACGAGTGCCGCGACGAACGTCCATCCCAAAGCGCGATAGCCCGTGCCTGCGGGCTTACGGAAGTAGAAAATCAAACCGGAAATCCACAAGGGGACGGTGAAAAGATTCGCGGGAACCACGAACTGCTTCCACAGAAATCCGTCGGTTCTCCCCATCCGCACGTCCCGCGCGTGAATCGTACGTAGAAAATCGATCGAAATGAAACCGTGGTTTACCTGCCAGATCAGGTTGGGTAGCACAATAACCAGCGCTAGAGCAGTGCCCGCGACCAGCCACTTGCTCACGAGCAGCTTTCGCGCGGGTGTCAAAAGGAAGCCCACAGCCAAGCCCGCCACCAGCCACGCAATAGTGTATCGGGTCATCAGCCCTAGCCCGACGGCGGCGCCCACTGCCATCCACCAGCGTCCATTGCCTGACTTCAGTAAACGGATCACGAAATAAACTGCCAGCACCGACCACAGGAAGTCGAAGGAGACGTATTGAAACAGATGTCCCTCCGCCATCGATAACGGAGACACCGCGACGGCCAGCGCCGCGACGATCTGAGCCCCTCGTCCGCCGCCCAGTTCGCGCGCCATCAATCCGGCCACCACCATGGCTACGCATTGCGCCAACGCGGTGAAGAATCGTACCGCGGCTGGCGCTATCCCAAACAGGGCCAGAGCAACCCGCGCTAGGAAAGGCGTAAGCGGTGGATAGGCGACGTATCCCCACGCCAGGTGCCGTGCGTCGTCGAGCGTCGCCAGTTCGTCGCGATGGAAGCCGTATTGGCCGTTGGTGAGCGTGTGGAGCAGAAGCCGGAGCGCGGCTAGAACCAGCAGCGTATGCAGCGCCGACGGCGGCTTCATCAGCCTATTCTACGCAGCCTCCGCGGGAATGTTCCCTAACGTTCAGCCAAACGGATTTTCATCCGCGCTCGGTCCATAAATCACCGGAACCGGGACCTCCAGCAATCGCAAGTAAACCGACAATTGGCCGCGATGATGATACCAGTGGTTGAGCATGATGGTTCGCAGCATCGCCGCGCGAGGCATGGCCATCACTTCCTTGCCGTTCGCCGTCAGACGCCAATTCCCCATCGCGGCCGATTCGCTGACGCCTCCCAGGTACTCTTGCACGGTTTTGACGCTCGAGTCGAGCGCGGCGAGAATCTCAGCCAAGTCTTTCGGACCGGGCTGATTGAAAGCCTGCGGATTGATTTCGTACTCATCCACCTGCGCCATCTTGGAGATGCCTCCCGGGATCGTCGCCACGTGCATGGCCAATTGGCCCAGCGACATCGATTTCGGATGAGGCTTCCACGCCAGTTTGTCGGCGGGGACGCGGTCCAGGACCCGTTTGGTGGTGGCGGCCTCTTGTTGGAATTCGCCCATCATTGGTTCCAGCATCTTAATCATGATTTGTCTCCTTGATTAGCGGTCAACTTCTTCGGTTGAGAATAGGGCTTGGTCAGATCCACCAACTCGCCGTCCACGTATTTATCGTGGTGGCGAACCCACGCCATACCGTACTTGAACGCAGCCTCGTCGCGCCCCTTTGGAGTAATATCCAGAAAATTGTACGCGCCGATGAAGATGTCCAGCCCTCGGCCATAGCTCGAATAAGTGTGGAACACGCCGCCCGTCTTGTCCTTGTAAAACACGCTGACGCCAGGGCGTTCTTCGTTCGGGAACTCCGTCTCTTGGTAGTTGTAGTACACTTTGCCCGTGGTGAGTTCGTCCTTGCTAACGGACACGTGATAGTCGGGGTTGAATTCGCTCTCGTAGGAGGACACCCACGGGAAACGCCAGCCCATGCGTTTCTTGTAGGCTTCGATCTGCGCCAGCGGCGCGCGCGAGACCACCACAAACGTGACGTCGCGATGAGGAAGGTGAATCATAGGGCCATCAAAATGATCGGCCAGGAATGAGCAGCTCGGACAACCTTTTCCCATCCTGGACCGAACATGAAATGGTACACGATCAACTGGCTCCTGGCGCCAAAAAGATCGCCGAGGGTCTTCTTTCCGCCCGGAGTATTAAAGATGTATTCTTTGTCCACCTTGACCCAGGGGAGCGTACGGCGCTCCGCGCTGATCGCGTCGCGCTGGCGCGTGAATTCCTTTTCCTTGGCCAGCAGAACCTTGCGCGCTGCCAGCCACTCGTCTCGCGACACTACTCTGTGCTCTGTCATTTCCCCTCTGCTCGCGTTTTCACGCGCTCGTGCATGCGGCTCCAGCCCATCGACACGTTTTTCCTGTGTTCTTCAGGAATCAGTCCCAGTGCCGAGTGCCGGAATTTGATGAGCGTTCCTCCCTCCACCTCGCTCAGACAATACTGCATATTTGAGGCCACTGGATAGGACATGAATAGCGGACCCGTGAATTCGAGCAATGTCGGCCGCTTGATGGCTTGCACGTGTGCCCAGAAGTGGCCGTTATCGTTGCCCAGATCGCGGTACCACCTCCCGCCCGGCCACGGCTCAATTTTCATCGGCATGGGCTTGCCGTCGGCCTGGTTGTGAGGTCCGATCTCGTCCAGCAGTGCTTCGAACGTTGCCTCCAGCGATGCGCGGACATGAATCTCTTGCACGACGTTCAACGTCAAATTATCCATGGCTTGTACTGTTGCGTTCATGCTTCCTCCTTGACTTTTTTCTCAGCGCGTTCTTTGATACGACTTAGTTGATTGGCCCAGTAGCGCTCGAAGGTGCCGGTCCACTCGTGCAGAGGCCGGATCGCTTGGGCATTGGTTCGATAGAATGCCTGGCGTCCAGCGCGCCGGACGTGAACCAACCCCACGTCTTTGAGCACGCGCAGATGCTTCGACACCGAAGGCTGCTCCAGCCGCAGTGACTTCACGATATCTCCGACCGGCCGCTCTTTCAGCGCGAGATAACTCAGGATCTCCCGCCGCCGGGGTTCGGCCACTGCGTTGAAGGCGTCGGATGTAGTGGCGGCACGGGGCACGAAGCCATTATATTCCGATATAGGAATATGTCAACACCATCCCGAAACCGCCCGGCCACTGAATCCCGTAATGCCGCTGGCGGTTTTAGACGATCCTGCATACACTAAGCTTCGTTTCAAAGTGGAGCTCTGGAGGACCGGATGGATCAACTGTACTGGATTCCGTTGGGGATCGTGGCGTTCATAGCGCTTTACATGATCCTGGGAAGCTTTTTCACCGTGCGCACCGCCGAAGTCGCCATCATTACCCGCTTCGGCAAGTTCCTGCGCGTCGCCGAGCCCGGCTTGAACTGGAAGCGCCCATTCGTCGATTCCGTTTCGGGCACCGTGAGTCTGCGCGTGAATCAGATCACGCTGACCATGGAAACCAAGACCAAAGACAACGTGTTCGTCACTATTCCCATTTCAGTGCAGAATCGGGTGCGTCCGGAAAAAGTCTACGACGCGTATTACAAGTTGTCCGATCCGGTGGCGCAGATCCAATCCTACGTCGAGCAGGTGATTCTGGGGCATGTCCCGGGGATGACGCTGGATGAAGTGTTCGCCTCGCAGTCCAGTATTGCCGCGGCCGTCAAGCAGGAGCTGGATGCCGACATGGCGTTATTCGGATACGAGATTGTCAATGTGCTGGTGACGGACATTATTCCCGATGCGAAAGTGAAATCGGCCATGAACGACATCAACGCGGCACAGCGCGAACAGGTGGCGGCCAATGCCAGGGGCGAGGCGGAGAAGATTCTGGTGGTCAAAAAGGCCGAGGCGGAAGCGGAGAGCAAGGCCCTGCAGGGGCAGGGAATCGCCAATCAAAGGAAGGCCATCATTGAGGGGCTGCAGGTTTCGATCGAACAATTCCAGAAGGTCGTCGAAGGAGCTTCCGCGAGAGAGGTCATGCAGTTGGTGATGGTCACGCAGTATTTCGACACCTTGAAGTCCATTGGCGAAAACGACAAGACCAACACGTTATTTCTGGCTCATTCGCCTGGTGCTGTCAAGGATGTCTCCGATCAAATTCTCGAGTCCATGCTGGTGGCGGATAGGGCCAGCTCCTGAAGCGCCATGCCAGTTGATCTCAAGTACTTGCGGGAGCACTATGCTTCGCTCTCCGACGAAGCGCTGGCGGCGATCGACCGCACCGAGCTGGTCAAAGAAGCACAACAGTGTTACGACCAGGAATTCGGCCGGCGAAAAGTTGCACGCCCCTCCATTCCTGTTCCGGCGAACGCTGCTGATGATGGTCAGGAGAACAAAGAAGAGCTACCGGCCACCGGGGACGAACCCGACTGGCTGGATGAGGCCGCCGAAATATACTCGCGATACGGCCTTCCTGGGTCCCCGCCCGCGGACGATATCATGGACGCTGAGCAAGCCTTGAATGCCGCCGGCATTCCGTGCCACCTGGACCTGGTCGAAGAGGAGAAGAGTACCGCGCCTCTTCCGACGCATCGCTGGCGCGTCATGGTTCCAGGCAACCTGAACTTCCGTGCCACCAGCATACTGGAACGCGACATCTTCAACTCCGAGTTTGAGGCGGGATGGAAAGCGCATCTGGAAATGCTCTCCGATGACGAACTGCGCGCGACGAATCCCCAAGAAGCCCTCTGCGGCTTGTTTGATCGCGTGGACCGTGTGATCAACGCCTACGATGAAGAAATCGCCCGCCGTGCGTTGTGATTATAAACTATGGAAATGCGATCCGCCGTGCGTTCTCTTCGCCGCCGGCCGGCCTTCGCGCTGGCCGCCCTTCTAACCGTCGCGTTGGGCGTGGGAGCTAATACAGCGCTCTTCGGAGTCATCTACAGAGTCCTCATTCAGCCGCTGCCTTTTCGCGATCCCTCCAGGCTGGTCCGGATCTGGGAGACCCATCCCGCTCTGCCGCAGTTACAGGTCACGGTGCCGGATTTTCGCGACTGGCGCAGTCAAACTAGCAGCTTCAATGCAATGGCCGCGCACACGGCTTCGGCCATGAACACCGTCACGTTGCTTGGGCAAGGCCAGCCGGAGATCGTTCACGGCACTATGGCCACCAGCGATCTTTTCCCCAGCATGGGTATTCAGACGATGGTGGGACGAAATTTCAACGACGCCGATGAACGCGCCAAGCGACAAGTGGCAGTGATCAGCGAAAGCCTCTGGCGGAGGAAGTTCGGGGCCGACCCACAGATCGTGGGCAAGCAGATTCGGCTGGACAAAGATTCGTTCACCGTCGTTGGAGTTGTGTCGCGACGCCAAGCTTTTCCCGAGTGGGCCGACTTTTGGACGCCGCTCTCTCTGATTGGTCCCGACTATCAAAACCGCCGTAAATTCCATCCGCTCGAAGTGGTGGCGCGCCTGAAGCCGGGTGTTACGGCGGAGCAGGCGCAGACCGAAATTCAGTCCATCGCACACCGGCTGTCGCAAGCGTATCCGGACACCAACGCGACGGTCGGCGCGTACGTAATTCCTTTGGCGCGCGAGATGACACGCGATGTTCGTCCGTCGTTGTTGCTGGCGTGGGCGGCCGTGGGATTGGTCCTGCTGATGGCGTGTGCCAATCTCGCGCATCTCTTTTTGGCGCGAATGATCGAGCGGCGCGAAGAGATGGCGATTCGTGAGGCGCTGGGCGCTGGGGCGGGCCACTTGATCCGTCAGGTGTTGACCGAGAGCCTGATACTGGCCGCGGCAGGCGGAGCCCTCGGCGTCACACTCGCATTTGGCGCAAGCAAACTCCTGCCTGCGGAACCAACAGCGTGGCACGCTCCCGTTTGGCTCTTTGCCATCGCGATTTCCGCAGTGTCTGGCGTGCTGTTCGGCGTGCCTTCGTGCTGGCACGTCCTGCGCGACCGCCGCCGGCTCACTGCTTCGACAAGATCGGTGATTCGCGGGCGGTCCCGGCTCGGATTCGTCCTCTTGTCCGGCGAAGTTGCCATGGCGTTTCTCGTTCTCGCCGGGGCTGCCTTGCTCGCGCGAAACTTTGCTGCGTTGCTGGCCGAACCTCCTGGTTTTCAAGCCGGTCAAGTGCTCGAAGTTCCGAATCTTCCATTGCGCGGCGATTGGGCCAAGTCACTGCTTCCCGCATTGCGGCGGCTTCCCGGTGTCCAAGATGTGGCCGCTATTAACTCCGCTCCTATGAGCTTGGGGTCAACCGAGCATGGCCGCTTTGCTACGCGCTTGGGTATCCAGGGCCGAACGTTCGAATCCGGCAGCTTCCCGGTGACAGAGATGCGCTGGATCACGCCTGGCTATTTCCGTGTGCTACAAATTCCGCTGCGGCGTGGCCGGCTTCTGACCGATTCCGAGGCCGATCAGAACCGCGTCTTGATCAATGAAACGCTGGCTCGCCGGTTCTTCGGAAACCAGGATCCCGTTGGACAACATCTGATCTTGGGCGTGATGGATCCCAAGCAAAACTCCCTCGAAATAGCAGGTGTTGTCGGCGACACGCGCGATTTGGGCCTGGATCAAGAAGTAGAGCCGATGTTCTATGGTATTTCCACTGCGTCGGTGACGGCTCTCGTGGTGAAGACGCAAGGTGATCCAGCCCAGTTCGCGCCCGCGGTTCGAGAAGCCATTCAAGCTATCGACCCCGAGCTTCCCATTTCGAAGATCCAGCCGTTATCTCAGAACGTCGCCGACTCACTCGCGCGGCGTCGCTTCGCGCTTACACTGCTCGGGATCTTCAGTGCGATGGCGGCATTGCTCACGGCTGCGGGCGTGTATGGATTGCTCGCCTATTCGGTGAACACACGGGTGTGCGAGTTCGGAGTGCGGGGCGCGGTGGGCGCGTCGCGCCGGCACCTGGTCGCGATGATCCTGCGCGAAGCCGCGATACTCACGGCCACGGGACTGGCGGCCGGCTTAATCCTCGCGCTGGTGTTCTCCAGCGTGATGAAGAGCTTCGTGTACCGGCTCTCGCCTTTGGACCCTTGGTCCCTCACGAGCGCCGGAGGCTTTCTGGTTCTCTTGACGATGATTTCAGCGTGGATACCGGCGCGCCGGGCCGCGGCGGTGGACCTTGCCACTGCGCTTCGCGCCGACAATTAGTATAATTCCAGCCATGCGACGCAGAGAATTCGTTTCCGCGGCTGCCCTGGTCGGCGCTGCGACCGTTGCCGGCACTCATACGAATGCCCAAACCGCCCCAGCCCCCAGTAAAGGACGCCTCAAGCAGTGTGTTACGGGATTCCCGTTCGATCCCAAAATGTCCTTTGAAGATCGCTGCCGGGAAGCGGCGCGGCTGGGCTGCGTGGGCTACGATCTGGTGGGCCCAAAAGACTGGCCTACGTTGAAGAAATATGGCCTGATCCCCACCATGGCGCCGCCCGGCGGAGTCAGCATGGAGAACGGGCTGATTCACAAAGAGACTCATGAGCAATTCCTGGTGGCGCTTGGCATGTCTATCGATGAGTGCGCCGCGGGCGGATGCCCCAACATTATTACGGTCGGCGGCCAGCGCAAAGGCATGTCGGATGCGGAAGGCGCGGACAATGCTGTTGCGTTTCTGAATCGCATCAAATCGCGCGCCGAAGACAAAAACGTCACTATTTGCATGGAAGTGATGAACAGCAAGCTCCAAGACCCGAGCCTCGGCCGAAAGGATCAAATCTGCGATCACATCGCCTGGGGTGTGGACGTGGTCAAGCGAGTGAATTCGCCGCGCGTCAAGATTCTCTGCGACATCTATCATCTGCAAATCATGGATGGCGACGTCACTCGCAACATCCAGCAGAATTTTCAATATATCGCTCACTTCCACACGGGCGGTGTTCCGGACCGGCATGAGATCGACGATACGCAGGAACTCAACTACAGGTTCATTGCGAAGTCGATTGCGGATCTGGGATTCACTGGCTATATCGCGCACGAATTCCGTCCGTCGCCGGGCCGCGATCCGCTCCAGAGTTTGAAACAGGCTATCGACATCATCACCGTGTAACGGATGTGAGGGACTGCAGTAGCGACGGTACCCGATCGGGCGTGGGGGGGCGCTGATGACCGCCACGCTGCTGAAGAGATTTCGATGGTCTTTTGAGAGGCCAAAGCGCGCACCTGACCTACCAACCTAGGTTGTAACGTTAGAAGCGCTCAAGGATCGAAGCGGACGTAGTGAGAACTCCGCCGGCGGCCACGAACTCAGAAAACATTTCGCGGGCCTTCTGTTCATCCAAGGCTTTTACGGCGTCGGTGACAATCTCCACTGGTTTGCCTGTCTTCAGGAGTCCGAATGCGGCAAAGCGAACGCAGATTTCGGTTACCACGCCATAAACGACGTACCGATCGGCATTAAGCTCTGTGAGCAAGGGTGCGAGCTGCGGACTGCTGAAACAATCGAGCTTCTGCTTCTCGAGTATACACTGGCGGTCACGCTGATGGAGCAACGTAATGGCGGGTTTGTGTTGTCCCGCAGTTCCCACCACGCAGTGGTGAGGATAAATCTGAAACTCCGGATCGTTTTCCGTATGCGCGTCCATGGTAGAGATCACTACCGGCGCACGGCGATTCAGCTCGCCGACTATGGGAAGAATGCACTCGGCTCCCGGCACGTAGAGCGCGCCCGCGGGATAGACGAAATCAATCTGCGTGTCGATGTCGAAGAAGACCGTTTTCATCCTGGACCTTTTCGTACAGCGTCAACAGCTCATGGCTCTGGTCGACGCGATATTCCTGGCCGATGTCGAAGAGGCTGCGGACGGCGGTGGGCAATCGCTTGATGCACTCGGCGGCGTACTGGCGCGCGACGCCGGCCGTGGGCAATGGCTCAATCAATTTGCCACCCAGCATCACGGGACGAAGCAATGCCTTCGCCTCCGGCTCGCCGCAGCCACAGCCCAGGCACTCCCAAGAGCAGGCGATCACATCGTGGGCAGCAAATCGAAATACTTGTTTCGCTCCGGGGAGCGTGTGTTTGTCCTCGCTGAACTTCGCAGTGAAGCGGCCGTTCAATTCCACCAGCTTGTAGACCACGCCGAGATGGGGCGAATCGGCGGAAGTTGCCAAATCGGTGCCAACTCCGAAAGCATCGATCGGCGCACCGGCGGCTGCGAACTCCAGGATCTTGTATTCGTTCAGATCGCTGGTGGCCATGATCTTCGCGTTCTTCAACCCGGCGTCGTCCAGGATCTTGCGAACCTCGCGTGAAAGCTCCACCAAATTGCCGCTATCGAGCCGCACGCCCCACAGCGGTGCGCCGAGGGAGGCAGCCGTTCGGGCGCCGGCAATCGTATCGTAGGTGTCGATCAGATAGGCGGTAGCATCGCCGAGCAGGTTCTGGAGCCGCTCAAATGCTTCGGTCTCCGATGCAAAGGATTGCACCCAGGAGTGAGCGGCGGTTCCAAACACCGGAATGCCATAACGGAATCCGGTTTCAGTGTTACTGGTGCCGATGCAGCCGCCGATATAAGACGCACGTCCGGCGAGAACCCCCGCTTCGGCCGAGTGGGCGCGGCGCGCGCCGAAATCCACCACGGCACGGCCGCCGGCCACTTCTACGATGCGTGATGCTTTGGTAGCAACCAGGGACTGAAAGCCGATAGTGGCGAGCAGGTATGTTTCCACGATCTGCGCTTCCATCAACGGCGCGCGAACGGTGAGGAACGGTTCATTGGCGAAGATGGGCGTGCCCTCAGGCATTGCGAAGACATCGCCCGTAAAGCGGAGCTGCCGCAGCGCGTCGAAAAAGCCGTCCGAGACGCGCTGGAATTGGCGCAACCCGCGTAAGTAGTCGATTTCCTCGTCCGTGAATCTAAGATTGAGGAGATAGTCGACAGCTTGCGCCAGGCCTGCCGCCACGACATAGTTGCGATAACGCGGCAGACGGCGGAAAAACAGCTCGAAAGTGGCGCTTTCGCTGGTCTTGCCGGCTTCGAAGTAACCGGCCGCCATAGTGAGCTGGTAGAGGTCGGTTAGTAAGCCGGTCATTAAACTTCTATTCTAACAACCGCTTACTCTGTTCGCGGCTCCGTTTACTAACATCCGCGGCCTTCAGAGCTAGCCCCATGGCCACGGACGTGAATTCATTGCCGGTTTTGATGCGTTCCTTTCCAAACCGCGCGTCGAAAATTCGCCGGACTGCGGGGACGAAGGAAGAACCTCCTGTGAGGAAAACCATATCGACATCGCGCGCGTGAATGCCGCACGAGTTTAGCAGCGAGTCTACACAGGTCTCAATTTGCATCAGCTCTTCTGAGATCCACAGCTCGAAATCAGTCTGTTGAACGAGAGAGTCCAGATTCATGGCTCCGTCGGTGAAGGCGAACCGGGCCGTCTCCTGAATCGACAAATCGCATTTCGTCTTCTGGATGGCTCGGTGCAGCTGGTAGCCCAGATCCTCTTCGACAAGATCGATGAGCGCGCCTATTCTCTCAGGATGAAATGCCTGGGTTTTGACGCTGTTCAGCATGTTCATGACTTCCTTGGTGCGAAGGAAGGACAAGTGATGCCATCGTTCCAGCTTGAAATAAACCCAATTCGGAACCGGGAGGATCTTATTCATCGACTGCATCTGCGATCCGGCCCCCAGCGCCGGCGAGACGATGTGACGAATCATCTTGGCGTCGAACGAATCGCCCGCCAGGCCAATCCCCGCGTTGCCCAGCAAATCCTTCGGGGATCTGCCGCGACGCCGGATGCTCGCGCCCACCTTCACCAATGAGAAATCGCTGGTGCCGCCTCCGAAATCGCCGATCAGGATCAGTTCATCGTGATCCAGAGTGGATTCGTAATAGTGCGCCGCCGCCACGGGCTCCATTTCAAAGGTCACAGAGTCGAATCCGGCTAAGTGGAATGCTTTTTCCAGTCGCTGCTGGGCGTAATGGTCGTCATCGTCCGACGCTGAACCGACGAAGTGGACCGGCCGGCCGACGACTGCCTGCTTGATATCGGTTCCAAATTGACTTGCAGCCTTCTCGCGGAGGTCGCCGAGTATGCAAGCGATAAGGTCTTCCAGAGTCCGCCTGCGGCCAAACACTTCCGTGGTTTGGAGACTGCGGCTGCTGAGAAACGACTTCATCGACTGGATCAGCCGGCCTTTGTGATCGGCTTCCAGGTAATGCTCTATGCCCTCCGGTCCGCTCCATGACTTGATCAGGAGCTTGTTTTGCTGCCTGATCTGCTCCAGATAAAGAAGAGACCGGTAGGCGTCCGTGATTCCACCCGCAAACGGAAAAGTCGCGAGAGCGATGCCGGAAACCGGATCGAGGCGTGCGACAGAGCTGTTTGTTGTTCCGAAATCGATGCCGATCGCGACGTCCGTCATTCCCTAACGTTCCTCGCGACAGAGCGTTTATTTCTTCGCTGGCGGCGCGGGTTTCACGTCCGAAGCTGCTTGCGACAGGTCGTCCACGGTCTTGGCGTCCAGCCCGTACAGCGCCGGTTCGTTCTCGCGTTGCGCGATATAATCCGCGCCTTGCTTGGCAATCGACAGCTTCTCGGTGAGCTTTGCGTTGTTGGAGACTACGGTAATATCAATGGCCGGGACGCCCAGGGTTCCCGTGTCGATGAACTTACTGGCGGACAAATCGCGCAATTTGTCAAGGAAGGATTGCACGCTGACACTGTCCATCTTCTTGCCGTTCGAGAACCAGTCGTCGCCGCCCTTCTGGAAGGCAAACGTTTTTCCGTTGGCATGCATCTCGATCCTGCTCGGATCGTTGAATCCGAAATCGAAGAGTTTCTTGTTACGAAAATCGTCCAGCGACTTGTCCACGCCCATGCCAAGTTCCGGAGTGGCTTTGAAGACACCTGCCACGACACTCGATTTGGCGTAGTAATCGTCTTTGACTTTCCGAACCTCGATCTGCTGTGTGCCGGAGGGATCCGTCAGTTTCACGGTTGCAACCGGCGTGCCGGATGCAAATGCGGCGGCAGCTTTCTTGGCATCCTCATCGGAAAGCGTCAGATCCATCTTCGCGTCCTTCAGCTTCCGCAGCATCTCGTCCACCTGCAGGCCGTCGGCGCGCAAAGGCTTCGGCTTGACGATTTGCCAGCGGTCTTTGTCGCGGCCAAACTCAATATCCTGCTTTTTGGCGATCAGTTCCACTCGGCTGAGCTTGTCTTGATCGAAAGTGAGCAGGCGCTTATCGCGCAAATCGTTGGCCGATTTATCAATGCCGGTCTTCACGTAACTCGCGACAGTGAATACTCGCGGATCGCCTTGCAGCATGGCGTAGGAACCGCTATTAGTGGGTGTGTCGTCGCCTATTTCTAGCTTGCTCACCTTGCCGCCTTTTCCCGTGATATCCACTTCGATGGCCGGCGAATTTAATCCATAAGCGGACAGATTGGCGGCTTTATCTTCCACCACGCGATCGGCACTCACATTCGCGGCGGACGCCACTAACTGACTTGCAGTGTCTTGGTCGGCCGGGTAGGCCTTGGGCGCGATCATCTGCCATTTGCCGTTGGCTTTTTCGAGAACTGTCTCGTCGGCGCCCTTTTTCTTGATCGCTACTTTTGTGATGTCGCCTTCGGTGAGCGCAAGGATCTTGGGAGGCGCGTCGGCAGGAGGCTTGGCCGCTTCGGCTGCTTTCTCTTTGTTCGAAAAATAGAGGCCCACACCGAGTGCGGCTAACAGGACAACGGCGACTAACAGACCACGGAACCGCATGCGCGCTTATCTCCTCTTCAACCAGACCATGACACCGCCGAAAATCACGATCAGGGGCAGGAAGATCTGGCTGGTGATTTGCACGGTTCGGAATTGCGCGCGCGTCAACATGATGCGGCGATCTTCCGGCTCTTTAGGACGAATGGAGATGAGATCCTCATCCGACGAAAGCCAGTTGACCATGTTCAGCAAGAGATTGCGGTTACCACTGAACCCGAGCGCCTGGTTGGACGCCCAACCCGAATTTCCAACCACGACGAAGCGTCCCGAGGCGCTTGGCTTGCTGCCGGCGTAAGTGCCCGCGACGGCCAGAGTAAACGGCCCGTGTTTATCTTTGGCGGGATTGATGCGAATCTCCGACGACGCGAGATCCGAAGTCGCAAAACTATCCGTGGATGTGGAGAACAATTTAGTAATCGTGGTCTTGTCGGTGTTCTTCGTTTCCAGCGAGCGCGACAACGGGAACGCCGTGGAAATATTCGTTAGATCGTTCACGATGGGGTGCGAATCGTATTGCAGCACCACCGGCGCCTCGGGGCCGCCGCCTAGTAACTGAGAGGCCGCACTCTCGTCCAGGAGTAAGTCCTTGTCGGCGGTGACGCCCCAGCTTGCCAGAAGATCGGTGAGGGCCATGTTATCGCTGATCTGCTTGCGTCCCAGCCGCAGCGGAGGATCCAGCATGAAGAGGGCGCGCCCGCCGCCCTCCACGTACTTCTTGATGGCGTCCACTTCGGGCTGAATATAATCGCCAGTCGGGCCCGCAACCACCAGCAGGGTGCAATCGGCGGGCACTTCAGCCTTCTCTTGCAGATTGATGCTTTGAACCTTGTAGTTGTCTTTCTGCACGACGCTTTGAAAGCCGGAGAAACCATCGCTTTGCGATGAATCGTCCAGCCGGTGCTCGCCGTGGCCGGAGACCACGCAGACCTCGCGCTCACCGCCCTTCAGGGCGCGGATCAGGGCGCCGGTGACACCTTCTTCATCGAAGGTCTTGGCGTCTTCGCGGCGTGCTCCCACCGATATTACGGCTTCGCCTTCGCGCGTCACATTTTCGGCGCGGGCCAAGGTGGGATTCTTCAGCAGATCGACATACTGGATATGCAGCTTCGGCGAGAGGTTTTGATAGCGATCGAGCAAATCCTTGGCGGTTTGCATTCCAGTGGCGCGATCGAAGTAACTGATGGTTACGTCCTGCTTCAGGTCGCCGACCACTTTCTTGGTTTGGTCCGACAAGGTGAAACGTTTATTCGCGGTTGCGTCGTACGACTTGTTGTAGCGATTCGCGAAGAAATTCGCGAGAACCAGCACGGCTATAATCACGAGGATGTAGACCGTCGCGTACGCGGCGTACTTGGTTTGTCTTGCTTGCATCCATCCCGAGCTCACTTACGACCTCCACCGGAGCGATTCCATGGAGCGCGAAGTCAGAAACAGCCCCATGAAAATCAAGGAAATGTAATAGACGGCGTCCTTGGTGTCGAGAACGCCCTTGGAAAAGGAATCGAAATGCGTGATGACGGAGAAATACGCGAGCACTTTCGCCCACGTCGCCGTTTCGTATCCCGAAACCCACTCCAGAACCCATAACAACAAGCAGACGCCGAAAGTGGCGGCGCCCGCGATGATTTGATTCTTGGTCAGCGTGGAAATAAAGGTTCCGATGGCCAGCAGCCCGCCGGCCTGCAAAAGCAGCCCCAGGTATCCGATGGCAAGCGGCTTCCAATCCGGATTGCCGTAGCGGAACAGAAACGCGAAATTGACGGCGCTGAACAGTAGCAGCACGCCGTATAGGATCAGGGCCGAAAGCCACTTGCCGATGATCACTTCTATGTCCCGGATAGGCGATGTGGCCAGCAGTTCGATAGTGCCCATGCGTTTCTCTTCGGCGAATAGGCGCATGGTGATCATGGGAATGAAAAACAGCCCAACCACGCTGATGTTGCTCAGCAGAGGCCGGATCACGTATTCATTGACGCTCATGGGCATGGCCTGGCCGCTCATCTGCGATTGCAGGCTGGCGGCATTGAAATATCCCACCGAGTTCCAAAAGAAGAACCCGAAAATGATGGCGAACATCGTCAGCAGCAGATAGGCAATAGGCGAAACGAAGTAGCTGTTTACCTCTTTTTGGGCGATGACCCAGATATTCCTCATTGGCTCTCTCCTTGCACAACCGCCTCGGCGGGCACGGGTTCCTCGATCTTTTCTCCGCCGGTTAACTGCAGGAAGATCTCTTCCAGGCTCATCGCTGAAGGGCGGAGCTCGTTCAGATTCCAACCAGACTCGACGATGGCGCGGGCCAGATCCCCCCGAATAAAGCGATCTTTCAAACTCTCCACTTCAAACACAGACCGATTGCCACGGGAATCCTTCAGCAGGACGCGGCTCACGCCGTTGACCGTTTCCAGCCGATGCTGGATGGTCTGCGCGTCCAGCGCGCCGTTGCGTCCCTCCACTTCCAGCATCACCGATTCGGCGCCGCGTGCGCGCGCCTGCAGGTTATGCACGGAATCCGTAGCCACCAGCTTGCCTTTGTTGATGATCAGCACCTGCTCGCAGGTCTGTTCCACTTCGGGTAGGATGTGCGTGCTCAGCAGGATGGTGTGGTCGGGCGCCAAGCCGCGGATCAGATCGCGTGTTTCGTTGATCTGCTTAGGATCCAGTCCCGCGGTGGGTTCGTCGAGAATGAGAACCTCGGGATTGTGGATAATGGCCTGCGCCAATCCGACGCGCTGCCGGTAGCCTTTGGATAGCTTGCCGATGAGTTTGCCTCGCACGTCTGCGACAGCGCAGCGCTCGGCCACCTCGGTCACCCGGTTCGCCAGACTCTGGCCGGACATGCCCTTCAGCTTTCCAACAAATGTGAGGTATTCCTGGACCTCCATTTCGTGATATAAGGGCGGAGATTCGGGCAGATAGCCGATCCGTTTTTTCACTTCCATCGGCTGCTCCAGAACGTCGAAGCCGGCCACGTTCGCGGTTCCCTCCGAGGGCGGAAGGAAACACGTCAGAATGCGCATGGTTGTGGTCTTCCCGGCGCCATTCGGTCCCAGAAAACCCACAATCTGGCCCTTCTTTACTTCAAACGAAATGTGATCCACCGCAAGCGTGCGGGCGTATCTCTTCGTGAGGCCTTGAACTGTAATCATAGTTAGACTCGGAGGAACTGCGATGGCTGGCCGGAAGCGCCTCCTGGGAGGCCAGCTCCGATCAGGCTGCTGCAATCACATGATAAAAATCGCTGGAGGCGAATGTCAATTTCAATAGGTTCGGGTTGACTAGCGGCAATTGCCGCTCTCGATATGTTATACGTTGACGACATCATTCCGTCAGGGCAAACCCCATAATTTGCATGCCTGCGTCCACATAAACTATGTTGCCGGTTACGCCGCGTCCCAGATCGCTGGCCAGAAAAACAGCAGTGTCGGCCACTTCCGCCGGGTCCGTATTACGGCGCAGCGGAGCCAGTTTTGCTCCACCTTCCAGCATTTTAGAAAAATCGCGGATACCGCGGGCGGAAGTAGTTTTGACGGCTCCCGCCGAGATTGCGTTTACCCGAATGTTAGACGGGCCGAGATCGGCCGCCAGGTACCGCACGGAGGCTTCGAGCGACGCTTTGGCCACGCCCATTACATTGTAATTTTCAATCACGCGTGTGGATCCCAAGTAGGTAAGCGTCATGATAGAACCGCCGCCTGGGTTTCCATTGTGGCCGGCCGGAGCCATGAGCGGCGCTGTTGCGCGCGCTACGGCAACCAACGAATAGGCACTGACATCCTGTGCGAGTGCGAAGCCAGCCCGCGAAGTTTCCACGAATGGCCGGCTCAAATCCTCGCGGTTGGCGAACGCGATACTGTGAACCACGGCGCTTAGCACGGTTCCCTGAGCCTTTAGCTCATTCCCTAAGGCGTCCAGTTGGGCGTCCTGGGTTACATCGCAGGGCAGCACTTGCTGGACCTTCAGTTCCGCGCCCAGCTCCTCTACGGTTTGCTTTTGGCGATCGCCCTGGTAAGTCAGGATCACTTGCGCGCCTTCACGAATAAAGGCTTTGGCGATTGCGTGTGCGATGCTCCATCGGTTCGCGACTCCGAGGACAAGGGCAACCTTGCCCTCCATCAGTTGGGCCATGAAACTAACCATTGTAACTCGGGGGTGGAGGATGGAGTGAGATAACTTTGGATTTACGCTTGAAAGCAACGCTTCGGTCGCGGTTCAGTGGGGAGGAATGCTCTCTGGTCGCGGCTCAGCTCGGGTTTCGAATCTTCAGGATCTGGAACAAGTTGCTGTAATCGTCGGTCCAGGGGCGCAGGTTGGGACGGATGCGCGCGGGTGACACGCTGGACGATTTAAACGCCGGGGCGTGGAAGATCGTGGCGTCGCTCGACACCAGCACCCAGTCGCTATTGGAAAAGTAGTCAGCCTCTTCGTCCTCGTCGTCCACGTCGACGGCGGTCTTGCCGAGGTCATGCGCATTGCGCGATACCACCGGAACCAGATCGAGATAGCGATTGGACACATGCACTGCCAGGATTCCCGCTGGCTTCAAATGCCGGAAGTACAGCGCGAACGCCTCGCGCGTGAGCAAGTGGACGGGAATTGCATCGCTGGTGAAGGCGTCAATCGCCATCAGATCGAACTGCTGGCTGGGCTGAACTTCCAGCGTGAGGCGCGCGTCGCCGAGCAGCACCTGATGATCGGCTTTGCAATCGCGGAGAAAGGTGAACCAGGTGCTGGCGATGGAGAGCGCCAGCGGATTGATTTCGTAGAAGCGGAAGACGTCGCCAGCGCGGCAGAAGCTGGCGGTGACGCCGGCGCCGAGTCCGATGACAGCCACGCGGACTGGTCCGCGATTCTGCAGGTAGCCCATGGCTCGGCCCATGCCGGAGAAGGGTCCGTAGTAGCTGGTAGGCTCGTCGCGGTGGGCCGCGTCCAGAAGCTGGGTGCCATGATTGATGGTGCCGTGGATCAAGCGGCGGACGGGGGTGTCTTCTTCGTCGGCGGGAATATCGCGGACCCGCAATACGCCGTAGAAGTTTCGCACCGAAAGCCGAAAGATTTTATCGGCCAGATGCTTTTCATAGCCAAGATGAATGGCGAGTCCGATGGTAAACGCGACCATCGCGATGCGAACGGCGGCAACCGGGATTTTGCCCTTCCAATTCTGAGGCGAGATCCATAGAACGATGGCGGCCAGCGCGCTGCAAGCCACCATGGACAGCGGGAGTTCCAGGTAGGTGTGAAAAACGTGCGGCGCCACGATGGCCACGAACACGCCGCCTAATGTTCCACCCAGCGAGATCATCAAATAGAAGCCGGTAAGGTGCCTTGGATCCGGCTTCAGGCGCGCGAGTTCGCCGTGGCACACCATGCAGCAGATGAACAGCGTGGCCACAAACGTCGGGATGGCCCAGGCGATGTTCGGATTGCCTTCGTTGGCGTAAATCGCGTAGGTAGCGCCGTCGAGTGCGATGACGAGTAGCGGCAGAAAGACGCCGCGATTATAGACCTTGTCACGCTCGAAGCACAGGATAAAACTCAGCAGATAGACGGCGAGTGGCAGTACCCAGAGAAACGGAATGGGCGCGACGTTCGAGCTGAGATGATTGCTGATGGCAAGCAGCAGTGCCGAAGAACATGCTGCCAGCGCGGTCCAAACAATGCGGATGGTCCAACTGGGAGCCGGAGCCGATGTGGGAGCGACGGTCTCTTGCGATTCGAGCGGAGCCGCTCGCATCGTTCTCCATGCCACGGCCGCGCAGAGGACTACGAATACGATGTAGATGCCGGACCATCCGTAAGCCTGCCCGTGGGTGGTGAACATCGGCTCAACGAATACCGGATAGCCGAGCAGGGCGAGCAGCGAGCCGAAGTTTGACAATGCGAATAGCCGATAAGGGATCGCGCCGGGTTTGGCCGCGACATACCAGGCTTGCAGCAGCGGGCTGGTGGTCGAAAGGAGCAAGTAAGGAAGCCCGATGGTTGCGGTGAGCAGCAGTAAAATGCGCAGTGACGGATCGCCCGCGTGCGACGGCTTCCAGCTCGGGGATGGCAGGATGGGAAGCACCGCCAAGCTGAGAGCCATCAGGGCGATGTGCAGCGTGGCCTGCTGTTTCGGCTTCAGCCAACGCGTGGAGCGGTGGGCGTATAGGTAGCCTGCGAGCAACGCCGCTTGGAAAAAAAGCAGGCAGGTGCTCCACACCGCGGCCGATCCGCCGAACCATGGCAGGATGATTTTTCCGATCATCGGCTGCACGGCAAACAGCAGAAACGCGCTCAGGAAAATGGTGCAGGCGTAGGCGAGCATGGGCTGGTAAGGAGCAATGATCGCACAGGCTGCGAGAGGCCCGCATCGGCGCTTTCTAGCGCGACTCGTATGTTAGACTTTGGCGGTTTGAGACTTGCCCCGGTCGATTACCTGATCCTGTCGCTGTACTTCGTTTTTGTTCTCTCGATCGGCTGGATCGTGAAACGCAGGGTCGCAACCAGCGACGATTTTCTTGCCTCCGGCCGCTCGGTCCCGGTTTGGATTACCAGCCTTGCGATTCTTTGCGTAGTCGGCGTCGTGCGAACTATCAAGCTCCGCTCGAATCCGCCAACGTCAATCTCTATTGCGGCGTCTCGATGCTGATCTTTGGAGCCGTCATGTTGTGGCTGGCACGCCGGAAATCCCGGTCCTAGCGGCCGCGAACCGCATCGCCCAGCGATACATGGTTGTCGTCCAGGATGGTGCCGGTGGCGCGTTCCAGAGCCGCGCGAGCCTTGAGGTACGCGCTCTGTGCCACTACGACAGTGGACTTGGCCTGCGCCAGAAAGCTTTGGTACTGAATGATGAAGAAGCTGGTGGATGCGCCCACTTCAAACTTAGCCTGCTCCACATCGAGAGACTCTTGCTGCAACTTTTCGGTCTCGACGGCTGCCTCGTAGGATGCGCGTGCGCGCCGCATGGCGATCAGTGCATCTTCCACTTCCAGTTGCGCCTGTTTCCGTAGCTGCGCTTGCAGCACCTGGCTCTGCCGCAGCAGGATCTCGTCGCGTGTGACGTCGGCCTGGGCGATTCGATTGCGCAGCGGCAAAGTAATGTTGAGGCCGACTCCGTAAGTGGGATACTTGCGCGTGGCAAGCTGCTCCAGTGCGCTGCCATAGCCGCCCAGCAATGGCGACTCGATGGCCGGCGCCAAAGGGTTCAGTTGCGCAGCCAGCGCGCTGTTTTGAGCCGTGCCCACCAGATCTACTTCGGGTCGCAATCCATTGCGCGAGCCTTGCAAGCTGATCTGTGTGTTCTCCACCTGCAGGCCAGCCTGTGATAGGTCCGGCCGGTTGGCGTAGGCGAGCGCAACCAAGTCCTGCAGAGGCCTGACCTCGTCCGTTCCAGGAACCTCGATCGTATCGGTGGGAATGATGGGCGCATTCAGTATGTCCGGATCGTTATCCGTGCGGCGCGTGATTACGTTCTTGACAATCGCTTCCTGCTCTTCCAGCAGCCCGCGCGAATCGATGAGATCCTGGCGGATGGTAAACACCTGTGCGTTGGCGCGCGTCAACTCCACCGGCGCTTGCGTCCCCTCATCCACCTCAGCCTTGGTATCGCTGTAGAGTTTCTGGGCGGAGGCTAGCGTCTCTTCCTTCACTTTCACATCCTCATACAGCGCCACCAGATCGGTGTAGAGGCGCACCACGCCATAGACGGTGGCAATCAGCTGCTGCTGCACCAGCAGCCCCGCGATTCTCTGCTCGTTCTTCGAAATGCGGATGAAGCGGCGATTTACCGCTAATCCAAATCCGCGCAGCAATGGTTGGGTGACAGTGAATCCAATGCTGGAGGCCGTATAAGGGCTAAAGGCGCTCTGTAAAGAATTGGTTGTGTAGCGCGCGTTGTCGAAGCCCGCACTCAGTTCCGTGCCCGGGCCGAAGCCTTGTGTGTAGGCTGCATTGGCGTTGGTGGTGTTGCCTGACAGAGCGCTCGCGCCGTAGCCCACCGGATTCGTATCGGGCGTGCTGGCATGGGTCCAATTGAGTTGCCCGCTCAAGGCAGGGTCAAACTGTGGAATCGCGGGACCTGTCGAAAGCGGAACGGTCTGGAGTTGGGAGAGATTGTCCAGCTGCTCCGATAGCGCTCCGAGTTCGGATGGATTGGTTGGAACCGATCCGGCCGCTCCGACGGTTGGCGTCGCTGCCGATGTCACCAGCGGGCTGGCCGGTCCACCTACACCCACCGGCACTTCAAACACGTTGTAGGTCAGCCCTCGCGGCAGCCCGCCGCCTTTGGCGCGGAGCAACTCCGTGTCCGCCGCCGGCAACGTGTACCGCTCGAGTTGAATATCGAGATTGTTCTCGATGGCCAGTGCGATTGCGTCCGGCAGCGAAAGATAGATATTGCCCGATCGCAACAACTGCCGGATGCGCGGCGAATTGGACAGATCCACGGGCGCGATAGGATGCTCCACGTATGGCTGCTGCAGCCAGTTGAACATCTTGCCCGGGTAGTCCGGCGGAGCCGGAAACGCCGCCGGCGCGAGCAGGAGCAAACAGAGAAATACGGCGCTGATCTTTTTCATGCTGATCTGATTCATGATGATTCGGTTCCAAGCGCGCGTCCCGGCGATGCGGATCGCGCTGCGTGTTCTTTCAGGGTACGCGAGAGAAGGGCAGGACACGAGCTAACGCGAGCGTTTTGTTCCGCCCCCGTCGCCCGCTAACATGACCGGGTGAACTTTCACGCCTTCCTGGACGGAATCGTTCGGATTCGCGATCACGTGCTGTCCGGCGCTCAGCCCCGCCAGGATTTCGATCTGGCTCCCATAGTCCCGGCCGATAACAACGCGCTGAAAATGAACGCTGTTGCTCGAGTTCAGCACAGCCACCATGGTGCCTTCCGGCCGCACCGAGAGGGTGTCGCTCGGAAGCAGGAGCGGCGGATCTTTGCGCGGAAGGTTCAGGTCCACTTCCACGTACATCCCGGGCAGCAGCTTGTTCTCCGGATTCGGCACTTGAACCTCCACCAACAGCGTGCGGCTGGAGGGATCCAGCGCGTTCGCCGTGCGCGTGACGGCGCCGTTGAACTTGCGTTCCGGAAGCTCCGGCGTGGCAAGAGACGCCGTCTGTCCGACGTGCACATCCGACGCGCTGGCCTGCGGGACGTTCAAATACGTGCGAAGGAGATTGGTTTGCGCGATGCGGAACAGCATCGTACTGCCGGTGTTGACCAGCGTCCCCACATCGACGTTGCGCAGCGTGACCACGCCGGCGAAAGGCGCGCGCACCTTGAGATATCCCTGCATTTCGCTGAGCCGCCCGACATTCGCCTGCATGGCGGTGATGTTTCCCTTGGCGGCGTCCACGGCCCGCTCCAGCGCCTTCACATTAGCGGCCTGGGCCTGGTATTGAGCTTGGTACTGATCGTTCTCCTGCTTGGACACTGCGCCGCGGCGCACCAGATTGTCCCAACGCGTAGCGGTTACTTTGGCGATGGACTCATTGGCCTTGCCCTGTTCCAGCGCCGCATTGGCGCGTTCCAAATCGGCCTGCGCCTGTTCCACGGCTGCTTGCGCCTGCCGAACCTGCTGATCCAGATCCGGCGCCTCCACATCCGCTAGAAGCTGTCCTGCCGTGACGCGGTCGCCGATGTCCACATAGCGATGCCGCACGTAGCCCTCGGCGCGCGCCAGGATGGGCGCTTCCGTTACGGCCTGAATGTTGCCCGGCAGCACCAGCTCGCCCATCGCGGAGCCGTTCTTCACCGTCACCACAGTGACATCGGGCAGCGCGTCATTTTGCGCGCTGGCTTCGGCGATGATTTGCATGTCACGGCGATGATGGGGAATATAGCCGCCTAAGAACGCGGCCAGAAAGATGGCTGCCGCCAGGACGAGCAATAGCGTAATCCTGCCAGTCGACGGCCGTTTGGGATGCTCCAGCGCGGAATGGGCTCCCGCGGAATTCTTTTGCTCTAGTTCACGCTTCAGGCGCTCGATCTCCGCGCGTAGCTCTTCCTCGGAGGCAGACGCGGTCCGATCGAATGGATTATCAGGTTCGTTAATGGTCGATGATGTCATCTATGTTTAACTAATACGATTATGTTTAACTAATACGATCTCAATACGTATTCGGAGTGAGGCAGTCCCTCGCGCTCTTCCTCTTCGATTTGCTGGTCGTGATCGATCGGCGGCTGTTTGCGCAAGTAGCTGTAAACGATCGGCACGATCAGTAGCGTGGTCACCGTGGCCAAGAGCAAGCCGCCGATAACGGCCCTGCCCAGAGGAGAGTTTTGCTCGGCGCCCTCGCCGATTCCCAGCGCCATCGGCAGCATGCCGAGGATCATCGCCGCCGCCGTCATCAGCACCGGACGTAGCCGCGTATAACCGGCCGAAAGCGCCGCCGCCCGCGCTCCTTTCCCTTCCATTCTTTCGTCATTCGCGAACACCACCATTAGAATGCTGTTCGCCGTGGCTACTCCGATACACATGATCGCGCCCATCAACGAAGGAACATTCAGAGTCGTTTGGGTAACGAATAGCATCCAGAGGATACCTGCCAGGGCGCCGGGCAGAGCGCTTAAGATAATGAACGGGTCTACCCAGGACTGAAAATTGACCGCCATCAACAGGTAGACCAGAACGATGGCCGCCAGCAAGCCCAGGCCCAGACGATAGAAGGAACTCTGCATGGTGGCGGCCTGTCCACGCATTATGATTTCCGTCGTCTTGGGGATCTTGGTGTGCGCAATGATCTTCTCCACTTGCGAGGCCACGCCGCCCAGGTCCCGGCGGTCGATGTTGGCATACACGTCAAAGACCGGCTGCACGTTGTAATGATTGGCGATCTCGGGCCCGGTGCCGTGTTCGAGCGTGGCAATGTTCGACAGCAATTGCGTTTGATAAGGCAACGTGCCGGGATTGGCGTAGGCCGCGGAGCTTTGATTCGGCGACGCTCCGGTGGCGCCGTCGCCCTGGTTGGCCACACCCGCCGTGGACCCTAGCGTGTTGAAAGCCTCGGCCGCGCCCCCGACCGACACCGGTGTTCGCATCAGCTTGTCGAAGGAATCCAGTTTGTATTGCGGCGTCTGGATCAGCACGTTGTAGCTGACGCCGTTCTTCCAGTTGAGCCAGAAGGCAGGCGCAACCTGACTGGTGCCACTGAGGGAAATCAGCAAGCTGCTGGCGACGTTGCTCTGCGTGAGGCCTAGTTGCCCAGCCTTGATGCGATCCACTTTGATGCGTATCTCCGGTGCGTCCACTACTTGATGCACGTGAACGTCGGCCGCGCCGGGAATCCGCGCAATCTGTTCGGACAAGCGCTGGGCAATCTCGTAATTAGGTCCTGAGTCGCGTCCGGTGACTTGCACGTCGATGGGAGCCGGCAGCCCAGAATTCAGAATCTCGTTGGTAATATTGGCCGCTTCGAAGAAGAAGAGCATGTCGGGAAACTTCTCGTGCAGATGTTTCCGCAAGACCTGGGTATACTCGTCAACCGGCGAGTGGTCCTTGGTGAGCGAGATCAGAATATCGCCATCGTTATTGCCGATTGCCGCGCTGTCTCCAAACGCCAAGTTGAATCCGCCCGGAGGCAATCCGATGTTGTCGAGAATGGTGTCCAGTTCGCGCGCTGGAATGACGGCGCGGATTTCCCTTTCAATCTCGGCGAACCGCAGCTCTGTTTTCTCGATGCGCGTTCCAGCCGGCGCTTGCGCGTGCAAACGAATCTGCCCGGAATCCACCGTGGGGAAGAAATCCCTGCCTACCAGGTAGACCAAGCCCAGAGAGCCCAGGGAAAAAATCAGGAATACGGATAGAACGGCGAGACGATGATCCAGCGCCCAGTCGAGGAATCCCGTGTAGGCCGCGCGAAAACGCTCAAAGCGGCGATTGAAGGCGAAATGGATGCGCCAGATCAGCGGATGGCCTTCCGCCGTTCCACCTTCGCCGTGCTCGCCGGCCCGATACATGTCCACTTCCGGCTTCAGCATGTAGTGCACCATGGTGGGAATCAGGGTGCGCGACAGCATGTACGACGCCAGCATCGCGAAAACAACCGCTAGCGCGAGGGGCGTGAACAAATACTTGGCGGCGCCGGTCAAAAGGAGCACGGGCGCGAACACAATGCAGATCGAGAGCGTGGATACAAAGGCCGGGATCGCGATCTGTTGCGCGCCATCCAGCACCGCCCGCACCAGCGGCTTTTTCATGGCCAAATTGCGATGCGTATTTTCTATCTCGACCGTGGCGTCGTCCACCAGGATGCCAACCGCGAGCGCCAAGCCGCCCAGCGTCATCACGTTGATGGTATGGCCCATCAGTTTCAAGATGATGAGCGAGGTCAAAATGGACAGTGGAATCGAGATGCAAACAATCACCGTGCTGCGCCAGCTTCCCAGAAACAGCAAGATCATCAACCCGGTGAGCAGCGCGGCGATCGCGGCTTCCCGCACCACGCCGCTAATGGAAGCGCGCACAAACACGGACTGATCGAAAAGTTCCCGCACCTTCAGCGCCGGCGGCATGGCGGCTTCAATTCGGGGAAGCGCGGCCTTCACCTTATTGACGATGTCGAGCGTGGAAGCCTGACCGTTGCGCATGATGGTGAGCAGCGCGCCGCGCGTCCCGTTCGTTCGCACGATGTTGGTCTGAACCGAGTAGCCGTCTCGAACGGTGGCTACATCCTTCAAATAAATGGTGGCGCCGTTCACCGTTTTTATGGGCAGCTCATTCAGGTCGCTGAGGATCTCGGGACTACTGTTTATACGCACTGCGTACTCTGTGTCGCCAACTTTGATGGTACCGGCCGGTACGATCAGGTTTTGAAGGCTGAATGCGTTGGAAACATCGATCGGAGACAACTGCTTGGCGTAGAGCGCATTCGGATCGAGATCCACCACCACCTGGTGCTGTTTGCCGCCGTAGGGGCTCGGTACGGAGGCGCCCTGAACTGTTGCCAGCGGAGTGCGGATGAAGTTCTGCCCCAGGTCTTGGATTTCCTGTTCGCTGAGCGTTTTGCTTTCCAAGCCCAATTGGAGTATCGGTACACTCGAGGCGTCGTACTTGAGGATGCTCGGTGGAAAAATCCCGGGCGGCATGGCGCGCGTGACGGAGTTCGATTGCGCCGTGATCTGCGCCATCGCCATGTCGATCTTCACGTTCGGCTGAAAATAAACTCTGACTATCGAGATGCCGTAGTAGGATTGCGACTCGATGTGCTCAATGTCGTTGACCGTCGTTGTCATTCCGCGTTCGAAAACCGTGAGAACACGGCTTTCCATTTCTGCGGGCGACATTCCAGCGTAGTTCCAAACCACGCTAATGACTGGAATGTCGATGAAAGGAAAGATGTCAACCGGCATCGTGATGATGGAAGCCACTCCGAGGAGCAAGATGGCCAAGGACATCACAACAAAGGTATAGGGACGGCGAAGCGCTAATCGGACTATCCACATACACAGCTCAAACTATATGGTAATCAAGGAGATGATTCCGGCGCTCCTCTGGTTATTGGCCCTTTGGAGCTACAGGCCGGCGCTGAGGCGCGCTAAGCGGCTCATTGCGCGCGACTTAGGTGCGGACGGCTGCTGCGAATAACCACGTCAAAAGGGATCCAGGCTGGCGTAACCTGGGTCGCCTTGCGGAATCAAACCCGGTGGCTGCTCACTCCACCAAACGAGAGCCCGGCCTAACCTTGCGACGCCGGCTTTAGCCACGTCATAGGCTGGCGATGCGCAGTGTTTCTTCCCGTCGCCGACTGCGGATGTCGAGCCCGCCGAGAATGATCTCAGCAAAGCGAATGAGCACGCCCTCTTTGGCCAGCCGCAACGCGACCGCGCGGCCTTGGCCTCCACCTCCCGCACCAGTGACGATAGCAACGGATCCAGCAAGGTCCATGGCGATTGGAATATTCCATCCACGCCGGCCGGCGGTTGTTGCTCTCCGATATAATCCGCTCATGCGACGCAGAGATTTCGTCACCGGCTTGGCCGCCGCAACCGCTTTTGTCAAGAGCGCTTCCTCGCAAACTCCGGCTCCCGTTTCGCGTAAAGGACGCTTGAATCAGTGCGTCACACGAGGCGTTTTCGATTCCAAAATGCCGTTTGAAGACATGTGCCGCGAGGCCGCGCGCCTGGGCTGCAAAGGCTTCGACCTGGTTCCCGCGCAGAACTGGCCGGTCCTGAAGAAATACGGCCTCATCCCCACCATGCGATTGCCTAACGCCGGTGTCACCATTCCCGACGGCATCAATCGCAAAGAGGTTCAGGACGACCTGGTCAAATCCATGCGCCCGGCGATCGATGAATGCGCCTCGGGCGGTTGCCCCAACCTCATCACCGTTTCCGGCAGCCGCCGCGGCATGTCCGACGCCGAGGGCGCCGACAATTCCGTCGCGTTCCTCAATCGCGTGAAAGCGCAGGCCGAAGACAAAGGAGTAACCATTTGTTTGGAGCTGCTCAACAGCAAGATCGATCACAAGGATCAGATGTGCGACCACACCGCCTGGGGCGTCGACGTCTGCCGCCGCGTGAATTCACCGCGCGTGAAGCTGCTGTTCGACATCTATCACATGCAGATCATGGAAGGCGACATCTGCCGCACCATCCGCGATAATTTTCAATGGATCGCGCACTTCCACACCGGCGGCGTGCCCGGCCGGCATGAGATCGACGGCACTCAGGAGCTGAACTACCATTTCGTCGCGCAGACTATCGCCGAACTGGGCTTCTCCGGTTACATCGCGCACGAATACAAGTTGAGCCCAGGCCGGGATGGAGTTCAGGCGTTGAATCAAGCGATCGAAATCATGGATGTCTGAGGCGCGACCAAAGGGAGTCGGTTTACAAATGAATAATTCCCCGCTGGATCGCCGCTGTCGCCGCCTGCGTCCGGTCGTCCACGCTCAGCTTGTTCAGGATGCTTTTCACGTGGTTTTTCACCGTGTGCTCCGCGATGCCGAGCGCGTACGCGATTTGCTTGTTGCCGTAGCCCTTCACGATCAGCGCCAGCACTTCCGCCTCGCGAGCGCTCAAACCAGCCGGTAGCGCGCTCGATTCCAGCGCCGCCGCAACTCCCGGCGGTAAATAATTTCCGCCCGAATGCACAGCATGGATGGCACGGATCAGTTCATCGTGCAGCACGTCTTTCGTCAGATACGCCCGCGCGCCAGCTTGCAGAGCGCGCCGAACGTCTTCATCTCCTCCGTAGGTGCTGAGCGCGATGATGTGCGCATGGGGAAACTCGGCCCGAATGGCCTGCGTGGCCTCCACGCCGTTCATCTCAGGCATCCGCACATCCATCAGGCTGACGTCGGGGCGGTGTTTGCGGAACAATTCCACGGCTTGCAGGCCGTTGGCGGCTTCGGCCACGACCTTCATGTCGGGCTGGGCATTGATGATGGTCTTCACACCCACGCGCGCGATTAAATGATCTTCGGCGATGAGGATACGAATCGGGTGGTCAGTGGTCACGAGAGCGGCACCGTCACTTCTACTTCCGTGCCCTGGCCGGGTTCGCTGTGCAACTGAAGCTCGCCGCCCAAGCGCTCGGCGCGTTCACGCATGCCCAACAGGCCAAAATGGCCGCCCACTTCGGAGAATGCTTCATCCTGCTCGAAACCGCGGCCGTTATCGGCCACGCTTAAACTCAATTTCCGCCCGGCCATCGCCAGATGGATGCGTACCTGGCTGGCGCGCGCGTGCTTCACCGCATTGGTGACGGCCTCTTGTGCGATCCGCAGCAGATGTTGTTCAGTCTCCTCCGGCAGAGTGCGGCTTTCGCCTTCGACATCCACCCGGATCTGCACCGCCGAGCCGGCCGTCCACTGGTGAGCGGCTTCCGAGAGCGCGGCCGGCAGGTCGTGGCCTTCCAGTGCCGACGCGCGCAGATCCATCACGGACCGGCGGGCTTCGGTCAAACTGTGCCGCACCATCTTGCGCGCCAGTTCCAAGTGTTTGCGCGCCAGGTCCACGTGACCGTTGAGCGTCAGCGCCACCGCATCCAGTTGCGACGAAATCCCCACGAAGCCCTGCGCCAGCGTGTCGTGAATCTCGCGCGCCAGGCGTCCGCGCTCTTCCAGGACCAGCGAAAAGCGCTGCCGAATCTGCCGGAGCCGCAAGTTGTACAGACCCCAAATCCCGGCGGCGGCCAGGATGGCGCAAAAATAACGGAACCAGGCCGTCTCATAGAAATGCGGCAGCAGTTCGAAGGCGAAAGAGGATTCACCCGACGGTCCATGGGGGACCGAAGCGCGAACGGTGAAGCGGTATTGGCCGTGCGGCAGGCTGTTGTAGTTGGTCACCCTCCGCGCCACCGAGCTGATCCACTCGCCATCCAGTCCTTCCAACCGATAGGCATAGCGCACGCGCTCCGGAGCGCTGAGATAGATGCCGGTGTATCGGAACTGCAGGCGTCCGCTGCCGGGCGGGACTTTAGAGTTTTCCGCCACCGGGATCGTGTGTCCGTCCACCACCGCCTCCAGCAAATGAACCACCGGCGCCGCCACCGCCATCGGCCGGTCGTTCGGATCGAGTACGGCCAAGCCGCGGCTGGTGGGAAACCACAGCCGGCCATCACTGCTTCTGGTTCCGCCACGGCTGGTGGGGTATCCCGGGGCGCACTGCGCGCTTCGCAGACCGTCCGCCACGCCATAGTTCACCGGTTGGATTTCATGGATCTTGCCACTCACCAGATCCCAGATATCCTGTTTGCGTACGCGGCAAATCCCGCGCGTGGTGCTTAACCACAACGATCCGTTACCATCGTCCTCGATGTGCGAAACGTTGTCGCTCAACAGGCCATCGCGCGCGGTGACGTGGATGAATCGGCCGTTGCGCAACGCATCCAACCCGCCACCAAAAGTACCAATCCACAGCGTGCCGTCGGCGCTTTCCACTAGCGAGCGAATCTGATTGCTCGAAAGGCCATCGGCCACGGTGAAGAGCCGCAATTGACCCTTGTTCTGTCCGGCATTGTCGAGACGCCACAAACCTTCGCCGTAGGTGCCGGCCCACAGATTGCCGTCGCGCGTTTCGCACAACACCACGGCGTCATTGTTCAGTTGCGATCCACCGGGGATTACGGTGCGCGAGCGGTTGTTTTCCAGTGCGCTCACGCCCGCCGGAGAAGCCACCCAAAGCTTGCCGTTGCGGTCTTGCAAATAGTCAAACGCCACGCGGCGGTTCAATGGATCGGTCATCACCGGGTTCACAAAGTAACCGTCATGCAGACGGCTGGGGCCGCCACGAGCCGCGATCAGCAGGTCACCGTCGCTGTTTTCGCGGACGGAGAAAATCTCGTTGCTCGGCAAGCCGTCTTTCTGGGTATACACTCGCGCGGGCTTTCCATCCACGAATTGCACCAGGCCGCGATCGTGAAAACCCACCCAGATCCTGCCACGGTGGTCCTGATAAACCGTCGTCGGCTCATCGCTCGGCAGACCTTCCGATTCACCGTACATGCTAAACAGATCGTTCCGCAGCCGGTTCAGGCCGCTGTTCATCCCCACCCAAAGGTTGCCCTCGGTGTCTTCGTAGATGCAGCGCACCCACTCGCGCTCGTGGGAACTTGCCAAAGGACTGCTGACGAAGCGCCCGTTCTCCAGCCGCGCCAATCCGCCGTCGGTGCCGGCCCAGAGATTCCCATCGCGGTCTTCCCAAATCGAACGGACATAGTTGTCCGAGAGTCCGTCATTGACGGTGTATCGCCGCAGATCACCTGACGGACTCCGCGTCAGCACCCCGAAGCTGCCACCCACCCAGAGATTGCCGTGGCGGTCCTGAAGAAGTGCGATCACAATATCGCCCACTGGCCCCAGCACGGAGACAAAATGGTCGCCTTCACGGCGAACCACGCCGCCAAAACCGGCGACGTAGATGCTTCCGTCGCGTCCACAGTAGACTGTGCGCAAGGCCTGGATGGGCAGCCCCTGCCGCGGGCTGTAATTGGTGAACTTGCCGTCTTGGAAACGGTTGAGGTAGACGCCGGCCACCACCCAGATGGCGCCGGAGGGGTCTTCTGTGATGGAATTTACCGACGTGTCATCCAGGCCATCTTTCTTCGTAAAGGTGGTGAACTTCCCGTCGCGATAGCGCGTCAGGCCACCCAGGGTTCCAATCCAGAGGCTTCCGTCTTTGGCCGCCCACAGCGCCCCCACGCTGTTGCTCGGCAGCGTGCCATTCTCTTTGTTGAAGACCACGAAGTCATAGCCGTCAAATTGCGCCAAGCCTTCATCCGTGCCAATCCACAAATAGCCGTCTTTGGTTTGGGCGATGGCGCGAACAGTGTCTTGCGGAAGGCCGTGTTCCTGGGTCCAGACCGTGCGTGTGTATTGCGTCAGAGCACGGCGGGGATTCAGGGCGGACGCCGGCCCGATCAGCGCGCTCAGCGTCGCTATAGCGAACAAAGCCTTTGGCAACACTTTTGAGTGTAAATGATTGGCCATCGCAGCGGCGTCGCATGGACACCTGCCGGAGTAGTAGTAGTGTCTCAGCTTGGATCTGCGGGTTCCGACGGCGTCCATCGACACTTGCCAAGCGAGAATAGAAGGTAGTCGGTAGCCGCATCCGCCAGATTGCGGAATTGCTTTACACACTTGTACTCTAAGCGAGACGAAAACCAGCCAACCTTGAATCCGTCAGGATCTTCTGTGATGAATGATGATGGCGTGAATCGCTTGTCATGGGATTCAAGAAGTAAGCCTTGGGCCACGCTGGGATGCTCACGGAAGTACCTCGCGATGTCTACTGGTTGAAGATCAGCGATAGCTTCAGCTGCGGTAACTCCAATGCGCTGAACCGTGAATTCTCCTGGAAACTCATCGTTAATTGGTCTTCGCCTCCAGCTCCCCATGCACCTAATTATTGCGCTAAAGCGGGTCATCTTGCCATATCCACGATCTCTTCAAGCTCCCAAACAGGATCGGTGCCCCCGGCTGCCATGGAGGGTGTGACTCTCGGAGTGTTGTGAGTGCCGGCAAAATTGTAGTACGTGATGTGAATCGAGACAGATGCGGCATGATTCTCGATCTTTTTCGAGAAGCCATTTGTCGGGCGAGTAAAGCGACGCATCGACATGCGCATGGTGAGTTTCTGAGGCTCTATGTAGTACTTGCCCACGTGAGCCGGATCGGGATCGCCGTCGATCACCTGGAGCTTGCAGCCGATGCATTCAGCCGAGCTATACCGTTTCTGACCTTCGGATGTTTCGTTGTAGAGTTAAGAAGTTGGGCGTAGTCCACATAGCCGTGAAATGAGACGCTACAGCTGCCGGAAATAGGCTAACATTTATGTCACTGTGCGAGTTTGTTTTCGACCTCTGTTCGTATTAATCTTTCTCGTGGGCGCATGTATCAGCTCCCATGCCCAGTGGCTGAATTACCCTACGCCAGGGACTCCCCGTACGCGTGATGGCAAGCCGAACCTCAACGCGCCGGCTCCTCGCGCCGCCACTGGGAAGCCCGACCTATCGGGTGTCTGGCAGGTGGCGCCGACGCCCGTCGAGGAAATGAAGCGGCTATTCGGCGATCTGAGCGCGGACAGCGCGCTGGGAGACAACTCGTCCGCCTTCTCCAAGTACATGATAAATATCCTCATCGACTTTAAGCCTGGGGAGACGCCTCTGCGGCCCGAATTCGCCGACTTGGTTCGCCAGCGTGCCAAAGAGGAGTCTCCATTGATACACTGCTTGCCGATTGGAATACCCGTTGACGAGTTGCTTCCAGGTCCTTTCAAGATCATTCAAACGCCCGGACTGATCTTAATTCGAAATGAGTTCGAGAACACTTTTCGCCAGATCTATACGGACGGCCGCAAGCCTCCGGCCGATCCCGAGCCCCTGTGGCTGGGATATTCGGTCGGGCGGTGGGACGGCGATACGCTCCAAGTCGATACGGTGGGATTTAACGACAAGAGTTGGCTGGATGGTGTCGGCCACCCGCACAGCGAAGCCTTGCATGTGACGGAACGCTTCCACCGGCGCGATTTTGGCCATCTTGACGTCGAGGTTACGATCGACGATCCCAAGGTATATACCAAGCTTCTTCTTTCCGGATAGCGATGTCACTGAGTATTTCTGCAACGAAAATGAAAAGGATCGGCCGCATATTAACGATAAGTAGTGAGAGCTGGCTGATGGTTCAGGGCAGCGTTCTGATTTTGTGTCTTCTGCTGGCCGGCTGCGCCGGTTCCGAACGCAAACCCTTGCAAGACTTATCCGGCCACGAAGATCTTTCCGGGTTCAAGATTCAATCCGTTCACGGCGTGCGTGATGGCGATCGCCTGGCGGCTCAAGTCTTGATCAGCGATAGCTCTTCCATCCTGACGCTGGATCTGCATTTCGCGATTGGCTCTCCGACGACGCTGCAATCGGGCACTTGGCGCTGGTCGCGGCCTGGCCGGTTGTTGGACGGCACGGTCTTGGCTCGCTCGGTGACTTTTCTCGGTGGGCAGGACGGCCCTCCCAGTATCGGAGGCACGTTCGAGTTGGCCGCCGCGGATGGATCGACGTATCGCGCCACGCTTCCGCTCACGGTGCTGCCGCGCCCCATAGTCGAGCAAAAGAAAAATTAGTCGCACCCTGTCGATCTGGCCACCCATGGTTCGACGCACAATTAGAGCCGGTCCAAAATCGGTCTCAAACCACCGAGGAGGGATAGCGATGCGATTCACCACCACGCTGCTGGCGATCGCAATCGAGTAAGGTTTTGATATGTGCCGGAATATCAAAACCCTCTTCAATTTCGACCCGCCCGTCACCGACGAAGAAGTTCGCGCCGCTTCACTCCAGTTCGTCCGCAAGATCAGCGGCTTTAACAGGCCGTCCAAGGCCAACGAGCGCCTTTTTCAGGACGCCATCGACGAAATCGCGGGTGTCTCGTTTCGTCTGCTGCGCTCGCTTGAAACCAACGCGCCACCCAAGAATCGGGAAGAAGAAGCCGCCAAAGCGAAAGCTCGTTCCGCCGAGCGATTTGGAGCGTGAGCGTGCGAATTAATGCACCCCACGTCAGCGCTTTGAGCGGCCGCGGCGATCTAGGATATTTCGCCGATCGTCTTCGCGCGCCGCAGATAACTTTTCGCCGAATCCGCCAGCGTCACAAATGCGGCGCCCAGCATAATAGCATCTTTGATAACCAGCCTGCCCGCACCTGACAAATAAGGAAAGCCGTGCGCGGGGTCACCGAGGGCGGGCACCCAGGCCTCCGGCGTCGTCACCAGAAAGGAAAGAGTGGTACAAGCCATCAGGATGAGCAGAAAGCTGCCGGCCGCGGCAACCTGCGGCAGGAATGGATGCAGGGCAATAAGTATCCCAATGCATACGATGAGAAGCCCGAGACCATGCGCAAAAGGATATGTTCCGTTCGTCTCATGCCACTGCCTGTGAAGCGGATTCAGTTCCCCTTCTCTGTTCATGTAGGGTTTGTACTCCGGCGCCGGGTGATGGTAAAAGAAGCTCATCAATGGACTGTTCGCCACCAGCGGCACGATGCCGTCTGCTTCGTAATTGGCAAATTTGAGGCCACCGATCCAGAGCAGAACCACGACCAGTCCTAAACGCATCAGGCCCATTCCGAACCGGTCCAAGGACGCCGCTCCAGAATAAATACGTTGCACACGGCTGAACTCCCGCAGATGCATTTGCAGGCTGCTTGCCGCAGAGAATACCGCTTCGTTATGTGTTGCTTTCGCCATGTCGGCTCCGTTCCGTGAAGTCCTTCGCGAGGGCTTCACGGAACCATAATGTCGCTAAATGCGATACTGGTGGATATCAATAGTATCGTTAAGGTAGCCTAGAGTATCGAAATGGACAGCCTGTCGACCTTCGTGGATCAATTCACGCTTTCCGCACGGGTCTTCTATTCCGGCCAGCTCTGCGGCGTTTCAGGCGACCATCAGAGTGAAACTGCCGGGCACCTGCATGTCTTGCGTCGGGGCATCCTGCACGTCGAGCGGCTCGATAGCCCGCCCTTAACGATCGCTCAGCCGAGCGTCTTGTTTTATCCCCGGCCTTGCCGGCACCGGTTCCGGACAGAGGGAGAGACCGGCGTCGAAATCGTTTGTGCCACGATCGAGTTTGGCGCTGGGATGCTGAATCCCTTAGTGCGCGCGCTTCCCGACCTGCTGATTGTCCCTCTGGACTCCGTCGAAGAGCTTGCACCGACGGTAGACCTGCTTTTCGCGGAGGCGTTTAGCGAGCACCCCGGCCGTCAGGCCGCCGTGGATCGTCTGGCGGAATATTTCCTGCTGCTCCTTCTGCGCACGGCAATCAGTCGCCGGTTGATCGAAGGGGGAGTCTTGATGGGACTGGCCGATCCCCGTTTGTCCAAGGCCATCGCTGTCATGCATGAACGGCCGGAGCATCCGTGGTCGCTGGAGACACTGGCCCTGCACGCCGGTATGTCGCGCGCGCGCTTCGCTGTACATTTTCGCCGGGTCGTCGGGGTTACGCCTTTTGACTATCTTGCCGATTGGCGCATCGGCGTGGCCCAGACGTTACTCAAGAGAGGCAAGCCTCTCAAGATCGTGGCCCCCACGGTGGGTTATGCGAGTTCGGCGGCGCTTACCCGGGTGTTCTGCCAGCGCCTCGGTTTGTCTCCTACCGAATGGATGTCGCAGGGTGCGTATCGGCCTACTCGTCCCTCAGCGCCCGCATCGGATCGATCAGCGAGGCTCGCCGCGCCGGAACGTAAGCCGCGAGCAGGGTCACCGCTAGAAGGGGAACTGCAACTGCCGGGAGCATCGCGTAGTTCAAGCGGCCAGCGAGAATCCAAAGCCCCGCCGAAAGCGCGCGGCAAGCGAAGAAACTGAGAATCAAACCCACGCCCGCGCCGATGGAACCCAGCACCAGTCCCTCTCGCAATACCATGCGCAGCACCCCTCGCCGATCCGCGCCAATCGCCATGCGGATGCCGATTTCCCGCGATCGGCGGCTCACCGAATATGCCACCAGCGCGTACAGGCCCACCATTGCGAGGATCAGGCCCAGCAGTCCACTGGTCGCGACAACTTCCACCATGATGTTTGTCGTCTTCACCGCGCGATTATCAAAGAAATCTTGCATGGTCCTCGCATTCGAGATGGGCATGGCGGGATCGATCTTGCGCACCACTTCTCGCAAGACCGGCGCCAGAGTGGCCGCATCGGTCGCACTGGACTCGGCTGCCAATGTGAGAGCAGAATTCGGCCCTTGCGTGTAGGGGAAATAGACCAGGTCCTGCGGCGGCTCGGCGATCCAGGCGTATTTCTCAATTTGACAGATGCCCACCACCTGAACCAGGGGGCCCCTGGCGTCGCGCAGATGAAACCGTTTTCCAAGCGCGTCCTGTTTGGGCCAATAGTGAGCCGCGAATTGCGTGTTCACTACTGCGACGAGCGGCGTATCCGCTCGATCCGAATCGAGGAACCCGCGCCCTCTTACGATCGGAGTGCCGATGGTGGCAAAGAAGCCTTCGCTGACGCTCGTCATGAAGACACTCAATGCTTGTTGGCCAGTCGGAAGCGCGTAACCTTCCGGAAGCATGCCGATGCTCGAAAATCCGCCGCCCAGTGGAATGGCCGACGTGAGTGCCGCCGATCTTACGCCAGGAGCCAGGCGGGTTTGGTCGAGAAGCTCCTTATAGAATCGTTGCGACTGTGCGTCGGAATAATGAATCGGTTTCGTGTCGAAACTGGTGAGATACAAATGATCCGTTCGGAAACCGGGCCCCCGCGTGTATTGATCGCGGAAACCTTGCCACACCACCGCCGAGACAACCAGCAGAACCAGAGAGAGAGCCACCTGTCCCACCACAATCAAATTGCGGCCCCACAGGCGCTTTCGCCCGCCGCTGTCCGCATCGGCTGCCTTGAGCGCGGGAACCAAATCCAGCCGCGTAGTTTGAAGCGCGGGAGCGAGGCCAAAGAGGAACGTGCTGAGAAGCGCCGCTGCAATGGTGAAGAACAACACCCGGCTGTCCACCACAGCATGCAGGGCCAGCGGAACTTCGCTGTCCAAAGGAAGGCTGTTGAACAAGCTCACATTGGCGTTGTCCAAGATCATCCCGGCCAATCCTCCGGCCAGTGCCAGTAGTACGTTTTCCATCAGAAGCTGCCGGATCAGCGCGCCACGCCCGGCGCCGATGGCCAGGCGCACCGCCATCTCCCGCGATCGCGCGCGGGCGCGGCTCAACAGCAGCCCGGCAACGTTGGCGCAAGCCACCAGCAAAACACACAGCGCCAGCAGTAATTGCATGGCCGCTATCGCCACATAAATTGGCGATTGTTTCACTCGCAATTGAAGCTCGCTCAGAACCTGGATTTTCCGGTCGCGGTTGGTCTGAGGATACGTCTCTTCCAGCCTTGCCGCGATACCCGCGAGATCGGCTTGCGCTTGCGCAATGCTCTTGCCTGGTTTGAGACGGCCTTTCACCCCTAGCCAGCGAGCGTCGCGCCGTTCCAGAATGTTCCCTTGGCCTAGCCGTGCGGACAATGCCAAAGGAACGAACAGGGCGGGCTTGATCTCGGTGATACCCGTGAACCGTTCGGGCGTCACTCCGACAATGCTGCACTCCACACCGTTCAGCCGAATGCTTGTGCCAACCACCGAGGGATTCGAGTTGAACTGGTTAACCCAGAAATCGTGTCCTAGCACGACTACCGGATCCCGTCCGCCCGCTTGGTCTTCCGATTCAAGAAAGGCACGTCCTAGCGCCGGTTGTACGCCCAAGGTCTGAAAGAAATTGCCCGAGACAAACAACCCGTAGGTGATTTTTGGAACGGCCGTGGCATCCGGGCTGAAGCCAAAACTGCTGAAGCCCGTCGCAATCAGGCCTTCGAAACTGCGGTTAGCGTCGCGGAAATCGCGGTAGTCCGGATAGGAAATGGTCGAGTCGATGCCAAAGGCGCCTTGCCGCGCGGGCGTCGCCGATACCACCCGGCTTGGTTCGAACACCGGCAGCGGCCGCAAAAGCAGCACGTCGGCAATGCTGAAACTCGCCGAAGTAGCTCCAATCCCGATCCCGAGCGAGCAGACGGCAACCAGCGTGAATCCCGGATTCTTGCGCAACATCCGCACCGCGTGTCGTAGCGATCTGAACATTTCGGCTCCTATTCGTCCCTGAGGGCGCGCATGGGATCGATCAGCGAAGCCCGCCGCGCCGGAATATAAGCAGCCAGCACGGTTACCAGCAGAAGCGGAGCGGCCACGGCCGGCAGTACCGCGTAATTGATATGGCCTGTGACAGTCCAAAGGCTCGAGACTAGCGCCCGGCACGCCAGGAAGCTCAGGATCAGGCCAACGCCCACGCCAATCGAACCGAGCGTCAGCCCCTGACGCAATACCATGCGAAGCACGCCCTGCCGGTCTGCCCCAATGGCCATGCGGATCCCGATCTCACGCGAACGCCGGCTCACCGAGTACGCCACCAACGCATACAATCCCACCAGCGCCAACGCCAAGCCCATCAATCCCATGCTGGACGAAACTTCGATAAGGATGTTCGTCGTCTTCACCGCGCGCTGATCAAAAAAATCTTGCATGGTTCGCGCATTCGAATAGGGCATCGCAGGATCGATCTTTCGAACCACTGCGCGCACCACGGGCGCGAGCGTGGCCGCATCCGGCGCGCTCGATTCGGCCAGCAGGGTCAGAGCGCCCGTGCTGTGCTGGGTGTAGGGAAGGTACATGAAATCGAGCGCCGGCTCTGAGAACCAAACGTATTTTCCGGTTTCCGCGATGCCCACCACCTGCACCATCGGACCCTTTGCGTCGCCAAGATGGAACCGCTTCCCGAGCGCGTCCTGCTTGGGCCAATAATGTTGTGCGAAATGCGCGTTCACCACCGCCACTAGCGGCGTATCGGCTTGATCGGTGGCCAGGAATCCACGCCCTCTCAGAACCCGGACGCCCTGCGTCGCGAAGTAGCCGTCGCTCACCAGGTAGTTCAAGATGCTGATGGCTTGTTGTCCGGCCGGCAGCGAATAACCCTCCGGAACCATCCCGGTACTGGGAAAGTTGAATCCCATCGGAACGTCGCTCGCAAGCGCCGCCGATCGGACCCCCGGCGCCAAGCGGGTCTTATCGAGAAGATCTTTATAGAATTTCCGGGTTTGTTGCTCGGAGTAGCTCGTCGGCGCGGTGTTAAACCCAGCCAGATATAAATGATCGGTACGGAAGCCGGCGCCTTGCTTCAATTGATCGCGAAAGCCCTGCCACATCATCGCGGAAACAACCAGCAGCACTAGCGAGAGCGCTACTTGTCCCGCCACAATCATATTGCGTCCCCACAAACGCCTGCACCCTCCGCTGTCGGCATCCGTCGCCTTGAGCGCTGGAACCAAATCGAGACGTGTGGTCTGGAACGCGGGAACCAGACCGAATAGGAATGTGCTGACGACGGATGCGGCCAACGTGAAAAGCAGCACCCGCTGGTCAATCGCGGCTTTCAGAAATACCGGAACATCGGTGGGAATTGGAATGGCGTTGAAAAAGTCCGTAATGGAGAAAGCCAGAAGAATACCGGCGCCTCCTCCGGCGATGGCGAGCAACAAGTTTTCGAGCAGCAACTGCCGGATCAACGCCCAACGGCCCGCGCCAATCGCCAGGCGCACCGCCATTTCTCGCGTTCGTGCCCGAGCGCGGCTCAACAGCAGCCCGGCGACATTCGCACAGGCCACTAACAGGACGCAAAAAGCCAGAACCGCTTGCATCACCGCCAGAGCCGCCTGCGGTGGAACCTGCTTGACGCGGTATTGAATCTGAGTCTGAACCTGGATTTGCCGGTTGCGGTTGGTCGCGGGATAAAGCTGTTCCAGCCGCGCCGCGATGGCCCCGAGATCCGCATTCGCCTGCGCGACACTGACGCCCGGTTTAAGACGGCCGTCCACCGTTAACCAGCGCATGTCGCGCTTTTCCAGCATGTTTTCCCGGCCCAGGCGGGGAGACATTGCCAGTGGAATGAACAGGGCCGGTTTCACCAGCTGTTCCACGCCGGTGAACTGGGCGGACGCGACGCCGACAATCTTGCACTCCACGCCGTTCAGCCGCAGGCTGGATCCCACTACCGACGGATTCGCGTTAAATTCGTTTACCCAGAAATCGTGGCCCAACACCACCACGGCATCCCGTCCCACGGCCTGATCTTCGGATTCCAGGAATCCGCGCCCCAGCGCCGGCTGTACGCCCAGTGTCTGGAAGAAGTTTCCAGAGACGTATGTGCCGTAAGTGGTTTTTGGAAGCACGGTGGCATCGGGACTGAAGCCGAACGCCCACAGCCGGGAGGCCACCAACCCGTCGAAACTGCGGTTGCCATCGCGCAAATCGCGATAGTCCGGATAGGAGATGGAGCTGTCGGTTCCAAATGCTCCCATCTTGGCGGGTGTCACGGCCACCACCCTGCTTGGCTCCAGAACAGGCAGCGGCCGCAACAGCAGCATGTCGGCGATGCTGAAACTGGCCGACGTCGCTCCAATCCCGATGGCCAGCGAAGCGATGGCCACCAGCGTAAATCCCGGATTCTTGGACAACATCCGCAGAGCGAGTCGTAGCGGCGTTAACATTTGGATCTATGGAGGCAATTCTGCCACCATCCACGGATGTTGCAAAGGCTGGCCCCGTCGCCAGGAAGTCCGGGCGAATCTGGGATCAACCGTCCGGGTTCGGACAGCTAAGCCGCTAACGGCCGGCGTCCGTAAGCGACGAACACCAGAAGCAATCCCACTACGAATGGCATGATCGCCATCGCGACGCCAACTGTCATCACCGTCACCACCGTGGCGCCGATCATGATGACGATCAGCCCCAAGGCGGCCAGCGGCGTCAGTCCCGGCCGGATGCGCAAGAGCACCGGGAGAATCAGGCCGATCGCTCCCAGCACCTCGCACGCCCCGACGAATCGCAAGAACGCGGCCGGCAACATAGGCGCCTGTTTGGTTAATTCCGCCGCCGGCATCACTAGCTTTACTCCGCCGGCGAATAGAAAGAGCAGCGCCAGCAGGATCTGGATAATCCACAACGTACGGTTTTTCGTCACGCTTTCACCTCTTCGGCCAGCCGATCCAGCGACATGCTCCAGCCCTGTTCCATGCCCGCCAAGTGCTGCGCCGCCTCTGCCTTCACTTTCGAAACCGTCGCGTGCAACGTCAGTTTCGTCTTGCCGCCCTGGTCGGCGAACGTCACCGTGTTCAGTACTTCAAACAGCGGCTCGCCCTTCTGATCCAAAGCCGAGCTGGTAAACACCAGACGCTCGGGCGGGACGATTTCCTGAAAAACGCCCGTCATCGGATAGACATTTCCGTCCGGCGCGCGCATATGGATCCGAATCGCTCCGCCCGGCCGCACATCCACTTCGCACACCGGATTGGTAAAACCCTTCGGCCCCCACCAGCGCTTTAATCGCTCCGCCTCCGTCCATGCTTTGAACACCACGTCGCGCGGCGCGTCGAAAACACGCGTCGTGATCAGCTCCTGCATCTTCTCCAGCTGCTCACCCAGGCGATCCAGCGTCTGGTTGGCGCCTTCAATCGCATTGTATTTCTTCACCACCGTCTCGCGTTCCTCAACCGATTGGAACAGTAGCCGCATCGTGAGCCTGGTTTTCAGACCCTCTTCGGCAAAGGTGACCGTGGTCTGAAAATATCCTGGCGCACCCGCATCGCCATGATCGTAGACCAGTCGTTCCCGTTTCACGATTTCGAGATAGGTGATCTTGTTCGGGTAGTCCACGCCATCCGGGCCGTGCATCACAAACCGCCAAACGCCCCCCACTCGCACGTCCATGGCGTGCGTGGTGATCGTAAATCCTTTCGGCCCCCACCACCGTCCCACGTGCTTGGAATCGGTAAATGCGTCAAACACCAGAGTCCGCGGCGCATCAAACAGGCGAGAGACAACGATGGCGCGTGCCGCCTCACTCCCGGACTCGGCCAGATAATCGTCCAGCACATCCAGCGCGCTGCTCCATCCGTACTTGTGTCCGTCGCGCGCTTCCACCGATGCAAAGCCGGTCTGGCGCAGTGTGAGCTCGGTCTTGCCGCCGCGTTCAACCAAAGTGATAGTCACCAAGGTCTGCTTGCCCGCGGGTTTCCGAGCGGAGTCCAGCCAGGAATGCGTGAACACCAGCCGCTCAGGCCTCACGATCTCGCGATAGCCGCCCTGCAGCCAACTGTCGACGCCCTCGGGTGAGCGCATGCAGATGCGAAAGAATCCCCCGGGCCGGATGTCGGACTCGTACGATGTCACCGTGAACCCGCGCGGCGCCCCTTGCCAGTTCTGCAAGTGCTCGGGCTCGGTCCAACATTCGAACACCAGTTCACGCGGCGCATCGAACACCCGCGTGATCACCAGTTCCTGCTCGGGCGATTGCGTAGCCGCCATCGTATCGAGATGCTCGGCCAGCCGGTCGTAAGATTCGCCCGCGCCCCGCTCCATCCCGGATCGGATCACCGCGTCGCGCGTCTCCTTCGATCCGTAGAGAACTCTGGTCTTGAGCGTCGTCTTGCCAGCCTCTTCGGTAAGGGTCGTGGTGTTGAGCGACTCGCCCGGGTAGTCGTCAAAACTCTCGGTGGAGATCAGCCGATTATACGGCGTGATCTCCTGATACACGCCTCGCATTCCCATGTCCTTACCGTCCGGACCACGCAGAATGTAGCGCCACGCGCCGCCGACGCGCAGATCCACCTCACACGCCATCAGCGGGCAGCTCTTTGGTCCAAGCCAGTGCAACAGGTGCTCGGGTTTCGTCATCGCTTCAAAAATCAGGTGGCGGGGAGCGTGGAAAACGCGCGTCAGCTCGATCTCTCGATCCGACGGCGTAGTCACGATAAGTGCGGAGCTAGCTTTTGCGGTGCCTGCGGGCATTTTTCTTCTTCTCCTTTTGCTCTTTTTCTTTCAATTCGACGAGATAGGCATCCAGACGATCGAAGCTCTCTTCCCAGAAACGGCGATACTTTTCCACAAAGTCGGAAACGTCCTTGAGCGGACCCGCTTCCAGGCGGCAGGGCCTCCATTGGGCCTCGCGCCCGCGTGCGATCAGCCCCGCGCGCTCCAGAACTTTAAGATGTTTGGAAACGGCCGGCATGCTCATCGCAAACGGCTCGGCCAGCTTGGTAACGGACGTCTCACCCGACGCCAGGCGAGCCAATATCGCGCGCCGCGTGGGATCGGCCAAAGCCGCGAACGTCGCGCTGAGTGAATCGGGCGTCGCTGGTTGTAAACTCATCGGTTAAATAACCACGGAGTTAAATATGCGCCGAGTTCCAAAACCTGTCAAGAGTTATCACGGATAATCAGCAAACACATTGCCCGCAAGGTGATGAAGCCCTGACGTCCGGACGGCAGTCTGGAGGTTAGGCCCTCCACACGCTCGACCAAGTAGCGCGAGCGCGCCCATTACCAAAGCAGTCTGTTGCCTCTGTACCCATAGAAGCTCCCCGCCGCCGTGCCCTACAATAAGACTTTCCCCATCTCATGGCCGAATCTCCCATCACTCAACGCAGCCAAGACTTCGCTGCCTGGTACCAGGACGTCGTGCTCCATGGCGACATGGCCGAGCCGGCCGAAATCGTCAAAGGCTGCATGGTCATCAAACCCAACGGCTATGCCGTTTGGGAAGTGCTGCAGCGCGAGCTCGACGATCGCTTCAAGGCCACCGGCCATCAAAACGTCTATTTTCCGCTGCTGATCCCGCAGAGCTTTCTGCAAAAGGAAGCCGAACACGTGGAAGGGTTTGCTCCCGAACTCGCGGTGGTGACCATCGCGGGCGGCAAGAAGCTGGAAGAACCGTACGTCATCCGCCCGACGTCGGAAACCATCATCGGCCACTTCTTCGCCAAGTGGATACAGAGCTATCGCGATCTGCCGATGCTGTTGAACCAATGGGCCAACATCATCCGATGGGAGCTGCGCACGCGCATGTTCCTGCGGACCACCGAGTTTCTCTGGCAGGAGGGTCACACCGCGCACTCCTCGCACGAAGAGGCGCTCGAAGAAGTGCTGCGCATGCTGGACGTTTATGCCGACGTCGCCGAAAACGTCATGGCCATGCCCGTGATCAAGGGCCAGAAAACTCGCGCGGAAAAATTCGCGGGCGCGGTTCGAACTTACGCCATCGAAGCCATGATGCAAAATGGCCTGGCGCTCCAATCGGGTACCAGCCACGATCTCGGCCAGAATTTCGGCCGCGCCTTCGACGTGAAATTTCAAACCAAGGAAGGCCAGCTCGATTACGTTTGGCAAACCAGTTGGGGCGTCAGCACGCGCCTGATCGGCGGCTTGATCATGAGCCACTCCGACGACAAGGGGCTGGTGCTGCCTCCCAAAGTCGCGCCCGTAAAATCGGTGCTGGTGCCCATTTATCGCAAGGACGAAGAGAAGGCGCTCGTGCTGGAGACCGCGCACCGCATCGCTAAGGACGTTGGGGCGAAAATCGACGATCGCGAAGGCCCCAGTCCCGGTGCGAAGTTCTTCCATTGGGAACGGCGCGGCGTGCCGCTGGTTATGGAACTGGGCCCGCGCGACGTGGCTGCCAATAATATCGTGATCAAGCGCCGCGACACGGGCGCCAAGGTAGTGCTGCCGCAAGCGGACATCGCCGCGCGGATTCCCTCCACGCTCGCGCAGATGCAGACCGATCTGTACGCTGCCGCGAAGCAGCGCTTGAAATCCAATACCGTGCTCGCGAATTCAATCGCGGAAGTGGAAGGCATTCTCGCCGACGTCACCGCCGAAAAAGGCGGCGGCAAATTCGTGATGGCGCATTTGAAGGACGATCCGGCTTGCGACGCCCGCCTCAAGGAATTCAAAGCTACCGTCCGCTGCATCCCGTTGGTAGACGAATATGACGGCTCCGGAAAATGCATCGTAACCGGCGAGCCGGTGGACCGCCGGGTGGTAATCGCGAAGTCGTACTAGGCTACGCGACCACTGGCACAAGCTTCGATTCGATGATGCGCTGATCGGAAGTCACCAGCGTTAGGCGGTGCACCCGCGCGGTGGCTACGATCGCGCGATCGGCGGGATCGCGCAAGTTGCCGAGCGAGGCGGTTTCCAGGGCGATCTCGTAAGTCAGAGGTAGAACACTGAAGACGGGGTTGCGCTGCAGTTCATCGAAGAATTCGTTCAGGCTCGCCTTCAGCTTGAGCTTTCCTTGGCCGTAAAGAATAGCGATCTCGACGAGGCTGACCGCACTCAATGCAACTCGATCCGTGCGGCGCATGGCAGTCTGCAGCACGCGGATTTGCTCTCACGAAAGCTTTCGGTTATCAATTAGCCACCGAACGACAACGTGAGTGTCTAGCAGAAATCGAGGACGCAACCACCGCCCCTATTCTGAGCGCGTCACGTCCCAAAGGTCGGGATCGGCTTTCACGATATCCCCGACAATCTCGGCTCTTCCTGCCCATGAATTCGCTGGCGACTTCCAGCGTTTCTTCTTTGCAGGCCCCAGAACCGCCACCGGGCGGCCACGCCGAGTGATGGTGATTGGTCCTCCACGCAGCTCAATCTCATCCAGGAGGGCAAGGCACTTGGCCTTAAACTCAGTTGCACTCACCACCCGATCGCTCATCTTTCTAATGATAACAACATGGTCATTTGACCACTTGCCGAGCCCTTAGGCAGAATTCCGCGCCAGCGCCCGATTCAGCGTCGTCAGCACCGTTTCTTCCCCACGCTGGGGCCGCGCCTGTCCGGCGGGCGCCGCAGGTACTTTAATGAACGTCATCACATCCTCGGGAACCGGCCTCTTGCTTTCCAGAAAATCCATGCCGTCCACCGTGATCTGCAGGCTGCTCTTGTCGTCGCTCGCCGCCAAGCCCCGCTGTTTCAAATACCACAGTGCCGACGCCAACTCCGCCGCCGTGGCCTCCACAATCAGTTCCAGGTGCCGCATCGAAAGACTCGGCGCCGTCGGCTTATTGAGCCGCCGATCGTAGAGCACGCAAAGAATTGCCGCCCGCCGCAGAGCTTCGCGCCCCAGCGCATCAAAGAATTCCAGGCCGCTGAACTTGGGACCGCCCTCGTCCTGGCCCACGCCCTTCAGCTTGTCGAAGATGCCGCGCAGTTCCGGATCGGAGAGCGTCTCATACGCCGAGTTGACGGCCTGAAACATCTCGGCGTTGCCCGTCGCCCCGTTGTTGGGGTGATACTTCTGAGCCAGCTTGGCGTATGCCCGCTGAATCGTCTCCGAATCGGATTTCGGTTCGACGTCTAGAATTGCGTAGTGATCTTGGAACTTACCGGCGAGTGGGGCTGACATGGTCTTGTAATAGTTATCGGCTGAAACGCGCCAAAACTCCGCTCGGTAAATTCCTCACTCCGCGACTAAGGCTTTGGCCCGTCTGCGATAATGGTCCTACCCGCGCCCATGCACCGCCCTGCCGATATTTTTGTCGAGCAACACCAGGACCGCCTGCTCGAAGAACTGAAGGATTTTCTCCGCATCCCCAGCATCAGCACCCTGCCCGAGCACAAGCCCGACATCGCCACCGCGGCTCAGTTCGTCGCCGAAAGTCTGCGCCGCGCGGGTATGGAAAACGTTGGGATTATCCGCACCGCGGGCAACCCTTTGATCTACGGCGATTGGCTCCACGCCCCTGCCAAGCCCACCGTTCTTTGTTATGGCCACTATGACGTCCAGCCGCCCGATCCGCTGGATCTTTGGCATTCGCCGCCTTTCGAGCCCGTGGTTCACGACGGCAACATCTACGCCCGAGGCTCCTCCGACGACAAAGGCCAGATGTACATGCACATCAAAGCCGCCGAAGCGTTGCGCGCCGTGCACGATGGCAAGTTGCCCATCAATCTCAAGTTCCTCATCGAAGGCGAAGAAGAGGTCGGCGGCGCGGCCATCAGCAAGTTCGTGGCTGAAAATCCGGCCAAGCTCAAGGCCGACGTCGCGCTTGTCTCCGATACACAACTTTACGCCGAAGGTCTCCCCACCTTGTGCATCGGGCTCCGCGGCTTGGTCTATATGGAAGTGGAAGCCACCGGCCCCGATCGCGATCTGCATTCCGGACTCTATGGCGGCGCTGCGCCCAACCCCATCCAGGGCCTCATGGAATTGCTCTGCAAGTGTAAAGACAGTACCGGTTCCATCCGAATTCCGGGTATGTACGACGATGTCGCGCCTCCGGCTCCCGTGGAGCGCGAAAGCTGGCAGCGGCTCCCGTTTGATGAAGCGAAATTCTTACGCGACGAGGTCGGCTCCAGCGAACTGATCGGCGAAGCGGGCTACTCGGTTCTAGAGCGTGTGTGGGCGCGTCCCACCATGGAAGTTCATGGCATCGCCGGCGGGTTCACTGGCGCCGGATCAAAGACCGTCATCCCATCCAAGGCCGTCGCCAAGATCAGCTTCCGCCTGGTGCCCAATCAGGATCCTGACAAGATCCTAAAATCATTCCGTGATTTTTTGCAATTCAACGCGCCCCCGGGCATTCGCATTGAACTGCGAGTGTTGAACGCCGCGCCCGCGGTGATGGTCAATCCCGATCATCCCGCCATTCGCATCGCGGCCGAAGCTTTTAGTGACATGCTCGGAAAGCCTACTGTGCTGACACGCAACGGCGGGTCCATCCCAGTGGTGGGCGATTTCGCCAAGCATCTGGGCGTCCCAACTATTCTGATGGGCTTCGGGCTGCCCGACGACGGGCTGCACTCGCCCAACGAAAAATATCGTCTGGGCAATTATTACACCGGCATTATGACCATCGCGCATTTTTTCGAACGGTTGGGCGAGCAATACTGCGCGACGGCAGGGTAGATTAGGCGGCATTTGGCGACCAAGATTGACAATCCGGCGCCGGCCGAGAGCGTAGTCCGGTCGGCGGGAATGGTCTCGGTGGCGATGGCGATGTCCCGAGTCACCGGGCTCCTGCGCGAAATCGTCATGGCTCGCCTGTTCGGAGCGGGCTTCGTCTACGACGCATTCCTGCTCGGCTTCCGCATCCCCAATCTGACGCGCGACCTGTTTGCCGAAGGCGCATTGTCCTCCGCTTTCGTCCCCATTTTCACCCAGACGCTCGAGCACAAAGGCCGCAAAGAGGCCGCGCTGTTGTCGAACCTGGTTGCCACAGCCCTGGTCATTGTCGTCGGGCTGTTCTGTTTGTTCGGTATTGTCTTCACGCCCGCCTGGGTCAATCTGCTCGCCTCCGGGTTCCATCAAGTCCCCGGCAAGTTCGAACTGGCGGTGAAGCTCACGCGGATCATGTTCGGATTCTTGATGCTGGTGGCGCTGGCCGCCCAAGCCATGGGCGTGCTCAATGCTTGCAACCGCTTCGCTGTTCCCGCCCTTGCCTCTACATTCTTTAACATCGGATCGGTCGCCTTCGGCTTAATCCTCGGCTACGTCCTGGGACCGCATCTGGGTATCGACCCGATCACCGGCATGGCCATTGGCGTTGTACTGGGCGGCGCGTTGCAACTGGCTTGGCAACTGCCCTCGCTGCGTGCCGAAGGATTCCGTTTCCGCCCGGCCTTCAACTGGAGTCATCCGCTGCTCCGTAAAATCTTCCGCCTCATGGGCCCCGCGATTCTCGGCAACGCCGCGGTCCAAATCAACGTGCTGGTCATCACCAATTTTGCCTCGCGCATTCCCGGTAACGGCCCTGTCAGCTGGCTGGGCTACTCGTTCCGCTTCATGCAGCTTCCGCTCGGATTGTTTGGTGTCGCCATTGCATCCGCCACGCTTCCTTCCATCTCGCGCAGCGCGGGTATTGGCGACTTCAATGAATTCCGCCGCACGCTCTCCAAATCGCTTGGAATGGTGTTTCTGTTCACGCTGCCCTCCGCGGTGGGCCTGATTGTGTTGGGCCGCACCATGATCGGGGCCATCTATCAGGGTGGCAAGTTCAGCGCGTACGACACCGATCAAACCGCGCTGGCTCTTTCCTGTTATGCCTTAGGACTCGCCGGATACTCCGCGCTCAAAGTGCTTAACCCAGCCTTCTATGCGCTGCACGATGCTCGCACGCCGATGCTCGTAAGCCTGCTTTCGATCGTAGTGAACTACTTCACGGCCAGCCTGCTGTTTCGTCGCTCCGGCCTGGGCCATGCTGGCCTCGCCCTTTCCACCGCCGTGGTCGCCACTTTCGGCGGCATCGCGCTGTTCCTGATTCTCCGCAACCGGATCGGCGGTATTTACGGCCGCAATCTAACCGAGAGTGTCTGGAAAATAGCGATTGCGTCGGCGGTCATGGGCGTCGCTGTTTTGCTTTCGAGCCATGCCATCGAAGGCTGGCTCGGCTCTGGCCGCCTGGGGCGTTTAATGGATCTGGCGGTATCCATTCCACTTGGGCTCCTGGTCTTCTACGTAGGCTGCCGCCTGCTGCGGGTCAGTGAACTGGAGCTTGCCACGCGTGCTTTACGGAATCCGATGGCGAAGTAATCGCCTTCCTGATCTCCGCCAGGGGCGCGCGATCATTGAACGTCACCACTCCGCTTTTTACCTGCACGCCCATCCGCCGCCACATCTCGTCCAGATCCGTAGGAACCGCGGTGGTCTTCATCTGTTTGTACAACTCCGCGATCACGGTAGTCCCGGTCGCGTGATCGCCCACCTCCGCCACTCGGTCTACCGTCCAGTCTTCCGTGATGTTGCCGCCTGCTTCCAGAATGCCGCGCATCGCATCTTGCAAACCCTTCTGGTTATGCGTCGCCTCCCGAATCCCCACGTCCGCCAGCAGCCAAAAGATCGCGCCGCCCCAGTACGTGCGGCCCCACGTCGGTGTTCGATCCAGGCCCTGATCGCCCGCCTGCGGCAATCCTTGCGGCATGTCGCGCACAAAATCTCCCCACACCCGCTCCGGACTCATCCGCCCAATCTGCGCCCGCGCAATTGGCTCGATATACGTCGCCATGCCCTCTTCCATCCAGTGATGCTCGTCGGATTCGCCGCTCACATCGGGAAACGCCATGTGGATGAATTCGTGCGTCATCATCCAGTCGTCATCGAGTTGCTTTTCGGTAGTCGATTGCCCCACCGAAATCCGGGTGAAAGCCGGTTGTGAGAATGCTCCGCGCCGCCCGCCGAATGTCGTTCCGTGAAAGACTCCGCCGCGCCCTTCCGATGGCCGCACCATCAACCGCGGACGCTCCACCGGAAAACGCCCGAAGTACTCCGACACCGCGTTCGCCGCGTTCGAAATCCAAGCCAGCACGCTCGCTCTCGGCAAATCGAATTTTCCCGGCGCAAAGGTCACTTCGATGGTCGCGCCGCCTGACATCACCTGCGCGGTGTCTTGAGCCAGCGCGCTCCCCGCCAGTAGCCAACAAGCCAATCCCCAACCAGCCAATCCGCGCGGCATGGACCTACCTTACCTCGACGTAACCGCGCCCGCACGGTTGCGTGAAATGCCGTCCGAGATGTTACCATGGACGGCAGAGATGACCGTTGAAATTGAGCAGGTCACCCGCTTGCAATCCCTGGATCTGAGGATTGCAGAGTTGGAGCGGGAAGTCGCTACCTTACCAAAACACATCGCACAGATCGAAAAAGCCCTGGATTCGCACCTTCGTCGCCTGGAAGCCGACCGCGCCGCGCTCGTCGCCAACCAAAAGGAACGCAAGCAACTGGAAGACGACGTGAAGGTGGAGAATCAAAAGATCTCCAAACTTCGCGACCAGATGCTGGGCGCCAAAACCAACGAACAATACCGCGCGTTCCAGCATGAGATCAGCTTCTGTGAAACTTCCATTCGCACCGCCGAGGATCGCAACCTGGATCTGATGGCCGAATCGGAGCCGCTGGACGCCAACGTCAAAAAAGCGGAAGCCGCCTTGAAGGAAGAAAAGCAGCAGGTGGAAGCGGAGAAGGCGCATGCCCGCGAGCGCACCGCCGTCGATCAAAAGCAGCTCGATGAGCTGAAAGCCGAGCGCCAGCAATTGGTGGTGGGTCTGAAAAAACCTTCGTACTCCGCCTACGAACGCATTCGAAAAAAGTGGCGCGGCGGCTCCGCTGTCGCCGAAGTTACCGGCGGCCGCTGCTCCGGTTGTCAGATCCTGCTGCGCCCCCAGTTCTTCCAGGACCTGCGCAACAGCGGTGAGATGATGTTCTGCGAAAGCTGCGGGCGCATCCTCTACTACAATCCACCGGTCAGCTTCGAAATGCACGTCGCCACGCATCCGAACCACTAGTGCCGCGCGCTACCATTCTTCTAATGGTCCGCGCCGCTTTCCTCAGCCTTCTTCTTTCGCTCTCCCTTCCCGCTCAGACCACCGTCATCCGCCTGGGCACTCTCGTTCCCAAAGGCTCGCGCTGGCACGAAATCCTCTTGAACATGGGCGAAGAGTGGAAGAAGGCCTCGGGCGGAAAAATCGAGCTCAAGATTTACCCCGGTGGCGAGCAGGGTGACGAGCCCGAAATGGTCCAGAAACTTCGCATCAAGAAGCTGCAAGCTGTCGCGCTGTCAGGCGCCGGTCTCAGCGGTATCGATCCCGACATCGCCGCCCTGCAAATCCCCATGATGCTCTCGTCTTATGAAGAGCTGGATTATGTTCGCGATCACATCTCCGATCGCCTTGAAAAAGGTCTCGCGCAGCGCGGCTTCATCGTTCTGAACTGGGGCGACGCCGGCTGGATTCACTTCTTCACCAAACAGCCCGCCTCGCGTCCCGATGACATTCGCCGCATGAAGCTGTGCGTCCTGCAAGGCGACACCGCCACGTTCGAGCTCTACAAGATCAACGGTTTTCAACCCGTTTCCCTCGCCGCCACCGACATTCTTACGGGTCTGCAAACCGGCCTCATCGACGCTTTTCAAGCGCCTCCGCTCGTGGCCCTCAGCAACCAATGGTTCGGCGGCGCGAAGAACATGCTCGATATCCAATTCGCGCAACTAGTAGGCGCAACCGTCATCACAAAAGAGGTCTGGGACAAAATCCCCGCGCCCGTGCAAAAAGAAATGGTGCAGTCCGCGCGCACCGCGGGTGTTGCCCTGCGCGACGAGATCCGCAAATCGGAAGCCGGCTCCATTCCGCTCATGCAGCAGTTCGGACTCAACGTGGTTCATGCCGACGCCCAAGCCGTCACCGAATGGCGTCAGCTCTCCGAAAGCATCTGGCCCAGGCTGCGCGGCGGCGTCGTCCCGCCCGACCTGTTCGATGAAGTGAAGCATCTGCGCGACGAGTATCGGAAGACGCATCGAGCCCAGTCTTCCCTCCAGTGAGCGCCACTCTTCCTCCCGACACCTCCGCCCCGCCAACACCTTTTCAGATCTTCGAGGACTCGTTCTGCATCCTCGCGCTCTCGTTGATGACCGCGCTTCCCGTCATCGAAATGGTGGCGCGCCAATTCCGTTGGTCCGGCATTCCCGGCTCCGCCGTCATCGTCCAGCAACTCACGCTTTGGATCGGAATGCTCGGCGGCATGCTGGCTTCACGATCCGGCCGCCTCTTGGGGCTCTCTTCCTCCAGCTTTCTCCCCGAATCCTGGATCGCGCCGGCAAAAATCTTCTGGAGCGCAGCGCTCGCCGCCGTCTCCACGTGCCTCGCCTATGCTAGTTGGGTCTTCGTCCAAAGCGAACGCGAAGCGGGCAGTTATCTTCTCCCCGGCCTTCCCAAATGGAGCGCGCTCGCCATCATGCTGGTCGGCTTTGGCGTCATCGCACTTCGAGCAGTCTGGAAAGCGAGTGAAAATTGGACGGGGCGCGCCATCGCCACGTTGGGCCTCTTCATCCCCGCGCTGTTCGGTTATGCAATCCCACTGGGAACGCCCGGCATCCTCCCGCTCTCTTTCGCGCTTCTCGCGCTCGCCACCGTTCTCGGCCTGCCGATCTTCGCCGTCTTCGGTGGTCTCGCGCTCTTGCTCTTCTGGAGCAGCGGCACGCCCGTAGCATCGGTTCCCGTGGAAATGTATCGTCTGGTTGCGTCTCCGTTGCTGCCCTCCATCCCGCTCTTCACGCTGGCCGGATACTTCATGGTGCAAGGCGGCGCGACCAAGCGTCTGCTCCGAGTCTTCACCGCTCTCTTTAGCTGGATGCCCGGCGGTCTCGCCATCGCCACGGTCGCCATCTGCACCGTCTTCACGTTCGCCGGATCGGGCCTCACCATCCTTTCACTCGGCGGCCTGCTCGTCCCCATGCTCATCAAAACGCGCTATCCGGAAAACTTTTCCATCGGACTGCTCACGTCCTCCGGTTCGCTCGGGCTGCTGTTCCCCACCAGCATCCCTGCCATCCTCTATTGCGTCTATTCGCAGACTCCCCTCGATCGCCTCTTCACCGGCGCGATTCTCCCCGAACTGGTCATGATCTCCGCCATCGCTTTCGTCGGCATTCGCATGGGTATCAAATGCGACGCAGTACGCGAGCCATTTTCGTTGCGTGAAGCCGCAGCCGCCGTATGGAGCGCCAAGTGGGAGCTCGCACTACCGGCTATCATGATCATCGGCCTGTTCGGTGGATTCGGCACGCTCACCGAAGCAGCCGCCCTCACCGCTTTTTGCGCCTTCTTCGTCGAAGTCTTCATCTATCGCGACCTCAAGCTCTCGCGCGATTACCGCGAAGTCTTCGTCGAATGCGCCACCATCGTCGGCGGCATCTTGCTCATTCTGGGTGTAGCGCTCGGCTTCACCAATTACCTGGTCGACGCCGAAGTGCCGTCCCGCCTGATCGATTGGGTGCAAATGCACGTGCAATCGAAGTACGTGTTTCTGCTGCTGCTCAACATCGCGCTACTGGTGGTGGGCGCGCTCATGGACATTTTCGCCGCCATCCTGGTCGTCGTGCCGCTACTCAAACCCCTCGCCGCCGCCTATCATATCGACCCGGTGCAAATGGGCGTCATCTTCATCGCGAATCTCGAGCTCGGCTACCTGCACCCGCCGGTCGGCATCAACCTGTTTCTCTCCGCCTATCGTTTCAAGAAACCGATGGGCACCATCATCTGGGCCACGCTGCCATTTCTGCTGATCCTCGCCGCCACCGTGCTGCTAATCACCTACGTCCCGTGGCTCACTACGGCGCCGCTGCACTGGCTCGGGAAATAGCTCGCGGCTTCGGCCTCGGGCAGTTCAATACGCTTCGTACGCGCTTCACATCATTCAGAGGCAAACAGCTCTTTAGGAAATTGTTTCGCACCTAACGTTGAGGTTTTCTGGACGGCCTCGCGTAGGGCAAGGGTCTGGCGATATTCGCGCGCCTCCGGAAGCTGCAGGAACTGCGCACTGAGCCCTTTCGATCGAACAAATCCTTCGATCTCATCGAGCGCAACGTCCTGGAAGAATTCTCGGCGAGCATTTACTCGGTTCAAGCGCCGATCCTTGAACAGAGAATGAAGCTCGTGCTCCAGCCCCGGAGCGTCGTCGGAGTAAAGCATCGCATGCAGGTCATACGGAAATGGTACGGCCGCGCCGCTAAGTTCGTAGATTCGGTCCATTGGCTCCATTCGCCGCGTCATCCCAATCTTGAACACACGCTCGCCGAAGGACCCTATATTCGAAATTATGTACACGAAACCGGACTTAGTAATCTGCGCTCGCGCAATCGCGCGTTCCTTCCTTCGCCGCGCCTCATCAAGCTTGGCCTCAAAACGACCAATCTGCTCGGTCAACTTTTCGAGTTTTGCCCCCATCGCCTGAGTTGCCTCGTCACGTGCCTTCTGGATAGCCGCCGAATATTTGTCTTCATCCGACGTTGACTCAGCAATTGCATCGTCGATCTCCTTTTGAGCTCGCTCCTCTTCGCGAATCTGCTCTCGAATACGCCGCTGCTCCTCACGGATCTCGTAACGTTTTTGCTCAAACTCTTGCACCATCCGAAGCTCTTCCACTTTCAGCATCAGGTATAGATCGGTGATACTGATATGTAACACCGCACCGAGCTTATTAATGGCGGAGAAAGCCTTCCGAACGCGCTCTTCCATTTTGGCGGAATTACTCCAACTGACGTTAGCGATCGCGGCCTCGCACTCCCCGTTGAACGCCCGTAGCATCAACTGTGAATTTTGACGGATCATCCGCTTACCCTCCATTTGGCTGTTGCCAACGGTCCAGGCAATGTGACATTGCGCCGCGCGGCCATCCCGCACGACGTCGCGCTGCTGATTTCGAAGCAGCTCGATCTTCGCCTTGTACTCGTCTGGGGTCTGGAAGGTAAAATGCGGCTTGTACAACCCGAACGAAAGGTCCTCAAGCGAGTCCTCGCCAATGGCAATTTCCTTCTGCAATTCCTGGTAACGAGCAAGAGCTGTCTGATATTCCGCCGCTAGAGCGGCTCGCGTCGTCTCTTCCTTTTGCAAGAAAATGGCCTCGGCGTCTCTATGCTGGCTCAACAAACGTTTGTGCTCCTCCGCCGCACGTTGTTCGAACCCCTTCGCCTCCTCGCGCACGCGCAGGTTCGCCGCCGACAATCGCGCCTCTTCCTCCTCAAGATTGATGAGTTGGGAATATCGGGAAAGCGCCGCTGTAGTTCGTCTTCGATAACGAGCGTACAGAATGCTGAGAATCAGCAATGCAAATCCAAGCAGAAAAGAGATCGCAGCCGGAATGGAACGCATTTCGAATAGTTTATCGGAGTCCATGCAGGAACGGTCGCGCCCCCTCTGTGCTCCAACCGTGAGCATTGGAAGGTCCGGATTATCTCAGCAGCAAAATACGAGGCAACTGCCTTTGAAGGCTAACGAAGAAACATTCGATTGAAAATGGCTCATCAATTAGGTTCAATCCAAAGTGCTCGTTCCCGCCTCTCTGCTCAACCGCATTCATACTCGCGGGAACCCTGTTGTTTTACCAGCCTCGCCCGTCATTTGGAGGGCAGGACCAGTTGCACCTGCAAGCGCTACATGCCAGATGGGGCCCTGAGCGCCAAAGGCGCAAGCTCAGCCCGGCACCCTCCGAATCCCCTTCATCTGCGAGAAGTGCAGATCAAACGCAAACGCGTTCGTGATCTCCAGCCGCCGCATTAACGCGAAACTCGTGCAATCCGTGAAGCTCCAACCCTTATCGCTGTGCGACCGGAATATTCCCCATGCCTGTTCCTTGTCCTCGTCTGTAAGTTGGGTCAACCCGGCCAGACCTTGACCGAAGAGTACATGGCCCGCCCGAATGGCAGTTTGCCGTCGATAGCGCGCTGTGATGAGCGTCAGCACCTCGTCAACGATGTAGTCGCTCGTGACTAGCCTGTCGCGATTCGAATTGATCCACGCTCGGGCCGCCTCATGCCGGGCGTCGCCTTCCACGAACAAGGCAACCCATGCGCCCGTGTCGACGAAAGTCACTCCTGCAATTCACCGTAAAGCACGCGATCGTGCTCGTCCTGAGAAACCCACGTCTTGCCCTTGTCCGGCTTAGCCTTCTTGAACGTCGCAAGAATTCGCAGCGCTTTTTTCCGATAGCCCTCATCGGAATAATCCCCGACCTGCTTCCGCGGACGAATACTGATATCCTCGGGACGGATGCCGATCAGGCATGCCACCGGCTTACCTCGGGACGTGATGATCACTTCCTCAGTGGCAGCCAGCCTTAGCAACTCAGAGGTCTTATTCTTTAGTTCGCGAACTTGTGCAGTCTTCATCGTCGTGGCTACATCCGTGGCTACATGATACCACCGTGCTCCCGCACCGGCTCCGCAAATAGCCGGCTATTCATGCCTCAGCGCCACTACCGGATCTACCCGCATCGCACGCCGCGCCGGAATCAGGCACCCGAGTGTAGCCGACAAAATCAACGCAGCCGATGCGACAAGCAACGTGATTGGGTCCGTTGGTGAAACGTGGACTAGCTCCGCTTTCAACAGCCGATTAACCGCCAACGACGCGGCCAGTCCAATGGTCAGACCAATTCCCAATGGAAGCAGTCCTTGCAGGAACACGAGTTTTCGAATATCCCGCGCCGTGGCCCCAATCGCCATTCGAATTCCGATTTCCTGAGTGCGCTGGCTCACCGAATGCGCGATCACGGTGTACAGGCCGATGGAAGCCAGCAGCAGCGCAATTCCGGCAAAAATCAACAATAGACCTCCGTAGAATCGGCTGTCCGAATACCTCTCCCAATGATCGGCGGTGAAGGGGCCATAAACGGGCAGATCGGAATCCAACGCCTGGACCTCGCGTCGAAACCCGGTTCCCAGGCTTCCGGGAGGGACGCCGGTTCGCGCGATCACATTCATGGCGCCCGCCGGTTCCTCACGGAAGGGCAGGTAAACCAAAGGATCGAATTCTTGGCGCGTGGCGTCGTTTTGAACGATATTCGATACCACGCCGACCACAGTCAGCCAGGGCCCGGGCGCCTCACCGTCGAATAGCCGAAGACGTTTGCCGATGACATTTTCTCCCGGCCAATACTTGCTAGCGAACCGCTGGTTCACTATCGCTACGGGAACTCCTGAAACTCCATCGGCGTCACTGAACTCGCGCCCTGAGAACACCACCGCTCCTAAGGTCCGAAAGTAGCCCGGACCAATGACCAACGCCGAAATCTTTGGCCGGAGCCCCCGTTCGATTTGTGGCATGCCCGCCAGCTCGAAGGGAAAGTGCCGTGAGCCGCCCATGGGAAAGGAGCTGGTGATTGCTACGGATTCCACTCCCGGGATGGCTTCCAGGCGTGTTTTCAGACGGTCGTAGAAAGAAATCTGTGCCTCCGCACGCGGATATCTGTCCGCAGGAAGCGTCATCGCCGCCATCAGGAGGTTGGCTGTTTTTACGCCAACATCCGCGTTGTGGACCTTTAGAAAACTTCGGATCATCACCCCCGCTCCCGCCAGCAACACTACAGCGAGCGCCATTTCTCCGGTCACAAGCAGGGCGGAGAGATGCTTTCCGCGCCCTCCACCAGTGGCGCCGCGGCCCCCATCCTTCAACGTCGCGTTGACGTCGAGCTTCGAAAGCCGGAGCGCGGGCGCCAGTCCGAACAGTAATCCCGTTCCAATTGAAATCGCGATGAGATAGCCCAGAACGCGATGGTCCATGGTGTAGTCGATGATCAGCCACGACGCCTTCTGAGCCATTGCGAGCTGGTAGGTGTGTACACCCCATTTAGCGATCCACCAGCCGAGGACGCCGCCCAGGCCCGACAGCATGACGCTTTCTATCAGGAGCTGCCGAATGATCCTCCATCGGCCCGCACCCAATGCGATGCGGACGGAAATCTCTCGGGACCGGCCTATCGCGCGAGCGAGCATGAGATTCGCCAGATTGGCGCAGGCGATCAGGAGTACAAAACCAACCGCGCCCCACATGGACCCGTATAACACCGCCGCATCTGGACCTATGAAGAATTCGGGGAAATTCTGAACGCTGAGATGCCAGCGATGATCGGTAAGCGGGTAGGCGGTCTCCAACCGTCTTATGATGCCCTCCACTTCCACGCGGGCGCTCTGGAATGTCACGCCCTCCGCCAAGCGTCCGAAGGCGAACCATGTGTCGGTGTTGTCTCTGTTTCTGACCTTGGCGGTTTTCACCAGAGGAACCCACATGTCGGCCTTTTGCGGAAAGGAAAACCCGCTGGCCATGAGCCCGATAATGGTGGTTGGTGCGCCATTCATCCTCACTGTGCGGCCGATGATGGCTGGATCGTTTGCGTACCGGCGTTGCCAGAAGCCGTAGCTCAGGATGGCAACCGGAGCGGCGCCGGGCTCCTCGTCGGACGGCGCAAAATCCCGCCCCCGGATTGGTCTCTGGCCAACCAAATGGAAGGTATCGGCGCTCACCTCGGTCACGTCAATATTCTCCGCAAAACCGCGTCCATCGCCCAGGATTTTTCCCACGCCATGGACGACGGCCATCCCCTGGAACGACTTCGACTGGGCCCGGATATCTTCAAAATCGGGATAGGAGATGCAGCAGCCGCCGTTGCTGACGTACAACAGGCGATCGTTCCTATCCACCAATGGAAATCCCTTGAACAGTACAGCATTCGTCACCGTGAAAACCGTGGCGTTGACGCCGATCCCGAGAGCGAGCGTTGCAACCGCCACCGCCGTGAATCCGGGATTCTTCGCCAGAGTCCGAAAACTTACGCGAACGTCGTCAAGCCAGGACATTGGTGTTTAGGCGCTAAACAACCAGCCCAGAGTTACAGCTGAAAGTATTTTCGAGCACACGCCTCTTCGGGTATCTCCCCAGTCGCTAACCAACCACGAGCCACCAACCACCAGCTACCAGCCACGGTTCCCCGGCCCTGTGGTAAGATCCGATCTTGACTTTCGGCGCGCACCCGCCGCCGGGCGGTCCGTCGTGCGCTTTATATTGGAAATGGAGTGTAGCCAGTGAAAGTTTACGAAGGTTCCGACATCCGCAACATTGCCCTTATCGGTCACGGTCATAGCGGCAAAACGACCCTGACCTCCGGTTTCCTATACACCGCCGGCGCCACCAACCGTCTCACCCGCGTCGACGAAGGCAATGCCGTCACCGACTTTGACGACGAAGAAGTCCAGCGCAAGATCACCATCTCCACCGGCGTGGCTTTCGCCGAGTGGGCCAAAAAGAAAATCAATCTGCTCGACACTCCGGGCTTCAATATCTTTCTCAATGACACCAAAGCTTCGCTGGTCGCAGCCGACGCCGCGCTGGTGGTCGTCGATGGCGTCGCGGGCGTCGAAGTCCAAACCGAAAAAGTTTGGAGCTTTGCCGACGAGTTCAATCTCCCCCGCGCCATTTTCATCAACAAGCTCGATCGCGAGCGTTCCTCGTTTGATCGCGCGCTCGCGAGTGTGCAGAGCGTCTTCGGCCGGCTCGCGGTTCCCGTGCAGCTTCCCATCGGCGCTGAAAAAGAATTCAAAGGTATCGTCGACCTCATCCGGATGAAAGGCTACACCTACACCATGGATGGCGATGGCAAGGGTAAAGAGGTCCCCATTCCCGACGACCTCGCCGAAGCCGCGCAAAAGGCTCACGAAGCAGTAGTCGAAATGGTCGCAGAAGGCAATGACGCGCTTATGGAAGAGTTTTTCGAAAAAGGAACTCTCCCTGTCGAGCACATCATCGACGGCTTGCGTCAAGCCATCCGCGAGCGCCGCATTTATCCCGTGCTCTGCGGCTCCGCGCTTCACAATGTCGGCCCGGATCAGCTCATGAACTTCATCATCGAGAATTTTCCGGCGCCCACCGAGCACGAGCCAATCTCTGGAACCATGAACGGCGGCGGTGAAGTTCAGCGTGCCATCAAGAACGACCAACCAGCCTCTGCCTTCGTCTTCAAGACCGTTGCCGACCCGTTCGCCGGCCGTGTCACTTACTTCAAGGTGATCTCGGGCGTCATCCATAACGACGCCAATCTCGTCAACGCCCGCAGCGGCGCAACCGAACGCCTGGCCCATGTGGGCTGTCTCGAAGGCAAGACCATCGAGCCGGTCACCGACCTCAAGGCGGGCGATATCGGTGCCGTCGCCAAGCTTAAAGAAACCGTCACCGGTGACACCCTCTGCGACAAGCCGTCCATCATCGCTTATCACGCCGTGCATCTGCCCGAGCCATCCATCGCTTTTGCGATTTCAGCGAAAAGCCGCCAGGATGAAGACCGGCTCGGCAACGCGGTCCAGCGCATCCTTGAAGAAGATCAATCGCTGCGCTTTTATCGCGATCCGCAGACCAAGGAATTTCTGCTCGCCGGCAGCGGCCAGCAGCATGTCGAAGCCATCGTCAGCCGCTTGAAAAAGCGCTATGGCGTCGATGTCGAGCTGCACGCGCCGAAAATTCCTTACCGTGAAACCATTCGCGGCAGAGCCGAGGTTCAGGGGCGGCACAAGAAGCAGACCGGCGGTCACGGCCAGTTTGGCGACTGCTGGATTCGCCTTGAGCCCCTCCCGCGCGGCGCCAAGTTCGAATTTGCCAACGAAGTTTTCGGCGGCGCCATTCCGCGCAATTTCATTCCCGCAGTCGAGAAGGGAATCGTGGAAGCAGCCGCCGGTGGCTACCTTGCGGGATTTCCTGTGGTCGACTTTAAATGTACGGTTTACGACGGCTCTTATCACGATGTTGATTCGTCCGAGATGGCGTTCAAACTCGCGGCGCGCAAAGCCTTCAAAGCCGGGATGCAGGCTGCCAAGCCCTCGCTCCTGGAACCGATCATGAACGTGAACATCCAGGCCCCTGTGGAGTACGCAGGCGATCTGATGGGCGATTTGAATAGCCGACGTGGCCGAATTCAGGGTATGGACACCAAGGGCGGCACGCAGATTATTCGCGCCCAGGTCCCCATGTCGGAAATGCTCACGTATCAGAACGATCTCATCTCGATGACCCAGGGCCGCGCGTCGTATCAAATGGAGTTCGATCACTACGACTACGTGCCGCAGCTCCAAGCCGACAAAATCATTGCTGCCGCCAAGGCCGCCAAGACCGGGATGGAAGAAGAAGAGGAATAGCGCCGCAATTTCTGGAACCGGCGGCGCGCGCCTCGCGTAATCCTTCTCAAGGAGTATTGCGCCATGGCATTCGCCTCTTCGAATTCGGCGGCCATCAACCGCCCCATCGTCCGGGGACTCTTCGTGGCAAGCTGCCTGCTCTCCATTGTTTCCTGGTACACCACGTTCGAGGGGATGCGCCTTTACCTCTCCGTTTGGTTCTCTGTACTCGCATCCATCGGTTTGCAGACCGCGCTCGTGCTAGTCGCCTGGCTCATCGGTTTCAGTTCCTCCGCTGTAACGCGCTAAGTGGGCCGCCGCGCTCTCTTGATCGGCGTTTACATTGTTACAGCCGTGGTTTCGATCGCTTTTTCCTACACCAGTCTTTACACCTGGTTCAGCGCGCGCGAACGCCCCGCCACGATTGAGCGCAAGCTTTACGACGCCTTGAACGATTCTGCCGGTCAAACCAGCAAGCTGCTGACTTCCGCCATCGACGAACAGCAGAAGCACGTTCTCGCGCTTCAGGAGATGACTGAAGCCGAGAAGACTCACGGATTGATTTCGCGCGCTCAGGATGCCGATCCGTACCTCGCAAACGTCCGGGCCGCCGTCGCTCGCGAGGCGCAGACCTACGCCGATAATTACAAAGAGGGAGCGGGCGCCGGCGTCCGCTATTCTGCCTTCGATCGCTACACCAAGTTGGCCCAGCAATTGCACGAGCAGATGCAACGCTCCCAAACGGAGCTGGCCGCATTTGTTTCAAACACCAAGCCGCTCGATTCCACCGAAAAGCAATTGCAAGCTTACCGCCAGGTATATGGCAACGTCCCGTGGAATGACATCGAACAAACGCTACACGCGGGGCAGTTCGCCAAACCACCGCTACCTGCTTACAGCGACTTCGTGGATCGCACTGTCTCCGGCCAGGAGGACCTGCTCGTCGCATTCCAGGAGCTGTTCACCGCGCCCACCGCGCGCCACATCTTCGCCTTACTGCTGGCGGCCTTCATCGATGTCGTTGTGTTTCTTTTGGCATTCGCCACCGGTCCTTACTTCTTCGGCTCCATGGAGCAACGCTGGATCTCGGCCGGCGCGGCGTTGGAGGGTCTCGATAACCAGATCTTCACGCGCGATTTTCTCCGCAAGCTGACTCCCGGTCCTCGCGGCATGGCCCGCGTCGAAGCATCCGCGTTGACGCCCGGCGAACAGCAGCTCTGCCTGCTGTGGGCCGCTAAGAAACTGGCAGTCGTGGTGGTAGAAGACGGCCGTCAATATTACATGCTGGAGCAGGGCATTCACGAAGAGTTGCTCGAATCGCTCGCGTCCCAGCAGTTCCCGCTGCGCGCCGCCTCCGTGGCATCCAGCTAATTCTTTTTCTTTTTCCTGGCCCGCTCCCGCTCGATCAGCGAGAACGTCAGCTTATGTTCCAATGGATCCACCCGGTCCAGCAAAACGTTCACACTATCGCCGATGTGGAACTCGCGCCTGGTCCGCTGCCCAACGATGGTGCGCGTGTTCTCCTGAAACATGTATCGATCGCCCGGTAGCGCGTCGATCGGCACCAGCCCTTCGACAAACAGGTTCTCCAGCTCGACGAAAAACCCAAATCGTGTCGTGCTGGTGATCAGCCCGCGGAACTCCTCGCCCACGCGGCTTTCCATAAACCGCGCCTTCTTCCACTCCACCAGCTCCCGCTCGGCATCGGCTGCGCGTCTCTCGGTTTCCGAGCAATTGTGAGCGATCGATTCCAACTGCTCCGGCCCCAAAAGATCGCGGGTGCCTTTCAACGACGCCTCCAAAAGCCGATGCACAATCAAATCCGGATACCTTCGGATGGGCGACGTGAAGTGCGTGTAGCTGGCGGCCGCCAGCGCAAAGTGCCCTTTGTTCTCGGCGCTGTAACGCGCCTGCTTGAGCGACCGCAGCATCAGGTAACTCAAGATGCGCTCTTCCGGCTTGCCTTCGATTTGCGCGATCAGCTTCTGATAATTGCGCGATGAAATCGCGATGCTGTCATCGGCGATCACAATCTCCTTTCGCACCATCTTCCCATCGCGCCTCCGCATGGGCTGTGTCCGGAACCGTTTCACCGGGATGGCGCCGATACCCAGCGAATAGCCGAAATGCGTCGCGATCTCTTCGAATTCCATTACCCGCTTCGGGTCTGGCTTCTCATGAATGCGAAATATCGAAGCAATTCCGGCCTGCTCCAGGTGCGACGCCACGGCTTCATTCGCCGACAGCATGAACTCCTCAATCAGCCGGTGCGCGATGTTGCGCGGGCTGCGCGTCACGCCGGCCATCTCGCCAAACTCGTCGAACTGGATTAACGGCTCCGGCATATCGAAGTCGATGGACCCCCGCCGGATGCGTTTCTGATTCAGCACCAGCGCTAGTTCGCGCATCAATTCAAAGCGTTCCACCAGCCGCGCGTATCGTTCTCGTAACGCGGCATCGCCCTCCAGCAGCGCGTGAACATCGGTGTAAGTCATCCGCTCCACGCTGCGGATCACACCGCGCCCAAATCGCTGTGCCACAATGTCGCCGCGCCGGTCCATCTCCATTTCCACGGAAAGCACCAATCGTTCGACACCCGGCTTCAGCGAGCAAATCTCGGTGGACAATTCGAGCGGCAGCATCGGAACGGCGCGATCTGGAAAGTACACGCTGGTGCCCCGCAGGAAAGCCTCTTCGTCAATCGGGCTGCCTGGCCTCACGTAATGGCTCACGTCGGCAATGTGAACCTGCAGCGCGTAGTGGCCATTCGGCAATCGATCCACCCAGACCGCATCGTCGAAATCACGGGCGGTCTCGCCGTCGATGGTTACGATATCCAGAGCCCGGTAATCGGTCCGCCCAAACAGCTCATCCTCGCGAATGATATTGGAAAAGTTTTGCGCCTGCTCCAAAACCTCCGGGGGAAAATGATGCGGGATGTGATGCTTCCGGATCATGATCTCGACGTCCACGCCAAAATCGTCAGGCCGTCCCAGGATTTCGATCACGCGCCCTACGGCGTGTTCGCCGTCTTCGGGGAACTCCAGCATCTCGACGTTGACGATCATCCCGTCCAGATCTTCGGGTGACTTCACGTCCACCGGTGTCACGCCCACGCGATCGCGGCTCAGCTCCGCTGAAGGCAGCTCCATGCCTGCTGGAATTTGAATCCACTGCCGGATGCGCTCGTCGTGCGGTGCTACAAAGTTGCCGCGCTTGCGTATCCGAAACTCACCCACCACCGTCTGATGCGCCCGCCGCAACACTTTGACGATCTCGCCGTCCGCGCGTCCGTCCCGCTCGATGCGCGCGATCCGCACCACCACCCGATCGCCATGCATCGCCGCCTGTGCCGACTCGCGCGGGATGTAAACATCGCCCTTTAGCCCCTCAATCGGCTGATCGGCGATCAAAAATCCATAACCGTCGCGGTGCATGTTCAAGCGCCCCACCGCGTATTCGCGGCTGAACCTGGTGACCACAAAATGCCCGGACCGGACTTCCACCACTTGGCCGCGCTCAATCAGGCGATCCAGCGCGCCTTCCAGCTCATCGCGCGATGCGAGCTTCGAGCCGAGTTCGCGCACCAACTGTTTGAACGTAGCCCGCGCATGCGGCAGCTTTGCGATGTGATCGAGGATCGAAGCGTCGGTTACCAAAACTCAAACCCGCGCGGTGGATACCAGCGGCGTCTGAATCCCTTTGGGCGCCATCGGCAACGATCGAAGTCTTGTCCCCGTGGCTTGGAAGATCGCGTTCCCAACCGCAGGCGCCAGCCCGACAATGGGCGTTTCACCCGCTCCCGCCGACGGTAGATCCTTGCGATCCACCAGCACCGTTTCAATTACCGGCAGATCGCTAAACCGAGGTACTCGATAGCTGGCCAGATGCGGATTCAAAATGCGTCCGTTCGCAAAATCCACCGCTTCGAACAGCGCGCCGCCAATGGCCATCACCACCGAGCCCTCGATCTGATTCTTCAGATGCTCGGGATTCACCACGGCGCCACACTCAAACGCCGTGACCACGCGATCGATCCTCACTCGGGGAGGTGCGGGCGTCACTTCAGCGCCCAGAAACTCGCTGGGCACGATCGAAATCGCGGCGCATGTCGCCACGTAGCCACCCTTCTCCACGCCACAGGCCAGCCCGAATCCACGATCTACGCTGGGTTTCTCTTTTCCCCATCCGAACTTTTCCGCCGCCGCTTGCAGCACCGCGCGCACCCGATCGTTCTTCAGATTCTTCAAACGAAACTCCAGAGGATCCATGTCGACAGCCGCCGCCAGATCGTCCATGTGCGATTCTCTCGCGAAGTGATTGGCGGTGGCCGCCAAGCCCCGATAGGAACCCTGCCGCAGCGGCGAATCCGTAGGGTGAAATTGCGACACATGATTTGCGATATCGTACGGAGTCTCAATCGCAGACGGCCCGGAATTGTAGTTATGAAATTCCCACGCGGTGATCAAGCCGTCGTTCCTCACGCCGCTTCGGATGTCGATCACGCCCGCCGGACGAAAATAGGCCCAGGTGAACTCTTCTTCGCGCGACCAGATCAGCTTCACGGGCTGGTTCGCGGCTTTCGCCAGACGCGCCGCCTCGATGGCCGCCTCGCCCGTGTGCTTGCCGCCATACGCCGACCCGGTGTCTGGAACAATCACGCGCACCTGATCCTCGGGCATCTTGAAAGCTTCCGCCAACTCGCCTTTGACTCCCCACGGGCGCTGCGTGCCGGTCCAAACCGTGAGCTTGCCCTCGTTCCATTCGGCCACCGCCGCGCGCGGCTCCAGCGGAACATGCGCGATGTAAGCCACCGTGTAGGTGGCATCCAGTTTGTGATCGGCCTCAAAATCAGCGCGCTTGGTTTGGGATGCGTTCTTCTTCAAGTAATCGAACAGCTCCGCGCTCGAAGGCTGCGAATCGGTGCTCCATTCCGTTTTGATCGCGCCGATGGCTTTGTTGAGCGTCACCTCATCCGGCCCCACCGCGCCCACGAAATCGCCGTCGCGAACGATCAGGACATCGGGAATCCCACTGGCCTCTTTGGCGTCGAACGAAGTGAGCTTCGCGCGGAAGGCGGGTGGCCGCAGCACCCTTCCGTGAACCATTCCGGGGCGCACCAGATCGGACGTGTAGCGATGCGCGCCGGTAACCATGTCGCGCGCATTCACCTTGGGCGCGGATGTACCCTCCAGCGTCCACGCACTCGCGGGAGTAACCGCTGCGCCGTCCACGGTCTTCACCAACTTCTGCCCGCGCGTCAACTCGCCGAATCCGACGGACTCGCCGCTCGCGTTATTCTTGACCTTGCCGCCAGTCACCGCAACGGACGCGCGATCCACCTTCCACTTGTCCGCCGCCAGATCGATGAGCGCTTCACGCGCCGCCGCGCCCACTTTTTTCATCTGCGGAGCCATCAATGGCGTGGTCCGGCTGCCAAAAGTCCCCATGTCGTAGGGCGTCAGATCGGTATCGGCCATTACCAAGTGCACAGAGCCGATGGGCGCGCGCAACTCTTCGGCCACTGCCTGTGCCAGCGATGTCCGGATATTCTGGCCCATTTCCGTCTTGCCCGCGTAAACGGTTATTGTGCCGTCTTCGGCGATGTGCAGCCATGCCGCCAGCTCGGGAGGTCGCGCATCGCCACGAATCGCGGCGCCTCGTCCGGATTCTTGCGCGCTCGCCGTTCCCTCCAGCGCGAGCAGCAGCACCAGGCCGCCGCCCAGGAATTTGAAAAAATCGCGCCGCTGCAATTCAAAGTGATACGCCGGCCCCTCGAACAATTCGTAGCGTTCCAGCTCGATCTCAGGCATGTGCCGCTCCAGCGCTCTGGCCCACGGCCATCTGCACCGCCGCAATAATGCGAGGATACGTCCCGCACCTGCAAACATTGCCCTGCAGCGCGCGCCGGATCTCGGGCTCGCTCGGCTGTGGCGTCTTTTTCAACAGTCCGACGCTGGAAAGAATCATGCCCGGCGTACAGTACCCGCACTGCAGCGCGTCGGCTTGGATAAAGGCTTCCTGCAGCGGATGCAGTTTGCCGTTTTGTTCCAGACCCTCAATCGTCGTGATCTCTTTGCCGGCCACCACCGACGCGCGTGTCATGCACGATCGCACCGGCGCGCCGTCGATCAAAACCGTGCATGCGCCGCAATGCCCCTCGCCGCATCCGTATTTGGTGCCAGTGAGTTCAAGTTCGTCGCGGAGCACCCACAGCAGCACGCGCGACGGGTCCACCAGCAGCCGGTAGTGCCTTTGGTTGACGACGAGTTCCATGCTCCGATTTTACGCCTCATCGGCGTCCATCGGCGTTTATCAGCGGCTAATCGTTGCCGGCTCCGGCGTGGCTTCAAACGCTTTCCGCTTCCGCCCCATCTTCCCGAACGTCCCCCGGAAACGCTCCATGTAAATGTAAAACACCGGCGTGATGTACAACGTCAATAATTGCGAAACCACCAACCCGCCCACCACCGCCAGCCCCAGCGGACGCCTCGCCTCAGACCCCGCGCCCAATCCCAACGCAATCGGCAGCGTTCCAACCAGTGCGGCCATCGTAGTCATCATGATGGGCCGGAATCGCACCAGGCAGGCTTCCGAGATCGCCTCGGCGGGCGCCAGACCCTGGGTGCGTTGCGCTTCCAGCGCGAAGTCGATCATCATGATCGCGTTCTTTTTCACGATGCCGATCAGCATGATAATTCCGACAAAGGAGTAAATGTTCAGCTCGTCATGGAAGATCAGCAGCGTGGCCAGCGCGCCCAAACCCGCCGAGGGCAGCCCCGACAGAATGGTCAGCGGATGAATGAAGCTCTCATACAAAATCCCCAGCACCATGTAGATCACCAGGATCGCCATCACCAGCAGCATTCCCATGCCTTGCAATGACGATTGGAACGCGGCCGCCACGCCTTGAAATGAGGTTTGAATGTCGGCGGGAAGCGTCTCGCGCGCCGCTGTCCCTATCCGGTCCACTGCATCGCCTAACGAAACGCCTGGTGCAAGATTGAACGACATGGTCACTGAAGGCAGTTGCCCCAAGTGCGCCACTGACAGCGGCCCCACCGTGTTGTGCGGCTTCGTCACCGCGTCCAGCGGCACCAGTTTGCCCGCGTCCGACCGGACATACAGCAAATGCAGCGCCGCCGGATCCATCTGATAGCGCGGCAGCAACTCCATTAAAACCTGGTAGTCGTTGGTAGGCGTGTAAATATCCGACACCTGCCGCTCTCCGAACGCGTCGTACAGCGCGTTCTCGATCTTGTCCGCCGTCACCCCCATCGTGGACGCGCGATCGCGATCGATGTCCATCTTCACCGTGGGGCTCGCAATCTGCAAGTCGCTGTTCACGTCGAACAGGCCGGGCACTTCCTTCATGCGCTTTTCGAACACGCCCGCAGCGCGATAAAGCTCATCCAGATCCTGCGCCTGCAGAGTGTACTGATACACGGTGCGCGTCTGTTGTCCACCCACGCGGATCAGCGGAGGGTTCTGGAGATACGTCCTGACGCCGGGAATTAGGTCGAGCTTGGGCCGCAGTTCCGCGATGATCTGCTCCGGCGTGAGCTTGCGCTGCGCGCGCGGTTTCAGGCGCAACTGCAACCGGCCGGAATTGCCCGTACCCTGGTTGCCTCCCTGCGCGTTGACCATCGAAAAGTACGCCTCCACGTTCGGATCGGCGCCAATCACCGCGGCCGCCTTTAACTCCAACCGCACCATGGATTCAAACGATGCCTCTTGCGGCATCTCGGTAACCCCGCCGAGTTGATCGGTGTCCTGGTTCGGGATGAAGCCTTTAGGCGAAACCTCATACAACAAGACCGTCGCAACCAGCGTCCCCGCCGCCACCATCAGGGTTACAAAGCGATGGCGAATCACGACGCGCAGTGTCCACTCGTACAGATTGCGCATGCCGTCGAACGCTCGCTCCGAGGCCCGATACAGCGCGTTGTGGCGCTCGCTGGGCGGTTTCATGAAACGGCTGCACAGCATCGGCGTCAGGCTGAGCGACACAAAGCCGGAGATCAAAATCGCAACCATGATGACCGCGGCGAATTCATGGAACAACCGCCCCAGGATGCCGCCCATGAAGAACACGGGAATAAACACGGCCGCAAGGGAGAGCGTCATGGAAAGAATGGTGAACCCGATTTCGCGTCCGCCATCCAGCGCCGCCATCAGCCGCGATTTGCCCATCTCCATGTGGCGCACGATATTCTCCAGCACCACGATTGCGTCGTCCACTACGAATCCAACCGCCAGCGTCAACGCCATGAGCGAGAGATTGTCCAGTGTGTAGCCCAGCAGCGACATCGCCGCGAACGTTCCGATTATCGAAAGCGGCAGCGCCAAGCTGGGGATCAAGGTGGCCGAAACATTGCGTAGGAACAAGAAAATGACCAGCACCACCAGCACCACTGCCAGCTCGAGCGAAAACTTCACGTCATCCACGGATTGGCGAATCGAATCGGATCGGTCATACAGCGTATCCATATTGATGCCCGGTGGCAGCTGGGCGCGAAATTGTGGAAACAGCGCGCGCACCTTGTCCACCACCTCCACCGTGTTGGTGCCCGGCTGCTTCATCACCTGAAACATGATGGACGGCGTATTATTGAGCCATGTGATGATTTTGTCGTTCTGCACTCCGTCGATCACCCGGCCCAGGTCTTCCAGGCGCACCGGCGAGCCATTGCGATAGGTGACCACCAAAGGCCGGTAAGCGGCGGCATCCATCACTTGTCCGTTCGCTTCCACGGTGAACGCCTGGCGCGGCCCCCACAGCGTGCCCGACGGCAGATTGACGTTATGGCTCTCGATGGAGGTCTCCACTTCGTCGATGCCAATACCGCGCGAGGCCAGCTTGTTGGGGTCCAGCTGTACGTGCACTGCGAACTTCGCCGTTCCAAAAACGTTCACCTGCGACACGCCGTTGATGCTCGAAATGGCTGGAGCGATCAATGTCTCGGCGTACTCATCCACAGTGCGAGGGGAAATCGTTTGCGAGTTGAGGCCCATAAAAAGGATGGGCTGATCGGCCGGATTCACCTTTTGCACGCTCGGAGGCGCCGGCAGGTTGGGCGGCAGCCGGCGGGACACGGCCGCGATGGCCGACTGCGTGTCCTGCGACGCGGCGTCAATGTTGCGTTCCAGCACGAACTGCATGGTGATGCTGGTGTTGCCGCGCACGCTGGAGGACGACATGGAATCGAGGCCCGGTACCGTCGAAAACTGCCGCTCCAGTATGGTGGCAACAGAGGCGGCCATGGTCTCGGGGCTGGCGCCCGGCAAGTTGGCTTGCACCTGCAGTGTGGGAAAGTCGACGTTCGGAAGATCACTCACCGGCAGCGAGCGGTAGCCCACCACCCCAAACAACAAAATACCCATCATGACCAGGGCGGTCATCACCGGCCGGCGTATGAACAGTTCTGTAATGTTCACAGGGAGCCATCTTATCAGGGCGGGGCGCTCCGCTCCCTCACCCTTCGGGATTGACGGCGTCGCCAAAAAGTGTATGCTGTACACGTACAGTGTACAAGACCCTGGATCAATGAAGCGATCCCTCACCATTCGTATCGACCTCAACTCGCCGGTTCCCACCTACCGGCAAATCGTCGACGCTCTTCGCGCGCACCTGGTGGAGGGGCAGCTCGCTCCCGGTGATGTCCTCCCCTCCGTGCGGAAGCTGGCGCTCGAACTGGGCGTCCACTTCAATACCGTGGCCCAAGCCTATCGCGAGCTGGCCGAGGAAGGCTGGCTGGATTTGAAGCACGGCCGCCGTGCGACGGTGCTCCAGCGTGGTGAACAGCCCAGCGCCTCGCGGGGCAGGCAGCGGCATTTCGAGCGGCGTTTGCGCGAGCTGGTGGCTGAAATGCGCGCGGGTGGTCTCTCTCCCGCTATCATCGCCTCGGAATTACTCAGTCTCGCGGAAAGGCTGAAATCATGATCGCTATTCGGTTAGCGTTGATTCTCCCGATACTTCTCTCGCTCATTCTTTTGCACGGGATTCCGTTCTTGCCCCAGCGGTCGCGCCTATTCGGCGTCAACGTCCCGCCTCAAATTCGCTATGGCCGTGAAGACTCCCGCCTGGTGCGTAGCTATCAATTGTGGCTGCTGCCGTTTACCATGGGGACCTTTTTGCTCGTGGTCTTCTGGACCTTCCGCCCTCTGCTGATCGTCGTCGGTGTGGCCGCGGCCTCGTTCGCGGCGGTGGGGCTGCTCTACCTATGCCACTCCCGCGCCAAGCGCTTCGCACTTCCGCCGCCGTCGGTCCGCGAAGCATCGTTAAGCGTCGATGCGGGCGGCCTGCCGCGCCGCCTGCTCTGCTAACTCCAACCCTTCGGACGCTCCGCTTTCTTGCGGCCCAATCGCGCGCCCAATTTGTTCATCCAGCCGGAGTCCGCGGAAGCCTTTTCAAGATCCGGATCCTTCTTGATGATGTGATGCAATTGAATCCCCGCGCGAAACCGTCCCGGAGACAGTTCCCGGCAGTGGCGAACCACGCCCAGCGCGGTGTTCTCCTCGCTTTGCACCGCGATATTGGTTTGCATCGGTATTGCCGCGGCCAGCTCGACTCCCAGCCCCTCGCCGGAAACATCGACGATTTTGCCATCCAGCGGCTCCTCGCTCGAGCTGCTGAAGATCCGTGCCGGAATGCTGACGGGAAACCGAGGCGTCCGCCGCAGCCCCGTTGCGTCCACATCGTCGAAAGACACATGAGCTTCGTAACGCGTTCCGTTCGGTGAGCAGAACAGGATGTCGCCTACAAAGGAGGAAGTGTTCAGTTGGACGGTAACGCGCGTGCCCGCTGCGATTTGATCGTCCAGTAGAAGGATTACCTCGCCCGGCGTGAAGTCGTGCACCACGGCCGAGAGGCCGATCTCCCAAGTCGGGGCGGTTAGCCGCGCCTCCACTTGGAGCCCGCGCGTAAGCGGTTTCTCAGAGGAGCCGGGGCTCGGCGTCTCGGCCGGCTTCTGACCTTCGATCTTTTCCGGCGATGGAGACATAAGAACTCGCTTGCCTCCACGCTAACACTATTTTCAGGATTGGTTTACAACAGGCTTGCTGCCGGCCATTCCTGCGGATCCATTACGGATCTGCTAGCTAGCCGCCGCGGTCAGCGTGCTCGACACTTTGCTGAAGATCTTGCTGATGCTGCTCGACACAGTGGGCATAATTGCCCCAGCCGCAACCGCCACAAAACCCGCCATCAAAGCGTATTCGATCAGGTCCTGCCCGTGATCGTCTCGCCAGATCTGCAGGCGCCAAATCACGCTCAGGTACGTAAACGTCAGCTTATGTACCATCTTTGCCATGTATCTAGCGTATCCCCTAAAGGCGGTACGCGGTAATCGGGGTAATCGATGAGAAAGTTCCGGAATTCACCTTACTTGAGCCGGATCGTTTGATCGGTCGAACAACCGTAAGTTACTCAGTCCGTAGCGCTTCGATCGGATCTACGGTGCTCGCGCGCCGTGAGGGAACGTAGCTTGCCAAAGCCGCCGCCAGGATCAGCAGCGCCGCCACCGCCGCGTAAGTCAACGGATCGAGCGCCGTGGTTCGAAACAGAAGCGAGGCCATCCAATGAGTCAGCGCCGCGGCCGCTGCCAACCCCACCGACGCTCCTACCGCTGCTAACAGCAGCCCCTGGCGGACAAACATTCGCTGCAGTCCGGCCGGCTGTGCGCCGAGCGCCATGCGAATGCCGATTTCCCGCGTCCTCTGGGTGACTGCATAGGAGATCACTCCATAAATCCCAACTACTCCCAGTACCAGCGCCATGACGCCTGCAATGGCAAGTAGCACCAGCGTGAAAGAGGTGCGCGCCATAGATCCGTCGTACACGTCCTCCAGCGTCCTCACCAGGAACACCGGCAGATTCGCGTCCACAGACCAGATAGCTCGCCGCGCCTCCGTCAGAAAACTCTGTGTACCCGCCCGATTGGTGCGGACCAAAAGTACCCCGAAGCGAATGGCAGTCAGCTTATCGCTCTCGAAGAGATTCATCATAACCGGCCAATAGGTGATGCCCGGCGCTTTCTCTTGCACGCCGTTATCGTAAACATCGCCCACCACGCCTACAATTTCGCGCCATGGATCTTTCGACCCTTCGCGGATCCGCTTGCCCAAAGCTGCGGCCGGCGTTCCCCAATCCTCGCGCGCCATGTTTTCGGAAACCATGGCTACATACCGCTTCTGATACAAGTCGGTCCAGTTGAAATCGCGTCCGGCCACCAGCGGAGTTCCCGTCGCCTTCAAATAACCCGGCGACAGGAACCGGTATCTGCGGAGGGGAGGAATCTGTCCCGCCGCGTAGGACTTGTCCTCTTCAAACAGCACATCGTTGTTGTTGAATCCTTCCAGGGGCGCCGAACTGCCGAAAGCCACCGAAGCAACTCCCGGAATCGCTGCCAGCTTGTCCAGCATCTGGTTCTCCATCCGCATCACCTGTTCCGGCTCTTTCACTTCCGATTCGGGAATTGCGATGTGCAGCATCTGGACCTGCTCGGGGTGCGTGAACCCCGGCTGAACGCTCCGCAGCGCCTGGAACGTTCGAATCATGAGCCCTGATCCCACCAGCAGCACCAGCGCCAGCGCCACTTGCACCACCACCAATGTGTTGCGCGCCCGATGCCGCTCCCTGCTTTGGCTCATCGAGCGTCCCGCGCCGCGCAACGACGCAGCCACTTCTGGTCCGGCGTATTTCCATGCTGGGATCAGCCCAAACACAAGCCCCGCCAATAGAGAAATCACCAACGTAAACCCGAGCACCGCTGGATCGATTCCAATTTCGGCCAGCCGCGGCAGCGTTTCCGGACCCTTCGCCACCAAAATCCGGAGAGCGCCAAAGGCCAGCGCCAGCCCCAAGGCCCCACCCAGCACTCCCAGAGCCACGCTTTCCAATAGCATTTCGCGTGCGATTCGTCCCCAGCCAGCTCCCAGCGCCGCTCGAACCGCCAGTTCCTGTTGCCTGCTTTCGGCGCGCACCAATAACAGATTGGCAACGTTGGCGCACGCGATCAACAGCACCAGCCCGATGGTTCCCATCAAAACCCACAGCGTCGCCCCGATGTCCCCCACTACTTCCTGCTTTAACGGCTGAACCCGGGGAGCGAATCGGGCATTCTCAAACAACGTTCGGCTGAAGCCCGGCGGCGCAGGCCACGCCTTCAGCCACAACGACAGCATCCGCCCCACATCGGTGTTGGCCTGCTGTATTGTCACGCCCGGCTTCAATCGCGCGATGCCTTGATAGCTGAAGTTACCGAGGAACAGCTTGTCGCGGTCAAATCGCAGTGGCAGGATCAGGTCCGCGTTCACATTCAAGAAGCGGAAATCCCGTGGCATCACTCCGATGATGGTGCGCGGCTTTGCATCCACCGTGAACGTGCGTCCCACCGCCGACGCGCTTCCGCCGAAGCGCCGCTGCCAGTAGCCGTAAGTCAGTATCGCGGTTTCGGGCGTTCCCGGAGTATCGTCGGCTTGGGAGAACCTTCGTCCGGCGGCCGGTTGCAGCGCCAGTGCTTGCAGTACGCCGTAAGTTACGTCCAGCGTTCGGACCTGTTCAGGATCCCCCAGGCCAGTGACGCTCGCGCCGCCGCTCGTCCACAGCCCGAAGTCCTGAAACGTCCGGTTCTCGTCGCGGTATGTGAAGTACATGGTAGGCGAGCAATTGATGTTGCCCGCGAGTCCAACCACCCCCGGCGCAGCATGCCACACCCCCATCAGTCGTTCGGCCCCAGGATAAGGAAGCGGCTTGATCAGAACCGTGTTCACCACGCTGAAGATGGCTGCGGTAGCCCCGATGCCAAGCCCCAGCGTCACCAGAGCGATTACGGTGAATACAGGAGCCCGGCCCAATCGGCGAAACACGTACCGCAGCGATCTCATGGAAACCTATACGCAGGCAGCTGCCTTACGGTTCGCGCAAAAATGCCCACGCCGCCCGGCCAACACTGCTTCGTTGAGCGCGGCCGCTTCCCAGTGCGCCTAACGTTTGTGATAAAAGAGGACTGATGATCAGATGCGGCTGCAAATCATTGATCTGGCAATAAATTTAATGCCCCAAGTAATTCGTATGAAGCGTTCTGTCGATGTGACTGCGCTTATGGTCCTGATCGCCTCCTTGGCGTCATTCCAACCGGCAGCCATAGGGCAGACTTCCACAGGAAGTGCGCCTGCCGCGGGCGTACCGGATCAATATCACGCGATGTTGACCACCTACTGCTTCACCTGCCACAACACGCGCGCGAAGATCGGCGGCCTCGCGTTGGACGGCCTGGATCTCCAGGCTGCGGCAGATGACGCGCGTACCTGGGAAAAGGCTCTGCGCAAACTGCGCGGACATTTGATGCCGCCGCCTGGCAACCCCCAGCCGCCAGCCAAGGATGTGGAATCGTTCGTGGCCTGGATGGAGAATACGATCGATTCCCACCCCCAGGGTCCGAGGGCTGGCTATGTACCCATTCAACGCTTGAACCGCACCGAGTACGCCGCATCGGTGAAAGCTTTGGTGGGTGTCGATGTCAATCCGAAGGATGTCCTGCCGCAGGATATCCAGGTAGATGGTTTTGACAACATTGCGGACGCTTTGAGCGTCTCACCCGCTTTCCTCGACCAGTACGTCACCGCCGCGCGGCATGTTGCGAAACTCGCGATCGGCGATCCCACCGGCCATGTTTCGAATGTGAAGTACTTGATCGGGGCAAACCAGAACAGCGCAGCAATTCAGAACAACGAAGAGCCCTTACCTCCGGGCACGCGCGGCGGAGCGCGGTTCACGTACAATTTTCCAGCCGACGGGCAGTACCGCATTAACATCGACGACCTTTCGCTGGGCTTGTACACCAGCACGGTGGAAAATGAGAGCACGCTGGTAATCCTGATTGACGGCAAGATGGTGTTCCGCAAATCCATCGGTGGGCCCGCCGATCTGGCTCTGGCCGATCGCAAGGAAGCGGATGGCCGCGCCGCCATCATGGAGCGCTTCTCGAAAATCCCCGTGGAAGTGCAGGCCGGCGTGCACGATGTCGTCGTAACCTTCATCGATCGCGCTCATGTGGAATCCGACGACAATGTTGCCGCGGGCTTCGGCGGCACAGGCGTCCTCGGATTCGGCGATGGCAATAACCGCATGGCGCGCCTGGCCAACGGCATTGAAATAAACGGGCCGTTCAATTCAACTGGTGTGTCTAAAACCGCCAGCCGCGCTCTGATTTTTGTCTGCGACCCCAAAAAAATTGGCGAGCCCGCCTGCGCGAAGGAGATCACGGAGCGCCTGGCGCGACGCGCATACCGCCGGCCGGTAACCGCCGAAGATGTGGCCCTCCTCATGCCGTTTTATGAAGCCGGGCGTGAGGGCGGCGGGAGCTTCGATCAAGGAATCGAACAAGTAGTGGCGGCCGTACTGGCGAGCCCCGATTTTCTTTACCGCGCTATTCGCGCGCCCGATGGTACATCTCCCAACTCCGAGTTCACTCTCACCAACCTGGAACTGGCTTCTCGTCTTTCGTTCTTCCTGTGGAATACCGGTCCGGATGAGGAACTGCTCACACTCGCGTCGGCAGGCGGCTTAACCAAACCCGGAGCACTGGAGAAATCCGGAGCCGTGGAAAAGCAGGTGAGGCGTATGCTGGCAGACCCCAAGGCTTCCAGCCTGGTCACCAGTTTTGCGATGAAGTGGCTGAACCTCACCACTCTTGATTCCGTGCAGCCCGATCCGAAGCTGTTCCCAGGGTTCAACGAACAGCTGCGGCATGATTTCTCGAAGGAAGCGGAAGCTTTCATTAGCAGCATCCTTCTGGAAGACCGGAGCGTGATTGAGCTTCTCACCTCCGACCACACGTTCCTCAATGAAGAACTGGCTCGCCTCTACGGCGTCTCCGGGGTGGTCGGCCCCCAGTTCCGCGAGGTCACGGTTACGGAAAGAGAGCGCGCGGGCCTGCTGGGCAAGGGGGCCGTGCTGCTGCGGACCTCGTATGGCGACCGCACGTCTCCCGTATTGCGCGGTGCGTGGGTGTTGGACAAGCTACTGGGCACGCCGCCAACGCCTCCTCCGGCCAATACCGCAACCGACCTTTCTCAAAAGGCAGGCGAGGCGCCGAAGACCGTCCGGGCGCGGTTGGAGCAACACCGCAATAAGGCGAGCTGCAACCAGTGCCACGGTGTAATCGATCCCACCGGTCTGGCTCTGGAGAATTTCGATGCGATTGGGGAATGGCGGACCATGGACCGCCAAGCGAATGCTCCCATCGATGCCAAAACGGTGCTGCCGAATGGCGTCCCCATCAACGGGGTCGTGGACCTCAGGACGCAGCTCGTCCAGCGTCCGGCAACGTTCGCCGAGGCGTTTACCGAAAAGCTCATGATGTACGCTCTCAACAGGCAGCTGGAATACTTCGATATGCCGCAAGTTCGCACGGTGGTTCGCGGGGCCGCGAAGGATAATTACAAGTTCTCTTCCATTGTTTTGGGAATCGTCAATACGGATGCGTTCCGTAGGCAGGGCCCGGGAGCCGCTGCGAAAGAAGACGGAGTGAAGTTGGCCGCAGCAAAATAGCGGTGGGTCGTTTAGGAGATCACATGTTCGTCACCAAAAAACACATTGCCCGCAGAACGGTACTGAAGGCTGCCGGAGTGAAGTTGGCGCTGCCGTTTCTCGAAGCCATGGTGCCCGCCGCCACGGCGCTGGCGCAAACGGCCGCTGTTCCCAAGATGCGAGCTGCCTTCTTCTACATTCCCCACGGCGCCATCATGTACAACACGTCGCACGGCCCTGCCATGGACAAGTGGACGCCCAGCGGTTCCGGCGCGGATTTCAAGCTCAGCCCGATCCTCGCTTCGCTCGAGCCGTACAAGAAATACGTCACGTCGTTCGGCAACCTGGAAAACGCGGCTACCGCGGGATCGGTTCACACCTTCAATCCCGCGACGTGGCTCAGCGCCACGCGTCCGGATACCGGGGGTCCCAAGGCGCACATGGCTACGACTCTCGATCAGGTGATCGCCAAGTTCATCGGCCAGGACACTCCGCTGCCCTCTCTGGAACTGGCCTCTGAGACTACCGTGCAAGTGGCGGCGGGCGGCGGCGGCCCTTATACGACTCTGTCTTTCCGGGACGCAGATTCGCCGCTGCCGATGGAGTACAATCCGCGAAAAGTCTTTTTGGAGCTCTTCGGGGATGGCGACACGCCGCAGGAACGCGCATCCGTCAACCATCAGACTGGAAGCTTGCTCGATCTGATGATGGACCGCACCAAACAGCTCCAGGGCGAACTGGGGAGCGGCGACCGTGCGGCCCTCGACGGCTACCTGGAGAGCGTTCGCGAGATCGAGCGCCGGACCCAGCTGGCGAAGTCCAAAACTTTTTCGGGCCTGAAAATTCCCGATGCTCCGGTAGGGGAACTGGATAGGTTCGACGAACAGGTGAAGTTAATGTTCGACCTGCTGGCTCTCGCCTTTCAGGCCGGCCTCACTCGCGTCGCCACTTATGTCATGGTCGCGGAGGGCACCAACCGCACCTACAACCACATCGGAGTTTCGGATTCGTTCCATCCCGTATCCCACCATGCCAACGATTTGGACAGAATCAACAAGCTGGTCAAGATCCAGACCTGGCACCTGGAAAAGTTTTCGGAATTCGTGAAGAAGATGGCGGAGACTCCCGACGGGCAAGGTAGTTTGCTCGACCACTCCATCTTCATGTACGGCTCCAACATGAGCAACAGCGACCTGCACAACAATTATCCGGAGCCGAACATTTTGGTTGGCGGCGGCGCCGGCAAAATGAAGCTCGTGGGCCAGCACCTGGTGCTGCCCGAACGGACCCCTATCGCCAATCTCCACCTGACGCTGTTGCAAAAGGTGGGGTTGGAACGCGACCATTTCGGCGATAGCACCGGCACGATTGCGGGAGTGTAACGTGAATCGTCGAGATTTATTGAAAAGCTCCCTAACGGGCGCGTTCGGCCTGTGGGTGTCACGTGGGGTTTTCGCACAAAACCGTCTCACCGACAAGCTCGCAGTGATCGATGCGGGGGGCGCCAATGTGGTTTCTCTCTCTACCGACGATGGGCTCGTGCTGGTGGACAGCGGCGTCCCGAAGAGTTTCGCCCCCTCCTCGAAGGTGCAAAGACTCTTCAACACGCACTATCACATCGACCAGACCGGCAACAACGAACTCTTCGCGGCGGCGGGCGCCAAGATCGTCGCCCACGAACGCACGCGCCAGTGGATGTCCACTGATTACTGGGTTCCGGCCGAAGATCGTTATGAGAAAGCGCGTCCCAAAGCGGCGCGCCCCACCGAGGTGTTCGAGACCACCGGCTCTTTGAAAGCCGGAGGCGAGCAGATCGACTACGGCCATCTGGAATTGGCCCACACCAGCGGCGACATTTATGTCTACTTCAAGACGTCGAATGTTCTTGCAGTGGGTGACGTCGCGTCGCCCGTGCGCGATCCGGCGCTCGATTATTTCACCGGCGCCTGGATCGGAGGCCGCGTGGATGCGATGGATCTTCTGCTCAAACTCGCCAATGAAGAGACGAAAATAGTGCCCGCCTATGGTCCCGTCATGACCCGAGCCGAATTCAAAGCGGAACGCGACATGATGGAGGAGGTTCGGGCGCGCCTGTTCAAACAGGTTCGCGAAGCCGACGGTCCCAAGGACATGTTGGAGGAGGGCGTTCTGAACGGCTTGGCCCGAACGTGGAAAGACCCGTACAAGTTCCTGTATGACGCAGCCAAAGGTCTCTGGGCTCACCATGACAAGTTGGACCCCAATGTCGTTTAAGAAGCGTTCGATTGTCGCCCTTCTTTGTTCGGCCGCTGCCGCCGTGCCCGCTTGGGCGCAGGCTCACAAGGATTCTCTCGCCGATCTCATTCAACAGGAAAATCGCCAAGAGGGAAACCACAAAGCGGCGCTCGAGCAGATTCGGGCCGGAGCGGATGTGAATGCGGCCCAACCCGACGGTACCCGCCCTATACACTGGGCGGTCTACCAGGTAGATTATGAAATCCTCGACGCGCTGATCGCAAAGAAAGCGAAAGTGGAAGTCGCCAACGAGTTCGGATCCACGCCGCTGGCCGAAGCCGCCAAGCTGGCCGACGCCAGGATGGTGAGAGTGCTGCTCGATGCCGGTGCGCGGCCCGATACCCCCAATCAGGACGGCGAGACCGCGTTGATGCTGGCCATCAAGACCGGGGAACTACCCGTTGTAGAAATGCTGATCAAGGCCGGCGCGAATGTCAACGCGAGAGAAACGTTTCACAACCAAACGGCGTTGATGTGGGCTGCCGCTGCGCCGAAAAATGGCGGCGCGATGGTGAAACTGCTTCTCGCGAAGGACGCCGATCTCAGGCCCCGCGCGCTCTACAGCGATTGGCCGAGCCAGATTACGTCGGAGCCGCGCGCTCAGTATCGTCCGGTGGGCGGCCTCACTGCGCTGCTGTATGCGTCACGCAGCGGCTGCTATGAGTGTGTGCAGCCGCTGATCGCCTCGGGCGCCGACGTCAATACCCCCACTCCGGAAGGCGTCACTCCACTGATGATCGCGCTCGATAACGATCACAACGATGTCGCCAAACTCTTGCTGGATCGCGGCGCAAATCCCAACCTCTGGGACTGGTGGGGGCGCACGCCGCTCTACATCGCCGTCGATAGAAGAGAAGCCGTATTCGCCCCCCTCCGGACTGGGCTCGTAACAATCCGGGCCGCCCGTAGCGCTCCCGCTGAGCCGCGCGCTTCGAGTGGCCCGCCCGTTTCGAGCCTGGAGATCATCAACACCTTACTGGCCGCCGGAGTCGATCTCAATCCGCAGCTCAATATGCATCGCCCCAGCCGCGGTGGCAACAGCGGCCGTTTCGTTGAAGAGTTCTACAATACCGGATGCACGCCTTTGCTGCGCGCTACCATTGCGGGCGATGTGGAAGTGGTTCGAGCGCTTCTTGACAAGGGGGCTTCTCCCAACATCTCTGGGATGGGTCTCACGCCGTTCCTGATTGCGGCGGGCGTGGGGACCGGAGGGCGGGGAACTGGCCTGGCTGCCTCGACCAGCGCCGGTGGCCCGGTGAACATAGCGATCATGGACCTGCTCGTCCAACACGGCGCCGACGTGAATGCGCAAGTCACCGGTACGAAGACGTATTCCCTGCGGATCTCCCGCGCGCCTTCTTCCACCGAAGGCATGACGGCGCTCCACGTGGCGGCCCAAAAGGGTGAAGCAGATGTGGTGCGTTACCTGATCGAGAAGGGAGCCAAGACCGATCTGGTGGATAGCAACGGCCGCAAGCCGATCGATCTGGTAGGCACCGGCGCTACGCCACCCGGAGCGGCTCCAGCGGCTCTGGCAGCCACCAGCAGCAATGTCGGCTCGGGTGCACCTCCCGCCGCAAACCCGGCCGAAACTCGTGCCCTTCTGCAGAGCGCGGCCTCTGGAAGGTAACTCCACATCCTTCGCCCGCTCGTTCTGAGCGAGTGACCACCCAACCCCCAATTTTTCACCCACCCCCTCAACCGTTTCCCTCCAACCCGCTCCTCGGGCCCCCCTCCCGGCCACTACCCTCAAACCAACTTGCATGCCCAAGCGTCTCAACCAGGCGGATCAGGCGCTCGCCCTCCTCTACCACGCCCGCGCCGCCATGCCATTCTTCTCCCAAGGCGGCCAGCCCTGCGCCAGCATCCCTTCTAACGTTGATTCCTGCTCCATCCTCCCCATCCGATCCGCCGATTTCCGCGACTGGCTCACCGCCAATTACTATTCCGAATTCGAAACCGCGCCCTCCTCGCTCGCCCTCCGCGCCGTTCTTCGCACCCTCGAAGCCCGCGCCCAATACGGCGACTGGCCCGCCCAAAAAGTCGACCACCGCGTCGGATTCGATGGCGATCCCTTCGCTCCATCCAAAATCTTTATCGATCTCGCGAATCCTTCCGGCGAAATCCTCGAAATTACCTCCCAAGGCTGGACCATTACCGACAACCTGCGCCAATCCTTTCGCCGCTCTCCCGGCATGCTCCCCCTCCCATCCCCCGCCAGACCCCAATCGCCAGCCACCAGCCACCAGCCACTCCCCAGCTTCGCCGCGCTTTTCAATCTTTCTCCCACCGCCCAGACCCTCGTCTTCACCTGGCTCACCACCGCTCTCCGCGCAACCGGCCCCTACCCCATCCTCGTCCTCCGTGGCCCCGCCTCCTGCGGCAAATCCGTCCTCGCCCGCGCCCTCCGCACTTTGATCGATCCCTCTGTTGCGCCCTTCCGCCTCCTCCCCATCCGCTATCGAGAGCTCCTCCAGCTCGCCTTGCACAACTGGATTCTCGTCTTCGATCAAGTTCACCGCATCCCGCTGAAAATCTCGGAGGCCCTCTGCGCTATCTCATCCGGTGAAGCCATCGAAACTGCTCAGCCCGATTACCGCGACAACACGCTCGCCGAAATCGCACGTCCCATCATTTTGATGGCGCCCCTCGACGAAGCCCAATCCCCCTGGACCCCAACGCGCTCGCTCTCCAGCCGCAGCCTCACCCTCGACCTCGCGCCCTTCGCTGCTCCTCGCTCCGAAGCCGCTGTGTGGTCCGATTTTGAGGCTCTGCGCGCGTCCGTCTTAACCGCTCTTGCCGACGCCGTCTCCTGCGCTCTCCGCCACGTTCGCGATATCGATCTCGGCCATGTTGCCCGCTTCTCCGATTGCGTCGCCTGGACCGCCGCGGCCTCTCCCGTTCTCGGACTCGATCCCGCCGCCATCGTTAGCGCCGTCTCCGATCCTGAATCCATGTGGCTTGGCACCGACCCTCTCCGCGACACTCTCTACACTCTCCTGCGCCCCAATCCCGCCTGGTCCGGCGACGCAACCGCCCTCCTCACGCAACTTCGCGCCATTGCCCCCCTCGCTACTCTTCCCAGTACTCCCAAAGGACTCGTCCAAGCCCTCGCCCGCATCCCTGGCATTACCGTCTCCAGCGCACAGGAAAATCATCGTCGAATACTTTCAGTTCTCAAAACCAGCGAAAAATTACACCACCAAACACAAAAACACCCCTGATGCGTTCCCAGCCCCGAATCCCCAATCCCTAATCCCACCTCGATACACTGAAATCGTGCGCCTTGCCGTACTTCTCGCGCTAGCTTTCACGCTCTCTGCGCAGGAACCAAGCGCGCGCCGCCTCAATCGCTACGAATACAACGCCACCGTCCGCGATCTCCTGGCTACCCCCTTTCAACCCGCCGCCGATTTCCCCATCGATGATTCCGGCTATGGCTTCGACAACATCGCCGGCGTGCTCTCCCTATCGCCGGCGCTGATGGAAAAGTACCTGGCCGCCGCGGAAAAAATCGCCAGGGCCGCCGTTATCCCTCCCACCCCACCCCAGCCCTCCGCTCAGCGCTACGCTGCCAGCGATTTCCATTTCAAGGTCGATTTCGAAGGCGATTACGATGTCCTGATCGCCGTCCACGGCCGCCCTTATCCCCGGAACGTCGTTTTCTCCATCGATGGAGTCCCCGTCGAAACGTTGCCTGTCGACGAATCTGGCGCCGCCGGGTTTCGCCTTCGTCTTGGCAGAGGCAATCCGCGGCTCCGCGTCGACTCGCCGCATCTCAGTTACGTCGAGCTGCGCGGCCCCTATAACGCGGTCACGCCCCCTCTTTCAGAAAGTTACCTCCGCGTCTTCCGTTGCGGTCACGCGCCCGGCCATCATACGCTCGCCTGCTCCCGTACCAATCTTGCCCATCTCGCGGGCCGCGCCTATCGCAGACCGGTGACGAACGACGAAATCGATGGCCTCATGCACTTCGTTCAACAAGCGGAGACCATCGATCAAGGCATGCAGCTCGCCGTCGAAGCCATCCTCGTTTCACCGCGTTTCCTCTTCCGCATTGAACCAGCCGGCGGTCTCGACGATTTCCAATTCGCCTCGCGCCTTTCTTATTTCCTGTGGAGCAGCATGCCCGACGAGGAGCTCTTCCAACTCGCCGCGCAACATCGCCTTCGCGATCCTGAAATCCTCCGCGACCAAATCCACCGCATGCTGCTCGATCCCAAATCGCGCGCGCTGGTCGAAAACTTCGGCGGCCAGTGGCTGGAAACCCGCAATCTGGACAGCCTCCAACCCGATCCCGCCAAATTCCCCGAGTTCACCAACGAACTTCGCCGCGACATGCAGCAAGAAACCCGGCTCTTCTTTCAATCCATCATTCGCGACGATGTGCCGATTTCCGATTTCCTTGCGGCCAACTACACGTTCTTGAACCAGCGCCTCGCCGCGTTCTACGGCATCCCCAACGTCGAAGGCGCTCAGTTCCGCCGCGTCGATCTTCCGCCCGATTCCCACCGGGGCGGCATTCTCACCCAAGCCAGCGTCCTCACTGTTTCGTCTTATCCCGCGCGCACTTCACCCGTCATCCGTGGAAAATGGATCTTACAGAACCTGCTCGATTCCGCGCCGCCTCCGCCGCCGCCCAATGTTCCCAAGCTCGATGAGACGGGCCCCGGAGCCACTACTACCATGCGCCAGCGTCTGGAACAACACCGCGCCAATCCGGCCTGCAAAGGTTGTCACGCTCGCATGGACCCGCTGGGTTTCAGCCTCGAAAACTACGGCGCCATCGGCCACTGGCGCACTCACGACGGCAACGTGCCGATTGACGCGGGCGACGGTCCCGATGCCCTGAAGCAACTCCTGTTAAAGGATCAAGACCGGTTCGCGCGCTGCCTGGTTTCGAAGTTGATGACCTACGCGCTGGGCCGCAAAGCATCATTGCCATCGGCGAGCGGTAACGAGACTTTCTCCCAGCTCATCGAAAGCATCGTGACCAATGAGTAAACAGCTCTCCCGCCGCACCATTCTTCGAGGTCTCGGCGCAGCCGTTTCCCTGCCACTGCTGGACGCCATGGTCCCGGCGTTTGCGTCCACCACTTCTGCCGCTACTCCGTTGCGCCTCGCATTCGTCTACGTCCCGAACGGCATCATGATGAATCAGTGGACGCCTGCGTCGGACGGCGCGCATTTCGAACTCCCACGCATCCTTGCGCCGCTCGCCCCGCATCGCGAGAACGTGCTCGTCCTCTCCGGCCTCACTCAAAATGCCGGACGGCCGCTGGGCGATGGCCCCGGAGATCACGCCCGGGCCTCCGCAACTTATTTGACGGGTGTTCATCCCAATAAAACCGATGGCGCAGGCATCCGTGCCGGCATTTCCGTCGATCAGGTCGCCGCCAGCCGCATTGGGGGCGCATCGAAACTTCCTTCACTCGAACTCGCTTGCGAAGACGGCCGCCTGGTCGGCAATTGCGATTCCGGTTATAGTTGCGCCTACAACAACACATTGTCTTGGCGTACTCCGTCCGCGCCTTTGCCTCCTGAAGTGAATCCCCGGTCGGTCTTCGAACGTCTGTTCGGCGCCATCGATGAAAATCCGGCGGACCGCCGCCAGCGCCAGCAGAATGAGGGCAGCATTTTCGATTACGTCCTTGATGACGCCCGCCGCCTCGTACAGGAACTCGGTCCTTCCGACCATCGCAAAATCGACGAATACCTAACGTCGGTACGTGAAATTGAACGCCGCATCCAGTTCGCCGAGGAGGCCGACCAGCAGGGCGCCGACCGGCAAACTCCGCCCTCCTTCGACAAGCCCAGCGGTGTCCCGGCCGATTTCGGAGACTACGCCAAAATGATGTTTGATCTCATGCTGGTCGCTTTCCAAACCGGCGCAACGCGCGTGTCAACTTTCATGATCGGCCGCGAAGGCAGCCTGCGCGCTTACCGTGAAATCTGCATTTCCGATGCCCATCACCCTGTCACGCATCATGAGGGCAATCCCGAGTTAATCGAGAAGGTGGTCCGCATCAACACCTATCACATGGAGCAGTTCGCGTACTTTCTCGGAAAACTGAAATCCACTCCCGATGGTGACGGTACGCTGCTCGATCATTCGCAGATCGTCTATGGCAGCGGGCTGAGCGATGGCAACCGCCACGAACACAACGATCTTCCGATCCTGCTCGCCGGCAAATCCGGAGGCCAACACATCACTTATCCCGCCGAGACTCCCATGAACAATCTGCATCTTGCTCTGCTCGATCGCATGGGTGTCCACATTGATTCTTTCGGCGATTCCAATGGAGAATTGTTTCACGCGTGATTACAAAAATGATTCGGCTCGCCTTGTTCCTCCTACTCACGTCAGCGTTCACGTTTGCGCAGGCGCCTTCCACGCCGGCGAAATCTTTTACCGAACAGTTCCAGGACGTCAACCGTCGCCTGCTCGCCATGGCCAGGGATTTTGCCGAAGCGAAATACGGCTATCGCGCGACGAAAGATGTTCGCTCCTTTGGCGAAATCATCGTTCACGTCTCCTCGGGAAACGCGTACGCCGCGAAAGCCGGCCGCGGCGAAAAGGCCAACTGGGATGAAATCGATCCCAAGGGCTACACCACGAAAGCGGCCACCGTCGCGCTTTTGGAGAAAACCATCGCCGATGCCAATGCTACGTTGAAAGCCACTCCCGCGGACCGTTTCACCATGAACGTGCAACCATGGCTTGCCGTGATTGAGCATGCCGGAGAACATTATGGTCAGCTTGTGGTTTATTACCGCAGCAACGGCATGGTTCCCCCGGAGTCTCGCCCGAAGAAATAGCTAAACACCGAGCAAGTGAGCTGCGACGGGCGTCTTGTTCAAGCGCGCCAGCGCCAGACAATACCAGCGAAGTTGGTTTTCATATCGCTTCCGGCCGGGTCCGATTTCCGCATCGGTCTTAAAATCGATGATGTGCCAAATTCCATTTTCTTCAAAAGCCAGATCGATCACGCCTTCCAGAATCCGATTGCCTTCCAGCTTCAATAAGATCGGCAATTCTCTTCGGCAGAGTTTCGACTTTCGCGCTCGTTCGAGTAGTGGATGTTTCAAGGCCGCGGTCGCGGCTGCGGCGGCGTGTTCGATTTCTTGATCCGTGGCGCCTAAAACTCTGCCGTGAACTTTCGCCAGCTGGTCTACATCTTTGCCGTCGAGCGCCACATCGCGGAGAATGGTGTGAACCAGAGTTCCAAAGCGCGGGCCCGTCGATCGCCCGATTTGCTTTTCGACCGCTTCGAATTTCACCGCAACGGAAAACTCGCTTGGAGCTTCCGTGGCTTCGGTGGCGGTGAAAACATCAAACTCTTTTTCCTGCCCCAACGCGCTGACTTTCTCGCGCTGCGCTTTCCACTCACGATAAGCGATCAGGCTGGGAGATTCTTGGTCGTTCGGATCGCCCTTCAGGATTTCTTCCTGGCGCAGTCCCAGATTCGCCGGCGGGGCCAGCTTCAATGTCCTTGGATCCCACCAAACCACTTCATGGGTTCCTTGTTGTGGCGTATGCAAGCCAGGTTGCACCGAAGGCTCATCGTTCGCGAAGAACGGCCGGTCCACCACCGAAGCATCGCCGAATTTCGGGCAGCCTTCCGCGATAGTTGCATGGCGATAACGATCGTTCGCCGGATAGATGGCTTTGTTCAAGGGCCCCAGCCAGCCATCGAGCTGTTCGTCGCCTACCGTCGGAATTACCAGCAAATCACGGGCCCGGGTGGCTGCTACATAAGCTACTCGGACTCCCTCGGCGCGTTCGCGCAATCGCTCATCCGCTTCGTGTTCTCGCAGTTCCCATGGGGCGCAGCGCAGCAGCCGAGTCGCGCAAAGGCGTTCGCGGGCATCCACGTAGCGGTCCGGGTCGCTGGCTGCGATGTTCGCGGTCATGTCGGCCAGAATCACAATCGGGAATTCCAATCCTTTCGCAGCGTGCACGGTCATCAGCCGAACGCCTTCGGCGCCTTCTTCCAGCACCGGCGCTTCCGCCGATTCCGCTTTTTCCGATTGTGCGTCCAACTCCTCAACGAATCCACGAAACGAAACTCCGCCCGAAAGCTCGAAACTGCGAGCCAGATCGGCGATCCGATAAACATTGGCAAGTACTTGATGTCCGGCGGGCCGCAGCGCAAATCCCGCGTGGGATCGAGTGGCTTCCAGAAGCGAATTCACAGTATCGGCGATCGGCCTTCGATTGCGGCCGCGATTCAAATCGGCGAGAAGACTCAGTGCTTCGGCAATCGGTTTGAAATCCTTGTCGAGATCCTGTGGCAGCGTTTGAAAAGGATGCAGCCGTCCGATTTCATGATGGAAGCGCAGCAGCAAGTTGTCGGGGATGGCGAACAGAGAGCCTTTCAGGGTCGCGAAAACCGATAGTTCATCCTCGGGCCATTCGATGGCGGTGAGCGCGGCGCGCAGCGTTTCCACTTCTTCGCGGCTATGAAACGATTTCGATCCCACCAGGAGATGCGGGATCTCGCGGGCTTCCAGGCTCCGAACATAATCGCGAGTAATGTCTTTACCAAAGTTCGTGAACCGCCGAAATAGCAGGCAAATGTGCCGCGACGAAATTGGCTGCAGTTGCGACGGATCTTCGGGATCGCGCACTTTCCAGCCGCTCTCACGCACCAGCCATTCGATGAAGGCGACGATGGTTTCGGGCAGGCATTGATCGATGGCCATGCGCGAGATTCGCATGCTTCCGTAGGGCCTAGGAGCGGGAAGTGCGATTACGCTCGGCTGTTTGAGAAGCGCCGGCGTTTCTCCTTGGAGGGGCGCGTAAGCGGCTTGCCCGGAAGCGGCATCGTCCTGCATTTCCGTTTCAAACGCCGCATTCACCAATTGCTGGATAGGGCGGAGCGCCCGGAAGCTGGTGGTGAGTTGCACGACGCCAACGCCGCGCTCTTGCAATGCGTCGCGAATCTCCCGATACAAGACGACGTCGGCGCGGCGGAACTTATAAACCGACTGTTTGGGATCGCCAACCACAAAAAGCTTACCGGCTTTCGGCGTCACTTTCAGCCAGTCCGCTTCCTCGGGATTGTCCGCAGCGAGCAGCAGCAGAATCTCCGCTTGGAGCGGATCGGTATCTTGAAACTCATCGATGAAGACGTGCGTGAAACGCTCTTGCAGGTAGCGGCGGACATCTGGTTTGTCGCGCACCAAATCTCGCGCCAGGAGGAGCAGATCCACAAAGTCGAGTTTTCCAGCGCGGCGTTTCAGCCGGTCATATTGCGTGACCAGATCCCACATTTCTCCGCGAAGAATTGCCGCGAGGTCGGCGTCGGCGGCGTGCTGGAAAGCTTCCAGCTGATCCAGCATTTGTTGCCGGGCCTGCACCACTTGCTCGCGGGGAACGCCTTCGGCAAAGAAGCCGGAGCCTTTTTGGGGGTTCTTCTTCACATCGCGGATCAGTTTGATCAGCAGGCTCTCGAGCGAATCATAGTCGCGGGCGCGGGCAGTTTCCGCGCGTTCGATCCAGGTGACAAGCGCCTGTGCTGGCCGCAGCGATTTCACCAGATTGTCGTTGCGCCTGGCGCAGCGCGAGGCGGCTTCAGCGATCAACTGCACTTGTTCCACCAGCCGGTCGACTTCCGATTCGCGGTTGAATTCCTTGGTGCGCCAGGGCGCGGGATGGTCGCGCCATTCGATGAGCTTCCAGGCCGCGTATTGCAGTTGTTCGATGGGCGAAGCGCCATCGTAGGAATCGCGCCAGGCCAGACGCACAAACGCGCGGCGGAGCCCGGGAGCGCCTTCTCCGAGCTGGCGCTGCATCCAAGCGCGGAAGGCCCGTTCATAGATTCGGGAAGCCTGTTGCTCGGAAAGTTCCTCGAAGGCGGGATCAACAACGGCTTCAACGGGACGCTCGCGCAGGATCTGGGCGCAAAACGAATGGATGGTCCCAATGGAAGCCTCTTCCAGATGTTCGAGAGCGTCTTCGATGTTCGAACGCTCCTGGGCAGTTTTCGCCGTACCGCGGGCGCAATCCAGTTCCTGGCGGAGACGAAGCTTCAGTTCACCCGCGGCCTTGTTGGTGAACGTAACGGCGACGATGCGGCTGATCGTGGTGAGTCCAGTGGCCAGCACGGCGACAATGCGGGCGATCAGTTCGGTAGTTTTGCCTGTGCCGGCCGAGGCTTCGACCAGCAGGCTCTCGGCAAGGGAACTGCGAATCCGTTCGCGGGCGGCGCGGTCATCGAGTTGCGGCGCTGCGGTGGAAGTCATTCTTTGTCAATCCACATCATGGTGAATGTCGAATCTCGATGAGGGGATCCAAGCGATCCGGCTGTTTGCGTTTCACCCGAGTTTCTTCGTAAGGGCCGCAGACGGCGCTGTAATCGCACAGGGCACAGGCGCCGGTTTGCGGAGCCGCGGGCAGAAAGCCTTCTTCAATGGAGTGATCGATGGTCCGGAGGACGCGGCGCAATCGGTCGCGCGATTCGTCGTTGAGCGGGATGTCGACGGAGGAGAAATCGCCGCGCTGCGTGCAGTAAAAGAGCCTGCCCGATTGCACGGATTCGTCCAGTAATGTTTCGGCCGCGAGCGCATAAAGCAAAGGCTGGAGGATGGCGCCGCCTCCGACGTATTGAGGACGGTCCTTGGGCGCTCTGCCGGTTTTGTGATCGGTGACCCGCAGTTCATTATTAGCGGCGTTGCGTTCGATCAGATCGATAGAGCCGCGCAGGCGAATGCCATCCAGGATCACGGCTTCTTTGCGGGTACTGGCTGGATCGCGATCGGGATTGGGCGCGAGACCGAAACCGAATTCAAAATACGCGGGCAGCCAACCGGATTCGGTGGCGGCGAGGTGTTGCAGCCAGCCGCGCAAATCAGTGCGGAGGTTTTCGATTTCGCTTTTCCAGACACGTGGGATGGCTGGCGCGAGGTTGTCTTCGTATTGGGCGGCCACGCGATCGAGCACTTGATCGGCAATGTCTAGCGTCCGCGGTAGCTGGTCGCTGGTGACGGGCAGCAGGTGCGCGCCGGTGAGCGCGCGGAAGAGCTCAAACTGGGCCGAATGGAAAAGCGCACCGCGGGTGAGCGGATCCATTTGTTCCAGACGGGCCGGCTCCTGCCGCGGACGAAATTGAAAGACCGCGTGCAAAACAAAACGATAGGGGCACGCGGCGAAGTGCTGCAGCGAGGATGGCGAATAGCTGCGATTTGCGAGACGGTGCGCGCGGAGAGCCTCAAGAGCGCCTGGATCAGGATCGACGAGGCCATCGGAAGAAGACCAGAAGTTACGCCAGCGCCGGCCACGAGTGCGTAGCGATCGGGCGAGCGATTCGTTGGACTGCATCAGGTAACGCGCGCTTCCTTGGGCCGCCGCGCCGTGTAGTTTCAGAGAGGCACGAAGCGAAGCGAGATCATATTCGGCATCGTCGATCGCTTCACGGGGGTTGGCGGGCGCGGGCCAATCCAGGCGCGAGGAAGCTGCGCCTGCAGCGCGGTCCCGAAATTCGCGCAGGGAAGGCAGGCGGCCTTCGGCGGCGCGCACCACTTCGAGCGCGTAGAAGGAAGGTACACGGGCACGGGATTGCGCGACGTCCATGCGCGGATAAGAGACGACCAGGCTGATGGACGCGGCCGCCGCGGCGGAACGGAGTAGCATGCGCTCGCGCGCGATACGAACATCTTGCGTGTCGAGACCCTCGGCGATTTTAATGCGGTGCTCGTCCAACAAGAGCGGGTCTTCGAAGGCGCGGCGCGGGAATAGTCCTTCGGCGAGTCCAGGCAAAAAGACTACGTCGAAGCTGCGGCCGCGCGCCTCTTCGATGGAGCCGACGAAGACGCGGCCGTAGCGGCGTTTGGGCGGTTCGACGCGGAGCGTCCCGAGGCGCTCCGAGAGGACGTCGTAGATCTCATCGAGCGAAGCAGGGCCTACTTCGCGCATGGGCTCGAGCTCGCTCAGCACGCTGAGAACCGACTCGGGGCTCCGCAGGGCCATCTGCGCCAGGTCCATCAGACGATCGAGCCAAAGGCCCCATGTTTCCGCGGCGGGAAGGGAGCCAAGTACCTCAATCAAAGGGAGCGCGAAATGCTCCAGACGTTCCAGTTGCAAAATGCGACGTTCGATATGAGAACGATGCGAGTCATCTTCGTTTTCGAGATCGCGCAGTTGTGTTTGCAGCTCGGCGCGAAGGCCGCGCAGGCGGCGCGCCCAGCGGTCCCGGCCACCGATGACAGCGGCATCCACAAGCAACTTTTCCCAGCCGATAGGCACGTCGAGTGGAGCGTCGCCGGCGGTCGTGGGCGTCGGCGACGAAGGCGGGTCAAAAGCTCCAAGAATGTCGTCATCGGCGGGAACCCATTGCGCGGGGCGAATTTGCGGTGAGCCGTCGGGATGGAGCGGCGGCGTCTGCCCCAAAGAAAGGTATTCGGCGAAGCGCGATGCGGAGCAGCTTTCGCTGGCACAGGCCAGCAGCGCGAGAAAAGCACGGCCGGCTGGATCGGGACGCGCGGCGCCACGGCTAAAGTAATGCCCGACGCCCGCACGGCGCAACGCCTCTTCGACTAGCGGCTGGTAAGGCTCGACATTGCGAAGCAGGATGGCCATGCGATCGAACGGAGTGCCTTGTTCGGCGAGCGCGCGAATGCGGCGGGCGATTTCCACGCACTCGAAACTTTCACCCGGGGCGGAGAAAAGCAGCGCGGGATCGGGAGGCGCGGATGGTGGCGGCTCGGAAGAGAAGAGCCAGGTGCGGACGCGGTCGAGCGTTGCCGCAGGCGGCGTATGGTCGATGTTTTCGGCGGAGGCTTCGAGAATGCGTTCGAGCGATGGGATGGCATTGTCACCTGTGGTTGCGGTGGCAAAAACGTTCGGAGATCGTTGCGCGAGCGTGGCGAGAAGCCGCTCATGCGCCGCGGATTCGACGGATAGGCCGAGTAGAACGAGTGGCAAGCGGGTGAAGCGGTGATCGGCAGCTTCGGCTTCCTCCGTCGCGAGACGAAGAAGCATCGGCAGGTCCGCGACCGAACGCGTAGCGAGCTCCTGTTCGTAGAGCGAGAGGAGATGCGCGAGGTCGCCTGCCGCCGTCACGTTTTGCAGGCGAAGTTCGGTGATCGTTTTGGCGAGGGCACGGGCGAAGCCGGGTGTTTGCGCCACCGGGGCAAAGTAGGGAAGACGTTTGGCGGTTGCTGCGGAGTGAACGATGCGCGCGGCGAGTGCTTCGATGCCGAGACGGGAGATGGGCGCGAGCGCGAGACGTCCCATGGGTTGCGCGGCGAGATGGGCAGCGATCTGCGTGATCGTGAGTGCTTGAACGCCTTGGCAACCGGACGGGAAAGCGCGGATGGCGAGCTCATTGGCGGCGGCACGCGTGGGAGCGATGATCACGATTTCCGAGTGTTCGGGTTGCCCGGCGAGAGACGCCGCGGCGCGGTTGAGGAGCGCGGCGTTGGAGCGGGAATGAACGAGCGCGCGCGGGACCACAGACAATTATATGGGGTCGAGACCGGTCAGGGCGCCCGGACGGCGACGACTTCCAGAGCCGCGCGCCGCGTTCTCACGGGCGAACGGTGGTGAGGAGTGATTCCAAGAGCGCCTCCGGGTCGTATAAGACACGCATGCCATTTAGAACAACTTTCTTAGTGCCGGGGTCAACGGGATCCGTGCTGGCCCATGTACGAACTGTGATGCCAAACTCTACTTCCATTCCGTCGGCGTAGTGAACACGTTTCGATTGCAATAATCCCCAGTTTTCGTCCGACACTGTGTGAACCTGGCCGAAGTGCTGTAACCAACCCGATGTTTTCAAGTAGTGCGCAGGGTCATCGACGATTGCGACTACATCTACATCGGAGTCCTGTCGTGCAGTGGTTCTGGCGTGGGAGCCTATGATCGCAACGGCAAGTATGCCGGGTTGTTGCGTGGCCCACTCCTTCAAAGCAGCGATAAACGCTTCGATGGAGTCGGGCACGGATTCACGTGTCAGGGGCGCGCGGCGGCTGAATCCGGGACGGCGACAACTTCCAGACCGAGCGCAGCATCGAGCGAAGGCAGGGCTTCCACCGGCAGGACCGTGGAGAGACGGGCCCCGCCCGATTGAGCCGACTGCAACGCGACCGCGCGACTGGTCAAGGCGCTGGATGTGACATACAGATGTGAGAGGACCACGCGATCGAGGCGGGCATTCTTAACTACCAGGGCCTTTTCGAGGCGTTCAAAGGCCAGCTTCAAATCGGCATCCTGACTGCCAAATGCAAGCTGCGTGCCGGTGATGACGATTTCCGGATTTGAAACAACGGCCATTTGGGAATTGGTGGAAGCCGACGGGTTGGCCAAGCGCGCGGTGGCTTCGCAGGAAGCGGCGGGCAGCACGGGTCCGCGTTGCATCTGCACATAATCGAGCGCGACTCCAGGGAAGCTCGCGGCCATGGCAGGCTGGGTGTCGCGCTGGTCTTCGAGAGAACTGACGAAGCAGGTGACGATCAGGGCATCGGAAGGCTGGATGCCCGAAGCAGCGAGGATGCTCTTCAGTTTGGCAAGCGACTCGGCCACAGTGGGCGCGGGCTGCGCGGCAAGAAACCCCACGCCTGATGGATTCACCACCTTACGATCCACTTCGGTGGCTTCGATCACCACTTGCGCGCCTTCGAGCGGCAGTGCTCCCACCTGTGCGACGGTGAGGGCGGGCAGCGGCATGTGCTTTTCGAGGAACATTTCGCCCGCGATGTCTCCTATGCGCCGCAAATCGCCCGATCCAGACACGAACGCGCGCAGTTTCACGATGGGTCCGCGATTGGAATGCAGCAAGGTCTTTAGCGCATCACGTGTCTGCTGCGAGAGCAGGCCTTTGGAGGAGAGCGGCGTCACCTGGAATGCGAGCCGATTGGTGTCTGCGGTAACGGCGGCGGGCAGCTCAGGCGGCAAGGCCAAAGCTTGCGTGACGTCGCGGTCCTTCTTTTTCTTGTCGGGCGCGACGACGGGCGTGTAGCCATCGTCGGGATTGGGTTTCTTATTCTGCGCGATGCCGCCCCCGGCGAGGAGGCAGAACAGAATCGCGAACAACAGGGGAGTGCGCACGGCTTGAACACACGATTCTAACAGACGTTGGTAGAGTGAAGATTGGCTACCACTATTGCATCCCAGGCCCCCGCGCGGATCGCGAATTTCACGCGTTTTGCTTGGGGCTTGCTGGGGTGGAACATCCTGGTGATCCTGTGGGGCGCTTATGTGCGGGCCAGCGGATCGGGCGCCGGATGCGGCAGCCACTGGCCGCTCTGCAATGGCGAAGTGGTTCCGGTTGCGCCGCGCATCGAGACCATTATTGAGTTCACGCATCGCATGATGAGCGGCGTGGCGCTGGTGGGCGTCGTCGTGCTCTGGTTATGGAGCCGGTCCAATTTCGCGCGTGGCAGCCGCGTGCGCAAGATGGCGCTGGCATCATTCGTGTTTCTGATCACCGAAGCGTTATTGGGCGCGGGTCTGGTTTTGTTTAACTACGTGGACAAAGATGCGTCGGCCGGAAGAGCGTTTTATCTTTCGCTGCACCTGGTGAACACGCTGCTGCTCTTGGGAGCGCTGGTGCTGACGGCCTGGTTTTCTCGAGAGGGTGCGGTGCAGACATCGACGCAGCGATCTTCATTGGTGATGGCAGCGCTGCCGATTGCGGCGCTGGTCTCGGTCACTGGTGCGATCGCGGCACTGGGCGACACTTTGTTTCCGGCTGTTTCGCTCGGCCAGGGCTTGCAGCAGGATTTTTCTGGCGCCACTAGTTTCCTGGTCCGGCTGCGCGTCTTACATCCGGCGATTGCGATTCTTGCGGCCGCTTATTTTGTCGCTGTGTCCGTGGTTGTCTTGCGATCGCAGCAGCGTGGCGTCGCAATGAAGCTTGCGATCGGCGTCATGATTTTGGCGCTGGCGCAACTTGGCGCGGGCGCGACCAACCTGCTCCTATTGGCACCGGTTTGGATGCAGATCATTCACCTATTCCTTGCCGATTCGCTGTGGATCGGATTGGTGCTTCTAGCGGTTGAATTCTGAAGCAGCCGTGACAATCCTGGCTGCCACTGACGCATGATTGCGGCCCAAATCGTGGCCCGCGCCTTCGATCTCGAGCAACTGCGCGGGCGCTGGAATCATGGCGATCGCAGCTTTTAGTTCCTCGAACGTGGCGAACGGGTCGCGCGATCCATGAACGAATAACACCGGCGTATGCAGCTTGGGAAAATGCGCCGTACGCAATCGCTCCGGCTTGCCCGGCGGATGCAAAGGATAGGAAAGTAGCAGAAGCCGGTCGACAAGGCCCGGCGTTTCCGCGGCCAGCATGCTGGCCTGGCGACCGCCGTAGGAATGCCCTCCGAGCCAGACTTGTTCCGGATTCTTAGCACGAATCTTGAGGATTTGATCGCGCAGACCTTCGCGATCGCGCGCAGCGTCACTGGGGCGGGGCGGACCGTGCGGCCGGTCTTGCCGAAATGGCAGATCGTAACGTAACACTTCAACTCCGCGTTCCGAGAAAGCGTTTGCGACGGCGACCAACAGGGGCGCGTTGCGATTCGATCCAGCGCCATGCGTGAGAAGGAGATACCCGAGCATCAATTGGCCGGTCTTTTTCCCGGCACCAGCCAAACCACGGTACCCAGGAGCAGGGATGGAATCGCGATGGCGAAGAATGTGCCAAGGACGTGACCCAGCAGGGCAATGCAAAAGGTAAGAGCACCAACGATAAGGAAGATAGCCGATAACTTGTGGCGTTGAGTTTTACTGGACCGGCGGCACCACATCGCCAAACCAACGAGCGAAAGAAGGAAGCCGCCCGCGATGAGAATCAAAATGAAACTTCCAGAAGGGCCGGAGACGGAGGTAACGTATCCAGCAAAGAGCCGCAGCCCCAAAGCATCGCGACGCCGCCCACCACGGAAACAAGAATTGGTGCTTCCTTAGACGGTGGTTCTGTGTTCACGGTAGTAGTATAAATCGGTATGTGGAGCCAGCCTTAGAAATAGAAAGGGCCGTCTCCGGGGACGGCCCTCGCTTGAATTTGGAAATCCCGTTGCGTTACGTTCAATCAGGGTTTCATGACATTCTCGGCCTGCAGTCCCTTGGGGCCCCGCTTCACCTCGAACTCCACCTCCGAACCTTCTTCCAGGGTGCGATACCCGTTCATCTGGATCGCCGAAAAGTGAACAAAGACATCATCGCCGTTAGAGCGCTGGATGAAGCCATAGCCCTTGGCGGCGTTAAACCATTTCACAATTCCTTTTTCTCTCACTACTGATTCTCCTAACCTCTGTTGCTGCGCGCCTTATCACCAACCCTATCCTTTGCAAGCGCCCAGTCTTAAGTTAAAACGGGAACTATGATATCACAGGTTCAGAGGGCGTTCGCAAGGGGGAAATGCTCATGGTTTCATGGGATTGGGGTAGGTTACAGCAGTGAAGAATCCTTTGCGCACGCGCATGTTCGCCTGGTGGTATTTTACGATCGCGGGAGGTTTTTTGCTGCTTGGGATTAACCGTTGGCTACTGGGTCAGAGGGCGGGATTGGTGTTGGCGCAGCTGGCTGCGGCGGCCGCGTTTCTGTTGTTCGGGTTAATGTCGTGGAATGAGCCACGCGTGTAAGCAAGTGGTATTATTTTGTTCGGCTTAGTCCCAGCGCTCGAATACGTTTGTGGAGGTTTGTGCGCTCCATTCCGAGCGCTCTTGCAGCGCCGGAAACATTCCAACTGGTTTCTTCCAGAGCACGGAGGATGTGCTCGCGTTCGGCGGAGGCTCGGGCCTCCTTAATGTTGGAGCGCGGGCCGGAATCGTCGGCGATGCGAATTTCCACCGGAACTGAATCCGGAGTCAGCAGATTGCCGGCGGTGAGGATGGCCATGCGCTCGATGATGTTGCGCAGCTCGCGCGCATTTCCGGGCCAGGAGTAGCCCTCTAGTATCTCGTACGTTTCGTCCTCTATCTCCTTGGAATGAAAATTGTTACGGAGACAGAAATCATCCAGAAAGTAGTCTGCCATCGCGATGATGTCCTGGGGGCGCTCACGCAGTGATGGCACGCGGATGGGAACGACGCACAGGCGGTAGTACAGGTCTTCGCGAAATTTCTGCTGCGCCACCAAGTCGGTAAGATTGCGATTGGTGGCCGAGACCACGCGCACCGCGACCCGGATGGGTTGCTCGCCGCCTACGCGGTGGAATTCGCCTTCCTGCAAGACGCGCAGAAGCTTGGCCTGCGAAGCGGCATGCAGATCGCCCACTTCGTCCAGAAAGATAGTGCCACCGTCGGCCAGCTCGAACTTGCCCTTGCGCGTGGAGATGGCGCCGGTGAACGCGCCCTTTTCGTGGCCGAAGAGTTCGCTCTCGAGAAGATCGGAAGGGATGGCCGCGCAGTTCACCTTTACGAACGGGCCGTTAGCGAAGGGACTTTCGTGATGGATATGTGCGGCGAGCAATTCCTTGCCGGTGCCGGATTCGCCCATGATCAAAATGCGGGCGTCGGATCGAGCGGCCATGGTGGCTTGTTCGACCACGCGCAGGAACGCCGGACTGGCGCCGATCATTTTCGTGCTGGAGCCCACCAACTCGCGGAGGCGTTCGTTCTCGCGGCGCAGATTCACCTGTTCCAGCGCGTTCTTCAACGACAGCAAAACCTTATCGCGGCCGAGCGGTTTTTCGAGGAAATCGAAAGCGCCGGCGCGCGTGGCGGCAACGGCTTCGGCGATAGTGCCGTGCCCGGAGATCATGATGGCGGGAGCGAAAAACTCGCGTTCGCGCAAGTGCCGCAGGAATTCGATGCCACTGCCATCGGGGAGCCGTACATCGAGCAGCAACAGATCGGCGCGCTCGGCCGCGGGCTTGGCCTCGGCGATGGTGCGAGCGAGCGTAACGGAGTAGCCTTCGCGCTCCAGAATCAAGCGCAGCGAGCCGCCGATGTTTGGCTCGTCGTCCAGCACGAGGATACGTTTGGAGGCCATGGTTTACTCTGCGGTAGCTTGCCAATAGCCGGGACGGGAGCGAACTTCCAGGCCGGCTCGTTTGGAAATGACATGGATGCGATGGAATCCAGCGCCATTGGTGTGCGCGGGCGTGTAGCTGAGTAAGTACTGGCCGTGGATTTCTTCACCGATCCGAGTAATGGCGCGTTCCATCGCATGCCGGTTCTGCAGGGAATATTGCTGGCCGCCGGTGTAGCGCGTCAAAACCGGCACGGGATCTTCGGCCGTGGCGCTGCCGACGGTGTTCAGCCAGTAGATCAGGATATTGCTCAACTCGGCATCGGAGAGAGCGTCGTGCAAGGTGCTTTGGCTGCCTTGGTCGGTGGGCGCTGAAACGAGCAGCAGGATGCGGCGGCGACCCTCGGGCCGTTGGTTGAGAAGACGCATGGCGTCGAGTGTGGCATCGACGACGTGAATTGGTCCGGGCGAAAATTCGACGCGGCGCAACGCGTGGGTCAGGCGGCCCAGGTCGGGTGTGAAATCCTGGCGTACTTGGAGGTTGTCGTCGAACGTGAAGATGGCGGCTTCACCACCAACGCCGACCACCAGAGCGCCCAGCAGCGGCCCCAGTTCGCGCACCCGCTCGACGGCTTGTTTCTTGAGATTGGATTGAATGGCGATGGCCAGCGAAATCGGCAAGAAATCTCCGTCCTCGTGAATTTGCTGGGGGACGTCGTTGTCGTAGAGCTGGAAATCGGCGGCGGTGAGTCCGTTGATGAAGTTACCCGAGCGATCGGTAACTGAAGTCGGTGCGACGATGAGGCGGACGGGAACGCGCAAGATGGGTTCTTGCGCGGACAACAGTGCAGAGAAGAGAGCCAGCGCGCTAAGCCACGGGAAGCAGGACACGGAACGCGGCTCCTCCGAGCTCGCCGGGAACCAGCAGAATGTCGCCGCCTGCGAGCAGCGCGCTTTTACGCGCAATGGAAAGGCCCAGGCCCATGCCGCCGCGCTTGAAAGAAATGGCCGGTTGAAATAATGAGCCACGCGCCTGCGCGCTGAGGCCGGGACCGGAATCATGCACTTCAATGGTAATCTTGTCGGCGCCGGCCGCCGTCACGCCCAACACAACACCGCCGGGAGTGACGGCCTGCGCGGCATTTTCGAGCAGATTCGTGAGCACGCCCTTGACCAGATCTTCGTCGGCGAAGACGCGAGGATGATCGGGAGCGAGGCGCGTGCTGTAGACAATATCGGGATGCGCGGTACGCAGGAACGCGATGCGCTCTTCGAGCAGGGAATTGATGTCGATGGGCCGCGGCGCGACGGGAGGCTCGGCGGAAAAATCGGAGAAGGCGCGGACGCGGCGTTCCAGGCTTTGCACTTCATCCACCACGATCTGCGCGGCTTGTTCGTAGAAATCGCCACCGGAGCCCGACTGGCGGACGGCGATCTCTTCCATGGTGAGGCGGATGGGTGTCAGCGAGTTTTTTACTTCATGCGCCATCTTCTTGGCGAGTGCCTGCCAGCTTTCCAGGCGCGTCACGTAGACCAGGCGTTCCTGGGACTGCTTTAGTTGCTCAGCCATTTCGTTGAAGGCGCGGACCGCGGAGCCGATTTCGTCGTCACGGCCCTCAGGGACACGGTAGTCCATGTGTCCGGCCGCTACCTTGGAGAGTCCTTTGGTCAATTCATTGATGGGTTGGCTGATGCGCTTGGCGAAGTAGAGCAGCGCGAGGAATGTCAGCAGCCAGATGGCGGCGGCCAACAGAAGGTACGTGTATGTGAATCCGCGGCGCCAGTTGTGCGTCCCCGCGGCGGCGACGGTAGCGCGCGCGCCGGTGTATTGATCGGAGAGCTGCTGCATGGAGATGCCATTGAGCGATTCGACATACATCGCGACACCGTCCCTGCGCCGGACTAAATACTCGATGCGGTCGCCCTGATGACCAACGTTCTCTGCTTCGCCGCTCGAAAAAAATTCCTCAACCGCCGGTGGCCAAGTGTCGCGCGTCGCTGCCGGGAACTCCTGAGGAGGAACGCGGCCTGCCAAGGCGTCTTGCTTGAGCGATTCGCCCGCGCGCCGGAACAGCTCGTGCCCGGTCCTTTTGAGCGACTGCGAGACCTGGTCCAATTCAGGGGTAGAGGAAAGCGAAAGGCTGTAGTGGAGCAGGCGAACCGAGATCCAACCCATCAGGCACAATGGCGCGAGCGTGGCGACCACGAAGACCAGGATCAGGCGGTTGCGGAGGCGATTCATGGTTGTTTCAGGTCGGCCAATTGGAACGGCGCCGAATCCACCGACCAACGATCCTGCTGGGGGCGGGATGGGCGGCTGAAGATCTCGATTAGCGTAGCCAGATTGATGCCGGAGTTTGCGGCGAGCGGCTCTTTGGTTTCCGCGCTCCGAATTTCCAGGCGTGCCCAGAGTTGCTGTCCGGCGGGAAGAGCGGCGACCGGAACCACGATATTGTCAAGGCACCAGGACTCGGCGCTGGATGCCGAGAGGCGCATGCCAGAGCGGCGAAAATCACGCACGCGAACTACCGCAAATTTTTCTTCCCAAACGTCGTAGCTCACGGTGAATCGTTCCAGGGAGCGCGCGACTACATTATTCTTCGATCCAGACGCGATGATGAGTTGAAAGTCGAAGGGGACTGCCGCACCGTCGTGAAGCCGTGACAGGGACTTGCCGGTGAGGAAGTGCAGGGTAGGGGCCGTAACGTGGATTTCACCCGCGACGTGATGCGGGATCAAGCCCTGCGAAGACACAGTCATCCCCGCCAGTTCGAGCGAAAGCAGCAGCGCGAGGACCGCTTGCCGACGCGCCACCCGTCCGGTCTTCTTCGAGTCGATGTTCTCCAGTGCACGACGACCGGGGAATTTCCAAGTCGATGTTGATCCCGTGGACAACTTTGGGTCGTCTTCGACCGGCGTGCGGGCACGACTTCCGGTCGTCTCCGGGTGTGCTGCTGGCGCGCGCTTCAGGATGGTACACGTCAAAAGTTCATTCCCGCGATCACCACCGGAGTGGTGTGGCCCTGCCGGAGAGGAAAGGCCAATGCTACAAGAAAAGCGCCCTTCTCCAGGACACCCAGGCCGCTCGATACGCCGATACCCGCCGATTCCTTGACCTCCAGCGACTTGCCTTGATCCCAAACCGATCCGGTATCGTAGAACACCCGCATGATGTGATAACCATATGTGACGGACCCGTAAGCCAGCCGGTTTCCGCCGAGAGGGTCTAACTCGTACTTATTCCAGCCGCGCAGAAGCGTGCTATCACCGAGCGCAAAACGCTCGAACAGGGGAGCTTGGCCGTAGATCGCACCTGCGATCATCTTCACTTCCACGGACTGAGTGCGGCTTGAGTAATTGTACTTCAGATGAGCGACGTGGCGGGTATAGGCCAGGTCTGAGGCCAGGACCGTGGTGGCCGCGCGCAGGCTGTAACCTGCGTCCAACTCCTGAGTGCTGTCGTCGGAACCAGCCCAGCGCTGATGATAGCGCAGAGTATTTATCACAGCGTTAGCCGATTCCGATCGCGCGGCC